>NZ_FMIC01000002.1:5452159-6057955 GCF_900091625.1 Micromonospora peucetia
CTGGCACGGGGGAGGGCGTCGGTGGTCACCGACACCATCGACACCTTCACCGAGCGTGGCGTCCGGCTCTCCTCCGGCGAGGAGTTGGCGGCCGACGTCGTGGTCACCGCCACCGGGCTCAACCTGCTCGCCCTCGGCGGCATGACGCTGAGCGTGGACGGCGCCGAGGTGGAGTTGCCCCGCACCGTCGCCTACAAGGGCATGATGCTCTCCGGGGTGCCGAACTTCGCGATGACCATCGGCTACACCAACGCCTCGTGGACGTTGAAATCCGACCTGGTCGCCACCTACGTCTGCCGGCTGCTGCACCATCTGGACCGCACCGGCCATCAGGTCGTCACCCCGCTGCCGCCGCCCGACGGCGAGCTGGTTCCCATCATCGACCTGGCGGCCGGCTACGTGCTGCGCAGCGTCGACGTCCTGCCCAGGCAGGGCGCCCGGGCGCCGTGGCGGCTGCACCAGAACTATCCCCGGGACGCCCTGCTGATGCGGCACGGCCGGCTCACCGACCCCGGTGTGCGGTTCTCCCGTGCCGGCACACCGGAAAGGAGGACCGTCCGTGCGTAGGTTCGTCTTCACCGGCGGTACGGCCGTGGTCACCGGCGCCGCCAGCGGGATCGGGGAGGCCCTCGCCCACGGGCTTGCCCGCCGGGGCAGCGACCTGGTGCTGGTCGACCGGGACGCCGGGCGGCTCGACGCCGTCGTCGCGGCGTTGCGCGTCGCGTATCCCGACCGGCAGCTCGCCACCTACCTGGTCGACCTGGCCGACGCCGCCGCCACCGCGAGGGTGGCCGAGGAGATCCGGCAGCGGCACCCGGTGGTCCGGCTGCTGGTCAACAACGCCGGCGTGGCGCTGGGTGGCCGGTTCGACCAGGTGAGCCTGGACGAGTTCAGCTGGGTCGTCGACGTCAACTTCCGGGCCGTGGTGCAGCTGACCCACGTGCTGCTGCCCACCCTGCGGGTCGAACCGGGCGCGCACCTGGTCAACGTCTCCAGTCTCTTCGGGATCCTCGCCCCGGCCGGGCAGGCCGCCTACGCGGCCAGCAAGTTCGCCGTGCGCGGCTTCACCGAGGCGCTGCGCCACGAGCTGGCCGACGACGGGATCGGGGTGACCGTGGTGCATCCGGGCGGGATCCGGACCCGGATCGCGCAGAACGCCCGGGTGGGCGGCGGTGTTCCCGCCGAGGAGTTCGAGACCGGCCGCCGGCAGTTCGAGAAGCTGCTCACCATCGACCCCGCCAGGGCCGCCGAGGTGATCCTGCGCGGCGTGCGGCGCCGCCGGGGCCGGGTGCTGATCGGCTGGTCGGCGAAGCTGCCCGACCTGCTGGCCCGGGTGGCACCCGCGTCGTACGGCCGGGTGCTGGCCTTCGGGATGAACCGCGTCGCGGGTGCCCCTGCCCGCCGCGCCGGCACCGCGCCGCCCGGCCCGCCGCAGCGGCAGCCCGAGCCGGCCGCCGGGGCCGATCCGGCCGGGGAGCCGGCGTGAGCGCCCCGGCCGGGCGTCGACCCCGGCACGTCACCGTGGACGGCCGGCGGGTGTGCCACCGCGTCGACGGCGACGGGCCCCCGGTGCTGCTGCTGCACGGCATCGGCCGAACCCTGCGCGACTTCACCGAGCTGCACGAGCTGCTCGCCGAGCGGTTCCGGGTGCACAGCGTCGACCTGCCCGGCTACGGCGGTTCGCTGCCGATGGCCCGGCCCTGCACTCTGCCGGCGCTGGCCGACTTCGCCGCCCACTACCTCGACGCCGTCGGCGTCGACCGGCCTGCGCACGTGGTCGGCAACTCCCTCGGCGGCGCGGTCGCCATGCGCCTCGCGGCGTCCGAGCCGGCCCGGGTGGCCAGCCTGACGCTGGCAAACAGCGCCGGCTTCGGCCGGGAGGTGACCGTCGCGCTGCGGCTGTTGGCGTTGCGCCCGCTGGCTCGGCTGCTGCTGCGGCCCACCAGATGGGCCGCCCGCCGCGCCGAGCTGTCCCTTTTCCACGACCCGGCCTTCGCCACCGCCGAACGCGTCGCCCACGCCCTGGCGGTCGCCCGACAGCCGTACGCCGCCCGGGTGATGCTGGAGACCGCGCGCAGCCTCGGCACCTTCCGCGGCGTGAGCCCGCAGTGGCGGGAGGAACTGCTGGCCGAGGTGGAGCGGCTCGACGTACCCACCCTGGTCGTCTGGGGCGACCGGGACCTGATCCTGCCGGCGGTGCACCTCGACGCCGCCCGGGCGCGGCTGCCCAGGGCCCGTACCCACCTGTTCGAAGACTGCGGGCACATGCCGCAGATCGAGTGCGCCGGGGAGTTCCACCGTCTGCTCGTCGACTTCTGGGCCGAGGCCGGTACGGACGCCGCCGTGCCCGGCAACGGCGTCGAGGAGCCCGGCGGCGGTGTCCCGCCCCGCGATGCCGCCGGCGACCGGCCGGCGGTCGCCGGGACCGGCTGACCGGTCGCGCCGCTTCGCCCGGTCGTCGCCGCGCCTGGCGACGGCGCCCGGTCGGCGACGCGACGGCGCCCGGTCGGCGGGAGGTGAACGGGCGGCCCGGCGGGGAAAGCGGTCGGATGCCCGACGTGACCCTCTTGCTCGGCGGCGACGTGATGACCGGCCGGGGCGTGGATGCGATCCTGCCCGCGCCGGGCCCGCCCGAGCTGCGCGAACCGGCGGTACGCGACGCCCGCGACTACGTCGACCTCGCCCGGGCCGCCAGTGGGCCGGTCCCGAGCCCGGTGCCCCCGGCCTGGCCGTGGGGCGAGGCGCTCGACCTGCTCGGTGCGCTCCGGCCCGACGTGCGCCTCGTCAACCTGGAGACCGCGGTGACCGGCCGGGGTGAGCCCGCCCCGGCCAAGGCGATCCACTACCGGATGCAGCCGGGCAACCTGGCCTGCCTCACCGAGGCCCGGCTCGACGTCTGCGCGCTGGCGAACAACCACAGCCTCGACTTCGGCCCGGTCGGGCTCACCGACACCCTCGACGCCCTCGTCGGCGCCGGCATCGCCACCGCCGGGGCCGGCCGGGACGCGGCGGCGGCTTGGGCGCCCGCCCGGGTGCCGCTCGGCCCGGGCCGCCAACTGCTGGTCTGGTCGGTGGCCACGCCGTCCAGCGGGGTGCCCCCGTCCTGGGCGGCCACCGCCGGCGGGCCCGGGCTGGCGTACCTGCCGGAGGCCTCGGCCGCCTCAGCCGACGCGCTGGCCGGGCGGATCGCCGCCGTGGCCGGGCCGGGGGACCGGGTGCTGGTCTCCGTGCACTGGGGCACCAACTGGGGGTACGAGGTGCCGCCCGGGCACGTCGAGTTCGCCCACCGGCTGGTCGACGCCGGCGTGGACGTGGTGCATGGCCACTCGTCGCACCATCCGCGCCCCGTCGAGGTGTACCGGGATCGGCTGATCCTCTACGGCTGCGGCGACCTGGTCGACGACTACGAGGGGATCAGCGGACAGGAGGCGTACCGGCCGGAGCTTCGGCTGCTCTGGCTGCCGACCGTCGACGCGGCTACCGGGGCACTGCGGCGACTGCGCGCGGCTCCGATGCGGATGCGCCGGATGCGGCTGGAGCGGGCCGCGCCTGGCGACGCCCGCTGGCTGGGCGAATTGCTCGACGGCTTCGGCCCGCAGTTCGCGTCCGGGTTCGCCGCCGACGGCGACGGATTGTTGACTCTGCGTCCGCACTGACCGTGCCGCCTCTCCGGTCGTGCCGGCCGCGCGTGGCGCGCGCCACCCCGGGCGGGGGCGCGGCGGGGCGATGAGGTGGGGAAACGCACCATAGATACATGACGCATCCCTCCCCGCCGGGCCGGACGGCCACCCTTTCGGCCGCCGAACGCGCCTACCGGCACCTCAAGCGCGAGATCCTGGAGCAGATCCATCCGGGCGGGTCGCTGGTCAGCGAGGGGGAGATCGCCGAAGCCACCGGGGTCTCCCGTACCCCGGTGCGGGAGGCGCTGCTGCGCCTGGAGGCGGAGGGGCTGGTTCGGCTCTATCCCAAACGGGGCGCGTTGATCCGCCCGGTCTCCGCCCGCGAGATCACCGACGTCATCGAGGCACGGCGGCTGGTCGAGCTGCACGCCGCCGAGCAGGTCTGGCCTCGGCGCGCGGCGCTGCGGGGCGACCTCGCCGCCCGGCTGGCCGAGATGCGCGACGCGCACGCCGCCGGCGACCTGACCGCGCTGATGCAGGCCGACCGGGCGTTCCACGCCACCGTGGTGGACGCGGCCGGCAACGAGATCCTCGCCGAGCTGTACCAGCGACTGCGCGACCGGCAGCTGCGAATGGGGGAGGCCAGCTTCCGGCTCTCGCCCGGCTGGGCCGAGATGGCGCTCACCGAGCACGCCGACCAGCTCGCTGCGCTCGACTCCGACGACCCCGGGCGCTGGCTCGCCGCCGTCGCCGCGCACATCGACAATGCCGCGGCCGTGCTGCGGGCCCTACGGTGACGGTGCTGACCGCGCCGGTCGCCTCGCGCCGGTCGGCAGGCGGGCTCGTCTGGGGCGTGGCCGTGGCCGCGTACGTGGCCGCCATCTTCCACCGCAGCTCGCTCGGTGTCACCGGCGTCGACGCGGCGCACCGTTTCGACGTCAACGCCTCGGCGCTGGCCACCTTCTCCGTCGCCCAGCTCGCCGTGTACGCGGCGATGCAGGTCCCGGTCGGCGTGCTGCTCGACCGGTTCGGATCCCGCCGGCTGCTCATCCTTGGCGGCGTGTTGATGGTCGCCGGTCAGCTCTGCTTCGCCCTCGCCACCGACGTGCCCCTCGCCATCGCCGCCCGGGTGCTGATCGGGCTCGGCGACGCGATGACCTTCATCAGCGTGCTGCGGCTCGTGGCGGTGTGGTTCCCGGGCCGGCGCTACCCGATGATGACCCAGCTCACCGGCACGCTCGGCCAGTTCGGGGCGCTCCTCGGCGCCGTGCCGCTGGTGGCGTTGCTGCACTGGGCGGGCTGGACCCCCGCCTTCCTCACCGCTGCGGCGGTGGGTGCGACCACGCTGCTGATGGTCGTCGTCGCCGTCCGGGACACCCCGGGCGGGCAGGTCCCCACCGGCGCGGCGCCCACTCTCGCCGACGTCCGCCGGGAACTCGCCGCCGCGTGGGCCCAGCCGGGCACCCGGCTGGGGCTCTGGACGCATTTCGTCACCCAGTTCTCCGGCGCGGTGTTCGCCCTGCTCTGGGGGTACCCGTTCCTGGTGCAGGGGCAGGGGCTCAGCCCGACCACAGCGGCGTCACTGCTCACCCTGATGACCGCCGCCATGCTGCTGACCGGGCCGATGATCGCGCACTTCTGTGCCCGGCACCCGTTCCACCGCTCGGTGCTGGTCTTCGCGATCACCGGCGCCACCGCCGTCGTCTGGGCGGTCGTGCTCGCCTGGCCGGGACGCGCGCCGGGCTGGCTGCTGGTCACGCTGGTGCTGGTGCTGGCGGTCAACGGCCCGGCCTCCCTCATCGGGTTCGACTACGCGCGTAGCTTCAACCCGGTCAACCGGATCGGCAGCGCCACCGGCGTCGTCAACGTCGGCGGCTTCGTCGCCTCGATCGTGCTGGTGCTGGCCGTCGGTGTGGTGCTCGATCTGGCCACTCCCGCAGGTCAGGCCGCCCCGGACCTGACCGCCTTCCGGTGGGCCTTCGCCGTGCAGTACGTCCTGTGGGCACTCGGCGCGGTCCAGGTGCTGCGCTACCGCAACGCGGCCCGCCGCGAGATCGCCGCGCGTACGCCCGTCGCCGCGACGCCCGCCTGACCCTGCCGCCACGCCCGCCTGACCACCCGCGACGCCCGCCCGAACCCGCCGACGGCGGTCCCCGACCCGGCCGCGGTGGAACCCGGCCCGGCCGGCCCGGGAACTCAGCGGCGGTGGCGGCCGTGGGTGAGGTCGTCCAGCACCAGGGTCAGGCCGGCACCGAGCAGCCAGACGTCCTTGGCCAGGCCGATGCCCTGCTGCGTGGGCCGGAGGCTGCCCGGCTCGCGCATCCCCGGTGTCTTGAGGTAGAGCTGCACGAGGCCCGCGCCGAATGCGGCCAGCCCCAGACCGGCCAGCGCCGACGGGACGAACGGTGCGAGCAGCGTGGCGCCCAGGGCGATCTCGGCCCGGGAGAGCAGCCGGGCGAACCGGTCCGGGTCGAGCTGCCGGAGTTGCGGGACGGCGCCGACGGCCATTCCGTGCACGCCCTGCGCGGCCTCGCCCTCCAGCGACCGCTTGCCGATCCCCGAGTTGAGGACGAACGCGCCGATACTGACCCGCAGCGGCAGATGGCTGATCTTCATTTGGCGCACTCCCGTCCGACCGTCGAACCGTGCCCCCGCCTACCCCTCGCCGCCCGGGATAACCGCCCGCCGGCCCCGGGTCGTCCGCGACGATCGGGGTAGGTTCGCCCGAGGAACATGATCGAGGTGCCGTGTCAGCGCACCGACGGACGGCGGCGCGACGCGTCGGCCTGGAGCAGGAGGAACCGTGAGCCAGCAGGTCAGGGGAGTCATCTCCCGCAGCAAGGGCGCGCCGGTCGAGGTGACCACGATCGTGCTGCCGGATCCGGGTCCGGGCGAGGCGATCGTGCGGATCCAGTCCTGCGGGGTCTGCCACACCGACCTGCACTACCGGGAGGGCGGCATCAACGACGACTACCCGTTCCTGCTCGGGCACGAGGCGGCCGGTGTGGTCGAGCAGGTCGGGCAGGGGGTGGACGCCGTCGCGCCGGGCGACTTCGTGGTGCTCAACTGGCGGGCTGTCTGCGGGGTGTGCCGGGCCTGCCGCCGGGGCCGGCCGTGGTACTGCTTCGCCACCCACAACGCGGCGCAGAAGATGACCCTCACCGACGGCACCGAGCTCACGCCGGCGCTGGGCATCGGCGCCTTCGCGGAGAAGACCCTGGTCCACGCCGGTCAGTGCACCAAGGTCGACCCGGCGGCCCGGCCCGCCGCCGTCGGGCTGCTCGGCTGCGGCGTGATGGCCGGTCTCGGCGCCGCCATGAACACCGGCGGGGTCACCCGGGGTGACTCGGTGGCCGTGATCGGCTGTGGCGGTGTCGGCGACGCGGCCGTCGCCGGCGCCGCGCTGGCCGGCGCGACGACGATCATCGCGGTGGACACCGACCCCCGCAAGCTCGACTGGGCGCGCAAGTTCGGCGCCACCCACACGGTCAACGCCAGGCAGGACGACCCGGTCGAGGCGATCCGCGCCGCCACCGGCGGCTTCGGCGCCGACGTGGTGATCGACGCGGTCGGCCGCCCCGAAACCTGGAAGCAGGCCTTCTACGCCCGCGACCTGGCCGGCACCGTCGTGCTGGTCGGCGTGCCGACCCCGGAGATGACCGTCGACGTGCCGCTGCTCGACGTCTTCGGCCGCGGCGGCTCGCTGAAGTCGAGCTGGTACGGCGACTGCCTGCCCAGCCGGGACTTCCCGATGCTCACCGAGCTCTACCTGCAGGGCCGGCTCGACCTCGACGCCTTCGTCACCGAGGAGATCGCCCTGGACCAGGTCGAGGAGGCGTTCGCCCGGATGCACCGCGGCGACGTGCTGCGTTCGGTGGTGGTCCTGTGACGGCGGCCCGGGTCGACCACGCCGTCACCTCCGGCACGTTCTCCCTCGACGGCCAGACCTTCGAGGTGGACAACAACGTGTGGGTGATCGGCGACGACGCCGAGTGCGTCGTCGTCGACGCCCCGCACGACGTCGAGGCGATCCTGGCCACTGTCGGCGACCGGCGGGTCCGGGCGATTCTCGCCACCCACGCGCACGACGACCACGTCCGGGTGGCCCCGGAGTTGGCCCGGGCCACCGGCGCGCCGGTGCTGCTGCACCCCGCTGACCGGGTGCTGTGGGACATGGTGCACCCCGACGAGGCACCGGGCGGGGAGCTGCGCGACGGGCAGACCGTCGAGGTGGCCGGCACCACGCTGACCGTGTTGCACACGCCCGGCCACAGCCCCGGCGCGTGCAGCTTCCACGCGCCGCAGCTCGGCGTGGTGTTCACCGGCGACACCCTCTTCGCCGGCGGGCCGGGGGCGACGGGACGCTCGTACAGCGACTTCGGCACGATCGTCGCCTCGATCCGGGACCGGCTGCTCACCCTCCCGCCGGAGACGGTCGTGCACACCGGGCACGGGGAGAGCAGCACGGTGGGCGCGGAGGCTCCCCACCTCGACGAGTGGCTGGCCCGCGGGCACTGACCCGTACCCGCAGCCGCGCGGTGCCCCGGACCGGTCAACGTCGGTCCGGGGCACGGTCAGGCCTGGCGCCGCACGTACAGCCGGATGGTCGTTCCGGCGGCCGTGCTGTGCACGCGGACCAGGTCGCACAGCGCCTGGACGATCACCAGCCCACGGCCACCGATGCCGTCCGTGGCCGGGGCCAGCCGCCCGGCCAGCGGGTCGGCCAGCCAGCCGTCGTCCTGGATCTCGCAGACCAGGTGCTCGGCGGTGTGCCACACGCGCAGCACCCCGCTGCCGGCGGCGTGCGCGACGCTGTTCGCCGCCAGTTCGGTCACCGCGATCCGCAGGTCGGCCAGCCGGTCCTCGTCCAGCCCCACGGCCTGGCCGTGCCCGGTCACGAACCGGCGCACGGCCGGCAGACTGTCGAACCGGTAGGCCAGCGCCGAAACCGGCTCAGTCGGGGTCGACAGGGGCGTGTTGTAGCGGGCGACCACCTCCGCCGGGGCGTACTGCGCGCTCGGGCGTCGCCCGGCGTCGTCGACGAGGACCGGGTGCGTGGCGCACGCGTCGGCCAGCACGTCGGCGTCGAGCCGCCCGGCGTCGTACGGGCAGAGGATGGTCGCGTCGCGGCCGGCGAACGCCATGTTGATCAGCGCCTCGTGCTGGGCGCACGCCGGATACTCCGTCGCGCTGCGCCCGGCCCAGATCGGCTCGCCGATGATCCGCACCCGGCGGCCGGCGTGCTGCTCGATGAACGCCTGCAGCACCCAGGGGATGATCCGGCCCGGGTTCCGGCCGGCCTGCGTCATGTCGGCCCAGCGCACCGCGTCCGTGGGACCGACCGTGGCGCGGACCAGCCGCAGGTTGGCACCGGGCATCGCGACCAGCACGGGCTCCCCGGCGGCGAGCCCGCCGGTGACGAACGGCACGGTACCCGCGAGCAGGCCGTCCGGATCGCGGTAGAAGAGCCCCTCGTGTACGAAGGAGTCAGCCGTCTCCGCGTGTCGCACCCCGGTCATGCCGGCTCTCCCATGGTGCCGGAGAACCCGGTGCCGCGCACCAGGTCGCCTGGACGACGCACCATCCGGCAGCGGACGTGGTCTCCCAGCGCCACCTGCGCGACCACGGCACCACCAGTCATTCGTCGTCTTTCACTTGGCGTCTGACTGTAGTCGCCGGTCCCGACGCCGGCCCACCGGCCGCCCATGGCCATGATGCCCACTGTCGCCGAAAACGGAATGCGTCCCGGCCTGTGCCTGGGGGAGATTCGTCGCTGTGCGACCCGCTACCGAACCTGCCGCCGTACCCGCGGCGCAGGCACTCACCCCCGCCCAGCACGCCGCCCTCGCGCACGTCCGCGCGACGGCGCTGCGCGACCGTCCCGCCGCCCTGGCCGCCATCGCCCGGGCGTTCGCCGGCTCGGGCGTCACCCACCGACCGGAGCGGCTGATCGCGGCGGTCGGCCGGCACGGCCGGCTCACCCTCAACTTCCACCCCGACCGGCTGCTCGCCGACGGGCGTACGGTCGTCGACGCCCTCGCCGCCGAGGGCGTCTACCGCAGCCAGTTCGAGACCGGCATCTCCAACGGCGGGCTGACCGCCTTTCCCGGCGGCGACCGGGACCGCTGGGAGAAGGTGCTCTTCGGCGGCGCCTACCAGACACCCGGCGTACGCCCCGGCGACCGGCCGAAGTACGGCGGCCTGAACCTGCTCGACCATCCGGACGGTGCCTGCCCCCGGTTCGGCTCCTGCCACCTGCGGCTGCGTCCGCAGGTGCTCGCACGGGCGACGTTCTGCTTCGGCGACAGCCATCTCGGCCCCAGGGACACCGGCACCGTCGACGTCTTCGAGCCGGTGCTGGCGGCGCTGCTGGCCGCGACCGACGGCACCGGGGTCAGCCTCGGCGTGCCGGGCGACGTCGTGGCCCTGGCCCGGACGTTGCTGCGTCGCCGTGCGGACACCGTGTGGGCACCCGGCGCGGCGGGTCGCGCGCTCGACGACTACATCGAGGCGCAGGTGCACGGCGAGCTGAGCCTCGCCCGGGACGTGGAGGCGATGGTCGTCGACCCGTCCTTCCGGGGCACGGGGTCCGGGGCGACGCTCGTCGCACTCGCCCGCCGGCACGGCTTCGCCCTGCGCTGGCACGCCGGGTTCACGCTTCCCGTCGACCGGATCGACGCCGAGTTCCGGGGGCCGGACATCCCGCCGCTGGCCGCCCGGGTGCACGCCGAGTTCGCCCGGCCGGGCGAACCGGTCGACGCCGCCCTGATCGGCCGTGCGGCGGTCTCGGTGGTCACCGAACCGTCCCGCTGGGCCGACCGTGGGCCGACGGCGGTCACCCTCCAGCACCTCAAGCAGCTCTGGCACGTCCTGGTCCGGTTCGGCGCTCCGCACGCCTGAACGACCGGACCGGCGGGACTGGGGCTTCCGGGGTGCCGCGTCCCGACCGTCGAGTGACCTGGGTCGCAGCCCGCCGGGACCGGGTCATATCCGGAATGACCGACAGGTCAGGCTGGTTGTGTCCCCCGTATCGCCGGAACCGAAACCCCGTCCGGCGCGGCAGTTTCCCCCGAGGAGTGCTCATCCAGGGAGCGCTTCGCCTGACCGAAAGGGCAACCATCGTGAAGTACGACTTCACTCGATGGCTCCCGGCCATCGCGAAGGACTCGAAGGACCCGAAACGCAAGATCGCGCTGAGCGTGGTGGGTGTCGCCGCCCTCGGTGGCCTCGCCTTGGCACCGACGGCCGTCGCCGCCCCGGTCACGACCACACCCCACGAGGGTGCCGTGGCGGCGATCGAGCAGGCCACCGGCATGGGCAGGCCAGGAGCAGCCGAGGAGTCGGCCCTGACGACGGGTGGCACCACCACCAAGCCGGCCGCCGACAAGCCCAGTCGCGAGGAGCTCATCCCGCACGGCGTGCAGGGCGCCCAGTCGCGCGTTCCGCTCGACGACGCGCAGCTCGCCAACGCCAAGGCCATCATCCAGGAGGCCAAGGACACCGGCGTGGGTGAGCGGGGTGCCGTCATCGGCATCGCCACCTCGCTACAGGAGTCGAAGCTCTACAACCTCGGCCACCTGGGCGCGTACAACGACCACGACTCGCAGGGCCTGTTCCAGCAGCGCCCGTCGTCGGGTTGGGGTTCGCCCGACGAGATCACCGACCCCGAGTACGCCTCGCAGGCGTTCTTCCAGGCGCTCAAGAACGTGGGCGGCTGGCAGAACCTGCCGCTGACCTCCGCCGCGCAGACGGTGCAGGTCTCGGCCTACCCGTTCGCGTACGCGCAGTGGGAGGAGCAGGCGGCGGACGTCGTCTCCCAGCTCTGGTGACACCCGCGTGACGCCGTCCGGCCGGTCCTCACCAGGGGCCGGCCGGGCTGCGTCACGCCCGCCGGCCGGTCCCACCGGGGCCGGCCGGTTACCGCCGGCTGTGTCCAAACCAGGTGCCCCCATCCCGCCCGCACCCGACCCACCCCTACGAGATCTTGGTACGAATACGCCCCTCCAAAGGCCGTCTCGTACCAAGATCTAGCCCGCTCACCTGCGTGTCCGTGTGCGCCTGTTGTTCGGTTCGTCGTGGTTGTCCCGGTGCGGTGTCGGCCCAGCGGGTGGCATCGGGCCTCGGGTGGGGCGGGTGACCGTTTCGGGGTGTGACCGGGGGCATCGTGGGGGCGGAATCGTGGCCGGCCCGGGGCCGTTACACCATGCGTACGACCGAGTAAGGGCGCGCCGCAGGTTGGTGTGGGCGCTGGACGTGGGTGACTGCCACGGCGTCTGTGCCGGGCCCCGGAATGATGGCGGGCCGCCGGTCGTTACACATGGTCCCGGCCGGTGTGAGGGCATCCCCCGCCCCGTCCGAGAGCCCCTCTCCGACCCACACGGTCGGCCTGATCTTTCCTTCGGCGAGACGCCGGAGATCCCCAGTTTGTTGAGCGCCGGACGGTGCTTGCATCCCGCACGAGCCGATCCCCCTCGGGTGTGTGGGTGCCAACCCCCGAATGGAGCGTCCTCATGAACTCGTTCATTCGTAACAGTGTTCTTGGTATCGCCGGTCTCGCGTTCGCTGGTGGTGTGGCTGCTGGCCCGCTGACCGACACCCCTACCCCCGTCGACGCCGCGCCGGTCGCGGCGGTGCAGGCTGACAAGCCGGCCGTCGACACCGGCAAGCTGATCCCGCATGGTGTGCAGGGCGCGCAGTCGCGGATCGACCTGTCGGACGAGCAGGTCGCCAACACGAAGGCGATCATCGCGGCGACGAAGAAGGCCGGCATGGACGAGCGGGCCGCCGTGGTGTCGATCGCGACGGCGTTGCAGGAGTCGAAGCTGGAGAACCTGGGTCATCTGGGTGACCGTAACGACCACGACTCGCAGGGTCTGTTCCAGCAGCGTCCGTCCTCGGGTTGGGGCACGGTCGAGCAGATCACCGACCCGGAGTACTCGACGACGGCGTTCCTGAAGGGTCTGAAGCAGGTCGACGGCTGGCAGGACATGCCGCTGACCAAGGCCGCCCAGACCGTGCAGGTGTCGGCCTACCCCGACCACTACGCGCAGTGGGAGCAGCAGGCCGCCGACCTCGTCGCCAAGCACTGGAACAGCTGACAGCAGCAGATGAACAACCTCGCTGGCCGGCACCCGATCCCGGGTGCCGGCCAGCGGCGTCCTCGCCGGAGCCCAGGCAAGCCCGTACGACATCCCACGCATTCGATTCGACCCCGCCGGGACGAGAGCGGGCGGCGGCTCGGTAGCCGAGGAGGATGGCCCGGCAGGTCAGCGACGATGGCCGAGGGTGACGTCGAACAGGGCCGCGAGCAGCGCGAGCGTGATCACCCCGGCAGCCAACAGCAGTGAGTGCCGGAAGGCGAGCGAGAAGTCTCCACCGCTGGCGGCCAACGAGGAGAAGAAGAGCGAGCCGACGGCCGCGATCCCGGCGGCGGAACCGATCCGCTGGCCGGTCTGGAGCATGCCGGCGCCGCTGCCGGCCTGCCGTACCGGCACCTGGGACAGGGTCAGGGTCTGGTTCGGCGCGATCACCAGGCCGCTGCCCAGCCCGGCGACCAGCAGCGGCGCCGCGGTCAGCCACGGCACGGCGGCCCCGCTCGGTGCCCGGTCGAGCACGACCACCACCGCGACGAGCCCGACCACCACGGTGAGCAGCCCGACGGCGACCAGGGGACGACCGTAGCGGTTGACGATCCGGCCGCCGAGCGCGGACGCCGCCGCCGAGCCCAGCGCGAACGGGGTGATGGCCAGGCCGGCGACCAGCGCGCTGTATCCGAGGCCGTTCTGCAGGTAGAGCGTGAAGATGAAGAAGATCGCGGTGAACCCGCCGAAGTAGACCAGCGCGATCAGCGAACCCAGGGCGTACGACCGGAAGCCGAACAGTCGCAGGTCGAACAGGGGTTCCTGGCGCCGGGCGTACCGTCGTTCCCATGCCCCGAAGCCGACCAGGGTGAGCAGCCCGGCCGGCACGAGTAGCCACTTCGTCGGGCCCCGCCAGTCCTGCTGTACCAGCGGCAGCAGTACCAGCAGCACGCCGACGCCGAGCAGCAGCACCCCGACAGGGTCCAGCCGGTGGTTCCGTGGGCCGGCCGGACGGGTGGGGATCAGCCGCCAGCCGAGGACCACCGCGAGAACGCCGACCGGCACGTTGACGAAGAACACCCACCGCCAGCCGTGCTCCTCCCCGCCGATGGCGATGAGCAGACCGCCGAGCAGCGGGCCGACGGCCGTGGAGATGCCGATGGTGGCCCCGAGCAGCCCGAACGGGCGGCCCCGCTCGGGCCCCTGGAAGAGCTCCTGGATCAGCCCGGTCACCTGTGGGTTGACCACCCCGGCGGCGGCACCCTGGAGCAGTCGGGCCGCGATCAGCCACGTGGGGGAGGGTGCCAGCCCGGCCAGCGCGCTGGCCAGCGTGAACAGGGCGATCCCGAAGACGAACGCGTTACGCCGGCCGCGAGCGTCGCCGAAGCGGCCGGCGGAGACCAGTATCAGCCCGAACGTCAGGGCGTACCCGGAGAGCACCCACTGCAGATCGCTGGGGGAGGCCCCGAGGGCGCGGTCCATCGACGGGACGGCGACGTTGACGATGCTCACGTCGAGCAGCGTCATGAAGGCGGCGACCAGCCCCACCGAGAGGGCCTGCCAGCGGCGTCGGTCGTCCGGCGACGCGGTGGCGTCGGCCGGTGGCGGCGTACCCGCCGTGCTCATCGTGCCTCCCGTGGACCGGTGACCGGGCATCTCCGAGCGCTACCCCGGTCCCCGGGAGGCGAACCATCACGCCGCGCCCGGCGGCTCACGCCATCTGGCGCGCGCAGAACCGGGGTCCGAAGTCCAGCCCGGCCATCGGCGAGTCCTCCCGGTGCAACAGGTTCTTCTCCGTGAGTTGGTGCAACGGCGCGCGCAACTGCTCCTCGGTGAGTCCTGCCTCCTCGGCGATCAGGTCTGGATACGGCACCTGCCCCCGGGCCTCCAGCGCCGCGACCGCGTCGTACACCTGCTCCTCGACATCCGACAGCTGCACCTGCCGCATCGCCTTTTCCTCCTTCGTCTTTCCCGCCCATGGCGGGCGGTCACGCCGCGCGGTTACCCGGTGGGGGACCGAAGATGCCGACCCGATCGGGCGGTTGCCCCGGCCGCGCCAGCCGCGCCGGCCGCCGCGGACTGCCCTAGGCTTGCCCGGTGATCGTCTGGGATCTGGCCGTCGTCGGCGCCGGCCCCGCCGGGCTCTCCGCAGCCCACGCCGCCGCCCGCGCGGGCGCGCGCACCCTGGTCGTGGAGCGCGCCGCGCACCCGCGCTACAAGACCTGCGGGGGCGGTCTGATCGGCACCTCGCTCGCGGCGGTGGCCGGCCGGATCGAGGTGCCCGCGCACGACCGGGTCGACCGGGTGACGTTCACCCGGGACGGGCGACGTCGGTTCACCCGCCGCCATCCGGGCGGTCCGCTGGTGACCATGGTGCGCCGGGAGGAGTTCGACGACCGGCTGCGTGCCGCCGCGGTCGCCGCCGGCGCCGAGGTCCGCGAGCGCGTCGCGGTCCGCGCGGTCGAGCAGGACCCCGACGTCGTACGCCTCAGGCTGGCCGACGGGGACACGGTCCACGCGCGGACGGTGATCGGGGCGGACGGGTCCTCGGGCGTGACCGCCCGGCACGTGGGGGTCCGCCACCGGCAGGTCGACCTGGGGTTGGAGCTGGAGCTGCCCGTTGCACCCGACGAACAGGCCCGCTGGCGGGGCCGCCTGCTGCTGGACTGGGGTCCGCTGCCCGGCTCGTACGCCTGGGTGTTCCCGAAGGGTGACCGGCTGACGGTCGGTGTGATCGCGGCGCGGGGCGAGGGCGAACGGACCAGGGCCTACCTGCGCGGGTTCGTCGACCGGCTGGGCCTGTCCGGGGTGGAGCCGGCGCACGACTCCGGCCACCTGACCCGCTGCCGGGCCGAGGATTCCCCGCTGCGTCGGGGGCGGGTGCTGGTCGCGGGCGACGCGGCGGGGCTGTTGGAGCCGTGGAGCCGGGAGGGGATCAGCTACGCGCTGCGTTCCGGCGAGTTGGCCGGTGCGGCGGTGGCCACCGGTGACCTCGCCGGCTACGACCGCGCCGTCACCCGGGACCTGGTGCCGTCGATGCGCGCCGGGCACCGGCTGCTCGACGTGTTCGCCCGGCGGCCGGGGGTCTTCCACGCGTTGCTGGCCACTCCGCCGGGCTGGCGGATGTTCGTCCGGTTCTGCCAGGGGCGGGCCGGCTTCGACGAGACGTTGCACCGCGCCCCGGTGCGGGCGGCGCTGGCGCTGCTGGACCGGCTGCCGGCCGGCTGACCCCGACCGGTCCGTCGAGGAACGGCCCGCGTCGCCCCCCGGACCTGGCGCCGAGCCGGGGGGCGACGCGTGGGGAGCCGGCGCACCGCCTTTCACCCAGGATCCTAGGATGCTTTAGGGGTAGTGTCCGGCCCCCGCCCAAGCCAGCCGATGTCGGGGGCCGGACAACCTCACCCGACCGAACAAACCCGGACGGGTGAAAGCGCCGCCGCTGCTAATGTGGCCGTCATGGCACGAGGTATCTGGTCGCAGAAGGTCCGCTCCGCCCGCTGACGGCGGCGCTTCCTTTCTGCTGAATCCGCGCTCGCCGTCCCGGTTCCCGCCGGGCGGCCGTTTGCTGCTGCCCGGCTCCACCACGAGCTGCGGAGCACCGTTGAACCTAACCCCGACCTCCGAAACCATGTCCCTGCCCGTCACGGCGGGCGGTGTCGCACACGTCCGCGCCAATGGCGTCACCGTTGTCCGCGGATCCCGCCGTGTTCTGAACGACGTGTCGGTGACTGTCTCCGCCCGGTCACGAGTCGCCGTCGTCGGCGAGAACGGCCGCGGCAAGACGACGCTGCTGCACGTCCTCGCCGGCCTGATCTCGCCCGACGAGGGCACTGTGCACCGGGTGGGCACGATCGGCCTGGCCCGCCAGGAGCTGACCGCCCGCGCTGGTGAGACCGTCGGCACCCTGACGTCCGAGGCGCTGGCCGCGTCGCTCGCGGCCGTCGCCGCGCTGGACGAGGCGTCCCTCGCCGTGGCCGCGGGCGCTCCCGGTGCCGAGGACCGCTATGCCGCCGCGCTCGACGCCGCCACCCGGCTCGACGCGTGGGACGCCGAGCGCCGCATCGATGTCGCCCTTGAGGCCCTGGGCGCGTGCACGGACCGCGGCCGTGCGCTGTCGATGCTCTCGGTCGGGCAGCGCTACCGGGTACGGCTGGCGTGCCTGCTCGGCGCGCGACACGACGTGCTGCTGCTCGACGAGCCGACCAACCACCTCGACGCCGACGGGCTGGACTTCCTGACCCGCAGGCTGCGTGAGCACGACGGCGGCCTCGCTGTCGTCAGCCACGACCGGGCGCTGCTTCGCGACGTCGCGGACCGGTTCCTCGACCTCGACCCGACCCGCGACGGGACGCCGCGTCTGTACGCCGGCGGCTATGACGCCTGGCAGGACGCCCGGCGTCGCGAACGTGAGTCCTGGGAGCAGGAGCACGAAGAGCAGCAGGCCGAGCACCGGCGGCTGCAGAACGCGGTGTCCAAGGCCCGTGACCGGCTCTCCACCGGCTGGCGGCCGGACAAGGGGACCGGCAAGCACCAGCGCCAGTCCCGCGCGCCGGGCGTCGTGCAGGCCCTGAACCGGCAGCAGGATGCTCTGCAGGCGCACCGGATCGACGTGCCGGAGCCACCGCCGACGTTGCGGTGGCCCGACCTGAGCGTCCGGCCGGGTGCGCCGCAGCTGCGGGCGCACGGCGTCGCCGTCGACGGGCGGCTGGCCGGTCCGGTCGACCTCACCCTCGACGGCGGCGACCGGCTCCTGGTCACCGGATCGAACGGTGCCGGAAAGTCCACGCTGCTCGCGGTGCTGGCCGGTTCGCTCCAGCCCACGGACGGACACGTCTGGACGGCGAAGGAGGCACGGGTCGCCCTGATCACCCAGGAGACCGCCGAGCATGACCCCGGCCTCACCGCCCGCGACGTCTACGCCCGCCAGGCGGGGCGGCTGGTGGGCCGCTGGGCGCTCCGCGACGGCGACGCCGTCCCGCTCGGGGCGCTCGGGCTGCTGGACTCCGATGCGGTGAGCACGCCGGTCGGACGGATGTCGCAGGGGCAGCAGCGGCGCCTCGACCTGGCGTTGGCGCTGGCCGGGCGGCCCGGCCTGATCCTGCTCGACGAGCCGACCAACCACCTGTCGTCAGCGTTGGTCGACGAGCTGACCAACGCGATCCGCGGCACGAGCGCCGCCGTCGTGGTCGCCACGCACGACCGGCAGCTGCTGCGGGACCTTGCCGACTGGCCACGCCTGGAGATCGGGGGTCGGGTGACCAGCCGCGAACGACGGTGACCTAGCCCACCAGTTGCGTCGAGGCGGGCACGGACCGGACGGGCCGCAGGCGATTTGCCCCACGGCCCGTCCGGTGTTCGGGGATCAGAAGACCGGGACGCCCTCGCGCACCAGCCTCCAGTTCGGCTGGTAGAAGTCCGCCGGGTCGATGGTGCCTCTGGCCTGCGCCCAGTCGATCAGCAGCTGACGGATCTCCTGCTGCTCGTTGTAGACCTGGGTCTTCACGATGCCGGGGAAGTTGCCGCCGCCACTGCGCCGGTAGTTGTTCACCGCCACCACGAACTGCGCGTTGTCCGGCACCGGCGTGTCGGTGCCGGACAACACCAGGCGGGTGACGCGCTGGCCCACCGGCTTGGAGATGTCGATGTCGTAGTCCAGGCCGGAGATGACGTCGTAGTTGTAGTCCGGCACGGCCGGGTCGCTGATCGCCGCCGGGTCGACCGGGGCGCCCGGGGCGAGGGTCCGGAAGTACTTCGCCGAGTACTCCAGGTAGGCGCGCACCTCGGCGCCGCTGAGTACGACCGCCTCGAGGGTGTTGTCGAAGACGTACAGCCCGGCCACGTCGCGGATCTTCACGTCGCCGGCGGGGAAGACCGCGGTCCGGCTGAACGGTGCCGCGATCGACAGCACCGGCAGGTCCGCGTACGGCGTGCCGGCCAGCGCCTGGCCGACCACCTCGGTCTGGACGTGGTTGATGAAGTCCAGGATCGGGGTGTCCTTGTATCGGCTCTCCGCCGCCGAGAGTTCCACGGTGGAGCGGGCCACGACCTGGTTCACGTACGCGACGGTCTTGCGGTGCTGCGCCCGCACGGCGGCGAGAACCTTCGGGTCCTCGACCACGGTGTTGGTGTTCAGCAGGGCGGCGGACTTCTTGGTGATCTTCCAACGGCCCCTTTCGCGGGCCAGGGTGAAGTCCATCCGGCTCAGCCGCTGGCCCCACTTCGACGGCTCGGTGAGCAGCACCTGCTCGCCGGTCCGCTCGTTGGTCACGAACTTCTCGGCCACCTCGGCGTGGGCGTGGCCGAAGAGGATCGCGTCGATGCCGGGGACCTGCTGGGCGATCAGCGCCGTCGGGTTCTCGATCGGCAGCTCCGGCCCGTAGCTGGAGGTGCCGCTGTCGCCGCCGTGCGCGGAGATCAGCACGATGTCGGCGCCGCGCGCCCGCATGATCGGCACGTACCGCGCGGCGGTGGCGATCATGTCGTCGAACCGTAGCCGGCCCTCGACGTTGGCCTTGTCCCAGATCGCGCTGCCCGGGTTGGTCAGGCCGAGGATGCCGACGCGCAGGGGAGGCGCGGCGAAGCCGACGGAGACCTTCTTGATGACGTACGGCAGGAAGGCCGGCTTGCCGGTGGCGACGTTGACGGCGTTGGCGGCCAGCGCCGGGAAGCCCAGCTGCGAGATCCACTTGGCCAGCAGCGGCAGGCCGTAGTTGAACTCGTGGTTGCCCAGCGTCACGGCGTCGTAGCCGAGCACGTTCATCGCGTTGGCCATCGGGTGCGTCTCACCGGTGACGGTGATCGGCTCCTGCTTGGCGTAGAAAGTCGCCAGTGGGGTGCCCTGGATGGTGTCGCCGGCGTCCAGCACCAGCGTCGCCCGGCCTCGCCGCTCGGCGCGGATCTGCTTGACGAGGGCGGCCAGCTTGGCGACTCCGACGTCGTTGTGCCTGCTGTCGTCGTACTCGGCGTCGGAGTAGTAGTCCCAGTTGTAGACGTTGCCGTGGGTGTCCGAGGTGCCGAGGACCGTGAGGTCCCAGGTCCGCGTCCGGGCCGCGCCGGCCGCCTGGGCGGGGGTGGCGGCGATCAGCGGGACGCTCGCCGCCACGGCTGCGGCGGCGAGCATCGTCCGACGCGACGGGCCGGAGGGAGAGGTCATGAGATGCCTTTCCATGGGGGTTCGGGACGCCCGGTGAGCGCCGAGCGCACCATAAACGAGTGGCCGTCACTCCTGCCACAGCGGCCCGCTTCATCACAGCGTGCGCACAGTCCCGCGTGAGCCCCGGCTGCCGGGCGTGCCCGAGAGGGGCAGCGGGGCCAGGGGCGAGGGGTGGGCGCTCTCGGAACGGTCAGCGTGGCCAGGGGGCGAGGCGGGCGCGAAGGTGGGCGACGGCGTCGGGGGCCAGGCCGTAGCGGGCGAAGCGGCGGTCGGGCAGCCGGTCCAGGTAGCGGCCGGCCGCCCGGACGTCCACCTCGTCCAGGGCCGGGTCGAGCTGGCGGGCCAGTTCCAGCAGCTCCACCACGTCGTGGTGTTCCAGGGCCGCCGCGACGTCGATGTAGTCCCGGACCTCCCGCCGGTTGACCAGAGCGGCGGTCTTGTTCGCCATCAGGTCGCGCACGTCCATCACCGGCCCGAGGTCCATCACCACCGGGCTGCGGTGCCGGTCGAGGCGGGCCAGGCTGAGCCGGATGAGCCGCCCGTCCCGGCCCACCACGAAGTCCCTCAGGTCCCGGTCGAACCCGTCGAACAGCTCGGCCAACTCGCTGTCCGGATCGGCGTCGGTGACCTCGAACCCGGCGCGCTCCAACGCCGCCCGCACTCCGTCCGCCGCCGCGGCGGCAGCCCCCTCCACGTCGGCGAACAGGTCCACGTCCTCCGTCGGGCGGGTCACCAGCCCGTGCGCCGCCCAGGCCACCCCGCCCCCGAGCACGAACCGGTACGGCCCGGCGGCGGACAGGGCCACCCGGGCCACCTCGCGATAGAACTCGTGCGGGTGGGCGGTGCTCACGCCGTACGCAGCCCCCGGTGGCGGCTCTCCCACGCCTGGCGTACGCCCCGGGGCAGGTTGAGCAGCCGCCACACCCGGCGCAGTGTGCGCCCGTTGATGAGCAGCCGGAGATCCTCCCCGCGGGTGGTCTCCCGCAGGACGTTCTCGTACATCCAGAGCAGATCGTCCGGATCGGCCAGGTCGAAGGTGCGGTCGGCGTTCCACATCAGCCGCACCGGCAACTCCACCACGCCATGGGTGGGGCCGGTGAGTTCGGCGAGCGTGCGGGCCACCACGGCAGGCCGACCCGGGCGGGCCAGGTGGGCCGCGCGGGTCGGAGCGGGGGAGAGGGCCTGCATGCTGTCAGGGTAACCCCAGGTCGGGCCGCACGGGATCGCGGTTTCGCCAGTGTCGCGGCGGGCCGGCGTACGCCCGTGGGTCCTCAGCCTCGCCCCACTTCGAGATCTTGGCGCGAAACGGCCCCTCCAGGGGCGACTTCTCACCAAGATTTCGCCCGTCACTCGTGCACCGTGTGGTGCCCGTTGCCTGGTTCGTCACGGTTGTCCGGTGCGGTGTCGGCCGGCGGGTGGCATCGGGTCGCGGATGGGGCGGGTGTCCGGTTTCGGGGTGTGACCGGGGGCATCGTGGGGGCGGAATCGTGGCCGGCCCGGGGCCGTTACACCATGCGTACGGCTGAGTAAGGGCACATCGCCCCGGCAGGTTGGTGTGCCGGGCCTCGGAATGATGGTGGGCCGCCGGTCGTTACACATGGTCGCGGCCGACGTGCGGGCATCCCCCCGCCCCGCGCAGCCCGGACCGTCGGGCCACCCGGCCTGAACCTCCCGGCCCACCCGGCCGGTCCTGAACTTTCCGGTGGCAGACGCCGGAGATCCCCCAGTTTGTTGAGCGCCGGACGGTGCTTGCATCCGCGCGTGTACCCGGTCCCCCTCGGGTGTGCGGGTGCCAACCCCCGAATGGAGCATCCTCATGAACTCGATCATTCGTAACAGTGTTCTTGGTATCGCCGGTCTCGCGTTCGCTGGTGGTGTGGCTGCTGGCCCGCTGACCGACGCCCACACCCCGGCCGTGGACGCCGCGCCCGTCGCGGCGGCGGTGCAGGCTGACAAGCCGGCCGTCGACACCGGCAAGCTGGTTCCGCATGGTGTGCAGGGCGCGCAGTCGCGGATCGACCTGTCGGACGAGCAGGTCGCCAGCACGAAGGCGATCATCGCGGCGACGAAGAAGGCCGGTATGGACGAGCGGGCTGCGGTGGTGTCGATCGCGACGGCGTTGCAGGAGTCGAAGCTGGAGAACCTGGGTCATCTGGGTGACCGTAACGATCACGACTCGCAGGGTCTGTTCCAGCAGCGCCCGTCCTCGGGTTGGGGCACGGTCGAGCAGATCACCGACCCGGAGTACTCGACGACGGCGTTCCTGAAGGGTCTGAAGCAGGTCGACGGCTGGCAGGACATGCCGCTGACCAAGGCCGCCCAGACCGTGCAGGTGTCGGCGTACCCCGACCACTACGCGCAGTGGGAGCAGCTGGCCGCCGATCTGGTCGCCAAGCACTGGAACAGCTGACAACCCAACACAGACCTTCCACGCAAGGGGGACCGCTGGCCGGCACCGAACTCGGGTGCCGGCCAGCGGCATCGAAACGACCGTCGGCGGGAACATCGCGTCCCGTCGGCTGGTTGAATGAGGTGTCGGTGTGTCCAGTGTCCCCGGGCCTCACCAAATTGCCTTCGCGGAATTCCGTCCGGCTGGAGCCGCGTCGCGCCACTCGCCGAGAGGCGACCTGCACACCGACACCGGCGCCGCCCCCGAGCCTCTGGGCTCGGGGGCGGCGCTGTCTCTTCGCGCCCGAGCCCTGAGGCGAACGCCGCCCGACTGAGTGCCGGGCTCGGGCCGCTGTCGCGCGTACGCGATGGGCTACGCCGTGGGGTGCGGGCGGTGACCATCGGGTGGTGATCGGGCGACGCGGGTCGCGGTCCCGCGCGGCCTGGCCTATGTTCAGGGGTGGCGACGTCGGACGGGTCGGGAGAGGGGGTGTCGCGGGTGGGCCTGCGGACCTTCATCCAGGGCTGGCCGGTCTATCGGCAACTCACCGGCACCGACCCGCTGGGCCGGGGCACCGCGGCGCAGTCCACCCGCTCGGCGGAGTTGACCGCCCGCACCGAGACCGCCGACAGCGTGGCCCGCTCGGTCTGTCCCTACTGCGCGGTCGGCTGCGGCCAGCGCGTCTTCGTCAAGGACAACGAGGTCGTCCAGATCGAGGGCGATCCGGACAGCCCGATCTCCCGGGGCCGGCTGTGCCCGAAGGGGTCGGCAAGCAAGAGCCTGGTCACCAGCCCGCTGCGGCAGACGAAGGTCCGCTACCGGCGGCCCTACGCCACCGACTGGGAGGATCTGGACCTCGACGTCGCGCTCGACATGATCGCCGACCGGATCCTCGCCGCCCGCGCGGAGACCTGGGAGGACGTCGACGCGCAGGGCCGGCCGCTCAACCGCACGCTGGGCATCTCCAGCCTGGGCGGGGCGACGCTGGACAACGAGGAGAACTACCTCATCAAGAAGCTGTTCACGGCGATGGGGGCGCTCCAGATCGAGAACCAGGCGCGCATTTGACACTCCGCCACCGTCCCCGGTCTGGGGCCAGCTTCGGTCGCGGTGGCGCGACGGATTTCCAACAGGACGTCGCCAACGCTGACGTCATCGTGATCCAGGGCTCGAACATGGCCGAGGCCCACCCGGTGGGCTTCCAGTGGGTGATGGAGGCCAAGCGGCGCGGCGCCAGGGTGTTCCACGTCGACCCGCGGTTCACCCGCACCAGCGCGCTGGCCGACAGCTACCTGCCGATCCGGGCGGGCTCCGACATCGCGCTGCTCGGTGGCGTGGTGCGCTACATCCTGGAGAACGAGCTCGACTTCCGGGAGTACGTGCTGGCCTACACCAACGCCGCGACGATCGTCAGCGATCGGTTCGTCGACACCGAGGACGGCGACGGCTTCTTCTCCGGCTTCGACCCGGAGACGGGCAGCTACGTCCAGGACTCCTGGCAGTACGCGGGCCACGAGTCGGACTCCGGCAGCGGGCACACCGCGCAGGAGCGGGACACCGCAGCCGGGCTGCGCCACGAATCGCACGGCGCGCAGGTGGGCGGTCAGACCGAGCGGGACGAGACGTTGCAGCACCCGCGCTGCGTCTACCAGATCCTCAAGCGGCACTTCGCCCGCTACACGCCGGAGATGGTGGAGCGGGTCTGCGGCATCCCGCAGGAGAAGTTCCTGGAACTCGCCCAGGCCTGGACACAGAACTCGGGCCGGGAGCGTACCGGCGTGCTGATCTACTCCGTCGGGTGGACGCAGCACAGCGTCGGCGTGCAGTACATCCGCACCGGCGCGATCATCCAGCTGCTGCTGGGCAACATGGGCCGTCCCGGCGGGGGCATCCTGGCGCTGCGCGGGCACGCCAGCATCCAGGGCTCCACCGACATCCCGACGCTGTTCAACCTGCTCCCCGGCTATCTGCCGATGCCGCACCACGCCGACCACCCCACCTTCGACGAGTGGGTGGACAGCATCCGCCACCCGGGCCAGAAGGGCTTCTGGGGCAACGCCCGCGCCTATGCGGCGAGCCTGCTGAAGGCGTACTGGGGGGACGCGGCGACGCCGGAGAACGACTTCTGCTACGGCTACCTGCCCCGGATGACCGGCGACCACGGGACGTACCAACAGGTGTTGAACATGATCGACGGGAAGGTGCGGGGTTACTTCCTGCTCGGTCAGAACCCGGCGGTCGGGTCGGCGCACGGCCGGGCACAGCGCCTCGGCATGGCCAACCTGGACTGGCTGGTGGTCCGCGACCTGTTCATGATCGAGAGCGCCACGTTCTGGCGCAACGGTCCCGAGGTCGCCACCGGCGAGATCGTGCCGGCCGAGTGCCGGACCGAGGTGTTCTTCCTGCCGGCCGCCTCGCACGTGGAGAAGGACGGCACCTTCACCCAGACCCAGCGGCTGCTCCAGTGGCGGGAGAAGGCCGTCGACCCGCCGGGCGACGCCCGCTCCGAACTGTGGTTCTTCTACCACCTCGGGCTCCGGCTGCGGGAGAAACTGGCCGGCTCCGACCTGCCACGCGACCGGGCGCTGCTCGACCTGGCCTGGGACTACCCCACGCACGGCCCGCACGCGGAGCCGAGCGCCGACGCGGTGCTGCGCGAGATCAACGGGTACGAGGTGGCGACCGGTCGCCCGCTGTCCACGTTCGCCGAGGCCCGCGACGACGGTTCCACCGCCGTCGGCTGTTGGATCTACTCCGGGGTGTACGCCGACGGCGTCAACCAGGCGGCCCGGCGCAAGTCCCGGCACGAGCAGGACTGGGTGGCCGCCGAGTGGGGCTGGGCGTGGCCAGCGAACCGGCGCATCCTCTACAACCGGGCCTCCGCCGACCCGCAGGGCCGGCCGTGGAGCGAGCGCAAGCGCTACGTCTGGTGGGATCCGGACGCCGGGGAGTGGACCGGCTACGACGTGCCGGACTTCGAGCGGACCAAGCCGCCGACGTACCGGCCGCCGCGGGGCGCGTCCGGTCCGGAGGGGATCGCCGGTGACGACCCGTTCGTCATGCAGGGCGACGGCAAGGGCTGGCTGTACGCGCCCAGCGGGGTGCTCGACGGACCCCTGCCGACGCACTACGAGCCGGCCGAGTCGCCGGTGCGCAACCCGTTCTACCGGCAGCAGGCCAACCCGACCCGCAAGGTGTACGCGCACCCGGTGAACTCGGTGAACCCGAGCCCACCGCAGGAGCACAGCCAGGTGTTCCCGTACGTGTTCACGGTCAGCCGGCTCACCGAGCACCACACGGCGGGCGGGATGAGCCGTACGGTGCGGCCGCTGGCGGAGTTGCAACCGGAGATGTTCGTCGAGGTGTCGCCGGAGTTGGCCGCCCAGGTGGGCCTGGCGCACCTGGGCTGGGCGCATCTCGTCAGCGGGCGGGCGGTGATCGAGGCGAAGGTGCTGGTAACCGACCGGCTCACCCCGCTGCGGGTGGACGGCCGGGTGATCCACCAGCTGTGGCTGCCGTACCACTTCGGGTTCGAGGGCCTGGTGACGGGCGACTCGGCCAACGACCTGTTCGGGATCACCCTGGACCCGAACGTGCTGATCCAGGAGAGCAAGATCGGTACCTGTGACGTGCGCCCGGGGCGGCGGCCCACCGGCCCGGCCCTGCTGGACCTGGTGGCCGACTACCAGCGGCGGGCGGGCATCGTCCCCGGCCGTTCGGCCCCGACGATCACTCCCGGGGCGGCACCGCCCCCACGGACGACGCCGGGGAGGGCCGTGATGCTTCCTGACCCGAACAGCCTGTCCGGGCCGTTGGATCCCGCCCCGGACGCCGGCTGGACCGACGCCCCGCCCCGGATGGGTTTCTTCACCGACACCAGCGTCTGCATCGGCTGCAAGGCGTGCGAGGTGGCCTGCAAGGAGTGGAACGACGTCCCCGGTTCGGGGCTGGACCTGCTCGGCATGTCGTACGACAACACCGGCGCGTTGACCGCGAACTCGTGGCGGCACGTGGCGTTCGTCGAGCAGCCCCGCCCGGCCGGACACCGCACGCCACCGTTCGCCGGCACCCCGACGGGCGGGCGGAGCGCCACCGGACCGGAGTTCCTGGGAATGCCCGGGGCACAGCCGCCGGGGCGTGGTGGCGACGCGCAGGGTCGCACCGACTTCCGCTGGCTGATGATGTCCGACGTCTGCAAGCACTGCACCCACGCGGCCTGCCTCGACGTCTGCCCCACCGGCTCGCTGTTCCGCACCGAGTTCGGCACGGTGGTGGTGCAGGAGGACATCTGCAACGGCTGCGGCTACTGCATCTCCGCCTGCCCGTACGGCGTCATCGACCAGCGCAAGGGTGACGGCCGGGCGTGGAAGTGCACGCTGTGCTACGACCGGATCGGTGTCGGGCAGACCCCCGCCTGCGCGCAGGCCTGCCCCACCGAGTCCATCCAGTACGGCCCCCTCGACGAGCTGCGGGAGCGGGCCGCGGCCCGGGTGGCGACGCTGCACGAGCGGGGCGTGCCCGAGGCGCGGCTCTACGGGCACGACCCGGACGACGGGGTCGGTGGCGACGGCGCGTTCTTCCTGCTGCTCGACGAGCCTGAGGTGTACGGGCTGCCCCCGGACCCGGTGGTCACCACCCGGGACCTGCCGAAGATGTGGAAGCGGGCCGGCCTGGCCGCCCTGGCCATGACGGCGGCGGCCGTGGCGGCGTTCGTGGGAGGTTCCTCATGAGTTCGGACCGGCGGGGCAGGCGGCGGCGCGGCGGCGAGGAGTTGACCGTCCCGGAGGCCGAGTTCACCTCCTACTACGGCCGGCCGATCCTCAAGGCGCCGGTCTGGAAGTGGGACATCGCCGCTTACCTGTTCACCGGCGGGCTGGCCGCCGGTTCGTCGCTGCTCGCGGCGGGCGGGCAGCTCACCGGCCGGCCCGCGCTGCGCCGGGCCGGCCGGGTCACCTCGCTGGCGGCGGTCACCGCCAGCACCGTCTTCCTGATCAGGGATCTGGGCCGGCCCGCCCGGTTCCACCACATGCTGCGGGTGGCCAAACCCACCTCGCCGATGTCCGTGGGCACCTGGATCCTCAGCGCGTTCGGCCCGGCCGCCGGGATCGCGGCGGTCGCCGAGGGCGCGTCGTTGCTGCCCGAGCGCGGTCTGCCGGGGCTCGTCCGCCGGGCGCTGCCGTCGGTCGGACACGCCGCCGGGTTGGCCGCCGCGGCGACGGCGCCGGCGCTGGCCACGTACACCGGGGTGCTGCTCGCCGGCACGGCCGTGCCGTCCTGGCACGAGGCGTACCCGGAGCTGCCGACCATCTTCGCGGGCAGCGCGCTGGCCAGCGGCGCCGGTGTGGGACTGATCGCCGCGCCCACCGCGCAGGCCGGGCCCGCCCGCCGGATGGCGGTGGCCGGCGCGGCCCTGGAGCTGTACGGCTCGCACCGCGTGGAGACCCGGCTCGGGCTGCTCAGCGAGCCCTACCGCACCGGGCACGCCGGTCGGCTGCTGCGCGTCGGGCGGGCGCTGACCGCGGTGGGGGTGGCCGGCGCGCTGCTGGGCCGGCGCAGCCGGACGCTCTCCGCGCTGTCCGGGGCGGCCCTGCTGGGCGCGTCGGTGGCGACCCGGTTCGGCATCTTCCACGGCGGTGTCGCCTCGGCGAAGGATCCGAAGTACACGGTGGTGCCGCAGCGGGAGCGCCTCGAGCGGCGGCGTGCCGACGCGGGTTGACGCCTGGCCGCACCCGCCCGCCGGGGCGTGTGGTTCACTGCTGCGTGGAGGCGTTCAGTGGGCTGGTGCCCCTCCCGGTCTTCAAAACCGGTGTGGTCCGGGATCCGGGCCAGGCGGGTTCGATTCCCGTCCGTCTCCGCCAGGCTGTGGAAGAGGGGACCATGGGGGACGTCGCGGCCGATCCGCGCCGGCGGGTGCCACGCACCGACACGCTGCTCGCCGATCCCCGGTTGGCCGCCGCGACGACCACCCTGGGCCGGGAACGGGTCAAGGCCGCCGTCCACCGCGCGCAGGAGCAGGCCCGTCGGGGCGAGATCACCCCCGAGGCGGTACCCGACGCCGCGCTGGCCGCCCTGCCCGCGCTGACGCCCCGGGCGGTGCTCAACGCGACCGGGGTGGTGCTGCACACCAACCTGGGCCGGGCCGCGCTGTCGCCGGCCGCTGTCGCGGCGGTCACCGCCGCCGCCGGACACACCGACGTCGAGCTGGACCTGGGCACCGGGCGGCGGGCCCGGCGTGGACGCGACGCCCTGGACGCCCTCGCCGCCGCGGTGCCCGACGCGGGCGCGGTGCACGTGGTCAACAACGGCGCCGCCGCGCTGGTGCTCGCCGCCACCGCGCTGGCCGCCGACGCCGAGATCGTCGTCAGCCGGGGCGAGCTGGTGGAGATCGGCGACGGGTTCCGCCTGCCCGACCTGCTGGCGAGCACCGGCGCCCGGCTGCGCGAGGTCGGCACCACCAACCGCACCACGCTCGACGACTACGCCGCCGCCCTCGGCCCCCGGACCGGCTTCGTGCTGAAGGTGCACCCGTCGAACTTCCAGGTCACCGGCTTCACCTCGGCGGTGCCCGTGCGGCGGCTGGCCGGCCTCGGTGTCCCCGTGGTCGCCGACATCGGCTCCGGGCTGCTCACGCCCGACCCGCTGCTGCCCGCCGAGCCCGACGCCGCCGGCACCCTGCGGGCCGGGGCGGCGCTGGTCACCGCCAGCGGCGACAAGCTGCTCGGCGGCCCGCAGGCCGGGCTGCTGCTCGGCGCCGCCGACCTGGTCGACCGGCTGCGCCGGCACCCGCTGGCCCGGGCGTTGCGGGTGGACAAGCTGACCCTCGCCGCGCTCGCCGCCACCCTAGGCGACCCGGCCACCCCCACCCGGGCCGCGCTGCACGCCGACCCGGGCGTGCTGCGGGCCCGCACCGAGCGGCTGCGCGACGCCCTCGCCGCCGACGGCTGCAAGGCGGAGGTGGTGCCGGCCAGCGCGGTCGTCGGTGGCGGCGGGGCACCCGGCGTGGAGTTGGACTCGTGGGCGCTCAGCCTGCCCGAGCGGTACGCCCGGCCGCTGCGCGTCGGCGACCCGCCGGTGCTCGGCCGGGTGGTGCGCGGACGACTGCTGCTGGACCTGCGTTGTATGCCCGCCGACGCCGACGCGACGGTCCGCGCCGCCGTGCTGCGCGTGCCCGGGGAGGGCTGAGCGTGTTCGTGGTGGCCACCGCCGGGCACGTCGACCACGGCAAGTCGACTCTGGTGCGGGCGTTGACCGGGATGGAACCCGACCGGTGGGCCGAGGAACGCCGCCGGGGCATGACCATCGACCTCGGTTTCGCCTGGACCACGCTGCCCTCCGGCGCGACGGTCGCGTTCGTCGACGTGCCCGGCCACGAGCGGTTCGTACCGAACATGCTCGCCGGCGTCGGCCCGGTGCCCGCCGCGCTGGTCGTGGTGGCCGCCGACGAGGGCTGGATGCCGCAGTCGGCCGAGCACCTGGCCGCGTTGGACGCGCTCGGGGTGTCGTACGGCCTGCTGGTGGTGACCCGCGCGGACCTGGCGGACCCGGGGCCGGCGATGGCCCGGGCCCGCTCGGAGCTGGCCGCCACCTCCCTCGGCGCCCTCGACGCGGTCGCGGTCAGCGCGGTCACCGGGGCCGGCCTGCCGCAGCTGCGGGCGGCCCTGGACCGGCTCGCCGTCCGGCTGCCCGCACCGCAGGCCGACGCCCCGGTGCGGCTCTGGGTGGATCGCGCCTTCACCGTCCGGGGCGCCGGCACCGTGGTCACCGGCACCCTCGGCGCCGGCCGGCTGCGTGTCGGCGACGAGCTGGAACTCGCCGGTGCGCAGCCGGTGCGGGTACGCGGCCTGCACTGCCTCGGCGTGGCCCGGTCCGAGGCCGCCGCGGTCGCCCGGGTGGCGGTGAACCTGCGCGGCACGCCCCGGGACCGCATCGGGCGCGGCGACGCGCTGCTCACCCCCGGCCGGTTCCACCGCACGGACCTGCTGGACGTCCGGCTGGCCGGCGACCCGACGGCGCAGCTGCCGGCCACCCTGACCCTGCACATCGGCTCGGCGGCGGTTCCGGTGCGGGTCCGGCCACTCGGCCCGGACACCGCCCGGCTGCGGCTGGCCCGGCCGCTGCCGCTGCTGGTCGGGGACCGGGCACTGCTGCGTGACCCGGGCCGGCACCACGTCGCCGGCGGCGTGACCGTGCTGGACGTCGCGCCGCCGCCGCTGACCCGCCGGGGCGCGGCGGCGGCCCGCGCCGCAGTGCTGGCGACGGTGGACGGCCGCCCCGACCTGGCCGGCGAGCTGCGCCGACGGCGGCTGGCCCGGGCCGCCGACCTGGTCCGCACCGGCGTCGAGATCACCGGCCAGCCGGTCGCCGGCGACTGGCTGGCCGACCCGGAGCACTGGCGGGGCCTCGGCGCCCGGCTGGTCGACGAGGTCGCCCGGCACGCCCGGGAGCACCCCCTCGAGTCGGGCGCGCCGGTCGAGCTGCTCCGCCAGCGCCTCGACCTGCCCGAGCGTGCGCTGGTCGAGGCGCTGGTCCGGCCACCCCTGCGGCTGTATGCCGGCCGGGTCACCGCGTCGGCGGCCGACGCGCTGCCGGAACCGGTGGCCCGTGCCGTGGCCCGGGTCCGCGCCGGCTACGCCGGCCGCCCGTTTCGGGCACCCGAGGCCGAGCACCTCGCCGAGCTGGGGCTGGGCCCCCGGGAGATCGGGGCGGCCGTGCGCGCGGGAGCGCTGCTGCGGCTCGCCGAGAACGTGGTGCTGCTGCCCGGCGCGGCCGACGACGCCGTGCGGGTGCTGGTCGGGCTGCCGCAGCCGTTCACGCTCAGCGCCGCCCGGCGGGCGCTGGACACCACCCGCCGGGTCGCGGTGCCGCTGCTGGAACTTCTGGACCGCCGGGGTGTCACCCGGCGGTTGCCCGACGACGCCCGGATCGTGGTCGACCGGACGGTCGGGTCGCGGCCGGCGGACGAACCCGGCGACCCGGTCCCGGCCCGGCGCTGAAGCCGCCCCGGCGGGGCCGGTGGTCGCCTAGCGTGGCGCCATGGACCCTTCCGCGGTCTGGCGGGACAGGCAGCACAAGTGGCGGATCGAGGCGTACCGGGCGCCTGACCTGCGCTTCGCGATCTTCGCCACCAACGGCCCCACCGAGTCCGCGCCGTTGTGGCTGTTCGGAATGTCGGCGCTGGCCCGATGGCTGATGACGCACAAGATCTCCCTCGACGACCTGGAGGTCGACTGACATGGGGTCGCAACTCGGTCAGCTCGCGCTGGTGGTGGTGCTGGTGCTGGTCAACGCGGCCCTGTCGGGCAGTGAGATGGCGCTGGTGACGTTGCGCGAGGGGCAGGTGCGGCAGCTGAGCCGGCGCAGCCGCTCCGGGGAGCGGCTGGCCCGGCTGGTCCGCGACCCCAACCGGTACCTGGCCACCATCCAGCTCGGCATCACCCTCGCCGGGTTCCTGGCCTCCGCCGCCGCCGCGGTCTCCCTGGCCGAGCCGCTGGTCGGGCCACTGGGCTTTCTCGGCGGGGCCGCGCGCGGCGTCGCGGTCGTCCTGGTCACCATGCTGCTGACGTTCGTCACCCTGGTCGTCGGCGAGTTGGCCCCCAAGCGGCTGGCGATGCAGCGCGCGGAACGTTGGGGGCTGGTCAGCGCCGGCCCGCTGGACCTGCTGGCCCGGCTGTCCCGGCCGGTGGTGTGGCTACTCAGCCGGACCACCGACGTGGTGGTGCGGCTCGCCGGTGGTGACCCGCAGGCCAGCAGGACGGAGATGAGCGAGGACGAACTGCGGGAGATGCTGGTCAGCCAGCGGGGCCTGTCCGCGCAGCAGCGGGAGATCCTCACCGGCGCGTTCGACATCGCCGGCCGGACGCTGCGGGAGATCCTGGTGCCCCGGCTGGACGTGACGGTGCTGCCCGCGGCGCTGCCCGCCGCCGACGGGCTGCGGCGGCTCGCCGCCGCCGACCGTTCCCGCGCCCCGGTCGTCGGGCCGGGCGGGCTCGACGAGGTGTGCGGCGTGGTGCACATCCGCGAGCTGGTCGAGGCGGGCACGGCGACGGTCGCCGACCGGGCCCGTCCGCCGTTGCTGCTGCCCGACACGCTGCCGGTCGCCGACGCGCTGCGCCAACTGCGGCTGTGTCACCAGCAGCTCGCCCTCGTCGTCGACGAGCACGGCGGGGTCGACGGCATGATCACCATGGAGGACCTGCTGGCGGAGGTCGTCGGGGAGTTGTACGACGAGACCGACCGGGACGTGACCGCGGTGACCCGGGAACCGGACGGCTCGCTGCTGCTGCCCGGCGACTTCCCGCTGCACGACCTGGCCGACGTCGGCGTGCGCCTGCACTTCCGGCCGTCGCGGGAGTACACGACGGTGGCCGGGCTGGTGCTGGCCGGGCTGGGGCACCTGCCGACCGGCCCGGGCGAGACCGTGCGCCTGCCGGGGCTGACCGTCGAGGTGGTGGAGGTGTCCGGCCGGGTCATCCGGCGGGTCCGGCTGCGCGGCTTCTCGACCGGCCCCTGACCTGACACTCGGCCGGGTGAAAACGGATGAAACGGCTGCGACCGGTGCGGTCCAGGTCGTACCGTGCGATATGTGAAGGACCGAGGGATGCGGACGTTCGTCACCGTGCTGGCCGGCCTCGCGGTGATCTACTTCGGCACCACCGGCCGCAGCGAGGAGGACGGCCGCGGTGTGTCCGGCGGCCTCGTCGTGCTCGCGCTGCTGGCGGCGCTGCTGGTGTGGCACCTGACCAGGCCGGGCGACAAGACGGTCAAGTAGGTCGGGTCACCCGGCGGCGGCGCGGGTGACCTCACCGGCGGACTCCTCGCCGAGGGCCACCCGGACCAACGCCGAGGCGAGCCGGCCGAAATCGGCCGGGCCGACCAGCCCGGCCAGCCGGTCCGCCGAGCCGGGCAGGCCGAGACGTTCCGCCCCGGCCAGGGCCCGCCGGTCGACGAACGGGCGCAGGCCCGGCCAGACCACCTGCGCCTCGCGCAGGAAGATGTCGGCTCCGGTGGGGCCGATGCCGGGGAACTCCGTCAACAGCCGGCGCAGGGCGGCCGGTTCGTCACCGGCGTCGCGGTGCAGCCGGCGCAGGTCCCCACGCCAGCGGTCCAGGCACAGCCGGGCCCCGGTGCCGAGCATGGTGGAGGTCCGTTCGTCGTAGCGGCGGTAGTGGCCCCGGCCCAGCGCGTCGACCCGGTCCTGCCAGCTCGCCGCCTCCATCGACTGCGGGGTCCGGTAACCGGCGACGAAGAGTTCCCGGGCGGCGGCCACGGCCACCCGGGCCCGGATTCGGGTGCTCAGCAGCGTGGCGAGCACCAGCAGCTGGTAGAGCGGGGCGGGCCGGTCGGCGAGCGTGATTCCCGCCTCCTCGGCGTACGTGCGGCCCTGCCGGTCCAGCAGGACCCGCGCCACCTTCCGGTCGTCGCCCATTCTCGGGAGATACCCGCCCCGCGCCCGGTCACCCCTGTGGCCGTCCGGCTCACCGGGTATGCCGTCGGGGCGGGCGGGTAACCGACGTCGGACACGGTCGAACCCCGAAAGGAGAGACCCGTGGTGAACCCGCAGCAGGAGGAGTTGCGCCGCAACGACAAGGGCGCCACCAGCCAGGACAGCAAGGGCCCCAACCCCGGCGGACAGGTGCGTAGCCGTGGCTCGTCGCGGGGCGACCAGGGGCGGCCGGTGCCCCGGGGGCAGGTGTCCCCGTACGGCCCGGCCACCGAGCCCGTCGCCGAGGACGAGAGCATGCGCCGCTAACCACCCCGACCCGAGGCGGGTGGCCGCAGCCGGTTCCAGGTGGCTGCGGCCGCCACGCCGTACGCGAGGTGCGGCACGATGTCGGCCAACCAGTCCGACCGGCGCCAGGAGCGTGGGTCGGTCACCCCGAGCAGGGTCATCGACCCGTCGGACATCGTCATCACACCGCCGCCGAGCACCCCCGCGGCCAGCGGCAGCGGCATCCGCCGGCCCCGGGCGAGCAGGGCGTACCCGAGTCCCGCCGCGACGCCGATGCCATAGCCGAGCAGGGGCCCGAGGCCCGAGCGGCGGTTCGCCGCCCGGTCCTCGGGCCCCAGGTCAACGTGCGCCACCCCGGCCAGTCGTCCGGCGGTCTTCTCCGGGGTGCTGCTGGCCGGCCGCGCGCGCACCACCATGTCCAGGTAGCTGACCATGTTCAGGGCGACGCTGCCGACCGCGCCGGCGATGGCTCCGTCGGCCAGGCCCGTCGCCCTCACTTCGGGTCGCCCGGTTCGCGCTCGCCCTTGGGGCCGTAGCCGCGCTCGCCGCGCACGACGCCCCGCTGCCCGCGATCGGACTGCAGGATCCGGTTGGCCACGTCGTTGGCCTTGTCGTCCGGCACCCGTCGTCCCGAATCGTCGATCACGTCCCGGATGCGTGCCCGCTGCTTGTCGTACGCGTTGCTGCCCGGCCGTGGTCCTGGCATCACTGCCTCCTCCGGTCGTCGCCGTTGGCGTGCCGGGCTCGTCTACCCGCCTGCGCCGGGGCCAACCCCGTGACCGGTTCAGCGCGGCGCGTGGATCACCGCGACGGGGCAGTCGGCGTGGTGCAGCAGCGACTGGCTCACCGAGCCCAGCAGCAGGCCGGTCAGCTCGCCGCGGCCCTGCCGGCCGACCACCAGCAGCTGGGCCCGCCGGGACGCCTCGGCGAGCACGGTGCGGGGGCGACCTCGTGTGGTCTCCCGGCTGACCGCCACGTCCGGCCACCGCTCGGTCAGCCCGGCCATCGACTCGGCGACCACCCGCTCCTCCTCGGAGCGCAGTTCGGTCTCGTCGTACACCAGGGGGCGCATGTCGCCGGGGCCGGTGGAGGTCGGATGTCGGTAGGCGTGCAGCGCGACCAGCGGTGCGCCGCGCACCGAGGCCTCCTCGATGGCGAACTCCGCGGCCAGGCGGGCCGTCTCGGAGCCATCCACCCCGACGATCACCGGCCCGTCGGGGTGGTCGGTGCCACGGGCGACCAGCACCGGACAGTCGGCGTACGCGGCGACCTGCACCGCGACGGAGCCGACGACCAGGGCGGAGAACCCGCCGAGCCCCCGGTCGCCGAGCACGATCATCGCGGCGGCCGGCGACTCGCCGAGCAGCACCGCGGCGGCCTCGCCGTCGATGATCTCGCCGGAGACCCGCAACCCGGGCACAGTCGCGTCGGCCTCTTCAGTCGCGGCGGCGACGGTCTGTTCCGCCTGGTGCCGCAGGCCCGCGCCGGGTGGGCTGCCGGCGGGCGCGTCCACCGGCACCCGCAGCAGGGGCCAGATGAAGCCGTGCACGATCCGCAGCGGCCGGTGACGCCGGGCCGCCTCGACGGCGGCGAGCCGCACGGCACGCAGCGCCGCTTCCGAGCCGTCAACGCCGACGACCACCGCCGCGCCGTTCGCCGAGTTCACCGCCCACCTCCCGCCGGTTCCCGGCCAGTATCGCGGCCGGCCGCCTATCGGCGGGCCGATACCGCGCAGGCCGACCGGTGGGTACGCTGTCCACGGCCACCGGGGAGGGAGCGTCGTCGATGGTTGAGCCGGACCAGCCGAGCACCGCGCGAATGATCGATTTCTGGCTCGGTGGGGAGCACCACTTCCCGGTCGACGTGGCGGCTGCCAGCGCCTTCGAGCAGGCGTACGGGCCGTGCCCGCCGGTCTTCCGCGAGCTGCGCGCCTTTCTCGGCCGGGCGGTGCGGGCGATGGCCGCGCAGGGGATGGAGAGTTTCCTCGTCTTCGGTGCCGGGGTGCCCACCATGGGCAATGTGCACGAGGCCGCCCCGGAGGCCACCGTGCTCTACACCGACGTCGACCCGGTCACCATCCGCCTCGGCCAGCGCCTGCTGACCGGCAGCGACCGGGCCGGCTACGGCTACGGCGATGCCACCGACATGGGTACGGTCGATCGCGCCCAGCTGCACCGGTTCGTGCCGGGGTGGGGGAGAAGGCCGGTCGGCGTGGTCTTCCTGGGTCTGGCGGCGTTCCTGGACGACGTGACGCTGGCCCGCACCCTCGACGAGCTCTACCAGGCGACCGCGCCGGGCAGCCTACTCGCGGTCGACTTCGACACCGAGGAGCTGGCCGGTTTCCCGGAGGCCCTCGCGATGATGGGTCCGGCGTTCCGGATGCGCCCGCCGACTGCGTTCCTGCCGCTGCTGGGCCGCTGGACGCCCACCGACGACGGCATCGTCCCGATCACGCGGTGGCGTCCGGACGGCCCACCGGCGCAGGTGCCGGACGCCTTCCACGGCGGGGTCGCCGTCCGCTCGGCGGGCTGAGCGCCCGCCCACCGCAGCGCCCGCCCCGAGCTTCCGGGGCACCCTTGGCGGCACCGGCCCAACCCCTTTGCCGACGGCTTCGCGCCCAGCCACCGGGCGCGCGGGCAGGGGCGGCGCGGTGCGCCGTGCACCCGCGCAGGCACCGGCGTGAGACGTGGCCTGGCGCCTCCGGGCCGCACCCCCGCCCGCCCGGTGGGCGGGGAAGGGGCCTCCGTATGATGCTTGCCCTACGGCAAGCATCCGGAGGATGATCATGTTGGAGGCACCGGGCCAGGTCTCGCGTGTGCTTCGTGCGGCCCCGCCCGACCAGGTGGTGGAGGCGGCGGACCGGGCCATCCGGTCCGTTCTGGGCGCCTCGCGGACGGACGTGTTCATCGCCGACTACCGGATCAGCGGGCTCTGGCCGGTGCTGGACGCAAACCTCGCCGGCGGCGGCTCGCTCGCCTGCCACAACATGGCACAGCGCTGCTTCAGCAGCCAACAGCCGGTGACCGACACCGACGACGAGGGCCGGTGCCGGCTCTACCTGCCACTGTCGGTGTGGGGGGAGCGGCTGGGTGTGCTCCTCGTCGAGCTGCCCGACCCGCCCGACCCGGGCACCGTCGAGCGGGCCACGGACATCGCCGGCGAACTGGCCGTCGTGCTGCGCGCGGCGGACCGGGAGACCGACCGGTACCGCCGTCTCCGCCGGCGGGAACGGCTCAGCATGGCCGCGGAGATGCAGTGGGAGCTGCTGCCGGGGCGCGGCGTCAGCCACACCGCGTTCGAGCTCGCCGGCCAGCTGGAGCCCGCGTACACGGTGGGTGGGGATCACTTCGACTGGTCCGTGGACGACAACCGGCTCGCCGTGACGGTGCTCAACGGCGCCGGCATCGGGCTGACGGCGGCGCTGCTGACCGCCGTCACCGTGAACGCGCTGCGCAACGCCCGGCGTTCCGGTGGCAGTCTCGTCGAACAGGCCGAGCTGGCCTCCGACACGGTCTTCTACCAGCACCGCGGCCGTCGGTACGTGGCCACGCTGCTGCTCGAACTGGACACCGTCACCGGCCGGGTGCGGGCGGTGGACGCCGGCTCCCCGCACCTGCTGCGGCTGCGCGGCGGCACGGTGACGCCCATCGACCTCGAGCAGCAGCTGCCGCTGGGCATGTTCGCGGAGGCCCGCTACGACGTCCAGGAGTTCGACCTGGAACCGGGGGACCGCCTCTTCGTGGTCAGCGACGGGGTGTGGGCCGCCGACCCCGGTGACCGTGGGGCGTACGGCGAACGGGCGATGGCGCGGGCGATGCGATCCACGCGCCTGCAACCGCCGGCGGAGGCAGTTGGTACGGTGATGCGCGAACTGCACGCCTGGCATGCGGATGCCGACCTGCGCGACGACGCGGTCGTCGTCTGCCTGGACTGGCGTGGTTCCGCCGGGCGGGACGACGGGTGAGAGCCGTCGCCGCGACGGCAGGACAAGAGCGGGACGATCGCAGGGGACACCGGGTGGAGCGACCTCCGAATCTCGCCACGGCGATCGACGCCGCCGCCGAGGCGCTTGTCGGTGTGCTCGATTCGGCGGTGTCCCGGCACCAGATGGCCGTCTCGCCGACCCAACTGCGCGTGCTGTCGCTGATCAGTGGCCGGCCGGAGACCAACGTCAACGGCCTGGCCGAGCTGCTGGACGTCGTACCGTCCTCGGCGAGCCGGCTCTGCGACCGGTTGGAGGCCATCGGGCTGCTGCGTCGGGTGCCCGATCCCCGTGACCGGCGGGAGGTGCGGCTGATGCTGACGGCAGCCGCTGAGAGGTTGCTGCGCGAGTTGCAGGAGCGTCGTCACCGGGCGGTGCAGGCCGTGCTGGACCGGATGCCCGGCCGGGCGCAGCACGAGCTGCTGCTGGCGCTGCTGGCCTTCGAGCAGGCGGCCACCGCCGCGCCGCTCGATACTCCGGCCGACTCCTCGGTCCGCACCGCCTGACAGGGCTTCCCGCCGCGCGCATAGCCGGCAACCGCTCCACTAGTGTCCTAGGATGCCCTACGCGTGGTGACCCGTCACACACCACGGCAACGGTCACCACGCACCCGGCCGGCTGAGCCCGGAGTAGACCTGGGCAGCCCGATATAGTGGCAGCGCAATCAGCCGGCCCGTGATCGCGACGATCGCGGGCCGTGTCAGGGGAGGGTCCCGTCCGGGGGCCACAGGGGTGCCGGCGTCAGCCGGCCCGACAGCGCCCACGTTCTCCGCGCCGCCCGTCCTCGGCCGGGGCGGCTGAGCGTGCCGCGGAGGAGGTTCGGTGTCGCGTCCGCCGGCTCGGGAAGATCGCCCGGGGGCCACCGCCGGCACGAGCGGGTCGCCCGTGGGTGACCGGATCCTCACGCTGCCGAACGCCATCAGCTTCGTCCGGCTGCTCGGCGTACCGCTCTTCCTCTACCTGCTGCTCGTCGCGCGCGCCGACGTGGCCGCGCTCGTGGTGCTGGCCATCGGCGGCACCACGGACTGGGTGGACGGTTGGATCGCGCGTCGGATGCATCAGGTCAGCCGGCTGGGGGAGCTGCTCGACCCGCTCGCCGACCGGCTCTACATCCTCGCCACCCTGCTCGGGTTCACCGCCCGCGACGTGGTGCCCTGGCAGTTCACTGCGGCCCTGCTGGCCCGGGAGCTGCTCCTGCTCGGTTCGCTGGGGGTGCTGCGTCGGCACGGGTACGGGCCGCCGCCGGTGCACTACGTCGGGAAGACCGCCACGTTCCTGTTGCTGGCCGCCTTCCCGGTCCTGCTGCTCGCCGCCGCGGTGCCGGGCGCCGCGGCGGTGGCCGGGGCGATCGGCTGGGGCCTGGCCTGGTGGGGCCTGGTGCTCTACTGGGTGGCCGGCGCGCTCTACGTCGTGCAGGCCGGCCGCCTGGTCAGGGCGGTGCGGACCGGGGGAGCGTCGGCATGACGGGCACGCCGGGCGACAGCCAGGGACGCGCCGACCGGGTGTACGCCCCGGACTTCCTCACCGAACTGTTCCGCAACCCGTTGGATCCCGGGTACGCCGACGCCGCGGCCCGGCGCCGGGAGCGGCAGGCTCCGCCTTCGGGATGGCGGCACTGGTCGGCGCGGTCGGTGAGTCTGGTCGTGGCGGTGACCCTGGGTTTCCTGTTCGCGGTGGCGTACCGGCAGACGCTGGAGGCCGAGCCGGGGCGCAGCCAGGCCCGTTCCGGCCTGGTCGAGCAGATCAAGCAGCGGGAGACCGAGACCGACCGGTTGTCGGTGCGGGCCGACGAGCTGCGGGCGGAGGTGGCACGGCAGCGGGAGGCGGCGCTGGGTGGTTCGGAGGCGGCGCGGTTGCGCACCCTGGAGGCGGGCACCGGCCTGGGGCCGGTGCGCGGTGACGGCGTGGTGGTACGCCTGGCGGACGCGCCGCAGAAACCGGACGCGGTGACCGGCGCGGACGTGGGTCCGTCCCGGGTGATCTACAGCGATCTGCAGGGTGTGGCCAACGACCTGTGGGCGGCGGGGGCGGAGGCGATCGCGATCAACGGTCAGCGGTTGACGGCGATGTCGACGATCCGGTCGGCGGGGCAGGCGATTCTGGTGGACTACCGGCCGGTGAGCGGGCCGTACGAGGTGTCGGCGATCGGCCCGAGGTCGATGCGGGACCGGTACGAGGACAGTCGCAGCGCGTTGACGATGCGGAAGGTGGCCGAGGACACCGGGCTGTCGTTCGGGGTACGCAGGGCCGAGGACCTCACCTTGCCGGCCGCTCCGGACCCGCGGCTACGCTACGCGCAGCCCTCGGTGAGCCCGACGCCGTCGCCGTCGGGGGCTGATCGTTCCGTCAGTCCTGGACCGCCCGGTTCGAGGACGTCTCCCAGTCCCTCCGGAGGTGGTCGATGATCGCGGTGCTGGCGTTGCTCGCCGGTGTGGTCCTCGGGGTGTGGCTCGACCCCACGGTCCCCACGGCGTTGCAGCCGTACCTGCCGATCGCGGTGGTGGCCGCGTTGGACGCGGTGTTCGGCGGGGTGCGGGCGAAGCTCGACCGGATCTTCGACGACAAGCAGTTCGTGGTGTCGTTCATCTCGAACGTGTTGGTGGCGGGTCTGATCGTGTATCTGGGTGACCAGTTGGGGGTGGGTGGTCAGCTCTCCACCGGCGTGGTGGTCGTGCTCGGAGTGCGGATCTTCGGAAACGTGGCGGCGATCCGTCGGCACCTGTTCCGGGCGTAGGTTGGTGGCGATGAGCAGCGACGAGCACACCGAGACGGGTACGGGTTGGCCGCAGCCGGCGGGTCCTGGGCGGCCGTCGGGTCCGGCGGGCGAGCCCGATCCGCGGCCGGACTCGCCGGATCCGGACGAGTTGAGCCCGTTGGCGCCGGAGCGTTCCGTGCCACCGGCGGAGCCGGTCGTGCAGGAGCCGGACGACGGCGCGACGGTGGATCTGAGCCGTGCCGCCGGTGAGGCTTCCGCCGCGTCGGCGTCGGTCCGGGGCGATGAGGCTTCCGCCCGGTCGACGTCGGTCCGGGGCGGCGGGGCGCGGTGGCGTCGGCTGAGTTCGGCCGGGGTGATGATCGCGGTGCTGTTGGCGTTGCTGGGTTTCACCCTGGTGGTGCAGTTCAAGTCGACGTCGACGGATCCGACGGTGGGTGCGACGCGGCAGGAGGACCTGGTCCGGATCCTGTACGACCTGAACTCGCGGGAGGTTCGGCTGCGGCAGGACATCGCGACGCTGGAGGAGAGTCAGCGGCAGTTGCGTTCGGGTCAGCAGGGGCGGCAGGCGGCGTTGGAGGAGGCGACGCGGCGGGCCGACGAGTTGGGCATCCTGGCGGGGACGTTGCCGGCGACCGGGCCGGGGTTGTCGGTGCGGTTCGAGGCGGGTGAGAAGCCGATCTCGGCGTCGCGGGTGTTGGACGCGGTGCAGGAGTTGCGGGGCGCGGGCGCGGAGGCGATGCAGATCTCCGGTGGCGACCGGGCGACGGTGCGGATCATCGCGTCGACGTTCTTCCTGGACGGGGAGAACGGGTCGTTGGTGGTGGACGGGCGTCGGTTGACGGGCCCGTTCACGATCACGGTGATCGGTGATCCGGCGACGATGCGTACGGCCTTGAACATTCCCGGCGGGGTGGTGGCGTCGGTGACGGGTGACGGCGGTAAGTTGATCGTTGAGGATCGTGAGGCTGCCGAGGTTTCGGCGCTGCACGCGCCGATCAAGCTGGAACACGCCCGTCCGGTCTCCTGACCGGCGCGGCTCGCACCGGGTTTCCGGTGCGCCGATGGATGAAGGACGCGTCTGGTGATTCCTGAGGATCTGCGGTATACCGCCGAGCACGAGTGGGTGGCGGGTGACGGCGGCGGCACTGTCCGGGTCGGCATCACGCACTTCGCGCAGGACGCCCTGGGCGACATCGTGTACGTCCAGCTGCCCGATTCCGGTGCGGTGGTGGCGGCCGGTGAGTCGTTGGGTGAGATCGAGTCGACCAAGAGTGTGTCGGAGATCTACGCCCCGCTCGGCGGTACGGTGGCGGCGCGCAACGAGGCGCTCGGCGACACCCCTGAGATGATCAACACTGATCCGTACGGTGCGGGTTGGTTGGTGGAGATCCGGCTGGACGATCCGGCGGCGGTCGACGGCCTGCTGTCCGCGGACGCGTATCGTGAGCTCACCGAGAGCTGAGTACGTCCCCTCCGGGCGTGGCGGGTGTTCCGCGCGTCCGGTTGCCCTGCATTTCGGCGCTGGCTAGGCTCGCCCAGTCGACCGAGAACCCAATAGTTGAGCGTTGCGGAATTGCCTTTCCGGGCACGGGGAGCCAGCCGCCGGGTGTTGGAGTGCCCGGCGGCCAGACCCGCCATTACCCGACGCCGACCGAACAGATCCGTGAGGTGGTCCCATGACGCGCCCAGACGACGAGTTCCCCCCACTCGACGTCACTTCGACGCTCAATCTCGGTTCGCTCGACGAAGTGCTGGAAGGGCCGGACACCGATGTGGTGCCGAGCCGGATGTCCGGTTCGTTGCCGGCGGGTATGGCGTTGCTGGTGGTTCGCCGGGGTCCGAACGCGGGTGCCCGGTTCCTGTTGGATCACGATGTGACGACCAGCGGCCGTCATCCGGACAGTGACATCTTCCTCGACGACGTGACGGTGTCGCGGCGGCATGCCGAGTTCCACCGTGACGGTGGGACGTTCACGGTGCGGGATGTGGGCAGCCTGAACGGCACGTACGTGAACCGGGAGCGGGTCGAGGCGGCCACGTTGAGCAATGGTGACGAGGTGCAGATCGGCAAGTTCCGGGTGGTGTTCATCGCCGGTCCGCGCCCGGAGGAGGGGGCCGGCCGGGGGTGAACGAGCCTGCCGCCTCCATGCCGCCCGAGGTGGCCCGTGCCCAACCGTTGATGAGTATCGGTGAGGTGCTGGGTCAGCTGCGGGTTGATTTTCCGGACGTGACCATTTCGAAGTTGCGGTTTCTCGAGGCCGAGGGTCTGGTGGAGCCGCAGCGGACGGCGGCGGGTTACCGGAAGTACAGCTGGGACGATGTGGCGCGGTTGCGGTTCGTGCTGTCCGCGCAGCGGGACCAGTATCTGCCTTTGCGGGTGATCCGCGATCAGTTGGCGCAGTGGGACGCGTCCGGGGAGTCGCCGGGTCGGCAGCGGCCGACGTTGGTGGCGGTGGGCCCGGACGGTGAGGTTCCGGGGCGGGTGCCGGAGGAGTCGGTCGGGTCGCCGCAGGTGCGGCTCGGCCGGCTCGATCTGGTGGCGCGTAGCGGGATCGACGAGTCGACGCTGGGCGAGTTGGAGCGGCTCGGTGTGGTGGTGTCGGATCCGCCGGGTTGGTATGACGACGACGCGTTGATCATCGCGCGGGCGGTGGCGGGTCTGGCGGCGTACGGGTTGGAGCCGCGGCATCTGCGTGCTTTCCGGACGGCGGCGGATCGGGAGGTCGGTCTGTTCGCGCAGTTGCTGGCGCCGTTGGCGCGGCAGAGTGATCCGGCGGCGCGGGCGCGGGCGGCGGAGACGGCGCGGGAGTTGGTGGCGTTGTCTCAGCAGTTGCACGCGGCGTTGGTGCGGGTGGGGTTGCGGTCGACGTTGGGTCGGTGATCCGGCGGGGGGCCGTGCGGAAGGATCTTCCCCGGGAAGCGTGTCGTAGGCTTGCCGGGGTAACCCCTTTCTGGCGCGGTCGTGGTGCGGGTAGCGCATGGGACGGCCGTGTCGCGGTCCGTGTACCGTGCAGGGAAGGGCGCGGTGCGGCGTAGGTGACAACGACACGGAGGCGGCGGTGCGCGAGCTGAGCGTGGTCGGAGTTCGGGTGGAGCTGCCCAGCAACCAGCCGATCGTCCTGCTCAGGGAGGTCGAGGGGGACCGCTATCTGCCGATCTGGATCGGTGCGGTCGAGGCGACGGCGATCGCTTATGAGCAGCAGGGGGTCAAGCCGGCCCGGCCGCTGACCCATGATCTTCTGCGGGACGTGTTGGCGGCGTTGAAGGCGCCGTTGCAGGCGGTGGAGATCATCGAGTTGAAAGAGAACGTCTTCTACGCGGATCTGTTGCTGGGTGACGGGGTGCGGGTGTCGGCCCGGCCGAGTGATTCCATCGCGTTGGCGTTGCGGGTCGGTGCGCCGATTCGTTGTGCCGAGGAGGTCCTCAGCGAGGCGGGGATCGTGATCCCGGACGAGCAGGAGGACGAGGTGGAGAAGTTCCGCGAGTTCCTCGACCAGGTGCGTCCGGAGGACTTCGCCGGCTGATTCCAGCCCTTTCCGGGATGTCACGTGCGGTGACCGTCCCGATGCTGTGGGTGATCTTCGTTTGTCGTGGCGCGGCGTGTCGCGACGGTTCCTGCGGGGCAATTCCTGAAGGCGGCTATAGGGTTGCCGTGTCGAGGGGTGCGCGTCCCGGAAACGACGTGTCACCGCACTGGCGGGGAGGTTGTCCGGATGCACGAGTCGCGAGATCCTGATCCGGGTACGGAGCTGGACGAGCCGGGTGTGACGCCGTCGGGGTGGGCGACTGAGGGTGACGGTGCCGTCGGATATCGGGGTGTGACGGCCTGCCACGCGGTGGGGATCAGCTACCGCCAGTTGGACTACTGGGCGCGTACCGCGCTGGTGCTGCCGAGTGTGCGCGATGCGTCGGGTTCGGGCACGCATCGGTTGTATTCGTTCCGGGATCTGGTGGTCCTGAAGGTGGTGAAGCGCCTGCTGGACGCCGGGGTGTCGTTGCAGAACATCCGCAAGGCGATCGAGGCGCTGCGGTCCCGTGGGGTGGAGGATCTGGCGGGCATCACGTTGATCTCCGACGGTACGACCGTGTATGAGTGCCGGTCGCCGGAGGAGGTGGTCGACCTGTTGCAGGGTGGCCAGGGCGTGTTCGGCATCGCGATCGGTGGGGCGTTCAAGGAGATCCAGGGTTCCCTGTCGCACCTGCCGTCGGAGCCGGCGATGTCGGCTGAGCCGCCGGTGGTGGCGGATCCGGTGGGTGACGAGTTGGCGGCGCGTCGGGCGCGGCGTCGGGCGGGTTGATCCGTACGAGCGGAGTGTGGGTGTCCCCTTCCGATCTGTCAGCTTGTTGACATTCTTATCGATCATGTGAATCCTGTGCGGTGTTCCGCCGTGTTCCGCCGTGTTCCGCACGGATGTCGCCGTTCGTCGTGTACGGGCGGGGCTGCTGGCCGGGACGACGCCAGTTCTCGACGATCGGATTTGAACAACTGTGCAGACGGACCTGGATGCCGCTGCGGCGGCGGTTGCCCCAGTGCGTGCCGCAGGTGAGGGCGGGTCTGGGTGCCCGGTGACGCACTCTTCGGACTCGTATTCCCCGGACTCGCAGGCCCCGACGGCCGGGGACGTGGCGGTGGAGGCGGTGGAGTTCCTGCATCTGTTCCACGAGGAGCGGCGGCTGTCGGGTGTGGCCGCGCGGGTGGCGCAGGTGCGGGAGGAGATCGCGGTGACCGGTACGTACCGGCACACCGGCGAGGAGTTGGTTTACGGGGCGAAGGTGGCGTGGCGGCAGTCGGCGCGCTGCGTGGGACGGGTCCGGTGGGCGGGGTTGAAGGTCCGGGACCGCCGTGATGTGACGACGGTGGCGGGGATCGCGCAGGAGTTGGCGCGGCATCTGGCGTTGGCGGACAACGGCGGGCAGATCCGGTCGGTGATGACGGTGTTCGCGCCGGACCGGCCGCGGGTGGGTCCGCGGGCGCGGATCTGGAACGACCAGTTGATCCGCTACTGCGGGCATCGGGCGGACGACGGGTCGGTGCGGGGTGATCCGGCGCAGGTGGCGATGACGGACGCGGCGCGGGGTCTGGGATGGCATCCGCCGGTGGCGCCGGGGCGGTTCGATCTGCTGCCGTGGGTGGTCGAGACGGCGTACGAGGATCCGACGCTGGTGGAGGTGCCCCGCGATCTCGTACGGGAGGTGGCCCTGACGCATCCGGCGTACCCGTGGTTCGAGGAGTTGCGGTTGCGTTGGCACGCCCTGCCGGTGATCAGCAACATGCGGTTGCGGGTGGGTGGGGTGGACTACAGCTGTGCCCCGTTCAACGGGCACTACCTGAGTGACGAGATCGGCACCCGGAACATGGGTGACGGGGCCCGGTACGACCAGTTGTTGCCGGTGGCGCGGGGGTTGGGGTTGGACACCTCGCGGGAGGACACGCTGTGGCGGGAGCACGCGGTTCTGGTCATCAACCAGGCGGTGTTGCACTCGTTCCGTTTGGCGGGGGTGCGGATGTCGGATCCGCACACGGAGTCGGAGTTGTTCATGACGTTCTGCGCGCAGGAGGAGCGGGCGGGTCGGCCGGTGCACGGTGACTGGTCGTGGCTCAACGGCAGTGTGGGGTGGGCGGCGTTGCACGCGGTGCATCACCGCTACTACGACACCCGGGTGCCGAACCCCAACCTGTGGCAGACCGATCGTGTGTACGGTTCGGCGGGCGCTGCGCCGTTGACGCTGCGGCAGCGGCACGATGTGGCCCGTCTGCGGGAGGCTTACTGAGGCATGGATGTCGTGGCGTTGCGCCAGAGCTGGGCCCAGTTCTCGGTCGCCGGTGCAGAGGCGGCGAAGTATTTCTATGCGACGTTGTTTCTGATCGCGCCCGAGACGCGCGCGATGTTCCCGACGAACATGCAGTACCAGCAGGACAAGTTACTGGCGGCGTTGGGGCATATGGTCACCCACGTCGATGACGAGCGGGTGGTGACGGCGTTCGCACAGCGGTTGGGTGCCGATCATCGGCGGTTCCAGGGTGAGGACGGGCAGGGCCGGCCGGTGCCGTTGGCGCAGTGCCACTACGTCTGGGTCGGGCAGGCGTTGCTGGCGACGTTGGAGCGGTTCCTGGGTCCACGGTGGACGCCGGGGCTGCGGGACGAGTGGGCTGCGGCGTACGAGTTGGTGGCGCGGTTGATGCTCACCGGTGCGGCGGAGGCGGAGCAGACGTCGCCGCCGTACTGGGAGGCGGAGGTCCTGGCGGTGTGGCGGCGACGGGCCGACGTGTGTGTGTTCACGGTCCGTCCGAACTATCTGTGCGAGTACCTGCCGGGGCAGTCGCTGCCGGTGCAGGTGCCGCAGTTGCGGACGTGGCGGTATCTGTCGCCGGCGAACGCGCCGCGCACGGACGGGACGATCGAGTTCCATGTGCGGGCGGCGGGTCGGTTCTCCACGCATCTGGTCCGAAAGCTGCGTGAGGGTGACCGGGTGCTGCTGGGCTCGCCGGTGGGCACGGCGTTGTCGTCGTACGACCGGTCGCCGGATTTGCCGTTGCTGCTGGTGGCGGGGGGCACGGGGGTGGCGCCGCTGCGGGCGGTGGTGGAGGCGTTGCGGCGGGGGCCGGGTCGGGCGACGACGTTGGTGGTGGGGGGAAGGACCCCGGACGACCTGTACGACGACTGGGCGTTGCGGGAGTTGGTTTCGACCGCGCCGGGGCAGTCGTGGCAGCCTGGTGGGTGGCTGCGGTACGTCCCGACGGTGGAGTCGGGCTGGCAGTGGCAGGGGGCGGTGGGCACAGCCGGTGACACGGCGGTGCGGTTGGGTCCGTGGCGGGACACCGATGTGCTGGTGTGCGGCAGTCCGGAGATGACCAGGGCGACGGTTGCCATCCTGACGGTGTCGGGGGTGCCGCCGGAGCGGATCCTGGCGGAGAGTTTCCACCATTCCCTCTATCCCCCTCTGGCAGGTGCGGCTGTCGCCGCGCCGGACGACTTCAGTTGGACGGGTGCCCGATGAGCATCGATCACGGTGACCGGGTCGCCGATGCGCACGGTGAGTTGAGCCGGGCGGTGGGTGCGTTGGAGGCGCGCCGGTTCCGGGGTGGCTGGTGGTTGTCCGCCGACGAGGTCGCCGGCCTGGCCCGGTCGGCTGGCGAGCGGGCGGCGTTGCTGGACGGTGAGGTGGATCGGCTGCGGCGGGAGAATGAGGGCCTGGCGCGGCAGGTGGAGATGTTGCGTCACGGCGCGTTGCCCAGCACTGCCCCGCAGGGCCCGGACCCGATGATGATCGAGTTGGCGGTGCGGGCGCAGGACGAGGCGAACCGGACGATCGGTGAGGCCAGCGTGGAGGGCGCGGAGATCATCGCCGAGGCGCGGCGGCAGGCCGACGAGATCATCGCCGAGGCGCAGGCAGCGGCCGGGGGCGTCGGCCCGCAGGGGGCGCGGGGCGGGGAGTTGCCGCGGCAGGTACGGGAGTTGGAGGACCGGCACGCGGCGTTGGTGTCTGCGGTGGCGACGGCCCAACAGCATCTGGAACGGTGGCAGGTGTATCTGTCGGAGCAGTCGGAGCAGTTGCGGGCCGACGCGGCGGCGGCCGGGGCGGTCGGCGCGCAACTGCGCGCCGTGCTCGGCGGGTAGCGGCGCCGGGGTCAGCGCCGGTCGACGGCGGCGATGGCGTCGGCGATGGTGGTGTCGCCGTCGACGAGTTCCAGGATCCGGCCGGCGGTGCCCGGGTGGTAGAGCAGGGCGACCAGTACCCGGGCGACGTCGGTGCGGGTGACGGCGGCGCCCGCTGGGGCGTGCCGGGTGAGGGTGATGCGCCCGGTGGGCGGGTCGTCGGTGAGTCGGCCGGGGCGCAGGATCGTCCAGTCGAGGTCGCGGCCGGTCAGGTCGTCCTCGGCGGCTTTTTTCGCCCGCAGGTACGCGGCGAACACCTCGTCGGTGCCGGCGGGTGCTTCGCCCTCGACTCCCACGGACGACAGCAGCAGGTAGCGGCGGACGTCGGCGCGCTCGGCGGCGTCGGCGAGCAGGACGGCGGCGGCCCGGTCGACGGTGTCCTTGCGGGCGGCACCGCTGCCGGGGCCGGCGCCGGCGGCGAAGAGGACTGCGTCGGCGCCGTGGAGGTGGTCGGCGAGTTCGTCGACGCCGACGTGTTCGAGGTCGGCCACGACGGGGTGGGCGCCGGCGGCACGCAGCGCGGCGGCGTGGTCGGGGTTGCGGATCAGGCCGACGGCGGTGTCGCCACGTCCGGCGAGTTCGCGGTGGGTCAGCTGGGCGATCTTGCCGTGTCCTCCGGCGGTGACGACGCGCATACTGCCCAACCTAGCTGCCGCGCCGGTGCGGTGCGGACGGTCGGCGGCAGCCGTCGGTGTTCGCCGGTGGGCGGTGTTCGCCGTGGGGCGGTGGCCTGAGGCAGCATGGACGGGTGACGGAGACGGTCGACGCGGTGGCCCGCCTGGTGGCCGGCGGTGGTGTCGTGGTGTTGAGCGGGGCGGGCCTGTCCACCGAATCGGGCATCCCGGACTACCGGGGGCCCAGTGGCGTGGCGCGGCGGCACACCCCGATGACGTACCAGGTGTTCACGCGGGACGCGCAGGCGCGGCGGCGCTACTGGGCGCGTAGCCATCTGGGGTGGCGGGTGATCGCGCGGTCGGCCCCGAACGAGGGACACCGGGCGGTGGCGCGGCTGCAACGTGGCGGGCTGGTCGACGGGATCATCACGCAGAACGTGGACGGGCTGCACACCGCTGCGGGCAGCCCTCAGGTGGTGGAGTTGCACGGGCGTCTCGACGAGGTGGTGTGCCTGGGCTGCGGCAACCGGACGTCGCGGGAGGAGTTGGACCGGCGGCTGCGGGAGGCGAACCCGACGTTCGGCGCGCGGGTCACGGCGGTCAACCCGGACGGTGACGTGGATCTCGCCGACGACGAGGTGGCCGGGTTCCGTACGGTCGACTGCACGTTCTGCTGTGGCGGCATGCTGAAGCCGGACGTGGTGTTCTTCGGCGAGACGGTGCCGGCGCAGCGGGTGGCCCGCTGTTTCGGCCTGGTGGCGGGGGCGCGGCTGCTGCTGGTGCTGGGGTCGTCGTTGACGGTGCTGTCGGGTCGCCGGTTCGTGCTGCGCGCGGCGAAGCTGGGTATTCCGGTGGTGATCGTCAACCAGGGGCCGACCCGGGGCGACGGGTATGCGATGTTGACCGTCGACGCGCCGCTGGGCCGGCTGCTGCCGGCGCTGGCCGATCGGGCGGTCGGTGGGGGTGAGGTGCCGGTGGGGCTGATGGGCGTCGGCCGGTAGCGGCCCCGGCGTCGGGGGGTAGGACCTTCGGCGGGCGACCCGGCGCTGGTAGCGTTGACCATGCCGGTAGTACCCACGTGGGAGAGACCGCCCAGCAGCATCTCAGGCGGCGCCGAAGGGGCAAATCCTCCCCGGAACCTCTCAGGCAAAAGGACCTCGTGGGCAGGCACTGTGGAGCGCCTCGCGGGTGCGACAGAGGGGGAGGCCGACCTGTCGACCTCGCCCCACGGGAGCGCCGCCCATGACCACAGAGCAGTTCGCCGCCCGCCACATCGGTCCCGATCCGGACGACGAGCGCCGGATGTTGGAGATCGTCGGTTACGGCTCGATCGACGAGCTGATGGATGCGGCGATCCCCGAGGTGATCCGCTGGCACGGCACGCTGGATCTGCCGGAGCCGGCCAGCGAGCACGACGCCCTCGCCGAGCTGCGGGCCCTGGCGGCCCGTAACGCCGTCGCGGTGTCGATGATCGGTCTGGGTTACCACGGCACCCACACTCCGGCGGTGATCCGCCGCAACGTGCTGGAGGATCCGGCCTGGTATACGGCGTACACGCCGTACCAGCCGGAGATCAGCCAGGGCCGGCTGGAGGCGTTGCTGAACTTCCAGACCATGGTCACCGACCTGACCGGGCTGGCCACCGCGAACGCGTCGATGCTCGACGAGGGCACCGCGGCGGCCGAGGCGATGACCCTGGCCCGTCGGGCGTCGAAGAGCCGGAGTCCGGTGTACGTGGTCGACGCCGACACCCTGCCGCAGACCATCGCGGTGATCGCCAGCCGGGCCGAGCCGCTCGGTATCGACGTGCGGATCGTCGACGTCGAGCGCGACGAGTTGCCGGCGGAGTTCTTCGGTCTGCACCTGCAGTACCCGGGGGCGTCCGGGGCGGTGCGCGACCAGGCGGGTCTGGTCGCCGCGGCGCACGCCGTCGGGGCGCTGGTGACCGTCGCGGCGGACCTGCTGGCCCTGACGTTGCTGCGGGCGCCGGGGGAGGTCGGCGCCGACATCGCCGCCGGCACCACGCAGCGGTTCGGCGTACCGATGGGCTTCGGTGGGCCGCACGCCGGTTATCTGGCGGTACGGGCGGGGTTGGAGCGGATGCTGCCCGGCCGGCTGGTCGGGGTGTCGCGCGACGCGGACGGCAACCCGGCGTACCGGCTGGCGTTGCAGACCCGTGAGCAGCACATCCGGCGGGAGAAGGCGACCAGCAACATCTGCACCGCGCAGGTGCTGCTCGCCGTGATGGCCGGCATGTACGCCGTCTACCACGGTCCGGACGGGCTGCGGGAGATCGCCCGCCGTACCCATGACATGGCGGCCCGGTTGGCGGCGGCGCTGCGGGGTGTGGACGGCGTCGAGGTGGTCCACGACGCGTTCTTCGACACCGTCCTGGTGCGGGTTGCCGGTGGCGCCGAGGCGGTCGTCGCCGAGGCCGCCGCGCGGGGCGTGAACCTGCGGCTGGTCGACGCCGACCATGTGGGGGTGTCGTGCGACGAGACGACCACCCCCGCCCACCTGCGCAAGGTGCTCGACGCGTTCGGGGCCACGACCGGTGGGCGGCCGGTGGGTGTGGCGCCGGCGTGGTGGGACGCGCCGGTCGGGGGCGCGTTGCCGGCGGCGCTGGCCCGCACGTCGGATTTCCTCACCCACGTGGTGTTCCGCAGCCACCATTCGGAGACGGCGATGCTGCGCTACCTGCGGCGGTTGTCGGACTTCGACTACGCCCTGGACCGGGGAATGATTCCGCTCGGTTCGTGCACGATGAAGCTCAACGCCACCACCGAGATGGAGCCGGTGAGTTGGCCGGAGTTCGCCCACGTGCACCCGTTCGCGCCGGACGCGCAGACCACCGGCTACCGGGAGATGATCGCCCAGTTGGAGGGGTGGCTGGCGGAGGTGACCGGCTACGACGCGGTCAGCGTGCAGCCCAACGCCGGTTCGCAGGGTGAGTTGGCGGGTCTGCTGGCGATCCGCGCCTATCACCGGGACCGGGGTGAGGGGCACCGGGACGTGTGCCTGATCCCGTCGTCGGCGCACGGCACCAACGCGGCCAGCGCGGTGATGGCCGGCATGCGGGTCGTCGTGGTGGGCTGTGACGACGGGGGCAACGTCGACCTGGTGGACCTCGACGCGAAGATCGACAAGCATCGGGACGCCCTCGCGGCGATCATGGTGACGTATCCGTCGACGCACGGGGTGTACGAGACGGGCATCGCGTCGCTGTGCGCGAAGGTCCACGACGCCGGCGGTCAGGTGTACGTCGACGGGGCGAACCTCAACGCGCTGGTCGGGTTCGCCAAGCCGGGGAAGTTCGGGGCGGACGTGTCGCATCTGAACCTGCACAAGACGTTCTGCATTCCGCACGGCGGTGGCGGGCCGGGGGTGGGTCCGGTGGCGGTGCGGGCGCATCTGGCGCCGTTCCTGCCGGGCGATCCGCTGGGCGTGCACGTCGATGGCCGGCCGGCGATCTCGGCGGCGAAGTACGGGTCGGCGGGGATCCTGCCGATTCCGTGGGCGTACCTGCGGATGATGGGTGCGGCGGGGCTGGCCCGGGCCACCGGGGTGGCGGTGCTGGCGGCGAACTACGTGGCCGCGCGGCTGCGTGGGCACTTCCCGGTGCTGTACGCGGGCAACAAGGGCCTGGTGGCGCACGAGTGCATCCTGGACCTGCGGCCGTTGGCGAAGGCGACCGGGGTGAGCGTGGACGACGTGGCGAAGCGGTTGATCGACTACGGGTTCCACGCGCCGACGATGTCGTTCCCGGTGGCGGGGACGCTGATGGTGGAGCCCACCGAGAGCGAGGACCTGGCCGAGCTGGACCGGTTCTGCGACGCGATGATCGCCATCCGGGCGGAGATCGACGCGGTGGGGTCGGGGCAGTGGCCGGCCGGCGACAACCCTCTCGCCAACGCCCCGCACACGGCGGCGATGGTGTCGGCCGACGAGTGGGCGCACCCGTACCCGCGGTCGGTGGGCGCGTACCCGGGTGGGGTGGATCGGGCCGGGAAGTACTGGCCGCCGGTGCGGCGGGTCGACGGCGCGTACGGCGACCGGAACCTGGTGTGTTCCTGCCCGGCGCCGGAGGCGTTCGAGAGCTGACGTGGCGTGACGCCGGGGCGGGTCGTGGTGCCGCCCCGGCGGGTGCGCCGACCTGGGCGGGGGGTGTCCCGACCGGGGGACTAGCCTGGATCGACGCGGATAGAAGTGCGTTACGGAGCGTTACAGGTTAGGCGACGAGGGCGTGTCGGGCCGGGCCGCGGTGCGGGGCGATGCTGCTGCCGTCGGGGAGTAGTTCGCCGGTGTCCTCGAAGACGATGACACCGTTGCAGAGCAGGCTCCAGCCCTGTTCAGGGAAGCAGGCGAGGACTCGGGCGGCTTCCCGGTCGGTCATTTCGGCGGAGGGGCAGGTGGGTTGGTGCTGGCACATCGGGATCTCCGGACTGTGGGGGCACTGTGTCATGGTTCACATGACCAGTGACGCACAGTACCAAGCGAAAGTGGCCTGCATCGAGCAGGTATACGCATGGTTTATTGGAAATCCACTGAACGGATGAGGGCGAATGGGCCGGACGGTGTGGAAGCGCTCCCAGGGCTAGGGGTCGACCCGCCGGGGGCGCCGGCCGGCTGCCGCCGCGTCCGCGTCGAGCGGGCCCGGTGGGAGTGGCGCCCCACCGACGGCGGGGACCCGGCAGTACGGGTCGAGGAGTTCCTCGCCGCGTACGGCCTGCCGCTGCACGACCTGGCCCGCCCCGCCCCCGGCCACGACCCGGCCGGGGTGTGCGGGGCCGCCCTCTACGTCTCCGCCGCCGCCGGCGCGGCCCTGGTCGGCGCGCCGGCCGGCGCGGCCAACCCCGCCCCCGCGCTGCCGGAGGTGGCCGTGGTCGTCTACGGCCACGGCCCGGCCGCGCCGCAGCCGGCCGCACCGCCCGGCGCGCCGTGGTGGCTCGGTGACTGGGCGGAGAGCTGGACACCCCGCCAGCACGCCGACGCCGTGGCGTCGGTCCGCGCGGCGATCGGCCGCGGCGACGTCTACCAGGTCAACGTCGTCGGCCATGCCCGCGCCCGCTACGCCGGCGACCCGCTGCCGGCCCTGGGCCGGCTGGCCGCGCTGCCCGGTGCCCGCTACGGCGGCACCCTCACCGGAGCGGGCTGGGCGATCGGTTGCGCGAGCCCGGAAACCCTGGTGGAGCTGGCCGCCGGGCGGCTGATCACCAGACCGATCAAGGGCACCCGGCCGGCCACCGTCGCCGGCCGCGCCGAGTTGCTCGCCTCGGCCAAGGAACGCGCCGAGCACGTGATGATCGTCGACCTGGAGCGCAACGACCTGGCCCGCGTCGCCCGCACCGGCAGCGTGCGGGTCGACGAACTGTTCGCCGTACGCCGGTGGTGCGACCTGTGGCAGGCGGAGTCGACGGTGTCCGCGGCGGTCGCCGAGGGGCTCGGTCTGGCGGACCTGCTGCGGGCGGTCTGCCCCGGTGGCTCGGTCACCGGCGCCCCGAAGCTCGCCGCCCTGGACCGGATCGCCGCGCTGGAGCCGATCGGGCGGGGCGCCAGCATGGGCGCGCTCGGCTGGATCGCCCCGGGGCGCATCGACCTGGGCCTGACCATCCGCACCGCGGCGGTGGACGCCGACCGGGTGCACGTGTGGGCCGGTGGGGGCATCACCTGGGGCAGCGATCCCGACGCCGAGGTCGCCGAGGCGGCTGCGAAGAGCGCCCCGGTGCGCGCCGCGCTGGCAGCTCACCGGATGCCGGCCGCGGATGCCTCGGCGCCCACCGCGACGGATTGAACGCCGGCTGCCAGCCGGCCGACCCCGTGGTCCGGCCGGCCGCCCGGCGCCGTGGTGGTGCCCCTCTTGTTCAGCTCCGCGTCGACCCTGGTGAGCGCCTGCGAAGGAACAAGGCTGCGGTGATCCTGCCCTCGGCCAGCATGGCCTGCGACCCCCGCGCGGGGCATCCGTCGACCCTGGCGAACTAGCCGACGAGAGTGTTTGTCTTGACAAGATAATCTGTCGGTAGGAGGCTTCAGGTGTGCGGTGCTCCTCTGGAGGTACCCACACCGCATTCGTGGGTTGCGCGATGGCGCGGACCTTTCAGGGAGGGGCAGTCATGGAGATCAGCGTCCACACCTTCGTTAGCCTCGACGGGGTCATGCAGGGCCCGGGCGGGGCCGAGGAGGACACCAGCAGCGGCTTCACGCGCGGGGGCTGGCTCGTGCCGCACAGCGGAGACGGTCAGCTCGACGCCGTCGACGGGTGGTTCCGGCAGGCCGACGCCTTCCTGCTGGGACGCCGCACCTTCGACATGATGCGCGGCTACTGGACGCAGGTCACCGACCCCGACAACCTGGTGGCCACCGCCCTCAACACCTGGCCGAAGTACGTCGTCAGCAACACCCTCTCCGACGCCGACGCGGCCTGGGGGAACACCACCGTGCTGCGCGGCGGCGACATCGTCGAGCAGGTGCGACGGCTCAAGGGCCAGCCGGGTGGCGAGCTCCAGGTGCACGGCAGCTGGCAGTTGGCGCGAGCCCTGCACGACGCGGGGCTCGTCGACACCTACCGGCTGCTGCAGTTTCCCGTCGTCGTCGGCGACGGCAAGCGCCTGTTCGCCGACGGTGCCGCCCCGGCGACCTACCGGATCACCGGGTCGGAGGTGTTGGGCGGGGGCGCGGTCTCCCTCACCCTGCGCCAGGCCGGGTTCGACACCACCGGCGCCGGCGAGTTTGTCGTGCGCGACGGCAGGGAGGCCGTCGCGTGAACCGGGCACGCCGGTCGCCGGCCACCTGAGGGCTGGGGCAACCGGCGTCCGGGGCAGGGCATCGCCACCGGGGCCGGCCGAGGGGTGGCGCCGCCGGGCGCGCACTCAGCGGCGGTCGGCGAAGTCGTCCAGTGCCGCCACGACCCGCTCGGCCATGCCGTTGCCGGAGCCGTGCCCGGCGGCGTTCAGCAACTCCAGGCGGGCGTCGGGCCACGCCTGCGCCAGTTGCCATGGAATGTCCGACGGGCTGCTGATGTCGAGGCGACCGTGCAGCAGCACGCCGGGAATCCCGGCCAGTCGTCCCGCGTCGCGCAGCACCTGCCCCTCCGGCAGGAAGGACCCGTGCCGCCAGTAGTGGGTGACCAGCCGGGCGAACACCATCCGGAACACCGGGTCGTCGTAGCGGGGGTCGGGCCGGTGTCCGGGAGCGGTGGCGACGTGGGTGTCCTCCCACACGCACCACTGCCGGGCCGCCTCGTCGCGTACCGCCGGGTCCGGGTCGGTCAGCAGCCGGGCGTACGCGTCGGCCAGGTCGCCGTCACGGTCGGCCGACGGCACGCCGTCACGGAACCGGGCCCACTCGGCCGGAAAGACCCGCCCCATGTCCCGGGTGATCCACTCGGTTTCCCGGCGGGTGCCGGCGGTGACGCTGAACAGCACCAGCTCGCTGACCCGCTGCGGGTGCCGCTGCGCGTACGCCAGGCCGAGGGCGGAGCCCCAGGAGGCGCCGAGCACCAGCCAACGCTGCACGCCGAGGTGTGCGCGTAGCAGTTCGATGTCGGTGATCAAATGGTCGGTGGTGTTGGTGGACAGGTCCACATCCGGGTCGGCGGCATGCGGGGTGCTGCGACCGCAGCCCCGCTGGTCGAACAGGACCATTCGGTAGCGGGCCGGGTCGAACATGCTCCGCCAGCCGGGCGTGCAGCCGGAGCCGGGCCCGCCGTGCAGCACCACGGCGGGCTTGCCGTCCGGGTTACCGCAGGTCTCCCAGTACACGAGCTGGCCGTCGCCGACGTCGAGCATCCCGTGTGCGTACGGCTCGACCGGGGGGTACCGCTGCGCCATCGACCTCTCCTCACCTCGCCACCGATACAACAGCGCTGTTACATTAGTGGGGTGACGAACGCACCGGAACGGGAGGCCCTCGGGACGCTGCTGCGGCACGTCCTCGACGTGCTCGACGGCGACGTCGCCGCGGTCTACGCCGAGCGGGGCCTGGCCGACTACCGGCCCCGGTTCTCGCCGCCGCTGCGGGTGCTGGTCGCCGACGGGCCGCTGCCCATCCGTGACCTGGCCCGCCGGGTCGGGGTCACCCACTCGGCGGCCAGCCAGACCGTCGCGCAGATGGCCCGCGCCGGCCTGGTCGAGCTGACCCCCGGGGCGGACGCCCGGCAACGCATCGTGCACCTGAGCGACCGGGCTCGCGAGCTGCTGCCGCTGATCGAGGCGGAGTGGGCGGCGACGACCGCCGCGATGCGCGAGCTGGATGCGGAGTTGCCCGTGCCGCTGGCCGACCTGCTGCACGAGGTGCTCGCCGCGGTGGGCAGGCGGTCGGTACGCCAGCGCATCGCCGACGCGGGACTGCCGTCTTCTCCGAGCCCCGGGCAGCCTCAGGTCGCACCGCACCGGTGAGGGCTGGTCGGCACCGGCACCTCAGTTGCGGGGCCTCACCGCCCGGCCAGCAGCGCCGCCGCACGACCGGCCGCCACCGCCACGGCCGACCGCACCGCCTCGACGTCCACGTCCGGGCCGGACGGCAGCAGCGGCAACGTGGGCGCGTCCAGCACCGGCCCCGGCCCGGGCGGCAGTGCCGGCACCGCCCGGGTGTACGCCTCGGCGGCGGCCGTGCCCGTCCCGGTGGTGTCGGCCGCCGGTGGCGGCACGTCACCGCCGGGTGCGGCGGCGACGTCGGGCACGAGTGTGTGGACGTCGCGGCCCCGGATCAGCAGCAGCAGGGCCGGGTCGGTGTCCAGCAGCCAGGACACCTGGTGGCACAGCGCGGCGGCGTGCCGACACGGGTGGTCCCACTGCGGGCAGTCGCACTCCGGGGTGACCTCGCCCAGCCCCGGCAGCAGCCGCACCCCGGCCACGTCGGCCAGGTCGCGGGGAAGTTGTCCGGCCAGCAGCGCAGCCTGGTGCCCGGCGCGGGCGGCCACCTCGCCGGTCAACCGGTCCCAGTCGTCGGCGTCCAGCGCGGTGACACGCACCCGGGTGGCGTACGCCTGCTCGGTGTCGCCGTCGTGCACGGCCGCAGCGAGCCGGCCGGGACTGACGGTGATCGCACCGACGTGCCCGGCGGCGGCCAGCCGGCGGCCGGCGCGCAGCGGCCCGGCGTCCAGGGCGTCGGCCTCCCACGCCCGATTCCACGCGATGCCCCACCAGGTGCGGGGCCGGCGGGCCCGGCCGGGCGGAAAGGCGGGGAAGCCGCGCGGGGTCATCGATCGCCTCCGAGGGTCACCAGATCGGCCAGTTCGGTGTCGTCGAGCGCGGTCAGCGCCGCCGCCCCGGCGTCGAGGACCGCCTCGGCGAGTTCCCGCTTGCCGGCGAGCAGCGCGGCGACGCGGTCCTCGACGGTGCCCTCGGCGATGAGCCGGTGCACCTGCACCGGCCGGGTCTGCCCGATCCGGTACGCCCGGTCGGTGGCCTGGTCCTCCACCGCCGGGTTCCACCACCGGTCGTAGTGCACGACGTGGTCGGCGCGGGTGAGGTTCAGGCCGGTGCCGGCGGCCCGCAGCGACAGCAGGAACACGGGGGCCTCGCCGGCGTCGAAACGGCGGACCAGATCGTCGCGGGCGGCGACGGGCAGCCCACCGTGCAGCAGCAGCGCGCCGACACCCCGGTCGGTCAGGTGCCGGTGCAGCAGCCGGGCCATCGCCACATACTGGGTGAAGACCAGCACGGCGCCGCCGCCGGGGATGATCGTGTCGAGCAGTTCGTCGAGCAGGTCCAGCTTGCCGGAGCGCCCGGCCAGCCGCGGCGCGGTCTCCCGCAGGTAGTGGGCGGGGTGGTTGCAGATCTGCTTGAGCGCGGTGAGCAGCTTGACCACCAGGCCGTGCCGGGCGAAGCCGTCGGTGTCGGCGATCGTGTCGAGCAGTTCGGCGACGCAGGCCTGGTAGAGGGCGGCCTGTTCGGCGGTGAGCGCGACCGGCTGGTCGGTCTCGGTCTTGGCGGGCAGTTCGGGGGCGATGCCGGGGTCGCTCTTGCGTCGGCGCAGCAGGAACGGCCCGACCAGCCGGGCGAGGTCCCGGCCCGCGTCGGGGTCACGGTCGGTCTGCACCGGCCCCACCCAGCGGGCCCGGAATTCGGTGAGGGTGCCGAGCAGCCCGGGGGTGGTCCAGTCCAGGATCGCCCACAGGTCGGTGAGGTCGTTCTCCACGGGGGTGCCGGTCAGGGCGACCCGGGCGGCGGCGGGGATCGCGCGCAGTGCCGTCGCGGTCTCCGAGTGCGCGTTCTTGACGTGCTGGGCCTCGTCGGCGACGAGCAGCGGCCACCGTCGGGCGGCGAGCCGGGCGGCGTCGCGGCGCAGGGTGGCCCAGGTGGTGAGCACGAACCCGCCGTCGAGCCCGTCGAGGCTGCGCCCGGGGCCGTGGAAGCGGCGTACGGGGGCGCCGGGCGCGAAGCGCCGGATCTCCCGTTCCCAGTTGCCGAGCAGCGACGCCGGACACAGCACCAGGGTTTCGCCGGCGGTGGCGGGGTCGGCCTGACGGTGCAGATGCAGGGCGATCAGCGTGACGGTCTTACCCAGCCCCATGTCGTCGGCGAGGCAGCCGCCGAGGCCGAGGGCGGTCAGCCCGGCCAGCCAACGCAGCCCGTGCCGCTGGTAGTCACGCAGCGTCGCGGCCAGCCCGGCCGGTACGGGCACCGGGGGCATGCCGTCGCTGTCGGTGAGCCGTCGGGCGGTGTCGGCCAGCCAGCCCTCGGTGCGCACGTCGACGCGTTCGCCGTCGACGTGCGTCGCGCCGGTCAGCGCGGCGCGCAGGGCGGGCATCGCGGCCAGCGACCCGGCTCGCGGCTCGCGGGCGCGGCGGGCCAACTCCGGGGGCACCAGCACCCACCGCTCGCGCAGCCGCACCACGGGCCGGTGCGCGTCGGCGAGCAGGGCCAGCTCGGCGGGGGTGAGCGGGGTGCCGTGCAGGCTGAGCCGCCAGTGCAGCGTCAGGTCGCCCGGCTCGGCGAGCAGGCCGCCCCCGCCCGCGCGGGCCGGGGCGCGCAGCACCGCCGAGGTGGTGAGGTCCCGGTCGAGTCCGGCCGGCCAGTGCACGTCGACACCCTCGGCGGCGAGCCGGGTCGCCGCGCCGGTGGCCAGGTCGACGACCTGCGTGTCGGCCAGCGTCAACGCGTCGGGTACCGCCGCCTCCAGCAGCCCGGCCAGGGGCGGCCACACCCGTACGGCGTGCCGCAGGGCCAGCAGCGCGGCGTCACGGGACCCGGGCGGGAACCCGGGGGCGGTGGCCCGCCACAGCGCGGCGGTGTCGGTGAGCAGTCCCGGCGTGGTGCGGCGGTGCACCTGCGCCACCAGCAGCCACGGCGCGTCGGGGGTGTCGCGGTGTTCCAGGCGCAGCGACAGCCGTACCGCCGCGTCGGCGTCGGCGGCGACCCGGGCAGCCCAGTCGCGTAGCCGTCCGACCGGGGTGGGCGGTAGCGCCGACCAGGCGCAGGTGGCCGCGTCGTCGCGGGGCAGGGTGTCGGCGACCGCGTCGAGGAAGTCACGCAGCAGCCGCGCCGGGTCGGGCAGCCAGGCCGGGGTGCGCCCGGGCACCGGCGTGGCGCGTGCGGTGGCGGGCATCGCGGCGGCGAGCCGCGCCTGCCGGGCCTCGTCGTCGACGGTGAGCGGCCCGACCCGCCAGGTGTCGTGCCCGGTGGGGGTGACCGCGGGCAGCAGCAGGCCGCGGGCGGCCAGGTGCAGGGCCTCGCGGGCCGCCGCGGCCCAGAACGCCGCCGCCGGGTCGGTGGCCGGCCCGGCCAGCAGCAGCGGTACGCCGGTGGCCACGCTCACCCGCCGCGCGGGCACCGACGCCGGCTGGCCGTGCGGCGGCGTCGCCAGGGTCACCTTCACGGGGTCGCCGGGCCCGCCGGGTGGGGCGTCGCCGTCGGGGGACCAGACGAGCAGCACCCCGGCGCGGGGCGGGTCGGCCGGGGTGAACGTGACGGCGTGGGAGCCGATCGTCACGGGTGTCCTTCCGGGTGCGGGTCGGCGGTCAGGTTCGCGGGCGTCGGGCTGCGCCGCGACGGGGGCGGGGGCGGGGGCCCGACGACTCACTGGTCGAGACGCCGGTAGCGGCGCACCGCCAGGGGCAGGAACACGGCGATCAGCAGCAGCGGCCAGGCCACGGCGAGTGTGACGGCGTGCTGCGCGGCGAACGACTCGCCGCCCCAGCCGGGATTGCCGAACAGTTCCCGGCAGGCCGCGACGGTCGCCGACAACGGGTTCCACTCGGCGATCACGGCGAGCCAGCCGGGCATGGTGTCGGGGGAGACGAACGCGTTGGAGGTGAACCCGAGCGGCCAGACCAGGATCTGCAGCACCACCACCGACTCGGGTTTGCGCAGCATCAACGCCAGGTGGATGCCGACCCAGATCAGCGCGAAGCGCAGCAGCAGGAGCAGCCCGATCGCGGCCAGCGCCGCCGGTGCCCCGGCCCGCCACTGCCAGCCGACGGCGACGCCGCAGGCGAACATGACGGCCAGACCGGCGGCGCAGTTCAGCAGGTCCGCGGCGGCCCGGCCGGTGAGCACCGCCGACGGCGTCATCGGCAGGGACCGGAACCGGTCGGTGACACCGCGCGCGGTGTCGGTGGCCACGGCCGCGTACGTCGACTCGATGCCGAAGACGACCGTCATGGCGAACATGCCGGGCAGCAGGAACTCCCGGTAGTCGCCGCCGCCGGGCACGCTCATCGCGCCGCCGAACAGGTAGCCGAACATCAGCACCATCAGCACCGGGAAGAGCAGCCCGACGACGAACTGCGCGGGTTGCCGGGCCCAGTGCGCCAGGGCCCGGCCGGTGAGGGTGGCACCGTCGGCGACGGCCCAGCGCAGGCGGTGCGGCCACGGGTGGACGGTGGTCGCGCTCATCGGCTCACCTTCTCTCTGGTGGGGGAGTCGTCGCCAGTGAGCCGCAGGAACACCTCGTCGAGGGTGGGGCGGCGTACCGCGACGTCGGCGGCGGTGAGGCCGGTGTCGTCCAGCGCCCGCAGCACGGCGGCCAGCGCGGCGACCCGCCCGGTGACGGGAACGCTGAGGCGCAGGCCCGCGGTGTCGACGGACGGGGTCGCGGCGACGGCGGCGCCGACGACGCGTACGGCCCGGTCAAGATCGTCGGTGCGGGTCAGCACGACGTCGACGCGGTCGCCGCCGAGCGCGGTCTTCAGCTGCTCGGGGGTGCCGTCGGCGATCACCCGGCCGGCGTCGACGACCCGGATGGTGTGGGCGAGCTGGTCGGCCTCCTCCAGGTACTGCGTGGTCAGCAGCACGGTGGTGCCGTCGGTGACGAGCCGCCGTACCGCCTCCCACACCTGCGCGCGGGCACGCGGGTCGAGGCCGGTGGTGGGCTCGTCGAGGAAGAGCACCGGCGGGTCGAGGATCAGGCTCGCCGCGAGGTCGAGTCGGCGGCGCATCCCACCGGAGTACGTGCCGACGGGCCTCTCGGCGGCGTCGGTCAGGTCGAAGCGGGCGAGCAGTTCGGCGGCCCGGGCGCGGGCCCGCGCGCCGCCGAGGTGGTGCAGCCGGCCGAACAGGATGAGGTTCTGCCGGCCGCTGAGCACCTCGTCGAGCGCGGCGTGCTGGCCGACCAGTCCGATGCGGGCGCGGACCCGCTCGGGGTGGCGCAGCACGTCGGCTCCGGCCACCCGAGCCGTGCCGGCGTCGGGCCGCAGCAGGGCCGTCAGCACCCGCACGGCGGTCGTCTTACCCGCCCCGTTCGGGCCGAGCAGGCCGCAGACGGTGCCGGCGGGCACCGTCAGATCGAGGCCGGCGAGGGCCTCGGTGTCGCCGTAGCGCTTGCGTAGTCCATCGGCCTCGATGGCCGGTCCGTCGTCGTGCATCCGCCCCCCCGCCCGTCCGTTTCGTACGCCGTACCGTACAGCATACGGTACGGCGCACGGTAGAGTGCCCGGATGACGACCGAGTACAGCGGCACCGGCGACCCCGCGCGCAGCCTCGCCCTGCTCTGGCGCACCCGCGAACGCACCAGCCGCAAAGGTCGACCCGACCTGTCCGTGGACCGGATCGTGCGCGCCGCCATCGACGTGGCCGACGCCGAGGGCCTCGCCGCGCTGTCCATGCGCCGGGTCGCCGAACGCCTCGGCGTCGGCACCATGTCCCTCTACACCTATGTCCCCGGCAAGGGCGAACTGCTCGACGTCATGCTCGACACCGTCTACGGCGAGACCGCCCGCCCCGACGACGTGCCCGGCGGCTGGCGCGGCCGGCTCACCCACATCGCCCGCGAGACCTGGGCGCTCTACCTGCGCCACCCCTGGCTGCTGCAGGTCGCCACCAACCGCCCCCCGCTGGGCCCCCACGTCATCGCCCGCTACGAGTACGAACTGCGCGCCGTCGACGGCATCGGCCTGACCGACCTGGAGATGGACGCCGTCGTCACCCTCATCTCCGGGTACGTCCACGGCGCCGTACGCAGCGCCGTGGAGGCCGCCCAGGCCGCCGCGCACACCGGCATGACCGAGCAGCAGTGGTGGCAGGCCCACGCCCCCTACCTGGAGAAGGCCCTCGACCCGCGCCGCTACCCCCTCGCGGCCCGCGTCGGCACCGCAGCCGGCCAGGAGCACCAGGCCGCCACCGACCCCCACGGCGCGTTCGACTTCGGCCTGGCCCGCATCCTCGACGGCATCGAGGTGCTCATCGCCGGCCGCCCGGACGCCACGACCACGACCGGCGACCGATAACCTTGCCGGCATGACCATGCGCCCCATCAGGATCATCGGTGACCCCGTGCTGCGCACCCCCAGCGAACCCGTCACCAGCTTCGACGACGAACTGCGCGCCCTGGTCACCGACCTGATGGACACCCTGCTCGGCGCACCCGGTCGCGCCGGTGTCGCCGCCCCCCAGATCGGCGTCAACGCCCAGGTGTTCGTCTACGACGCCGGCGGCCACCGCGGCCACCTCGTCAACCCGACGCTTCAGGTGTCGGAGGAACTCCAGGACGACGACGAGGGCTGCCTGTCCATCCCCGGCCTCTACTTCCCGACCCCGCGCGCCCTGCACGCCACCGCCCACGGCTTCGACCAGCACGGCGAGCCGCTGACCATCTCCGGCAGCGGATTCCTCGCCCGGGCCCTGCAACACGAGACCGACCACCTGGCCGGGCGCCTCTACGTCGACACCCTGCGCGGGGACACCCGCCGCAAGGCGCTGCGGGAGATCCGCGCCGGCCGCTTCGACTCACCCAGCCGCCACGGCTGAGGCGCGCACCCGCCCGGCTCACGTGCGGGTCATCCTGGCCGCCCAATGGCAGGCACGGCCTCGTCCTGCGCCCGGGTGGCGGCGGAGGGGACGTTGTCACCGTGGGTGGGCGCTCAGCGCGTACTCGCCGTAGTCGGCCACCCGGGTGAAGCCCAGCCGCCCGTAGAGCCGCAACGCCGCCGCATTGTCCGCCTTCACGTTGAGCGTGACGTGCGCGACCTGCTCGCGCAGCCGCCGGCACAGCGCGGCCACCACCGCGCCGGCCAGTCCCTGCCCACGCAGCCGGGGATGGGTGGTGACGTTGCCCAGCGCCGCCACCCGGTACGCCGGCGAGAACACGTGCACCCCGGCGACCGCCACCAGCTCTCCGCCGTCGCGGACGCCCACGTACTGGCCGGTGTCCAGCATCCGGGGGTCGAACCAGTTGCCCGGGTAGGCGACGTCGTACAGCCGGCGCAGCGCCGGCAGGTCGCCCGCGTCCAGGACCGTCCCGGCGGGGGCCAGCGCGGCCAGCCGCTGCGGGTCGGTCAGCGCCATCCGGTGGTGCGGGCCGGCCTCGTCCATCCGGAACGCCCCGGTCAGGGCCGGCTCCAGCCCGGGGGACAGGTGCGCCCACAGGCGCACCGGCAGCACCGGCGCCAACTCCCGCAGCAGCGCCGCCAGCCGGCTCACCCGGGACGGGGGAGCGAACGCCAGCAGGGTGGGCGGGTCGGCGCCGTGGTACAGCAACGCCACCTCCTCGTCACGACGGAACCAGGAGGTGTACGGCCAGAAGAAGTCGTCCAGGTCACCCAACTGGTACGCGTGCAGCACCGGGTCCCGCCCGAGCAGCGCGGCGAGGACGGCCCGGTCGTGTTCGGCGCGTACCGGCATCCGATGATGATCACACACCCGGCCGGGCCCGTCCCCGGGCGATGGTGGTCCTCAGCAGCCCCGCGGCCCGATGGTCTCCGGCCCGGCGGGGAGGTTCTCGTGCGCCCACCGGCCCAGCGCGTCGAGGACCGGCAGCAGTGCGGCGCCCGGCCCGGTGAGCTCGTAGCTCACCCCCACCGGGGGACCCTGCCGGACCGTCCGGCTGACCAGACCGAGCCGGACGAGCTCGCCCAGCCGGTCGGAGAGCACCGACTCGCTGATCCCGGGCAGGGCGCGGGTCAGCTCGGCGAACCCGGCCGGCCCGTCGGCGAGAGTGCTCAGGAGCATGCCGTTCCACCGCTTGCCGAGGAACGCGAAGGCCCGAGCAATGCCCCCGTCACACGTACGGGGCGTGGCGTCTGCCTCCGGCCTGACCGTCATGTCCTCAGGATACGGGGAACACCCCGTGAGCAACGAGCTACTAAAAAGCTAGCTGCTACTGTAGCCGAAGCACGTTAGCCGACTTCATGGAGACGCCCCGATGACCGACATCCACTCGCCCCTGATCAACCTCGACCCCGAGGCACAGGCGCTGCTGTTCACCGACGCCCGCACCGCCAACACCTTCACCGACGAACCGGTCACCGACGAGCAACTCCAGGCGATCTACGAACTCGCCAAGTACCCGCCCACCGCAGCCAACACCCAGCCGCTACGCATCGTCTACGTCCACCCCGGCGAAGCCCGCACCCGCCTGACCGCCCACATGAGCGAAGGCAACCGGGCCAAGACCGGCAGCGCCCCCATGGTCGCCGTGCTCGCCGCCGACACCGACTTCCACGAGTTCATCCCGCAGGTGTTCCCCATCCGACCCCAGATGCGCGACGACCTCGCCGGCAACCCCGAAGCACGCGAGGGCATGGCCCGCTTCAACGCCGCCCTGCAGATCGGCTACTTCCTGCTCGCCGTCCGCGCCGCCGGTCTGGCCGCCGGCCCCATGGCCGGCTTCGACGCCGCCGGCATCGACCGCGAGTTCTTCGCCGACAGCACCTGGAAGACCCTGCTCGTGGTCAACATCGGCCGCCCCGGCGAGAACGCCTGGTTCCCGCGCCTGCCCCGCCTCGACTACACCGACGTCGTCCGGCACGCCTGAGACGCCCCACCCACCAACAACCCGACCAGTGGGTGGCGACCCCTCAGGCCGCCACCCACTGGTCGAAGCCCAACCTGCCGACCAACGCCACCACCACGACCAACAACACGACCCGCACAAAACCCGAACCACGCCGCAACGCCATCCGCGCCCCCAACGCGGCCCCGGCGATGTTGCACACCGCCATCGCCGCCCCGAGCAGCCACCACACGTGCCCGGTCGCCGCGAACACCACCAACGCGCCCAGATTCGTGCCCACGTTCACGACCTTCGCCATCGCCGAACCATGCACGAAGTCCGCACCCACCAGCGCCGTGAACGCCACCACCAGAAACGTCCCCGTCCCCGGACCCACCAGCCCGTCGTACAACGCGATACCCACCCCGGCCACCAGCACCGCCACACCCACCCGCACCCGGGTCCGCCGATGCGGCAGCGACACCACCCCCAACCGCGGACGCAGCACCACGAACGCCGCCACACCCACCAGCACCACCAACACCACCGGCCGGTACGCCGACGCAGGCACCGCCCCCGCCAGCGCCGCACCCACCCCCGCACAACACATCGCCAACACCGCCGACGGCCCCGCCACCGCCCAGTCGATCTTCGTGGACCGCGCGTACGTCACCGCCGCCGTCGTCGTACCCGCGATCGCCGTCAGCTTGTTCGTGGCCAACGCCGACACCACCGGCATCCCCGGCACCGCCACCATCAACACCGGCAACAGCAACAGGCCACCACCACCCACCACCGCGTCGATCCAACCGGCCATGGCGGCCACGGCGAGCAGGGTGGTCAGCGACAAAGGATCCACATCCACGGGCCGTCATTCTTCCCACCGGCACCCGCCCCACGACCCCACCTGTGGCCAGCCTCACCAGCGCCGACCAGCACCACCACATCACATGCTCACCGACCCCGAACCCGCCGCAGCCACACACCCACCGCCCCCAACGCCACGAACAACAGCACCGAGCAGAACAACACCTTCAACACCGGGTAACCCTCCCACCGCCACGTAGGGTGCAAAGCGTGCGCCTGGCCACCTTCAACCTGCTGCACGGCCGATCCCTCACCGACGGACTCGTCGACCCCGACCGGCTCACCGCCGCCGTCACCGCACTCGACGCCGACGTCCTCGCCCTCCAAGAGGTCGACCGCGACCAGAGCCGCAGCGGCAAACTAGACCTCACCGCCATCGCCGCCCGCGCCCTCGACGCCAGCGAACACCGCTTCGCCGCCGCTGTCGTCGGCACCCCCGGCGAACAGTTCCGCCCCCTGACCCACGACGACGACGGACACGGCGAACCCTGCTACGGCGTCGGCCTCGTCACCCGCCACCGCGTCCACACCTGGCAGGTCACCCGACTACGCCCCGCCCCCGTACGCTCACCCGTCTACGTCCCCGGCCCCGGCGGCGGACTCATCCTCCTACACGACGAACCCCGCGTCCTGCTCGCCGCCGTCCTCGACACCCCCCACGGCCGACTCACCGTCGCCGCCACCCACCTGTCCTTCGTCCCCGGCTGGAACGCCCACCAACTCCGCCAGAGCGTCCGCGCCCTACGCACCCTGCCCGCCCCACGCATCCTCCTCGGCGACCTCAACCTGCCCGCCGGCGCCGCCCGGCTCCTCACCGGCTGGCGCCCCCTCGGCCGCCGCCCCACCTACCCGGCGGGGCAACCCCGCGTCCAACTCGACCACATCCTCGCCGACCGCCACGGCCTCGACCAGCTGCCACCCGTCACCGCCGTACACACACCCCTGTCCGCCATCTCCGACCACCGCCCCCTCCTGGTTGACCTCGGCTGACCAGCAGCGGAGTGGACACCCCCTCGCCATCGGTCGCGTGACGCTCACCCCACCCCGCGTTGACACGACCCACGGCATCGGCGAAGGTCTCTGGCGTGACGGCACCCACCCCAGGCGCGACAAGCCACCACGACACCACCACCGAACAACGCCGATACGTGATCATCGGAGCCGGACCAGCCGGCCTCCAACTCAGCTACTACCTCCAGCAGGCCGGCTGCGACTACATCACCCTCGAACGCGCCGCCGCGCCCGCCGAGTTCTTCCGCCACTTCCCCCGGCACCGCCGGCTCATCTCCCTCAACAAAGTCCACACCACCAGCACCGACCCCGAGATCCGGCTGCGCTGGGACTGGAACTCCCTGCTACACGAACCCGCCGACCTGCCCTTCGCCAAGTACAGCAGCGAATACTTCCCGCACGCCGACGACATGGTGCGCTACCTCGCCGAATTCCAGCGCCACCACCAACTCGCCGTACGCTTCGACACCACCGTCGAACAGATCGAACGACTCGACGACGGCTTCCTCGTACACACCCCCGGCCGCACCCTGCACTGCCGCTGCGTCATCGTCGCCACCGGCTGGGGCCCGCCGAACATCCCCGCCATCCCCGGCATCGAACACGCCACCGGCTACGAGGACATGCACACCGACCCCGCCGCATACACCGGCCAACGCGTACTCATCCTCGGCAAGGGCAACTCCGCGTTCGAAACCGCCTCGGCCATCCTCGGCCACGCCGCCATGATCCACCTCGCCAGCCCCCGACCGCTGCGCCTGGCCTGGAACACCAAACACCCCGGAGACGTCCGCGGCCACCACGGCGCCGTCCTCGACAGTTACCAGTTCAAGACCCTCCACTCCGTCCTCGACTGCGTCATCGACGAGATCCGCCCCCTCGGCAACCGCTACCAGGTGCACCTCACCTACACCCACGCCGACAACGAAACCGCCGTCATGGAATACGAATCCGTCCTGCGCTGCACCGGCTTCGCCATGGACACCACCCCGTTCGGCCCCACCTGCCAACCCGACATGGTGCCCAGCGGCCGGCTACCCACCACCACCGGCGACTGGCAGTCCACCAACATCGACGGCCTCTACTTCGCCGGCACCCTCGCCCAGGACCGCGACTTCAAAAAAGCCTCCTCCGCGTTCATCGACGGCTTCCGGTACAACCTGCGCACCCTCACCGCCCTGCTCCTCGAACGCTACGAGGGCATCCCACTGCCACACGCCCACATCGACCGCGACGCCGACACCGTCACCACCCTCGTCCTCGACCGGGTCAACTGGAGCTCCGCACTGTGGACCCAGTTCGAATTCCTCTGCGACGCCCTCGTCGTCGACCCCGACGGACACCTACACCACTACACCGACCTGCCCGAGGACCACGTCCGGGCCCGCTTCCGCGACCACCCGCACTACTACACCGTCAGCCTGCGCTGGGGCCGCGACGACTACGGCGACGTGTTCGCCATCGAACGCCACCCCCAACCCGACCGGGCCGCGGAAAGCGCCTTCATCCACCCCGTCATCCGCCGCTACCACGGCGACACCCTCGTCAACGAACTACACCTGCTCGAAGACCTGCTCGCCGAATGGCGCCGCCCCGACCGCCACATCGAACCCCTACGCGAGTACTTCGCCCGGGAACTGCACCGCGACCGCTGACCCCGACCGGGCGTGCCGGACCAACCCCGCCAACCCACATGCCCGGCCAACCCCACACCCGCACACCGTCACCAGGGGAGGGGGCCCGGCCACGACACACCTACGCCGGCTGCCGCTCATCCACCCCCGTCCGCGCGACCAGAAAATCCACCACGTCCGCGAGCCGACCCCGACGACCCGCCGCCTCCCGCTGCCGCACCGCACCACAACCCCCCGCCAACAACCGCTCCAACCAGCCCCGCACCAACTCCTCGTCCCCACCCGCCCGCAACACCGGCGCCAACCAGTCCACCACCTCGCCCAACACCTCCCGCGCCGGACGCAACCGACCCGTACCAACCTCCAACAGCGCACCCTCCAGACCGTCGCGCGCCGCCCGCCAGTACGCCGCCCGCAACCACTCACCGGCAAGCTCCGGACCATGATCACCCCGGTCCACCGCCTCCAACCCACGCACCACCAACGCCCGCACCAACGCCGCCACCAACGCCGACTCCCACGCCGACACCGGCACGTCCGCCACCCGCACCTCCAACGTCGGATACACCACCGACGGCCGGATGTCCCAGAACAGCGTCCCCGGATCCACGATCGCCCCCGCCGCCGACAACATCTCCACGACCCGCTCGTAGTGCGCCACCGACGTGAACCGCGGCGGCGGCCCCGCCACCGGCCACCGCGGCCACACCATCGACCGCCAACTCGCGTAACCCGAATCCCGCCCCTCCCAGTACGGCGAGTTCGCCGTCACCGCGATCAACAACGGCAGATAAGCCCGCAGATGGTTGCTGACCAGCAACGCCCGCTCCCGGTCCGGCACCTCCACATGCACGTGCAACGCGCAGATCGCCAACTCGTCGTGCAACCCCCGGAACGTCGCCGTACCCCGCTCCTGCCGAGGCCCCCGCGTCACCGGCGGCGCCGTCGCCCCCGGCAGCACCGGCGTGCCCGTGGCCACGATCCGCAACCCGTCGACCGCCGCACACTCGGCCACCACCCGACGAGCCTCCACCAACTGCTCCAACACCCCCCGCACCGACGACGTCGGATCCGTCTTCGTCTCCACGTGCAGGGACGTGATCTCACCCGACACCCGCGAACCCAACCGCGCCGCCGCCCGATCCACCACCGCCCCCGCACCCGGCACCACACCCCGACTCACCGGATCGACCAGCAGAAACTCCTCCTCCACCCCCAACCGCGGACCCGACACCACACCATCCCCGCCTCCCTGCACCGGCACCATGGCCTCCACTCGCGACACCGCAACGACCGCCCGACACGAACCAGGCCGACAGGGTAGCCCGAACCGGTGACGAACGGGACACCCACAGTCAACGCCCCGACACAGGTCCCGCACCACGGTCACCCCGCCGACCCACAACCGCACCGGGGCACACCCCACCCGAACCGCTGTGGCAAGCTGACACCAGACGCGACTGGCGGCCAGAGGATGGGCACCAAACCATCGGGGAGCTCCACGCGCGGAGGTCGACCGCCTGGGCCCCGCCGGCGAAGGAGCACCATGCCCACCGCCCGACTCCTGCCCGGCGCACCCGTCGCCGAACGCATCCTCACCGACGTCGCCGCCGGTGTCACCGCCCTGCGCGCCGCCGGCACCACCCCCGGCCTCGCCACCATCCTCGTCGGCGACGACGACGCCAGCGCCGGCTACATCCGCATCAAACAACGCCAGGCCACCGAACTCGGCTTCACCTCACCCCACGTGCACCTGCCCGCCACCGCCACCCAGGCAGACCTGCACCACGCCATCGCCGACTTCAACACCGCACCCGACGTGCACGGCCTGCTCATCCAGCACCCCATCCCCGCACACCTCGACTACGACCGCGCCCTGCAGACCATGGACCCCGACCTCGACGTCGACGGCATGCACCCCCTCAACATGGGACGCCTCGCCCTCGGCCTGCCCGGACCCCTGCCCTGCACACCCGCCGGCATCGAAGCCCTGCTCGCCTTCCACGACATCCCCGTCGCCGGCCACGACGTCGTCATCCTCGGCCGCGGCGCCACCCTCGGCCGCCCCCTCGCCCTGCTACTCACCCAGAAACGCCCCACCGCCAACGCCGCCGTCACCGTCGTACACACCGGCGTACCCGACTGGGCCACCCACACCCGCCGCGCCGACATCCTCATCGCCGCCGCCGGCGTCCCCGGCATCATCCGACCCGAACACGTCCGCCCCGGCGCCGTCGTCATCGGCGGCGGCGTCCGCTACGAAGGCCGACGCCTCCTGCCCGACGTCGACGAAAGCTGCGCCGAGGTCGCCGGCGCCATCACCCCCCGCGTCGGCGGCGTCGGCCCCACCACCGTCGCCATGCTCTTCCGCAACGCCCTCGACGCCGCCCGCCGCACCACCGGCCACCCCGCTCCCGCACAACGGCCCGACGCCCGGTAAAACACCGCGGCCCCCGGTGCGGCGAACGACCCAGCTCGCCGCACCGGGGGGACAGGCACCCGACTCCGGCATCCGCACATCCATCACCACCACGTCCGGCCGGCAGGCTGCCACGCACATTCGTCAACGACTCCTGCACGATCCGCGTCATCAAGGAAGAAGGCGCGTTCGGGCTCTCGTCCACGATCACGACGCCCCGGTGTACGCCGCCCGGTGAGCAGCCCGCGAGGATTTTTTCATCATGCGTAGTTCCTAGCGCTCACGCCGAGCGTACGAGATGGCGAAGGATGAGCCCCATGAGTAACGAACCGATCCTCCTCAGCAAGGCTCTGGCATCCTTCGACGCCCTGTGGAGCCCTCGCATCGTCACGCGGGTGAACGACTACGACGTCCGCATCGCCAAGGTCGAGGGCGAACACATCTGGCACGTCCACGACAACACCGACGAGTTCTTCCTGGTACTCGACGGAGAACTACACATCTCCTTACGCGAGCCCGCAGGGGAGCGCACGGTCCTGCTCCCACAGGGTGCGGTCTTCACCGTCCCCCGAGGCACCGAGCACAGACCTCATGCTCCGTGCGGCGCCGCAATCCTTCTGTTCGAGCCCGCCGGGACACCGACCGTGGGCGATCGCCACGACGAGATCCCGGACCACGTGGACGCAACGACCGGGCACGCACTCAACACCTGAGCTGACGGCCTCCAAGGCGGGTTGCCGCAAAGAACTGTCTTCGATCGCCGCCGCCACCACACAGCGGAGACGTGACGGTGCAGAAAAGCAGCACCCGCCCTCACGGCCGTACGCCCGGCTCCGCCGGCAACAACCCCGCCAACGCCCGATTGGTGCGGTTGGAGCGGACCGCGTCGCGCTGCTGCCCGGCCGTCACCTCGATGTACGCCTGCGACGACGCCAACGACGCGTGCCCCAGCAACCGCATGATCTCCGCCGCGCTCGCCCCGTCCTCCGCCAACCGCGTCGCGAAGGTGTGCCGCAACGCGTGCAGGCGCGCCCCGCGCGGCACCCGGTCGTTGATGCCCGCCCGCCGGTAGCATGACTCCACCAGGTACTGCAGCCCACCCCGGCGCAGCGGCTCACCCTGACGATCCACCAGCAGCGGCGCGTCCGGCCGCACCGTCCGCGACCCGAACCGGCGCACCCGGCTGTCCAGGTAGCCCACCAGCACCCGGTCCAGATCCGGCTCGATCGGCACCACCCGTGGCCGGCCGCCCTTGCCGGCCACGTCGACCCGCCGTTCGCCCGGACGACCGGTCAACGAACCCACCCGCAGCGCCAGCAACTCGGACAGCCGCAACCCCGCGCAGAGCGCCAACGCCAGCACCGCCAGGTCGCGCTCCGGCCACGGGTCACGCTGCCGGCCCTCCTGCCGGGCCACCGAGGCGAGCAACTGCTCGGGGGTGTCCGCGCCCCGCAGCGGCTTGGGCGCAGGGAGAGGCGCCCGGGGACGACCGACCGCCGGCATCGGGTTGCCGGCGACGATCCCGTCGGCGACCAGGAAGGAGAAGAAACTGTTCCAGGTGGACCAGGCGCGGTGTACCGAGGCGGCGGCACGGGGAGTGGCGAACCGGGCGAACGCCGCGCGCATGACGCGGGGAGTGAGGGCGGCGAGGGGCAGCGCGTCGAGGGGGAGGGGAGGGGTGGCTTCCTCGGCGGCCAGCGCGGCGACGGCACGCAGGTCCCGCCGGTACGCCTCCAGGGTGTGGGGGGAGGGCTTGCGGGTGGCGCGGGCCGTCAGGAACTCCTCGATCAGCCATTGTACCGATTCGTCCTGTTTGTCATGCATAAGGGATATTATGCATGATTTTCGGGTTAGTCGGCAACGGTGGGAGAGGGGGAGAGCATGCGGCGGTACGTACTGACCGGCGCGCCCGGGGCGGGCAAGACGACGCTCGCCGACGCGCTGCACCGTCGGGGATGGCTGGTCGTCAGCGAGGCGGCAACCGACGTCATCGCGGCGGAGCAGGCACGCGGCGTCACCGAACCATGGTGCGCGGCGGCCTTCGTCGACACGGTGGCGCGGCTCCAACGGGAGCGCCGGGAGGTGCCCGGGCCGCCCGGGTCCGTGCAGATCCACGACCGGTCGCCCCTGTGCACGCTGGCCCTCGCGCGGTATCTGGGCCGCCCGCCGGGGCGCGTGCTCAACGACGAGATCGAGCGCGTGCTCCGGGAGGGCGCCTACCAGCGGCAGGTGTTCATGGTCCAGCCGCTGGGCTTCGTGACGCCCACCGCCGCCCGTCGGATCAGCTACCGGGACTCGCTGGCGTTCGCCGACGTGCACGAGCAGGTCTACCGGGCGCACGGCCACGAGCTGATCGTCCTCCCGGCCGCGCCGGTACGAGTCCGGGTCGCGCTGGTGGAGGAGCATTTGCGGCGCCTCGCCGACCTGCCGCCCGACGAGGCCGAGGGAGGGCCCGATCCTGCTTACTTGACATAATGTGCATTATCGAATCTGGCGGGTCGGGCCAGGAACCCCTTCTCACGGGCGTGCGCGAAGGCCTCCCGGTCAGGCGCCGACGTAGGCCGCGAGATGCTCGCCGGTGAGGGTGCGGCGGGCGGCGACGAGCTCGGCGGGTGTGCCCTCGAAGACGATCCGGCCACCGTCGTGGCCGGCGCCGGGACCGAGGTCGATGATCCAGTCCGCGTGCGCCATGACTGCCTGGTGGTGCTCGACGACGATGACCGACTTGCCGGAGTCGACGAGCCGGTCGAGCAGGCCGAGCAGCTGCTCGACGTCGGCGAGGTGCAGGCCGGTGGTCGGTTCGTCGAGGATGTAGGTGCCCCCCTTCTCGCCGAGGTGGGTGGCGAGCTTGAGGCGTTGCCGCTCGCCGCCGGACAGCGTGGTGAGCGGCTGCCCGAGCGAGAGGTAGCCGAGCCCGACGTCGGCGAGGCGCCGCAGGATCGTGTGGGCCGCCGGGGTCCGCGCCTCGCCGGTGCCGAAGAACTCCTCGGCGGCGGTCACCGACATCGCGAGCACCTCGCTGATGTCGCGGCCACCGAGGTGGTATTCCAGTACCGCTGCCTGGAACCGCTTTCCTTCGCACTCCTCGCAGGTGGTGGCGATGCCGGCCATCATCCCCAGGTCGGTGTAGATGACGCCGGCGCCGTTGCAGGTGGGGCAGGCGCCCTCGGAGTTGGCGCTGAACAGGGCCGGCTTGACGCCGTTGGCCTTCGCGAACGCCTTGCGGATCGGGTCGAGCAGTCCGGTGTACGTCGCCGGGTTGCTGCGTCGCGAGCCGCGGATGGCGCCCTGGTCGATCGACACCACGTCCGCTCCGGCGGGGATCGACCCGTGCACGAGTGAGCTCTTGCCGGAGCCGGCGACGCCGGTGACGACGACGAGCACCCCGAGCGGGACGTCGACGTCGACGTCGCGCAGGTTGTGCGCCGTCGCGCCGCGGATCTCCAGCGTGCCGGTGGGCTTTCGGACCGTCTTCTTGAGGGTGGCCCGGTCGTCGAGGTGTCGGCCGGTGAGGGTGCCGCTGGTTCGTAGCCCCTCGACGGTGCCCTCGAAGCAGATGGTGCCGCCCGCCGTGCCGGCGCCGGGGCCGAGGTCGACGACGTGGTCGGCGATGGCGATCGTCTCCGGCTTGTGTTCCACGACCAGTACGGTGTTGCCCTTGTCGCGCAGCCGCAGCAGCAGTTCGTTCATTCGCTGGATGTCGTGCGGGTGCAGGCCGATGGTGGGTTCGTCGAAGACGTAGGTGACGTCGGTGAGCGAGGATCCGAGGTGGCGGATCATCTTGGTGCGTTGGGCCTCGCCGCCCGAGAGGGTGCCCGACGGCCGGTCGAGGCTGAGGTAGCCCAGCCCGATTTCGACGAACGAGTCCAGGGTCTCCCCCAGCGCCGTCAGCAGCGGTGCGACCGAGGGTTCGTGCAGGGCCCGGACCCAGACGGCGAGGTCACTGATCTGCATCGCGCAGGCGTCGGCGATGCTGGTGTCCTTGATCTTGGAGGATCGGGCCGCCTCGCTGAGTCGGGTGCCTGCGCAGTCCGGGCAGGTCGTGAAGGTCACGGCCCGATCCACGAACGCCCGGATGTGTGGCTGCATCGCCTCCCTGTCCTTGGTCAGGAAGGACTTCTGGATTCTCGGGATCAGGCCCTCGTACGTGAGGTTGACGTTGTCGACCTTGATCTTGGTCGGCTCCTTGTGGAGCAGGTCGTGGAGTTCCTTCTTGGTGAAGTCGCGGATCGGCTTGTCCGCGTCGAAGAACCCGCAACCGCTGAAGATGCGGCCGTACCAGCCGTCGACGCTGTAGCCCGGAATCGTGAGGGCGCCCTGGTTGAGCGACTTGCTGTCGTCGTACAGCGCGGCGAGGTCGAAGTCGGTGACCCGGCCCATGCCCTCGCAGCGCGGACACATCCCGCCGATGACGGAGAAGCTCTGTCGTACGGCCTTCTGGGACCCGCGTTCGACGGTGACAGCTCCGGCACCATGGGCCGAGGCGACGTTGAAGGAGTACGCCTGGGGCGAGCCGACGTGGGGCTGCCCGAGTCGGCTGAAGAGGATGCGCAGCATCGCGTTGGCGTCGGTGACGGTTCCGACGGTGGACCGGGCGTTGGCGCCCATCCGTTCCTGGTCGACGATGATCGCGGTCGTCAGCCCGTCGAGCAGGTCGACGTCCGGTCGTGCCAGTGTCGGCATGAAGCCCTGGAGGAAGGCGCTGTAGGTCTCGTTGATCATCCGTTGCGACTCGGCGGCGATGGTGCCGAACACCAGCGAGCTCTTGCCGGAGCCGGACACGCCGGTGAACACGGTCAGGCGGCGTTTCGGAAGTTCGACGCTGACGTTCTTGAGGTTGTTGCCGCGGGCGCCCTGCACGCGGATCAGGTCGTGGCTGTCGGCGACGTGCGGTGCGGGCGGCTGCGTGTCGGTTCTCGTGGCCGTGCTCATCCTGTCTCCATCTGTCGGGCCGCTTCGCGATCTGGTGTCGGCGTCGCCTGGCTCGGTCTCACCGGCGTCGAGCGTTTCTGGTTCGTCGGCGCGGTCGTGGCACCGGGCGCGGTGCCACGACCGGAGGCATCTGTGCGGTGGGCTGCGGTCAGCGGACGGATGAGCGCAGCTCCTGAAGGCGGATCATGTTGCCCGCCGGGTCGCGGAAGGCGCAGTCGCGGACCCCGTACGGCTGCTCGGTCGGCTCCTGGACCACCTCGGCGCTGCTGGCCTCCAGCTTCGCGAAGGTGTCATCGAGGTCGGCGGTGGCCAGGTTGACGCCGAAGAAGCTGCCCTTGGCCATCAGTTCGGAGATGGTGCGGCGCTCGTCGTCGGTGAGGCCGGGGATGGCGGCCGGCGGGTGCAGGACGATGGCGGTGTCGGGCTGGTCGGCGGGGCCGACCGTGATCCAGCGCATCCCCTCGTATCCGACGTCGTTGCGGACCTCGAAGCCGAGGGTGTCGCGGTAGAAGGCCAGGGAGGCGTCCGGGTCGTTGTGCGGGAGGAAGCTGGAGTGAATGGTGATGTTCATGGCAGTCACGCTAGGTGCGGCGCGGGCGCCGGCGCTTCTTGATTCCTGATCGGTCTGGTGACCTGTTTCGCCACGCAGGACGGCATTCCCACGGTCGCACGCGTCTCTTGGCGCCGGTAGACGCTGGGCGGTACGCCGACCAGTTCGGTGAAGCGGGTGCTGAAGGTGCCCAGTGACGAGCAGCCGACCGTGAAGCAGATTTCGGTGACGCTGAGGTCGCCACGGCGCAGCAGGGCCATTGCCCGTTCGATGCGCCGGGTCATCAGGTAGCTGTACGGCGACTCACCGTAGGCGGCCCGGAACTGACGGCTGAGGTGTCCGGCCGACATGTGCGCGCTGCGGGCGAGCGCCTCGACGTCCAGCGGCTGCGCGTACTCCCGGTCGATCCGGTCGCGGACGCGGCGCAGCCGCGCGAGGTCACGCAGGTGCTGTTCCGAGGCGGGTCTGCTGGTCACATGCGGAATCGTACGTCGCGCCGGGGGCACCCGGCGGCGTTGCTCATGCGTGCGGGCGTGCCTGATGCTTCCGCCGGGTGCGGGAGCCCGGTCTCCCCCACCCGGCGTGGTGTTCAGGCCGTGTCGAGTGCGTGGCGCAGGCGTCGGGCCTCGGTGCCGAGGCGGCTGGTCCCGCCCCGGGCGGCGAGCTCGTCCAGACCGGGCACCTCGATCCGGGTGCCGGTCGTGCTGGCCGTCTCCGCCGCCAGGCTCAGCAGGTCGGGCAGGCCGCGCGGGGGTGTGGGCGTGGCGAGTATCGCCGGCAGTGCGGCGGCGGTCAGCCGCCACACGGTCAGCGGCGCTCCGGCCAGGGCGGCGTCGCGTAGTGGTTCGAGTGCCCTGGTCAGCTTCACCAGTTGTCCGGCGATCAGCCGGCCGAGTTGCTCGCCTGTCCCGGTGGCGTCGAGTTGTCCGGCTCCGGCGAGCCCGAGCAGGGCGTCGAGGGTGGCGACCCGGTCGGCGCCGTGGCGTGCCCCGAGGCCGTAGGCCAGTGCGAGGTCGAGGGCCACGCCGCCGGGGCCGCTGCTCTCGGCGAGCAGTGGCAGCACGGCGGTGCCGTCGCGCTGGTCCATGTCCGCGGTGGCGGCCACGATGGGCAGGGTGTACGCGGCGATCACGCCTCGGTGCCCGGGCAGGATCGACGGCCAGAGGTGTGCCCAACCGGAGTGTTCGTCGCCCCCGAGGGGTGCCGGATCGGCGGTCAGCAGGCCGTACCGGTCGTCGTGTCCGTCGGGTGGGCGCAGCTCGACGAGAATGCGCCTGGGTGGCAGTTGGTCGTGTTCCCAGTCGTAGCTGCCCTTGCGGGACCGCCGGGTGACGGTGGTGGCGCGCATGACGGGTTGTGGCAGTCCGCCGGTGCGAAGCCAGGTGGCGAGCCGCTCCCCCGCCGGTGTGCCCAGTGCCGTGGCTTTGCCGGCGACTGCCTCGTCGGTGTCGGCGGGTAGCCGCAGCAGTGCCTGGGTGAGGTCCCAGTGCCAGGGTGTGCGGTCGCCGAGCGCCGCGAGCCGTTCCAGCAGGGTGAGCGGGTCGAGCAGGCCGTTGGCCGAGGTGGGGGTGGCGAGCAGGCCGGGGTGTCCGGGTTCGTTGGCGTGGGCGCCGATCTCGAGGAGGCGGGCCCGCAGTAGCCGGTGTGGTGCGGGCATCCGGGGGTTGGTGGCGATCAGTTCCGGCTGCGGTGTCGTCCGGTCGGTGCGGCGTACGGCGGCGAGCAGTGCCTCCCACCGGCTGCGTCGTCGGGCCTGCTGGTCGGTGGCTGCGGCGGTGGTGAGCACGTCGACGACCACCTCGCAGAGGCAGAGGGGGTCGTAGCGGTGTTCGTTGCCCCAGGACCAGTGTCGGCGTTCGATGACGGGGGTGAGGGCGGTGTGCACCCGGGTGCTGTCGGTCGTGGTGAGCCGGACGAGTCCGTCGAGGATGCGGTCCAGGGGTGCGCCCTGTGACTGGGTGCCGAGCAGGGCGGCGACCTCTTCGGCGAGTTCGTCGACGTCGGTGATGGGGGTGGGTGCCGGTGCGGGTGGTGCGGGTGGGGGCAGGTCGTCGGCGCGTGGTCGGGCGAACGCCCGGCCGGTGCCGGTTGCCGTGGGGTCGTGTCCGTGGCGGGTGGCCAGGGTGTTGGCGCGGTCGCGCAGCTCGACGGCGGGGTGTTCGGCGGCGACGGCGATGACTTCGGCGATCTGGGTGGCGCGGTCGCGGTGTTGGCGGGCCAGCCGGTCGAGCCAGCTGAGCTGGGCCTTCACGAGTGTTTTGTCTGGTCGTAGCAGCACGTCCCGGGAGGTGTCGAGAACGGCGTCGATTTCGAGGTCGGGTAGTTGTCGTAGTGCCTTCTGCGCCATGGTGGCGGTCGGGGCTGGTGCGTCGGTGAGCAGGCGGAGGTAGTCGGTGGCGCGGGTGGCGACCTCGGCGGTGGTGGGTTCGAGCTCGGTGAGCAGGATGGTGAAGGCGCGCAGGGCCACCGCCCGGTCGCCGCGCAGCAGTCGGCCGATCGCACCGTCGATCAGGGTCTTGCGGTCGATGGAGCCCTCGGTGGCGAGCCGGGCCAGCGCGGTCGGCAGGACGTGCCGTTGTCGTTCGTCCCCGGTCGTGGTGACCTCGTCGAACATCATCCGGGAGCCGAGGCCGTCCACCTCGAACAGTCGGGGCAGCATGGCGGTGAGGAACGGGTCGGCGCGTAGCCGCTCGATCAGGGGTGTCGACTGGTTGGCGCGTCGGTCCGGCTGTTCCACCGAGTTCAGCCACAGCTCGACGAACCGGTCGTTGGTTGGTGGCGCGGTTTCCGTGACACGCAGCAGTGCGGCGAGGAACCGCCAGCGCTCGACCCAGGTCTGCTGGTTGGCTTTCGCGGCCAGCCGGTGGGCCAGGTCGCCGAGCCAGGTGATGCCGCGTTCCTCGGCGACCTGTGACACCAGGGTGGCGGCGCGTTCACCGTAGGGGTTGATCGTGTTGCGGGTGAGGATCGTCGCGGCCTGTGCGGCGGTGGGTAGGCAGCCGACCACGGCGGCTGCCAGGGCGGTGCTGGAGCCGGCGGTCCACCAGGTGGCTTGTTGCCGCTGCTTGAACCAGGTCGTCAGGTCGCCGCCGATTTCCCGGCGGCGCTGCTCGGGCAGCTCGGCCAGGGCCGCCGCGACCTGGTTGGCGAGGCCGCTCTGGACGAGGTCGAGCAGGTCACTGGTGCCGCCGGCGGCCAGTTCCCGACGGCGCCGTAGGGTGCTCTTCATCAGCAGTGTCTGCTGCGCCCGGCTCACACCCGCTCCTCGGCCCGCTCGACGGTCAGCATCCGGGTGGCCAGGGCGTGCCGGCACGGCCCCCGTTGACCGCGGTGCTTGGCCCACCAGGGGCAGGTGCAGGTGAGGTTGCCGTCGGGCAGTTGGCGGGCCCGGTAGACCTGGTCGCCGCTGCGGATCGTGGCGGTCGTTCCGTCGAGTTCGACGGCTCCGGTGTCGAGGAGTGCGCGGGCGCCGACCAGGCGGGGGTTGTCGCGTTCGGCGCGGCCCGCGTCGTAGGGCATGACGCGGTGGAAGTATGCGGCCTCGGAGACGTCGTATCCGACGCGGCCGGCGGTGCCGAGCTGGGCGAGTGCGGCGCGGACCCGGGCCGGGTCGATGCCGGTGTCGCTCGCCAGCCGGTCCACGTCGATGGTGGGGTCCCAGGAGAGTACGGCGGTGACGAGGTTGGCGTCGTCGACCACGTCGTCGCCGGCGAGTGCGGTGAGTGCGGCGCCTTCGCCGGAGAATCCGCGGTACGGCTCGGGTGAGAGGGTGAGGGAGAGTCGCAGCGCGCCGGTGTCGAGTTCCCAGGTGCTCGGTACGGGTGCTGAGCCGGCGGCGACGGTCGGTCCGTACACCCGCAGGGTCTGGGCGAAGCGGAGCATGCCGCGCAGGGCGGTCAGGCGGCTCGCTCCGGCGAGGCAGACGGCGCCGGGGACGGGCCGGGAGGTCAGTCGCAGCGACTTTCCGGCCGGCACCGCCCAGAGCACGGACCGGTCGCTGGTGGTGGGCAGTCGGCGCAGGAACGTCGCGGCCTCGGTGGCGGGGATCTCGGCTCGGGGTTCGAACGCGGCGGCCAGGATCTGGACCTCGGCGAAGCCGCGTAGCCAGCGCACCGGGAGGGGGACCTTCTTTTCCACGACCGGGCCGTCCATGGTGGAGACGGTCAGGTCGTCGGGGCCGACGGACAGGTGCAGGGGGTCGAGGCCGCCGACGCGGGCCAGTGCCTCCCGGAGTGGGTTGTTGACGTCGACGTTGGTGGTGCCGTGCTCGACCACGTCGCCGTCGATGCCGGCGGGCAGGGTGTCGAGGCGGGCGTAGACGCCGCAGCAGCCGGAGAAGGATTCGAACCGGAGCCGGTCGCGGCTGCCGGTGACGACGGGGTCGAGGCTGGCCGGGCTGACCGGCCGGTGGTAGCGGGTCCGGGCCACCTCGGCGACGGCCAGTAGGCCGACGGCTGCGGCCTGCGGGGTGGTGAGGAACCCGGTGAAGAAGCGGGGGTTCGGGGTGGGGCCGCCGCTGGTCTGCAGGGCGAGTCCGCCCTGGCCGAGGGCGGAGGATCCGAGATACCGGTACGTCTGGACTGCGCTCACGTTCGCGGACAGTAGAGGACGCCTGCGACAGGAACCAGCGGCGCGGTCGTCGCCGACCGCGCCGGTGGGATTCTGATCTGGTCCAGGGTTTCCGGGGCTGGGTGGCGGGTCAGAGGCCGCCGGCGACGCGCAGGATGGTGCCGGTGGTGTAGGTGGCGTCGGGGCCGAGCAGCCAGGCGATGGCTCCGGCGACCTCGTCGGGTTCGCCGGGGCGGCCCAGCGGGATGCGGGCGGCGGCCTGCTCGGGTCGGTCGGGTTGACCGGACAGGGCGTGGATTTCGGTGCGGATGATGCCGGGGGCGACGGCGTTGACGCGGATGCCTCGGGGGGCGAGTTCCTTGGCGAGGCCGATGGTCAGGGCGTCGGTGGCGGCTTTGACGGCGGCGTAGTGGACGTACTCGCCGGGGCTGCCGAGGGTGGCGGCGACGGAGGAGACGTTGACGATGGCGGCGTCGGCGACCATCCGGCGGGCGGCCTGCTGGGCGCAGAGGACGTAGCCGATGAGGTTGACGTCGACGACGTCGCGCAGGTCGGTGGGGTCGAGGTCGACGAAGGCGCCGATGGGGCTGGTGATGCCGGCGTTGTTGACCAGGCCGGTGATCGGGCCGAGGTCGGCGGCGGCGTCGAAGAGGGCGGTGACGTGGTCGGGGTCGCGGGTGTCGGCGGGGACGGCGAGGCCGCGTACGCCGGTGGCTTCGATGTCGGCGAGCACGGCGGTGGCGGCGGTGTGGTCGCGGCGGTAACTGAAGGCGACGTGGTGCCCGGCGTGGGCGAGGCGGCGGGCGGTGGCCGCGCCGATGCCGCGGCTGCCGCCGGTGATGACGGTGACCGGTTTCATGGGCTTGTTCTTCTCCTGCTGTCTGACGGGCGACGTCACCGGGCGGCGCGTCGTGGGGTTGGTGGCGCTCAGGTGGCGTGGCGGATGGCGGCGGCGATGGTGGGTGCGGTGGGGTCGGACAGCAGGATCTCGTCGTAGCCGGTGGCGGTGCGGTCGACGGTGAGGTGCAGGCCGGGTTGGCCGGCGCGGGCGGACACGAGTTGTCGGGGTCCACCGAAGATGCCCCAGGTGCCGATCTTGACGAAGCCGGAGACGGTGAGGCCGCTGCGGGCGCCGCGGGCCAGGCGCAGCGGTTCGGCGACGGTGGTGACGTCCCGGACGGCGGTCAGGGGCACGGTCAGTTGTTGTCGCCTGGTCCACATCCGTTCGGCGGCGGTGAAGCGGATGTGGAGGTGGCCGGGTGTGAGGGTGGTGGTGGCCATCAGGTGGGTCCTTTCGTGGTGTCCGGGTCGTGGGTGTGGGGTGGGTCGACCGGCAGTAGGACGGTGGCGAGTAGCCGGGGCGTCCGGTCGGCGGTCGGTTCGTGGCGTACGAGTGGGAGCAGGAGTGCGCTGAGGTCCTGGCCGAGTCGGGCCAGTTCGGCGTCGCTGAGGTGCAGCACGAGTTGCTGGTAGCCGACGCCGTCGGCGGCGTAGTCGATGTGCTCGCGGTCGAGGTAGCGGGTGAACTCCGACAGCAGGCTCGACACGAAGGCGGTGAACCAGCGGGTGTGGTCGTCGCGGGTGGCGGCGGCGAGGGCGGTGGCGTCGGGTGTGATGCCCCCGTCGGGCAGCGCGTAGACGCGTTCGGTGGCGCCACCGACGCGTCGTTCCTCGGCGATCTCGATCAGGCCGGCCCGGACCAGGGTGGCCAGGTGCCGGTAGAGGGTCGCCTGGGGGACGTCGGGCAGGGCGGCGGCGAGGTCGCGGGTGGTGCGGCGGGCGCCGGCGACGGCGCGCAGGATCCGGATCCGTACCGGGTGCAGGGCCAGGTCGGACCATCGGTTGGGCGAGGTGTCCACGACCCAGACGTTATCATTCTCAATAGTGATAGCGGTAGCGGGAGGCAGGATCGCATACGCTTCGGCGCACTGCGGTGTCGACGGTGGAGGTGCGCGAAAGTGGCGGGTGTGGGTGTCGGGGACGTGGTGCAGGACTTCGAGCTGCCCGACGAGACGGGCACGCCACGGCGGCTGTCGGAGTTCCTGGCCGCCGGGCCGGTGGTGCTGTTCTTCTATCCGGCGGCGATGACCCGGGGGTGCACGGCGGAGAGCTGCCACTTCCGGGATCTGGCGGCGGAGTTCGCGGCGTTGGGCGCGAGCCGGGTGGGGATCAGCCGGGACCCGGTGGCGAAGCAGGCGGAGTTCTCCCGGCAGCACGGGTTCGACTATCCGTTGCTGTCGGATGCGGACGCGACGGTGGCGGATCTGTTCGGGGTGCGGCGGCGGTTGCCGCTGGGCGCGCTGAGTACCCGGCGGATGACCTTCGTGATCGGCACCGACCGACGGGTGCTCGAGGTGGTCCACAGTGAGCTGAACATGAACGAGCACGCGGACGCGGCGTTGCGGGCGCTGGGGGGTTGATCTTCCGCTTGTCGGGCCGGACTGGTATCAAGGCAGGCGTCTGAACAGGTGTACGAGGGGAAGAGGTTGCTGATGGGTGCCGCTGGCCAGGGTTTGTCCACTGACGAGGTGCAGAACATCCGGGAGTCGCTGGCCGCGGGTCGCAAGCCGAAGGTGGTGTTCACCGCCTCGGCGGGTCAGATCGCCGGCCAGGTGGGTCAGGTGGTGGAGCTGACCGACCCGGCGGTCTCGGACGAGTTCGTGGTGGTCCGCTTCGGTCGCGACGAGTTGCCCTTCTCCCCCACCGACGTGGCGGTGGCGCCGCGGGGCGCCGGACGCAAGGCGGCGGAGCCGCAGCCGGAGCCGCAGGTGGAGGCAGTGCCGGCGGAGCCGGAGTTCGTGTTGGACCGGCCGCGGGAGCCGGCGCCGAGGGAGGAGCCGAAGGTGGAGACGACGGACGCGAAGCCGGCACCGGCGCGGCGGCCGGTGAAGGCGGTGAAGCCGAAGGGCCCGGCGGGGCTGACGGTGACGCTGGCGTACGCCGACGGTGAGTGGACGGTGGCGGCGCAGCAGGGCAGCAAGTCCCTCGCGAAGCCGTACGTGGTGAAGCCGGCGGAGGCGCTGCGGATGGTGGCGCTGGTGGACGTGCCGGGGGTGCACGAGGCGGTGGAGCAGATCATGGGTGCCGAGCGGGCCGAGGCGGAGCAGCAGGCGGAGAAGCTGCGCGCGGAGCTGGCGGAGATCGAGGCGCGGTTGGCGGAGTTGCGCGAGGCGCGCTGAGCCCGGTGGTACGGCGGCGGGGTGGGTGGCACGATCACCTGCCCCGCCGCCGCGTGTTCAGCGCCGTGGCCGGGTGTGGTGGTCCAGGAGTTTGCCGAGCAGGCGGGTGAGCTGTTCGCGTTCGGTGCTGGTGAGCGGGGCGAGCAGGGTTTCCTGGACCTCGGCGAGGGCCTGCCCCATGCGGTGCAGTTCGGTGCGCCCGGCGGCGGTCAGGGTGATGACGTTGCGGCGCCGATCGGTGGGGTCGGGGGCGCGGACGACGAGATCGCGGGCGGTGAGTTCGTTGACGGTGGCGACGACGTCGCTGCGGTCGATGCCGCCGCGGCGGCCGAGGTCGGCCTGGCTGGCGGGGCCGAACTCGTCGAGGGTGGCGAGGACCCGGTAGTGGTAGCCGCGGGCGCCGACGCCGGCGAAGCTGTCGCCGACGAGCCGGCTGGCGTGGGCGGCGGTCTGGGTGAGTAGCCAGCTAGGGGTGGTGCGCAGCCGGGCGGGGGGTTCCTGCTCGCCGATGTGGTGCATGGGGTGAGCCTACCGTAATCGTTGGTGGGACCCACTATTGCTGTTAATGTTGGTCGCACCAACGTTGGCGCTACCAACATTTTCGGTGAAGGGATCCCTCATGTCCGCAGCCACCGCGACCGCTCTGCCGGCCGCGACCGATCGACGCCGCTGGCAGGCCCTGGGCTGGGTCGCCACCGGCCAACTCATGATCGCCGCCGATGCGACGATCATGAACATCGCCCTGCCCACCGTGCAGCGCGACCTGGCCCTCTCCCCCGCCCAGACGCAGTGGGTCGTCACCGCCTTCGCGCTCTGCTACGGCGGGTTCCTGCTGCTCGGCGGGCGACTGTCGGCGCGCTGGGGCCGCCGCCGCTGCCTGCTGGTCGGCCTCGGCGTCTTCGCGGCGGCCTCCCTGCTCGGCGGACTGGCGCAGGGCCCGGCCATGATCATCACCGCCCGGGCGTTGCAGGGCCTCGCCGGTGCCCTGTTCACCCCCTCGGTGCTTGCCCTGATCGGCACCGCCTTCCCCGCCGGCGCCGCCCGGGCCCGGGCGTTCGGCCGCTACGGCACCGTCATGGGCAGCAGCACCGGCGTCGGCCTGCTGCTCGGCGGCGTCCTCACCGACCTGGCCGGGTGGCGGTGGAGCCTGCTGGTCGCCGTCCCGATCGCCGCCCTGGCCGCCGTCGGAATCCTGCGTACCGTCGACGACGGGCCCGGCCACGGCGGCGCGCCGGTCGACCTGGTCGGCGCGGTCCTGGCCACCGCCGGGCTGATGACCCTGGTGTACGGGTTCAGCCGGGTCGAGGCCGCCGGCTGGGGCACGCCGTCGACCCTGGGCGCCCTCGCCACCGGCACCGTCCTGCTGGCGGCCTTCATCGCCACGCAACGGCGGGTGGCGCACCCGCTGCTACCACCGCGGGTGGTCCTCGACCGGCGGCGCGGCGGAGCGTACCTGGCGGTGCTGGCCATGGCGGTGGGCAACTTCGCCGCGTTCTTCTTCCTCACCTTCCACCTACAGGACGTGCTCGGCTTCCCGCCCGTGCTGGCCGGGCTGGCGTTCCTGCCCTACACCGTGGCCATCGTCGTCGGGGTACGCGTCGCCCGCCGGCTGCTCGCCGACGCACCGGTGCGTCGGCTGCTGGTGCCCGGCCTGCTGGCCACCGCGACCGGGCTGGCCCTGCTCGGCCTGCTGCGCCCGGACAGCACCTACCCGACCCTGCTGCTGCCGGTGATCGTGCTGCTCGGCCTGGGCAACGCACTCGTGCTGGCCACGGCCAACAGCGTCGCCACGCAGAACACCGGTCCGGACGCCGGCGTGGCGGGGGCCACCGTGATGACCGCGATGCAGGTCGGCTCGTCGCTGGGCGTGGCACTGCTGGGCAGCGTCGCCGCAGCGGTCACCGACGGCCACGGCGGCACCCACACCGAGGCCACCGTGCACGGCTACGCGGTAGCGGGCCTGGTCGCCGCCGTGATGCTCACCGTGGCCGGCGTGATCGTGCGCGCCGTCCTCGGCTCCGGGCGCCGGTGACGTGACGGGATGCGGCCAGGGGGCCGACGCGGAAGAAGTGTCGCGTCGGCCCCCTGGCCGGTGCGGGTGGCGGCGGCGGGGCCCACGGCCACCCGGCGGGGGCGGGTCAGTGCTGCGGGATGTGGGCCACCCCGATGCGCTTGCGGAACACCCAGTACGTCCAGCCCTGGTAGGCCAGCACGATCGGGGTGAACACCACCGCCACCCAGGTCATGATCTTCAGGGTGTAGGGGGTGGAGGCGGCGTTGGTGGCCGTCAGCGTCCCGGCCGCGTCGAGGGTGGAGGGCAGCACGTTCGGGAACAGCGCCGCGAACAGCGTCGCCACGGCCAGCGCGATCGCCACGGCGGTGCCGGTGAACGCCCAGCCCTCGCGGCGTACCCGGGCGGCGGCGAGACCACCGAGCAGGGCCAGTGCCGCGCCGACGGCGAACACGACGGCGGCCGGGCTCGAACGGATGGTCAACGTCCAGCTCAGGAACGCCACCGCGAGCACGGCGGTGGCCACGCCCAGGCGTACCGCGAGCGCGCCGGCGCGCTCGCGGACGTCGCCGACGGTCTTCAGCGCGATGAACACGGCGCCGTGGGTGAGGAACAGCGCCGCGGTGGTCGCGCCGCCGAGCAGGGCGTACGGGTTGAGGAGGTTGAGCAGGCCGCCGACGTACTCGTGCTCGGCGTCCAGTGGCACGCCGCGCAGGATGTTGGCGAACGCCACGCCCCACAGCACCGCCGGCACCGTCGAGCCGATGAAGATCGCCATGTCCCAGCGGCGCTTCCAGGACGCCTCGGGACGCTTGTGGCGGTACTCGAAGGCGACCCCGCGGATGATCAGGGCCAGCAGGATCAGCAGCAGCGGCAGGTAGAAGCCGGAGAACAGGGTGGCGTACCACTCGGGGAACGCGGCGAACATGGCGCCGCCGGCGGTGATCAGCCAGACCTCGTTGCCGTCCCAGACCGGGCCGATGGTGTTGATCAGGACGCGGCGTTCCTTGTCGTTGCGGCCGAGTACGGGCAGCAGCATGCCGACGCCGAAGTCGAATCCCTCGAGGATGAAGTACCCGGTGAACAGGACCGCGACGAGCAGGAACCAGATGGTGGTGAGTTCCACGGTTGTCTCCGGTGATCAGTAGGCGAACGCGAGCGGGCGCTCGGCGTCGTCGTCGGTGTCGTCGGTCTCCGGCGCCGGGGTGAGGTCGGGCACGCCGGCCTTGGCGTAGCGCAGCAGCAGTTTGACCTCGACCACGGCGAGGGCGGCGTAGATGAGGGTGAAGGCGGTGAACGAGGTGAGCACCTCGGCCATGGAGACGCTGCGGGACACGCCGTCGCGGGTGAGCATCTCGCCGAAGACGATCCACGGCTGGCGACCCATCTCGGTGAAGATCCAGCCGAAGGAGTTCGCCGCGAGGGGCAGCAGCGGCATGACCAGGCCGGCGCGCAGCAGCCACTTGCTGGTGGGCGTACGGCCCTTGCGCTGGCTCCAGAGCACCAGCAGGGCGATCGCGGCGGCAGCCATCCCGAAGGCGATCATGAAGCGGAAACTCCAGTAGGTGACCGGGATGATCGGGGTGTAGCTGCCGGCGCCGTACTGCGCGGCGTACTGGGCCTGCAGGTCGTTGATGCCCTGCACGGTGCCGTTCGGGTCGCCGGTGCCCAGCCAGGACAGCAGGTGCGGGATCTTGAGGGCGAACACCTCGCGGCTGCCGTCGAGGCTACCGATGGTGAGTACGGAGAACGAGGCGGGCGACTCGGTGGTGTAGAGGCCCTCGGCGGCGGCCATCTTCATCGGCTGTACCTCGGTCATGATCTTGCCCTGGATGTCACCGGTGAAGGCGACGGCGGCGGCGGAGATCAGGGTGACCCAGGAGCCGAACTTCGCGGCGAACCGGTAGGCGGGGGTGTCGGCGGAGTCGCGGTTGCGCACCAGGTGCCACATGGCGACGGCGACCAGCAGCGAGCCGGCCACCAGGAACGCGCCGGCGATGGTGTGCGGGAAGGTGATCATGGCGACCTTGTTGGTCAGCACGGCCATGAAGTCGGTGAGTTCGGCGCGGCCGGTGTCGGGGTTGATCCGGTAGCCGACCGGGTTCTGCATGAACGAGTTCGCCGCGAGGATGAAGTACGCGCTGAGGTTGCTGCCGATCGCGGCGGCCCAGATGGCGGCTAGGTGCAGCCGCTTGGGCAGCCGGTCCCAACCGAAGATCCACAGGCCGATGAAGGTCGACTCGAGGAAGAACGCGACCAGCGCTTCGATAGCCAGGGGGGCGCCGAAGATGTCGCCGACGAAGCGGGAGTAGTCGCTCCAGTTCATGCCGAACTGGAACTCCTGCACGATGCCGGTCACCACGCCCATGGCGAAGTTGATCAGGAAGAGCTTGCCGTAGAACTTGGTGAGCTTCAGGTACTTCTCGTCGCCGGTGCGGTGCCACATCGTCTGGAGGATCGCCACCAGCACGGACAGGCCGATGGTCAGCGGTACGAAAAGAAAGTGGTAGACGGTGGTGACACCGAACTGCCAGCGGGCGACGTCCAACGCGTCCACCAGTAACCCCCCAGGCTGTGCATACTACGAGACGTAGTAGATACTACTGCTCGTCGTAGACGATCCGGCAGGGGCGGGGGTCCCGAAGCGACCCGGGACCAATGACCCTGATCACCACTGCCGGACGGCCCGGTCGCCGGGCGAGGCGTGCCCCGCACCCCACGACCGGGGTCCCGCATGCGACCATTGCGCGCTGATGGACACCACCCGGCCGACCTGGCAGCCGCCGCTGATCTGGCGCGCCGCACAACTGTTCGCCCGCCTCGTCGTCGCGATCGTGGCCCGGCTGGAGGTCAGCGGCGACGTGCCCGCGGCACTGCGCCGGGGCCCACTGATCCTGGCCGCCAACCACATCAGCCCGTTCGACCCCGTCGTGCTCGCCGCCGCCTGCCGCACCCGGGGCGTCGCCCCGCGGATCATGGCCACCGGCGGGCTGTTCCGTACCCCCCTGATCGGCACCGCGATGCGCCGCGCCGGGCACCTGCGCGTCGACCGGGGCACCGCCGCCGTCGGCCGCGCCCTCGACGACGCCGCGGCGGCGGTCTCCGCCGGCTCGGTGATCCTGGTCTACCCGGAGGGCCGCATCGGCCTGGACCCCGGCATGTGGCCCGAACGCGGCAAGACCGGCACCGCCCGCCTCGCCCTCACCTGCGGCGCCCCGGTGATCCCGGTCGCCCAGTGGGGCTCGCACGAGGTGGTGCCCTACCGCGCCCCGAAGGGACTGCCGCGCGGCGTCGCCCGCGCGGTGTGGCACCGCCCGGTGCTGCGCGTGCACTTCGGCGACCCCGTCGACCTGGCCGACCTCACCCACGGCGCACCCGGCGCCGCCCGCCAGGCCACCGACCGGATCATCGACGCCGTCACCGATGCCCTCGGGCCGCTGCGCCCCGACGAACCCGAGCGCCCCCGGCACGTCGACCCCGGTCGACCGACCGACACCAGCCGCTCGCACCGCCGGCCAGCCGGCTGATTCACGGGTGGCCATCGGGCGGCCACCGGAGGCCGGGCATACTCCCCGCGTGGACCACGCCTACCTCGACGGCCCCGCACCGCTGGCGTTCGCCCACCGTGGCGGCGCCGCCGAGGGCGACGAGAACACCGCCGCGGCGTTCGCCCGCGCGATCGGGCTCGGCTACCGGTACGTCGAGACCGACGTGCACGGCACCGCCGACGGCATCGCGGTGGTCTTCCACGACGCCACGCTGACCCGGGTCACCGGCGAGCCGGGGCGCATCGCCGACCTGCGCTGGGCCGACCTGGCCTCGGTACGCGTCGGCGGCGCCGCCGTGGTCCCCCGCCTCGACGAGGTCCTCGACGCCTGGCCGCAGGTGCGGTTCAACATCGACGTCAAGGCCGACGGCGGCGTCGATGCGACCGTGGCCGCCGTCGGGCGTGCCAAGGCCGGCGACCGGGTGCTGCTGGCCTCGTTCAGCGACGCCCGGCTGGCCCTGCTGCGCGTCCTCACGCAGGGACGGGTCGCCACCAGTCTCGGCATGCGCGGGGTGGCCCGGCTGCGGATGGCCTCCCTGACCGGGCGGGCGCTGCGACTGCCTCCGTCGGTGGTCGCCGCGCAGGTGCCGGTGCGTTACGGGCGGGTGCCCGTGGTGGACCGCCGGTTCCTGCGGTATGCCCACCGACTCGGCCTGCACGTGCACGTCTGGACGATCGACGAACCTGCCGAAATGCACGAGTTACTTGATCTTGGGGTGGATGGCATCATGACCGATCACGTCGGCGTGCTGCGCGACGTCTACCGCAGCCGCGGCCACTGGGCCGCCTGAACGCCGAAGGACCCCGATGGCCGAGACCGTCACCCCCACGGTGGGCGACACCCCCGCCCCGGCGAGCACCCGCCGCGAACGCAGCGGCTGGTACTTCTACGACTGGGCGATGTCCGCCTTCTCCACCACCGTCATCACCGTGTTCCTCGGCCCGTTCCTGACCACCGTCACCGAACTCGCCGCCGGCTGCGAACTCGGCGCCGACACCTGCTCCGGGTACGTCTACCCGCTCGGCATCAAGGTCGCCGCCGGCTCGTACTTTCCGTACCTGGTGTCGTTGTCGGTGTTCCTCACCGTGTTCGTGCTGCCGATCATCGGCGCGATCGCCGACCGGTCGGCACACAAGAAGCGGCTGCTCGCCGCCGCCGCGTTCACCGGCGCCGGCGCCACCATCGGCATGCTCTTCGTCACCGGCGACCGGTACCTGCTCGGCGGGGTGCTGTTCATGGTCGCCAACATCGCCTTCGGCGCCGGAGTGGTGGTCTACAACTCCTTCCTGCCACAGCTCGGCGGCCCCGACGACCGCGACGGCATCTCCAGCCGCGGCTGGGCACTGGGCTACCTGGGCGGCGGCGTGCTGCTGGCGCTCAACCTCGTCGCGGTCAGCATGCTCGGCGAGGAGGGCAACCACCACCGCACCCTCGACCTGGCCCGCTGGTCGATCGTGTCCGCCGGCGTGTGGTGGGCGGTGTTCACCCTGGTCCCGCTGCGCTGGCTGCGGGAGCACCCCACCGCCGCCGCGCTGGCCGGCGGTAACCCGGTCACCGACGGGTTCCGGCAGCTCGGCCGCACCCTGCGCGAGATCAAGGCGTACCCGCTGACGCTGTTCTTCCTGCTCGCCTTCCTGGTCTACAACGACGGTATCCAGACCGTCATCGCCCTGGCCAGCCAGTACGGCACCGAGGAGCTGAAGCTCGGGCAGACCACCCTGATCATCACGATCCTGCTGGTGCAGTTCCTCGCCTTCGGCGGCGCGCTGCTGCTCGGCGCCCTCGCCAAGCGCATCGGCGCCTGGAAGACCGTGCTGATCAGCCTGGTGCTGTGGACCGGGGTGATCCTCGGCGCGTTCCGGCTGCCCGCTGAGGCGCCGCTGCCGTTCATGATCCTCGGCGCCGCCATCGGCCTGGTGCTCGGCGGCAGCCAGGCCCTGAGCCGGTCGCTGTTCAGCCAGCTCATCCCCGCCGGCAAGGAGGGCGAGTACTACGGCTTCTACGAGATCAGCGACAAGGGCACCAGCTGGCTCGGCCCGCTGGCCTTCGGCATCGTGTTCCAGCTCACCAACTCCTACCGGGTGGGCCTGGTCTCCCTGCTGATCTTCTTCGTCGTCGGGTTCCTGCTGCTGCTGGCCGTGCCGATCCGCCGGGCCATCGTCGCCGCCGGCAACACCCCGCCCCGGGTGCTCTGAGCCGGGCGGAGCGCGCCGGGGGGTCCGGACCGGGCGGACCGCGCCGGCCTGATCGAGTGACGTCGATCGGCTAGGCTGCCCGACCGTGACCGACCACGCCGCCGCCCCGACCTGCCTGGCGCACCCGCCGCTGGGCCCCGACGACTCCCCCGCCCGATGTGCCGCGGCGCGGGGCGTGGACGGGCGTCCGCTACACGCGGCGGCGTTGAAGTTCTTCTGGGGGCCGATGGACTGCGGCAAGTCCACGATGGCGTTGCAGATGAACCACAATCACGCCCGGCAGGGCCGCCGCGGCCTGGTCACCACCCGCATCGACCGCTCGCTCGGCCCACAGGTCACCACCCGCATCGGCCTCGCGCACGAGGCCATCGAGGTCACCGACGAGGTGGACCTGCGAACTCTCGTGCGCGACAACTGGGCCGAGGGCGTCCGCGTCGACTACCTGATCTGCGACGAGGCGTCGTTCTACAACCTGGAACACATCGAGCAGATGGCCGAGCTGGTCGACAGCTACGACGTCGACGTGTACGCGTTCGGGCTGGCCACCGACTTCCGGTCCTGCCTGTTCCCGGCGGCGCAGCGGCTGTTCGAACTGGCCGACGAGGTGGCCCGCATCCAGGTCGAAGTGCTCTGCTGGTGCGGCCGGGAAGGGCTGCTCAACGCCCGGGTGGTCGGCGGCCGGGTGGTCCGCGAGGGCCAACAGGTCGTGATCGGAGACACCGTGGACAGCGCCGACGTGCGCTACCAGGTGCTCTGCCGCCGACACCACCGCGCAGGCGAACTCGGCCCTGGCCGCTGACGGTCAGTACGGGTCACCGCACACCCGCCAGTCCCCGTCCTCCCGCACCACCGACAGCTTCCGCTCCTCGGTGAGGCCACTGTCACGGGTCAGCCGCACCGCGACCGTGCCGCGCGGGCTGCCACCCCGGGTCGCCACCGACACGTCAACGATCTCGTAGCCGTTGACCACCGGCGGGGTGCGCAGCCAACTGGTGAACCCGATCGGGCTCCACCGGCTGCGCGCGTCGGCGCAGAGCCGGTCGTACGCGCCGTCGGTGTCGCCCGCCGCCACCGACCGCAGGAACCCGTCGGCGGTCTCCCGCACCGGGCCGCTGGCCTGCGTGACCACCTGCACGTTCCAGGCGCCCAGCCCGGCCACCCCGATGCAGCACAACAGCACGGTCACGCCCGCGAACACCAGGCCGGTACGCGCCGGGCGGTGCCGACGGGCCGGCCGGCTCCACGGCTGCTCAGCGCCCACCCGTCGACCGTAGAGAACCGGCGGGCCCGCCCGCAGGAAAGTCGGCTCTGTCGCCCCCGCCGCCGTGTCGTCCCCGCGTCGTACGGCCGGATCGGGGTCCGGCCCTGCCCGCCGAGTTCGCTCACGGCTCGATGAGCCCGGCCCGGATGGCGTAGCGGGTGAGCTCGAGTCGGTCTTTGAGGCCGAGTTTCTGCAGCAGGTTGGCCCGGTGCCGCTCGACGGTCTTGACGCTTATGAACAGCAGGCGGGCGATCTCCTTGGACGAGTGACCCTCGGCGACGAGCTTGAGGATCTCCTCCTCCCGCTCGGTGATGGCCCTGGCCGGCAGGCTCTCGCCCCGTGCCGTGCGTTCCAGGTAGGTGCGGATGAGGGCGTTGATGGCGCCGGGATAGAGGAACGGTTCGTCGCGTACGGCCGCGCGGCAGGCCTCCACCAGGTCGCGGTCCGCGACGGACTTGAGCACGTAGCCGTTGGCGCCGACCTTGAGAGCTTCGAAGAAGTACTGCTCGTTGTCGTACATCGTCAGGATGAGGATGCGCAGGCCCGGCTGCTGCCGGGACAGCTCCCGGGCCGCCTGCAGGCCGGTCAGCCGTGGCATGGCGATGTCGAGGATGGCCAGGTCGGGGCGCTCGGTCTGGGCCAGGGCGATGGCCTCGGCGCCATCGCCGGCCTCGGCGACGACCGTCAGGTCCGGTTCGCTGTCGAGGATGAGGCGCACGCCCCGGCGCACCAGGGCGTGGTCGTCGGCGAGCAGGATGCGGGTGGTCACGGCCGGCCCTCCCGGTCACCGACCGGCACCCGCAACCGCACCTCGGTGCCGCCGGCCGGGCCGGGCGCCACGGCCAGCTGGGCGCCGATGAGCAGGGCCCGTTCGCGCATGCCACGCACGCCGGCGCCCTCGGCGGCGTCGCCGATGCCCCGGCCGTCGTCGCGGATGCGCAGCTGCACGTGGCCCGGTTGACGGACCAGGGACAACTCGACGGTGGTGGCCCGGGCATGCCGGACGGTGTTGGTGAGGGCCTCCTGCGCCACCCGGTAGAGCACCAGTTCGACCTCGCCCTCGAAGACAGGCAGGTCCGGGTCGAGGTGCTGGCGCACGGACACCTCGGTGTGCCCGGTGACCTCCGTGACGAGCGCCTTGAGAGCGCTGGTCAGGCCGAGTTCCTCCAGCACGCCGGGGCGCAGCCGCCGCGCGATGCGGCGGATCTCGTCGAGGCTGTCGCGGGTGGTCTCCTGCACCTGGGCGAGCTGGGCGCGGACCGGTTCGGGAGCGTGCCGGGCGACCTGTTTGAGTTCGAGCAGGACCGCGGTCAGGGTCTGGCCGACCTCGTCGTGCAGTTCCTGGGCGACGCGGCGACGCTCGGCCTCCTGGGCGGACAGGGCGCTGGCGGCGCTGGAGGCCCGCTCCGCCTCCAGCCGGTCGATCATGGCGTTGAAGGCGCGGATCAGGTCCGCGATGCCGGCCTGCCCGGCCGGGACCGGGCGGGGCTCGGGCTGGAGCAGGTCGATGGTGGTCATGGCCCGGGTCAGCCGGTGCAGCGGCGCCAGGCCGACCCGCAGCAGCGCGGCGTTGGCGACAAGCATCGCGGCGAGACCCACGGTCAGGACGACGGCCTCGGTGAGCAGGACCGGGGTGGACACCGTGACCGGGCCGAGCAGCAGCAACATGGCGGCGACGAGCACGGCGGCGTTGAGCAGGAAAATCCGCCAGAACAGCGACACGACGGTGCCTCCCCTTCCGGCCCGGATCCGACGCCGTCCGGCGCCGGCAGTTGTCTGCGGGTCGGACCGCGACAGGCCGGCACGCTTCGCGGCGGTGGTCACCCTCATCATGGTCAGCCTGTCGGCCGGGGCACGTCCTGTAAATGCGTGCCCACACCCATTATTCCGAGCCCGCCGGGCCGCCGAACAGCCTGGTCACCGGTAGGGCCGGCGGCAAATGGGTGTCAGCCCCGATGTCGACCCGCGCCGCAGCGATGACCATGAACGCGAGACCGGGGCCGGGAGCCGCTCCGGGCTCCGATTCCCCCTGCCCGGCTCCGCCCCGACGCCGTCCGTGCGGACGTCGCCCACCGTGCCGAACCCCGGAGGATCCTGTGAACCGTCATCTCATGGTGGCCGAGCCCACACCACCGGAAGCCGCCGTCACGGTCACCTGCGCGCACCGCCTGCCCGGCGCGGAGAACGGCCCGCCGGGTGGATGCCCGTGAGCGCCTGGCCCGCCCTCGCGGCGATCGTCATCTTCACGGTCGCGTTCGTCTTCATCGCCACCGAGAAGATCAACCGGGTCGCGGTGGTGCTGGGCGCCGCCGGCCTGATGGCCGCGCTCGGGCTCGTGCCCGGCTCGGACGTGTTCTACTCGCACCAGGCCGGCATCGACTGGGATGTCATCTTCCTGCTGCTCGGCATGATGATCATCGTCGGGGTGATCAAGCAGACCGGTGTCTTCGAGTTCCTGGCGATCTGGGCCGCACAGCGCTCCCAGGGACGGCCGTACCGGCTGATGGTGCTGCTCGTCGTGCTCACCGGGGTCACCTCGCCGTTCCTGGACAGCGTCACCACGGTCATGCTGGTCGCCCCGATCACCATCTCCGTGTGCCGCCGGCTCGGCATCCCCGCCGCGCCGTATCTGATCGCCGAGGTGTTGGCCGCCAACATCGCCGGCACGGCCACCCTGATCGGCGACCCGCCCAACATCATCATCGGTAGCCGGGCCGGGCTGAGCTTCAACGACTTCCTGTTGCACATGACCCCGGTCGCGGTGCTGATGTTCCTGGCGTTCCTGGTGCTGGCGCGGGTCATGTTCCGTCGGTCGTTCGTGTACCGCCCCGAGCGGTTCGAGGCCGTGCGCGACATGGACGCCCGCGCCGCCATCACCGACCCGAAGATGTTGACCCGCTGCCTCGTCGTGCTCACCCTGGTGATCGCCGCGTTCATGCTGCACACCGTGATCCACGTCGACGTGGCCGTCGTCGCGCTGCTCGGCGCCGGCCTGATGATCCTGGTGACCAGGGCCGACCGGGCGGCCTACCTCGGCGAGGTCGAGTGGCCGACTCTGGTGTTCTTCACCGGCCTGTTCGTGATGGTCGCCGGCCTGACCGAGACCGGAGTGATCAGCCGGATCGGCGAATGGGCCAGCGACGCCGTCGACGGCAACTACTCGGTGGCGGCGGCCGGTCTGGTCTTCGGCTCGGCGGTGCTCGGCGCGTTCTTCGACAACATCCCCTACACCGCGACCATGGCGCCGATCGTCGAGGGCCTCGTCGCCGGGACCCCGGATGCGGGCACCGGCCAGGCGTTGTGGTGGGCCTTCGCGCTGGGCGCCGACCTCGGCGGCAACGGCACGGCCGTGGCGGCCAGCGCCAACATCGTCGTGCTGGGCATCGCCGCCCGATCCGGCGAGCCGATCAGCTTCTGGCAGTTCACCCGGTACGGCATCGTCACCACGGTCGTGACCACCGTGATCGCCTGGGCGTACGTGTGGCTGCGCTACTTCGCGACGTAGCCGCCACCGGCGACGGGACGGACGTGCACCCCGCCCGCGCCGCTCGGCCAGCCACCTGGTCCGGCCGAGCCGGCCAATCCGCTCCGCAACACGACAGGAGGCAATGATGCAGATAGAACGTATGCCGCTGCCCGGCATCGGTGTCGGCTACACCCTGCACACCAGCGAAGGGCAGGTGCTCGGGGTCGTCTGCCACCGCAGCGGCCGGCGCGACATCGTCGTCTACGCGCCCGGTGACCCGGACACCGTCGAACGGTCCGTGGCACTGAGCCCGACGGAGGCGCAGGAGGTGGCCGAACTGCTGCACCCCGTCGCCACCATCGACCACGTCACGCACCTGGAACGGCACCGGGAGGCGGTCAGCGTCGCCGAACTGCCGATCACGGCCGCGTCGCCCTACGACGGTCGGACCCTGGCAGAGGCGGTGGCCCGCACCCAGGGGGTGAGCGTCATCGCCGTCATCCGCGGCGAACGCACGATCACCGCACCGGGGCTCGGGCACGTCCTGGCCCACGGCGACATCCTGATCGTCGCCGGGGGCCAGCAGAGCATCGGCGCGCTGAGCCGCGCGCTCGTGCACACGGACCCGTAGGCCGCCCGGCAGCACAGTCGCCGCGACCTCGCCGGTGTAAGGAAGGGCCCCTTCCTTACACCGGGTCGGCGTTGTAGGAGTTCGGCGCGTCGCCGACTCAGCCGCGGCGGCGGGCCCGGGCGGCCCAGATGGCGTACGCGGGGTCGCGGTCGAGGTTGTGCCGGTCCCGGTCGTAGCGGCGGGTGGTACGCGGATCGGCGTGGCCCATCGCGTCCTGCACGTCCTCCAGGGGCACGCCCTCAGCGCGGGCGGTGGTGGCGAACGCGTGCCGCAGCGAGTGCGGCGACAGCCGCGCCCACGCCGGGATGCCGGCCGTCCGGGCCAGCCGGCGCACCAGCCGGAACATCGCGTGCCGGTCCAGCCGGGACCCGCTGGCGGTGACCAGCAGCGGGCCGGTCAACTCGGGCACCGTCACGCCCTGCGCGGCGGCCCGCTGTGCCAGGTAGGCGTCGAGCGCGTACGCGGTGCCGGGGGTCAGGGCACGACGGCGGGGCTTGCCGCCCTTGCCGACGAACCGCACGCTGCGGTGACCCCGCTCGGCGCCGAGGTCGGCCAGGTCGAGCGAGACCAGCTCACCCACGCGCAGCCCGAGGTCGGCCAGCAGCGCGATCGCGGCCCGGTTGCGGACGGCGGTCGGCCCGGTGTCGGCCTCGGCGGCGGCGAGCAGCGCGTCGACCTCCTCAGGGGCGAGGCCCACGGTGGCGGAGTGGTCCCGGTCGAGCCGGGGACGGTCGGCGCCGGCAACCGGGTTGGCCTCGACCGCGCGCAGCTTGACCAGGAAGTCGTACCAGCTGGACAGGGCGGAGAGCCGGCGGGCGACGGTGGCCGGGGTGAGCGGCTTGCCGGTACGCACACCGAGCGTGACCTCCAGCGCCCGGCCGTACTCGTTGACGTGCAGGAAGTTCGCCTGCAGGGGGTCCAGTTCGCGTGCGTCGCACCAGGCGAGCCAGCCGGCGACGTCCCGCCGGTACGCGTCGCGGGTGTGCTCGGACAACCGCCGGTTACGCAGCCACGCCTCGGTGAAGTCGACGGGCCCGCCGGGCAGGGCCAGCGGAGTGGGCTGACTCGGCCGCGCCGGAGCGTTCGGGGAGAACATGCGAAAAAGGTTCTCAGCTTCGGGTCGGGAACGGGAGGAGGCGCGCCCTACACGATCGTGGCCACCGCCGGCTCCTCGACGACCCGCTGGTCGGCGAACCGCCAGCGCCGGTGGACACCGACCGCCTCGGCGAACCAGGCGTCGTGGCTGGCCATCACAAGTGTGCCCCGGAACTGCCGCAGCGCCTCCTCCACCACGTCGAGGGCGTCGAAGTCGAGATAGTTCGTCGGCTCGTCGAGCAGCAGCACCCGCGCCGGGCTGTTCACCAGCACCGCGAGCAGCAACCGGCGCAGCTCACCGGCGGAGAGCAGCCGCAGCGGCGCGTCCCACTGGTCCGCGCCGAACAGGTGGGCGTCGAGCAGGCGTTCGGCGTCGTCGACGTACACCGGCACCCGGGAGCGGAAGAAGTCGCGGACGGTGACGTCGGTACGCAGCGCGTCGTGGGTCTGCGGCAGCACGGCGATCCGCTCGCCCGCGACGGGGTCGTGGCCGCCGGCGAGGGCTCGCAGCAGGGTGGTCTTGCCGGTGCCGTTCGCGCCGGTGAGCAGGATCCGGTCACCTGTGCGAACGGTCAGGTCGACGCGGTCGAGCAGCACCCGGCCGCCGGCGCGCAACGTCAGGCCCCGCGCCCGAAACACCTCCCGGTCGTCGGTGGTCTCCTGCGGGAACGCCAGCGTCAGCGGCGGCCGGGTACGGGGCTCGGCGAGCCAACGGATCGAGTCCATCTGCCGGCGCAGCCGCCGCTCCCGAGCCTTGGCCTTCTTCGCCACCTTCTTGGCGTAGCGGCGCTGCTGGTCCGCGCCGAGGCCGCTGCGTACCGTCTCCTCCACCCCGCGGGCCTGCTGCTTGGTGCGGTCGATGTCGGCCAGCCAACGGCGGTGGTCCTTCTGCTGGGCCTCGTAGTCCAGCAGCAGCCGCTGCCAGCGGCGGATCTTCTCCGCCCGGTAGTCGGTGTAGCCGCCGGTGTAGGTCTGCGGCGCCTCGTGGATGCCGTCCAGCTCGACGATCCGGGTCACCGTGCGGTCCAGGAACGCCCGGTCGTGGCTGACCACCAGCACCGCGCCGGGAAACGCCGCCAGCCAGTCGCCGAGCCAGGCGATGCCGTCAGCGTCGAGATGGTTGGTCGGCTCGTCCAGCACCAGCAGGTCGGGGGTGTGCAGCAGCACCCGGGCGAGGGTGAGCCGGGCCTGCTCGCCGCCACTGACCCGGCGCAGCGGCGTGTCGTCGTGCAGGTGGTCGATGTCGAGGCGCTGACGGACCTCCGTCAGCCGGGCCTGCGCCCGCCAGCCGTCCAGGGCCGCCCACCGCTCCTGCGCGTCGCCGTACTCGGCGAGCACAGAGCTGTCGCCGTCGGCCATCCGCCGTTCGAGATCACGCAGCCGCGCGGCCAGCGGATCCAGCTCGCCGAGCCCGGCGGCGAGGAACTGCCCGACGGTGGCGTCCGGGTCCGGCACCTGCTGCGCGAAATAGCCGATCCGGATGCCGGGGGCCAGGGCGACGTGCCCGTCCGACGGCGGTTCCTCGCCGGTGAGGACCCGCAGCAGGGTGGACTTGCCCACTCCGTTCGGACCGACGAGGCCGACCCGGTCGCCGGCGTTCAGAACGAGCTCGACGTCGGTGAACAGCGGCTCGGCGTCGTAGTGCTTGCTGACGGACACGACCTTCAACACGGGTGATCCTCCGCGGGACGACGGGCGGGGGGCGGGTGGCCGCACCGGCCGTCCCGCCCCCCGGTGTCGGGATCAGGCGTTGATCTCCTTGCGACCGTTGCCGGTGGCGGTGACGGTGACCCGGCGGGGCCTGGCCCGCTGCGCGACGGGGATCCGCAGGGTCAGCACGCCGTTGTCGTAGCCGGCCTCGAGCCTGTCGGTGTCGAGGGTGTCGCCGAGGAAGAGCCGCCGGGTGAAGGTGCCCATCGGGCGTTCTGCGGCGACGAGCTCGACGTTGTCACCGGCCGGGCGCCGCCGCTCGGCGCGTACGGTCAGCACGTTGCGCTCGACCGTGCAGTCGATGCTGTCCGGATCGACGCCGGGCAGGTCAAGCACCGCGTGGAACCAGTCGCCGTCACGGTAGGCATCCAGCGGCATGACCGCGGGGCGCGCGGCGGTGCCGAAGAACTGCTCGGTGATCCGGTCGATCTCACGGAACGGGTCGGTACGCATCAGCATGGTCCAGCCTCCTCGGGTCTCCTGGCCGAAGGTCCTTGAGTTGAGCCGGAGCGACTCAACTCTCCCTTATGTGTTTAGCGCAGCCCGGCCGCGTCGTCAACTCAGGACCTTCTCGAACCAGTGCTCGGCATAGACGCCGTCGTTGAACGCCGGGATCTCCCGATAGCCGTGCCGGGCGTACAGGGTGCGGGCCTCGACCAGGTCGCTGCGGGTGTCCAGCCGGATCCGGGTGATCCCGGCGGCACTGGCCCGCTCCTGCACGGCGGCGAGCAGGGCCGCTCCGCCGCCGTGTCCGCGGTGGTCGGGGCGCACGTACACCCGGGTCAGCTCCGCCAAGCCCGGTCGGTACCGCAGCCCGACGCAGGCGGCCGGAACCCCGACGCGATACGCGACCAGCAGGATGCCGGTGGGCGCGGCCAAGTCGTCGCTCGGATCGTCGGCCATCGCCGCCGCGACCTCGCCCGGGCGGACCGGACGGCCGTGGTAGCGGCGGGCCATCTCCTCGAAGTACGCCTCAAGCAGGGCCGCCACCTCAGGCCGGTCGGGCCGGGTCGGGGCCGTCTGGGAGCAGACGGTTTCCGGTGCGGACGATCAGTCGCCGATGCGCCAGTAGACACCCTGCTCCCGGGCCATCAGCTGCTCGTCAACCAGGTATCGGCGCAGCGCCGCGTGGTCGCAGCCGCCGCGCTCGCACCAGTGCCGCAACACCTCGTCCACCGCCCGCTCGGGATAGCGCACCCCCGGTTCGAAGGACTTCGCCACGTGCGCCAGCACCACCCGCCGCCGGCCGCGCTGCGCCGGCAGGCCGGTCAGCCTGCCGTCGCTCACGAACGTGCGCAGCACCCGGTCGGTGGGGTCGTCGGCCGGACGGGGAACCGACGGCGTGCGGGCCGCCTCCCGCAGCCGGTCGGCGTCCACTCGCAGGTCACGGTCACCGCCGGTGACCAGGCCCGCGTCGACGAGCCGCCGGATCGCGGTGACCACCTGCCGCGCCGACAGGCCCGTCCGGCCGGCCACCGCCGGGGCGTCGGCGCCGCCCAGCACGATCGCCGCGAAGACCTGCCGCCGTACGTCGTCGGCGAGGGCCCCCGCCAGAGCCTGTGCTGTCATGCCGACCACCCTGCCAGCCGACACACGCGGGCCGCACGTCATTTCCGGCGGTACGGCCCGAGCGGCGGGCCGCCGTGCGCGAGGCCGGTCAGTCGCCCGGCTGATCGGCGCGCAGCACCACCCGGCGCAGCAGGTCGGACAGTTGCCGTCGCTCGTGCGGGGCGAGGGCGGCCAGCAGCCGGTGCTCCTCGGCGCCCCGCCCGTCCATGGCCCCGTGCCAGGCCGCCTGTCCCGACTCGGTCAGCTCCACGTCGACGCGCCGCCGGTCGGTGGTGGACGGAATCCGGTGCACGAAGCCGCGTCGGACCAGCGCGTCGACCCGGGCGGTGACGGAGGCGGGAGCCATCGCCAGGTCGCGGGCCAGGTCCGACGGGGCTGCCCGACCGCCCCGCCCGGCCAGGGCGTGCAGGGTGTCGTACTCGTGTCCGTGCAGGTCGAGGCCGACCAGGGTCCGCTCCTTGGCCTCGCGCAGGTGGCGGGTGAGGAACTGGATCCGGGTCACTGCCCCTTCGACGTCGGGGTCGAGCGTCGGCAGGATCGGTTGCCAGCGCTCGACGTGCCGGTCGACGTGGTCACGGTCGCTCATGCCGCCAAGCCTATGCCGACGCCGAAATATTCGCTGTCGAAAGATTCGACGTCGAATTACATTGTCCGGGTGACCCACCCCCTCCGCGTACGCCCGTTCCGGCTGCTCTTCCTGGGCCGTACCGTCTCCGCAGTCGGCGACGCCGTCGTGCCCACCGCCCTCGCCCTGGCCGTGCTCCGGGCGACCGGCTCCACCGGTGCCCTCGCCCTCGTGCTGGCCTGCGCGGTGGTGCCCCGCCTGCTCCTGTTGCCCCTCGGCGGCGTGCTCGCCGACCGTCTCGACGCCCGTCGGGTCGCGATCATCGCCGACCTCGTGCGCTGCCTCACGCAACTCTGCGTCGGCGTCGAACTGCTCGGCGACGCCTCGCTCGCCGTGATCGCGGTGGCCGCCGCGGCCGGTGGCGCCGCCGGCGCGTTCGCCCTGCCCACCGCCTCACCCCTGGTCGCCGGCACGGTCGAGGCGCCCCAGCGGCAGCAGGCCAACGCCCTGATGGGCGTCACCGCCAACGCCAGCCGCCTCGCCGGCCCCGCCCTCGCCGGCGCGCTGATCTGGGCCGTCGGACCAGGCTGGGCGTTCGTCCTCGACGCCGCGACGTTCGCGCTCAGCGCGCTGCTGCTCACCGTCGTCCGGATCCGCCACGTCCCGATGCCGAAACGGAGCGTCCTCGCCGACCTCGCACACGGTTGGCGGGAGGTCCGCAGCCGTGACTGGTTCTGGACCAGCCTGCTCGGCCACGGCGTGTGGAACGGCGCCGCCGCCGTCCTGACGACCCTTGGCCCGGCGATCGCGGTGCGTCGCCTCGGCGGCGAGGGCGTCTGGGTGCTGATGCTCCAGGCCGGCGCCGTCGGCATGCTCGCCGGCTCGCTGCTCGCCGCCCGGATTCACCCCCGCCGACCGGTGCTGGTGGCCAACCTCGGGCTGGCCAGCTACGCCGCGCCGCTGGCCCTGCTCGCCGTCGCCGCGCCCGCCCCGCTCGTCATCGCCGCCTACGGGGTCGCGCTGACCGCCCTCGGCTATCTCAACCCGGTCTGGCAGACCGTCGTGCAGGGCCAGTTCCCGCCGCACGTCCTCGCCCGCGTCACCTCGTACGACTGGCTGGTCTCCCTCGGTGCGATGCCGCTGGGTTACGCCCTCGCGCCCGTCGCCGCCCGGGCCTGGGGCGACTCGGTGCCGCTGCTCACGGCCAGCGCGCTGGTCCTCGTCGCCTGCGCGGGCACCGCCGCCGTGCCCGGCGTACGGCGGCTCACCGCGCCGCACGACGAGGTGAGCCGGCGCACGGTGAGCGCGTGACCGGTGGTGGTCACGACCGACCCCGCCGACCCGCGCCGCCGCCGGACCCCGGCACGGCCCGTCAGCGGCGGATCAGGCCACGGGCCCTGGCGGCGGCGACGGCGGCGGTACGGGAGTCGACGCCGAGCTTGCCGTAGACGTGCACCAGGTGCGTCTTGACGGTGGCCTGACTGAGGTGCAGCCGCAGACTGATCTGCTGGTTGGACAGCCCGTCGGCGACGAGCTGCAGGACCTCGGTCTCGCGGCGGCTCAGGGCGGTACCGGGGGTGCGCATCCGGTCGATCAGCCGGTGCGCGACGGTCGGGGCGAGAGCGGACCGGCCGGCGGCGGCGGCGCGTACGGCCGCGGCGAGCTCTTCGGGCGGGGCGTCCTTGAGCAGGTACCCGGTCGCGCCGGCCTCGACGGCCGCGAGGATGTCGGCGTCGGTGTCGTAGGTGGTCAACACCAGCACGACGGGGCCGTCCGGGCGTGCGGTGATGGCGGCGGTGGCGGCGGCGCCGTGCATGCCCGGGCCGAACTGGAGGTCCATGAGCACCACGTCGATCCGCTCCCGTTCGGCGAGCGCGACGGCCCGCTCGGCGGTCGCGGCCTCGGCGACCACCTCGAAGTCGGGCTCGGTGGCGAGGACGGCACGCAGCCCGGCGCGTACGACCGGGTGGTCGTCGGCGAGCAGCAGCCGGATCGGATCTCTCACGCGCCCGCCCCCGACGCACCGGTGCCCGGAAACGCGAAACTGACGGCCAACGTGGTGCCCCGGCCGGGCGCCGACTCCACGGCCAGGGCGCCACCGAGTTCCTCGGCCCGGGCACGCATCGCGGCCAGCCCGAACCCTCCGTCGCCGCCCGGCCTGCCGGCGTCGTCGACGTCGAAGCCCGCGCCGTCGTCCACCACGTCGAGGACGACGCCGGAGTCCCGGTATCGCAGGGTCACGTCGGCACGGCTCGCCCCGGCATGGTGAACGGTGTTGGCCAACGCGGACTGCGCGATCCGCAGCAGGGCCACCTCGTGACCGGTCGGCAGCCGCACCGCCGTCCCGTCGAGATGCAGACGCACCGCCAGCCCGGACCGGTCGGCGGTCGCGGCGCACAGCCGCCGCAACGCCGCCGGCAGCGAGCCGCCGTCGAGGCCGGGCGGGGTCAGCGCGCGGACGAACCGGCGGGCCTCGGCGAGGTTGTCCTGCGCGGTCCGGCGGGCCTGCTCGACGTGGCCGGCCGCCACGTCGAGCTGGTCGGGAATGGCCCGCTGGGCGGCACGCAGCAGCAGTTGGATGCTCGACAGCCCCTGGGCGAGGGTGTCGTGGATCTCGCGGGCCAGGCGTTCGCGTTCGGCGAGGACACCGGCGGCGTGTTCGGCGGTGGCCAGCTCGGCGCGGGTGGCGGTCAGCTGCTCGATCAACCGCTGGCGGCGCTCGCTCTCCCGGTACAACGCCTGGTAGCCGAGCACGGTGCCGACCGCGACCGCGGCGCCGATGCCGGGACCGATCACCGCGCCCGGCGTGAGCGTCCCCTGATGGGCGGCGACACCGACGACCGCCACCACGGTCGTCGCCGCCACCGCGAGGGTCCCCCAGCGGGTGGGCAGCAGAAACAGGTGCAGCAGGAACAGCGGGAACGCGAACCACACCCCGTCCGGGGTCAGCACCAGCAGCACCAGCCACCCGGCCGTCAACACCGCCAGCCACGCCGCCGCGGCGCCTCGGGATCGGCGGACCAGTGGCAGCGCCGCCCCGGCGGCGTAGACGACGGCCAGCAGCACCGACGCCGCGAGTACGGCGGCACGCTGCGGCCCCTGTCCGGCGAGGGCCCGTACGGCGGCGACCGCGAGGAGCACCGCGACCAGCAGGTGCAGGCAGACGCGCAGCACCCGCAGCGGCCGAGCGAGCGATTCCGGGTTCACGATGTGTCCAGGCTAGGACGCCGACGGCCGCCGCCATCAACCAAAAGGTTGATCCTGACGTACACAGTTCGACGTCGCGAACCCGATCGGCGGCGCGATGGCGACGGCCGTGATCCGGACGACGGTTGGTGCCGGGGCCGCCACCGCGCCCCTCCCCCGCTACCGGAAGGCCGATGCGATCGTGTTCGTCGCGTGGAGAGATCTACGGTTCGCCAAGGGCCGGTTCGCCCTGATGGGAACGGTCGTCACGCTGATGACGCTGCTGGTGGTCCTGCTGTCCGGGCTGACCGCCGGCCTCGGCCGGGGCAGCACCTCGGCCATCTCCGACCTGCCCGCCGACCACCTGGTGTTCTCCGCCCCGGCCGACGGGCAGAAACTCTCGTTCACCGAGTCGACCGTCACCCGGGAACAGTGGCTACGCTGGCAGGCCGTGCCGGGAGTGACCGGCGCCGCGCCGCTCGGTATCGCCACCACCCGGGTCAGCGTCGGCGACCGCAGCGCCGCGCTGTCCGCGTTCGGCGTCCCGCCCGGGTCGGGCCTGGCGCCCGACGCCCTCGCCGCCGGGCAGGCCGTGCTGTCCCAGGAAGCGGCCGACGCCCTGGGCGCCGGGCCGGGACAGACCGTGTTCGTCGGCGGACGCCCGCTGAAGATCGCCGCGGTGGCCGGGGACGCCTCGCACAGCCACACCCCGGTGATCTGGACCGACCTGGCCGACTGGCAGAGCCTGGCCCCCGGTGCCGACGGTGACGCCGCGACGGTCGTCGCGCTGACGACCACCCGCGACGTCGACCTGGCCGCCGCCGACCGGCAGCTGCGCACCCACACGGTCACCCGCTCGGCGGCGCTGTCCGCCATCGGCTCGTACACCGCCGAGAACGGGTCGCTGCAACTCATGCGCGGCATGCTGTTCGCGATCTCCGCGCTGGTCATCGGTGCGTTCTTCACCGTGTGGACCATCCAGCGCGCGGCGGACATCGCGGTGCTGAAGGCACTCGGCGCCAGCACCGGCCACCTGCTACGCGACGCGCTCGGACAGGCCCTGGTGCTGCTGCTCGCCGGCACGGCCGCAGGCACCGCACTCGCGGTCACGATCGGTGCGGCGGCAGCCGGCACGGTGCCGTTCGCGCTCACCGCCGGATCCGTGCTGTTCCCGGCCGCCGTGATGATCGCGCTCGGCGCGACCGGCGCCGCCCTGTCCATCCGCCGGATCACCTCCGTCGACCCGCTGATCGCCCTGGGGAGCGCCCGATGAGTCTCGACCTCGCCGACGTCACGCTGACCTATCCCGACGGCGACACCCGGCTGACCGCGCTCGACCGGGTCAGCCTGAGCGTGCCGGCGGGCACCACCACCGCCGTCATCGGACCCTCCGGCTCCGGCAAGTCGAGCCTGCTGGCGGTGGCCGCCACCCTGATCACCGCCGATTCGGGAACGGTGGTCGTCGCCGGCACCGACACCACGCGGCTCGGCCGCCGGGAGACGACCGCGCTGCGCCGCGAGAAAATCGGAATCGTCTTCCAACAGCCCAACCTCATCGCCTCGCTGACCGCCGCCGAACAGTTGCGGGTGATCGCCCACCTCGCCGGCGGTTCCCGCCGCGCCGGACACGACCGCGCCGCGGAACTGCTGGCCGCGGTGGGGCTGACCGGGCAGGCCGACCGTCGTCCGCACCAGCTCTCCGGCGGCCAACGCCAGCGGGTCAACATCGCCCGCGCCCTGATGAACGACCCGGCGGTGCTGCTGGTCGACGAGCCCACCAGCGCGTTGGACCACGACCGCGGTGCGGCGATCATCGAGCTGGTCACCGACCTCACCCGGCAGCGTGGCACCGCCACCGTCCTGGTCACCCACGACCGGGGGCACCTGCACCGCGTCGACGCGGTCGCCGAGATGGTCGACGGCCGGCTGTGCCTGCCGGCCCCGGCCTGAACACGCCCGCGCGAGGCGGCCGGCTCTGCGCGACGCGGCCCGGTGCGGCAGAGTGTCACCGTTGGCTCGGGGCGAGGGAGGGCGGAGTTCGTGGAGGGTCCGACGGGGGTGGTGTTTCCGAAGACCGACACGGGACGCAGTACGTCTGCGCTCGGGCGGTCGGTCGTCGCCGACGCCCTACGTGCCGTCGATCCGGTGGGTGCGCGCTCGACGGAACACGAGACGAACTGGCGGCACGGATACCTCGGGCACTTCCGGCGGCTCGTCGAGGCCGGGCTGCTCTCCCGCGACGCCGCGGTGACGATCGCCCGGGACGGGCTCGCCTCGCTGCATCGCCGGATGGCGGTGCTCCGCGCCGACGGCACCGAGATCGGCCTCGGCGACGTGTTCGCCACGCCCACCGAGGCCGAGCAGCTCCAGACAGCGACGGTAACCGGCACCGGCGAGGTCGAGCGCGAACTGTCGCTGCCGTACCGGGGCCAACGGCTGCGCGGCGACGACCTGCGCCGCCGGCTCGACGCGTGGGTCACCGCCGGCGTCGTCGAGCCGTCCTGCGCCGACGCGGTACGTGCCGTCATGGCCAACCCGGACTGGCTCGACCTGCGCGACCAGCGCATCGTGGTGCTCGGCGCGGGCGCGGAGATGGGCCCGCTGCCGTCCGTGTTGCGCTGGGGTGGCGATGTCGTCGCGGTCGACCTGCCACGCCCGGAGATCTGGCGGCGTCTGCTGCACACGACGCGCCGCTCCGGGGGCCGGCTGCACCTGCCAGTCCCGGCCGGCGCGGACCCCGGGGAAGACGCGTTGGCCGCCCGTGCCGGCGCCGACCTGTTGCACAACCTTCCGCAGGTGGCCGACTGGCTGCTCGGTGTCGACGGCCGGCTCGTCCTCGGCAACTACGTCTATGCCGACGGTGCGACCAACGTCCGGGTCGCCACGGCGGTCGACGCGCTCACTGTCCGGTTGCAGGACCGCCGTGACGACGTGGCGCTCGCGTTCCTGGCCACCCCCACCGACGTCTTCGCCGTTCCCGGTGACGCGGTACAGCACGCCGAACGGGGCTATGCGGCGCGCGGCATCGTCCGCCGGTCGCTGCGGGTGGCCTCCGGCGGCAGGCTCCTGCACCGCAACTACCCGCCGGGCGTCGACCCGGGCGTCAACGACAGCCTCGTCCCCCAACAGGGCCCCAACTACGCGCTGGCGAAACGGATGCAGCGGTGGCGGGCGACGGCGGCCCGGGACGCCGGGGCGACGGTGTCGTTCACGGTCGCCCCGCCCACCCGGACCCGCTCGGTGCTGCGCAACCGGGCGCTGGCCGCCGCGTACGCCGGTGCGCACCGCTTCGGCATCGAGGTGTTCGACCCGGCGACCAGCAACACGCTGATGGCCGCGCTCCTGGTGCACGACCTGCGCACCGGCGGCGGCCCGGCGCTGCCACACCCGTGGCAGGACGAGGCGTACGGTGCGGCGCACGGCGGGCTGTGGCGGGTGCCGTACGCCCCGCGCAGCGCCCTGGGCCTCGCCGTTCTGCTCGGTCTCGGCGGCGCACGGGCCTGACCCGCCCCGCGCTGCCCGCCAGAATGGACGACGTCGCCCACGCCATCGGCCGGTTCCGAGGGTACGGCCTGATGGAGAACCACGGCGGCAACGGCGTGGGCCACGCCATGCATGAGGACCCGTGCGCTGTTTGGCGGCCGGAGGACCCTGCTTCCTTCAGGTCTGCGCCGTCCTGGTGCACGGACGGGGTGGCCCAGATCCTCACCGGGGAGCGGCTGTCGGGGTGCTCCGGCCGCCGGCTCCATGTCCAGCAGGCTGCCGTGGGCCACTGGCACGCGCCGGCAGCAGCACGACGATGAGCACAGCGCCGAGCGCCATACAGACCGCGCCCGCCGTGAGCCCGCCTGAGTAGCCCATGATGGCCAGCGCGGCCACCCCGACGGCGCCGCCGATCTGCTGGACGGAGGTGAACAGGGCCGAGCCGAGACCGGCGTCCTCCTCGGTGGTGCCGTCGACCGCGGCTACGGCCATGACGGGCAGGCTCAGCCCGTTGCCCACGCTCAGTATGAGCATGCCGGGCAGGACGTGGACGGCGTAGGAGTCGCCCGCCCCCACCCCGGACAGCAGCAACAGGCCGGCGATGTTGACCAGGAACGCCAGCAGGAGTGCCCAGCGCGTCCCGATTCTGAACGAGATGCGGGAGGACAGCCACATGCCCGCCAGGATGCCGGCGCCGTAGGGCAGGTAGGCGATGCCGGCCAGGAGCGGGCTGTACCCCAGAACGGTCTGCACCTGGATCATCAGCAGGAACGACATCGCGTACATCGCCATCGAGAACAGCAGGGTCGCGCCGTTGGCGACCGCCCGCGTCCGCGAGGCCAGGAACGACCTGGGCACCAGCGGCGCCACCGCCCGCGACTCTGCCACCACGAACGCCACCGCCAACGCGGCGGACAGCACGACGGCGCCGATGACGATCGGATCGCTCCAGCCGGTCTCACCGGCCCGCAGCAGTCCGTACACCAGCGACACTGCGGCACCGGTGACCAGGACCGCGCCGGGAACGTCGAGGTGGCGCCGGCCGGGGACGCGGGACTCGGGAACCAGGCGGGGGAACAGCGCCAGGGCCACGGCGACGACGGGCAGGTTGATCAGGAAGATCCCGCGCCAGGACACCAGGTCGGTCAGCGCTCCGGACAGCACCAGGCCCGAGGTTCCGCCCAGGGCCGCGATGCCGCCCCAGATGCCCAGTGCCTTGGCCCGCTCCTCCGGCCCCGGATGCAGCAACATGATCATCGACATCGCCGCCGGGCTGGCCATCGCAGAACCCGCGCCCTGCACGAACCGCCCGGTCACGAGCTGCCATGGCTCCTGCGCGAGCCCGCAGGCCAGGCTGGCCACGCCGAACAGCGCCACGCCAATGAGGAAGACACGGCGGCGGCCCAGCAGATCCGCCATCCGGCCGCACAGCAGTAGCAGCCCGCCGAAGGCCAGGAAGTAGGCGTTGACGACCCAGGGCAACCCGGACGCGCTGAAGCCCAGCTCATCGCGGATGCTGGGCAGGGCCACGTTCACGACGGTGTCATCGAGCACGAGCATGAACTGGACAAGACACAACACGATCATCGGCACCTGACGACGCTATGACCCGCCGCATTTGGCCACAATCCGCGACGAGGCCAAGCTGTATCGCATGGAGGACATGGGCGCGATCATCGTCGGCCACTTCCCGCTGGCCTCGGGAGAGTGGATTCCCCCGCACAGTCACACCCACCACCAGCTCGCCTGGACCCGGCGCGGCGTCCTTAGCGTCGGGGTGGGCGAGGTGTACTGGGTCCTGCCGCCCACCAGGGCGCTGTGGCTGCCCGCGGGCGTCACCCACAGGACCGGTGCGACCCGCGACGCGGTGCTGTGCAGCCTCTACCTGGCGCCGGAGCGCTGTCCGCTGGACTGGCCCGAGCCCACGGCGGTCGGCGTCGACAGTCTGCTGGCCGAGCTGATCGGGTACCTGGCCCGTACCGACCTCACCGACGATGCGCGGTCGCGCGCCGAGGCGGTGCTGCCCGACCTGCTGCGCCCGCTGCCCACCCGGCCCATCGACGTACCGCGACCCACCGACGAGCGTGTCCGGGTAGTGGCGGCCGCCCTGCTGGCGAACCCGGCCGACCCGCGCGGCCTGGAGGCTCACGCCCGCGCGGCGGGCGTGAGCCGGCGGACGTTGACGCGGCTGTTCGTGCGCGACACGGGCATGAGCTTCGACCATTGGCGAACGCAGGTACGGCTGCGCGCCGCCCTGCCGCTGCTGGCCGAGGGGCAGCCGGTATCGCGGGTGGCGCACAGCGTGGGGTACGCCACGGCGAGCGCGTTTCTGGCGGCCTTCCGCCGTACGGTCGGCACCACACCCCGGCGCTACCTGCTCAGTCGCTGACTGCTGCTGGCGGTCGCCTTCGTGGCGCAAGTCCCACGAGCGTCAGTGCTGGCCGGCCCGGCGAGGCATCTCGGCTTCCATCGTGGACATAGGCACGGCCGCCGTCAGTGTGCTTCCAAGACGAAGAAGATGAAGCAGATGAAAGCTGTTCGGTCGCCGAGCCCGGGCGGCAGGAGCTCGCGTGGGGTGTCGGGTAAGAAGGGAGGCTCACTGATGACCGCGATGCGGAAGCCAGCCTCGGTGAACGCGTCGGTCATGGCGTGCAAGGGGCGGTGCCAAAAGGTCAGCACCGCGCGCTCGTCGCCGAAGGTGTACTCGTCCGAGTACTGCGTGACGGAGAAGTAGTCGGCACTGGGGTCGCTCGCCTCGAGGACGCGGGGGTGGTTGACCGACAGGAGGAGGCGGCCACCGGGCTTCAGCACGCGCCGCAGCTCGGACAGGGGTGCCTTCCAGTCTTGCAGGTAGTGCAGCACGAGCGAGACGACGACATCATCGAACGCGCCGTCGGCGAACGGTAGCGGCAGGCTGATGTCGGCTACCTGTAGGTCGGCGTCCTCACCCAGCCTCTTTCGCGCCAGTTCGACCATGGCAGGGCTGGAGTCGAAACCGGTCACGACGGCGCCCCTCGCACGGAGGGCTTCGGACAGGGGTCCGGAGCCGCACCCTGCATCGAGCATTCGACGACCCCGGACATCGCCGGCGAGTTCGAGCATTGCCGGTCGCTCGTAGTGCGCGTTGAAGAGGCCTGACTCGTTCTCTCTCGAGTAGCTCTGGGCGAAGCCGTCGTAGTGGTCGGCCCTCATCAAGTCCTCGCTTCTTCGGGTGCTTGCCGGGCGGGAGGAACCCGGTCGATGTTGGCACATGTCGTCGATGTTCCTCGGGCCCCTCCCAGTGCAGCCAAAACGGCTGGGAGGGGCCCGCGACAACATCCGGGTCAGCGTCCAACACGATCAGCCGCTCCAGCCATGACCAGCGGATCGTCCACCAAGAGTTGACCGACCGCAGCCGCCCCTTGCCTGGCGCCTCGACGGTCGCACATAACAGTCATTATGGTGTCTGCTCGATTTGCACCCTTCGTCCCACCTGATTACTGGTTTACTATTACCAGTAATCTAGTAACAGATGAAGGGTGCGTCCCCACCCAGGAAGGCCCGTCCGTAGTTCCCATGTCGGTTCTCGGCGATACTGGCGAGCGCGCTGTGTAGGTGGCGGACTCGTGGCGAGCAAGTTGGCGAGGGGCTGCCGAAGCCTTCGGCGAGCCGGACACCTGCAGCACGCCGCCCTGCTCGAAAATCGGCGTGTGACGACGACTTCTTTTGTGCGGCAGGCAGCCGACTCCTCTCCCGCGCTGCACTACTACGTGATCTACGACAGTGCTGGCGTGCCGGAAGGGCTGCTGGCCGAGGAGTTCCTGCTCGCGGCGGACTACTCCTCAGCCGGGCTGGTGAGTGGTGGCTGGAGCCGGTCGGAGGGCCGCTGGCGCGACGCGTCGGCCACCAGTCGGCGCTTACGCCTCGACGCCGCGCTGCGGAAGCGAGTGACGCCCGTCGGCCGGACAACGGCGGCGGCGTTCTACCGGGACCTTTGCGGCGCCGACCTGCCGGACGAGCCCGCGCTGCGGGCGTGCTTTGGCGCCCCTCCAGCTCAGCCGCCGTCCGCCTTGCGGTTGAGCGGTTCCGAGCCCAGGCCGGGGTTCCGCGAGACGCGTGTCTACCGGATCCTGTTCGCCGACGAGCTGAGCCCGGACGGCCTCGCGGCACTCAGTGAGGCGTGGCAGATGCCGGTCACCGGCGACCTCGCGGAGCCCGAGGTGCGCATCCTGGGCGCGGTACGCCGTCAGGTCTCCGGCGACGCCTTCCGCTGGGATCTGCGCCGGGTCGCTGCGGGTGCCGCATGGGGGCTGGACGTAACCTGCGATCTTCTCGGGGATCGTGATGAGGCGGTCGGCGTGCTGCTGCGCGGTTTGACGACCCAGATGCGGCAGCAGGGGATGATCCCTGTCACCGTCGATCGGTTCCGCTGAGTGGTTACGGCCCGGTGTCAGCGGCTTCACCGATCAGAGATCCTTCGCCACGTCGTCAGTTCTGTTTCCTCGCACCGGTGGAAGGATTGCTGACCATGACCGATGCCAGACTGCCGGGCGCCGACGAGGCCACGTTCATCGCGGCGGTCCGCTCAGGTGACACGACGCGGTTCGCACGAATCACGGAGCGTCACCGGCGTGAGTTGCAGGTGCACTGCTACCGGATGCTTGCGAACTACGAGGACGCCCAGGACATGACGCAGGAGACGTTCCTGCGAGCGTGGAACAAGCGGGCGTCGTTCAAGGGCCACGCGGCCCTGCGGACCTGGCTGTACCGGATCGCGACGAACGCCTGCCTCGACTTCCTGGAGAAGCGCAACGACCGCACACCCGTACCGTCCGAGCTGGCGGACGTCGGCTCCGAGGTGCTGTACCTCCAGCCGTACCCCGACCGGATGCTCCCCGAGGACCCGCAGGAATCGGTGGTGGCGCGGGAAACGGTCGAGCTGGCTTTCATCGTTGCCGTCCAGCACCTGCCACCGCGGCAGCGGGCGGTGTTCATCCTGCGCGACGTCCTCGGCTGGCCGGCGTCGAAGGCCGCCGACGCCCTCGAGCTGACCGTCGCATCGGTGACCAGCGCACTGCAGCGGGCGCGCGTGACGATGCGCGAGCAGCTGCCCGCCCGCCGCCTCGACTGGCGGAGCCCCGCCACGCACGAGCTGTCGAACGACGAGCGCGCTGTGGTGAAGTCCTATATCGACACCCATGAGCGCAACGACCTCGACGGGCTGATGGCCCTGCTGCGCGACGACCTGCGCTTCGTAATGCTGCCCGAGGCGGGCACCTCGGTCATCACGGCCAAGGACGCGGTGGACGGCTGGGTCTCCGGTGGGCTCTTCCAGCCCGGCTACGACGACTGGCGCTGTATCACCACGACGGTCAACCGCATGCCTGCCGCCGTGCTGTACCTCCGCACCCCCAACGACCCGGAGTACCGGTTGTTCAACATCGCGGTCCTGCACATCGTCGACGGGAAGGTCGCCGAACTCACCGGATTCGACGCCACCGACAAACCATGGCTGGACCTGCCCGCGACACTGTGATCACCCACGTCCCCATCGTCGACGAGTCCAGCGCACGGGCCACCGTCACCGAAGTCACCGCGAAATGAGCACCCCGACCAGCTGAACACCAAGGCGACAACGCATAACGCCGCCCCGCCGGCGTTGCCGGCGGGGCGGCGTTATGCCCGAAGAACATCGTCACAATCAACGACGCCGTCGTCGCTCATCTCCAGCAAGTCGGTCAACAGCTCACTCGGAACGCAAGGAAGGGCCCGGGGAAGGTTCCCTCACAGCCGAGGATCATGGTGAGCACGCCAGGAAGGATTTCGACCTGGCCTTACGAGCCGGGCAGCTGGCCCGTGCTCATCGCCTCGTCTCGTATCGGGTCAGCCCTACGCCGCCGGGAAATATCCGCGTCTCGACCAGGTTCAAGTTCACCCAGGTGTCCAACGCGGGGAAGAACGGCGTGCCGCCGCCCACCAGGACCGGGCGGGTGACCAGCACGTACTCGTCGATCAGCCCGGCCCGCATGGCCGCCCCGGCAAGCGTCGCGCCGCCGATGTCCATCGGGCCGCCGTCCTCGGCCTTGAGCCGGGTGATCTCGGCGACCGCGTCGCCGGTGACCAGGCGCGTGTTCCAGTCGACCTTGTCGATCGTCGAGGAGAACACCACCTTCGGCATGTCCCGCCAGCGGCGGGCGAACTCGATCTCCGCCGGTGTGGCGCCGGGCTGCTGGTCGGCGGTCGGCCAGTGAGGACTCATCGCCTCCCACAGCTTGCGCCCATACAGCGCCAGGCCCGTCGCCCCCACCCGGTCGGACCACCACTGGAACAGCTCATCGCTCGATGACGAGTCCGGTCCCTCACCCCCACTCCAGCCGAGGTCGTCGCCGGGAGCGGCGATGTAGCCGTCCAGGGTCACGTTCATGCCGAAGGTCAGTTTCCGCATCGTGCCAGCCTCCCGTAGGTCGATCTCACACGTACAGACGGGCGCGGCGCGGAAAACTAATCGGTGCGCGATCTGCGTCCGCAGGCAGTCCCCAGCACTAACTCTCGGATGAACGGACAGTGACGGGCCGTCACTGTGCGCCCGTGTCAGGGTCGTAGCGCGTCCTTCACGAAAGATCCTTCTCCCGGTCGGCGTTCGCGGGCGATGAACGACGTGCGGCGAGTGTGGCCACGAACCCCTCGTACGCAGCCACCTGGTCATCGGACAGAAACCCCACAGGCACAGCCGCACAACGTACGCCGACTCAACCGGCCACCACGGCACCAGCCCCAAGATCATCCTTATCGCTACTGGCGGAAGGATCTTCCTCAACCCCGAGGTCGTCCGCCATGGAGGGCGTAGGAGACGGCCGCCCGGCACGCCTGGCATGACGGACCCGCCATGATCGAGGGGCTGCTCCGAGCGGCCGAAGCCGGCGCGGACCAGCTGCACGTCGGGCCGCTAGCCCATGCCCGCGAAGCAGGTTGGGCGCTCGCTCCCGACGGCAGTCGCCGTGATCTCTACCGGCCATCACCGAGCCGGAGGACCCGAAGGTTCTGGCACTGACCGGTGTGTTGCCAACCGGCGGGGTGGGAACGAAGATCGCCGCATGGCAGTCAGCAGGATCGTTCCGGACTTCAAGAGCATGTCACTGGAGGCGGCCAAGGCCTTCTACACGCAGGTCCTCGGGCTACAGGTGGTGATGGACCACGGCTGGATCGTGACGCTGGCGGACCCCGGGAATCCCCACGTGCAGTTGAGTCTCATGACCCACGACGCGACCGCTCGCGTCGTCCCGGTTGCCTCGATCCAGGTCGACGACGTGGAAGCGAGCTACCAGGCCGCCCGGGCTGCGGGAGCCGAGATCGTGCACGAGTTGACCGAGGAACCGTGGGGCGTGCGGCGGTTCTTCGTCAGGGATCCTGACGGCCACGTGATCAATGTGCTCGCGCACGACTGAACTGAGTACGGTCACCACCCACGCCGAAGGTTTCATCAGGATCACGACGATCTGGCTCATGGCCGCCCGCCCGGCCGGTGAGCAGACCAGACTCCGGCCCGGTTCGGTGAGCAGGCCACGGCGCCCGCAGTAGCGCAGCGTCTGCCGCGGTGGCGACCTCGCCGCTGTGCAGCGCGCTCACGCCGGCGGCCCGGTCGGCGAGGGCCTCCACGCCCACGTGCGCGACCGGCACGTGCACGTCGAGGCGCACCGCGTCACCGGACTTACAGTACAGCTTCCGCTGAATACAGCATGTGATGTACTGTGCTGGCCGTGGAGACGTTGACGCACGGGCAGGTGCTCGCCCGTTTCGGTCATGCCCTGTCCGACCCGGTCCGGGCCCGGCTTTTGCTCGCTCTGCGCGACGGGCCCGGATACCCCGCGGAGCTGGCAGACCTACTGGGTACCAGCCGGCAGAACCTGTCCAACCATCTGGCGTGTCTGCGGGGCTGCGGTCTGGTCGTCGCTGTCCCGCAGGGCCGGCGCACCCGCTACGAGTTGGCCGACGCCCGGCTCGCCCATGCCCTGGGCGACCTGCTCGGCCTGGTCCTGGCGGTCGACCCGGCCGTATGCCCGGCCACCGAGTCCGACAGGTGCTGCTGATGGCCACCCCGTTGCCGCTGCTGTCGACCGGCCCGACCCCGGCGCGGCGGGCGCTGCTGGCCCGGCGGGTCCGGTGGCTGGTCGCCGCGACCATCGCCTACAACACCGTTGAAGCGGTCGTGGCGATCACCGCCGGCACCCTGGCCTCGTCGACCGCGCTGATCGGCTTCGGTCTGGACTCCGTCATCGAGGTTGCCTCGGCCGCTGCGGTGGCGTGGCAGTTCTCCAGCGCCGACCACGAGCGCCGGGAACGGACCGCGCTGCGGATCATCGCCGTGTCGTTCTTCGCCCTCGCCGCGTACGTCGGCGTCGAGTCGGTGCGGGCGCTGCTCGGCGCCGAGCGTGCCGAGCACTCCACCATCGGCCTCGCCCTCGCCGCGGTGTCGCTGGCGGTGATGCCGGTGTTGTCGGCCTCGCAGCGCCGCGCTGGCCGGGAACTTGGCTCCCGGTCGGCGGTCGCCGACTCCAGGCAGACCCTGCTGTGTACCTACCTGTCCGCGGTGCTGCTGGTCGGGCTCGCGGTCAACTCGCTGTTCGGGTGGTGGTGGGCCGACCCCGCCGCCGCTCTGGTCATCGCCGCCGTCGCGATCAAGGAAGGCCGCGAAGCCTGGCGCGGCGAGAGCTGCTGTTCTCCCACCACTGCGCCTGCGGCGGCCGGCGACTGCGCGGACGGCTGCTGCACCCCGGAGCAGCCGCGATGACGGCTGCCCTCGCACTGTGCCTCTACCTGCTCGGCCTGGCGTTGGCGTTCGGGTGGCGCAGCCTCGCCCAATGGCGGGCCTCCGGCGACACCGGGCTGCGGCTCGACACCGGCCCGACCGGATCGGTCAGCTGGTGGGCCAAACTGCTGTTCATCGCCGCACTGCTGCTCGGCATCGCCGGCCCCGCCGCCGGGATCGCCGGCGCGGACCCGGTCGCCGCCCTCGACCTCGACCCGATCCGGATGGCCGGGCTGGTCCTGGCCGTCACCGGTGTGGCCGCGACCCTCGCCACCCAACTCGCGATGGGCGCCTCGTGGCGGATCGGCGTCGACCCGGACGAGCGCACCACACTGGTCACCACCGGCCCGTTCGCGCTGGCACGCAACCCCATCTTCACCGCCATGATCGCCACCAGCCTCGGTCTCACCGCGATGGTGCCCAACCCGGTCTCACTTGCCGCCACCACTGTCCTCATCGCCTCGATCCAGCTCCAGGTCCGCGCCGTCGAAGAGCTATACCTCACCCGCACCCACGGTGGCGACTACACCGGGTACGCCGTACGCGTCGGCCGCTTCTGCCCCGGCATCGGCCGCCGCCAGCCAACACCGGTCAACCGCTGATCGTTGGCTTTCGCTGGAAACTACGGCCGGGCCGGGTGGGGCAAAGGAATGTCAGATGCGGACAGTCACGCGCGTCAGTACATTGAGGTGATGACAGGGCCCACGGTGCTGATCTCGGCCGACATGGAGGGAATCTCGGGGATCGTCCACCCGACCGAGACGAACCCGGACAGATACGACTACGACCGCTCTCGCAGGCTGATGACGGCCGAGGTGAACGCGGCCATCCTCGGTGTGCTCGAGGCGGAGCCTGACGCAGCCGTGCTGGTGGCAGACGCCCACGGGCCCTTTCGCAACCTCCTGCCCGAGGAACTCGACCGGCGAGCACGACTCGTCCGTGGTCAGCCCCGCCCGCTGGGCATGGTGGCCGGACTCGAGTTGGGGGCCGACGCCCTGCTGTTGGTCGGATATCACGCGCGCGCTGGTTCGGGTCCAGCGGTGCTGGCCCACACGATGAGCGGTGCGGTGCTCGACGTACGGCTCAACGGGCGGCCGACGGGCGAGATCGGCCTGAACGCCACGGTGGCGGGTCACTTCGGTGTGCCGGTGGTGCTGCTCAGCGGTGACGACGTCGCGTGCGCCGAACTGCGCGACCTGGTCCCCGGCGCGGTGACCGTCGAGGTCAAGCACGCGCTGGGCCAGGCCGCGGCGGTGACCCTGCATCCCGGTGAGGCCCAGGAGCGCCTCCGGCGGGCAGCCACCACGGCGGTACGCCAGCGCGCACAGGTACCGCCGCTGACCCTCCCCGGTCCCATCGACGTCGAGGTCGACCTGTACAGCCCTGCGACCGTGGACCTGGCGACGCTGGTTCCCGGGTTCGCTCGCGCACCTGGCGCGCGGACGGTGACATTCACCGGCCGGGACATGGCCGAGGCGTACCGAGGGGTGCAACTGCTCGTGCAACTCGGCCAGATCAAGCCTGGCTGACCGTTCTCCGCAGTCACCGGCACTGACAACCGTGCGCCTGGGGCGCGCGTGATTGCCTCCAGGCTCGGGGCTTCCCGCAGGCATGAGCCGCCGAGCCGGCTGCGGATGATCTCTGGTGGTATGAATGCTGGGTGACGCCACAGTCAGACAGCGCGGCACTGGCCGTTGCGGGGCACTTCGCCGGAGCCTGCGCCGATATCGTCGGCACGTCGGTCCGATCGGTGATCCTGCACGGCTCACTCGCCGGCGGCGACTTCCGCCCCGGCCGTAGTGACATCGACCTGCTCATCGTGGTTGAGGGTGGGCTACCGGACGCGCAGGTCGACGCGCTGGAGAACCTCGTACGCCGGGCCGATCTCGGCGGTGCGAGCGGCATCGATCTGCATGTCGTGGCCGCCGATGTCGCCGGCGCGCCGACCCGGATGCCGCCGATGGAGCTGCACATCGGCCGGTACGACGGCTCATCTGTCGGGGTCGAGGTCGAGTCGCGGGTGGCCGCCGCGCCCGACCTACCGGCCGAGCTGTCCATGGCTCGCGCAGCCGGGCGCGCCCTGATCGGCGCGCAGCCGCACGACGTGATCGCGCCGGTGCGGGCCGACTGGATCCGCGAGCGGGGCAGGCACTGGCTGAAGATCTGGCGGTGCCATACCGACGACACGGAAGACGCCGTGCACATGGTGCTCACCGCCTGCCGGATCTGGCGTTTCGCGGTCGACGGGGTGCACTCCCCCAAGTCGGAGGCTGCCCGGTGGGCCCTGAACCAGGATCCGTCGCTGACAGCGGTCGGGCAGGCCCTCCATCAGTACACAGTCGATCCGGCCGCGCCGATCGGCGAAGCCGGCATTGCCCACCTGTTGGACACCGTGCTACGTGAGACCGCGTCCCCCTCGTCCCCTGTCAGCGGTGGTCGTTCTCCTTCAACTCGATGACCCAGGCGCGCCGCTCGGCGATCCTGCCGTCACGCATGACGAACACCTCGGCCATCGACATGCGCATCTCCTCGCCGTTGTCGCGCCGCACCGAGCCGATGAGCTCCGCCATGACCGTGTCGCCCTGCTCCACCATGCGTACGACCTCCAGGTGGGGCGGCGGCACGAAACCCGGCCCCTCGATCGCGGCGTCGTACGCCTCCTTGCCCTTGAGGTTGAAGGCGCCGAACACCGTCCACTCGATGTCGTCGGTGAGGCAGGACAGGATCTGCGCGTGGTCGTTCTTGCGGAAACCGTCCAAGTAGGTCTCGACGGTCTGGGTGTTACGTGACATGGGCGGTGTCCCCTCGTCCTCGGCGGGCCTGCCCGATGGCAGACCCGCCGAAGCTAACCCGGCGGTACGACAGCAGGCCCGTGGGACGCGCCGGCCGGCACGGATCTCAGGACGGGGCCTGCCGGGACCGGTGGTTGGTGTGCTTGCGGGCCGCGAAGTCGTACGCCTCGGTCAGCAGCCGCCGCACCGTGTCCACGGTCGCCTCGCCGGGGTTCACCACGCACACCCAGTGTTGCCGGGCGTAGACCGGATGCGGCAGGACGGTGTCCGTCACGGTGTGGTCGATGTCGCCGTCCGACCCGTGCCGCCGTGGAAACAGCGCGCCGTACGCCGACCGGGTCAGCCCGATGTTGAGCCGCCACGCGTCCGGCCTGCTCAGCGCGGAGGCGTCGTCGTAGTGGTCGCCGGTCACGATCGTCGCGAACGGCAGCTGCCGATCGGCGGGCAGATCCCGGTCGGGGTCGTAGATGAAGAAGGTGTCCCCGTTCGCCTCGAGGGTGTCAACCCCGTCGAAGGTCTCGCAGACGTACCGCGTCATGTCCTCAACGTCCATGCCTCAATTTTTTCATTGAAATGCTTGTTGAGGCTTACGCCCCATTTCTGTCATCTCCAGATGGGAATCCCTCAAATCCGGGCACAACCCGGCCGGTCACGTCGGGGTTGTCGCGACGCGTCGTGCGGTGTTGTTCACGGGTCAGGGCTCGCAGCGCGCCGGTCACCAACCCGCTGTCCGGTACGCCCACCGGCGACCTTCCCGACGCCGGGAAGGGTCTGACCGGGCTCGCCGAGCGGGTGGCCCTCGCTGGCGGCACCATCGAGCACGGCGTCGCCAGCGGGTCCTTCCGGCTGACCAGCCGACTATCCTGGCCGGCGTGACGTCAGGCCCGATCCGGGCGCTGCTCGCCCACGACACCGACGACGGCTGAGGGCGGCACGGGCAAACCGTGCCGGTGCCGCCCTCAGTCGCTACGCCTGGTCGGTGCCGTCGAGGACGGGGATGAGCTGCTCCTCCTCGTACGCCAGGTGGGCCTCCAGTTCGGTGGTGAGACGCTCGACCTCCCGGCGGGCCTCGGCCGGGTCGGCGTCGGGGTCGCCGATCACCTGTTGGAGGCGTTCGACGAGCGCCGCGATGCGACGGTGTTCCTCGCGCAGCCGCGCCAGCGTCGGGGCGAGGTCCGGACGTTGCCCCTCCAGCCCGGCGAACATCCCCGCGTCCTCGTTGCGGTGGTGGTGGTGCAGGCCCTGGCAGACGGTCAGGCAGTTCACCCGCAGCTGGGCACCCAGACCCGCACCGGAGCGGGCCACCTCGTCGCGGATCAGTGCCAGTTCCCGGCGGAACGCGTCGTGGACCAGCTTGAGCGCCGCGCCCCACGACGGCGCCTCCGGCGGCCCGCCAGCTACCTGGTGCAACGCCACCACGGGAATCACCCGGGACGTCTTCGCCTGGTACGCGGCCCAACCCGGATCGGCCTCCACGGCCCGGGCGAAGATCTCGTCGCGTTCGGCGCCGGTCAGCACCTCCGCGCGCGCCTGGTAGGTGAAGACCCCGTCCTCGACGGTGGCGGACGGGTCGGCGAGGAGGTTGTGGTACCAGGCCGGGTGCCTCGGGGCGCCACCGGCGGAGGCGATGACAAGGATGCGTTGCTCACCGTCGGGCAGGTAGCCGACCGGGGTGGTGTGCGGGGCGCCGGAGCGGGCGCCGGTGGTGGTGAGCAGGATCAGCCGGGCCCCCTCGAAGGGCCCGCCTACCCGGCCGGAATTGGCGCGGAACTCGTCGATGATCTGCTGGTTGAAGTCGTTGGGCAATGCTCTGCTCTCTGCTCGGCAGGAGGATGCGGCCACGGTGGATCGCCCGCCCGGCGACCGGTGGCGGCAAGGACGCGGGTACGCCGGCGTACGACCGGCGTGGACGGTGGGGAATGCGAGAGGAGATGTGCGCTGCGGTGGACGTGGCGTCGACACCGGCAGGTGCGGGGCGTCGGCGGGCCGCGGGCCCGCCCCCGGCTCAACTGATGGCCGGGTGCCCTGTCCGCTTGTGGCCCATGGCCGACCCGGCAGTCACGGGTTCGACCCTAGTGCGGGTGGCGACGGCGGGCAAGCGCCATCCGGGTTGCCGGAGTCGGGGTGTTGGTAGCCGTTGCTCTGACCGCCAGGGCGCGGGCAGGGCCGAACGGTTACCGGTCGCGCCCGTTGTCGACGACCGTGCGGAGCTGTCAAACCAGACACCTCACACCAGACTGCGAATATGCAGACCGACAACCTGCTGGCGTACGCCGGTCAGGTCAGTGGGCGGCCCGACGACGGCCACCTGCCGTTCGACCTGGTCGTCTCCCCCGCTGCCGAGGTGCTGCGGTGGCTGACCGGTCGGGGCGAGTTGCCCGGTCAGGCCCGGCGCGCGTCCTGGGCGTGGCGGGCGGCGGTGGACTGACCGGGGCTACACCGCCCGGCGGCGCCAGGGCGGTAGCCAGCCTCGCCGACGCGACGGAGCCGACGGAGCCGGTGCCGGGAACGAGGCGACGGCCTCCCGCTCGGAGCGCCAGCCGCGGAGCACGTTGTCGGCGCTGACCGGGCGCACCGAGACCCGGGGGCCGATGGGCGTGCGCAGCCAGGAGACGATCTGGGCGTTGAGGTCGGCGACGAACGCGCGTACGGATTCCTCGGTCGGCAGGTCCCGCACGTCGTCGGGCAGCTGCTCGATCCGGCGGCGCAGTCGCAGTGGCGTCGGCAGCAGCAGATCGGTGGGGATCTTCTCCCGCTCCAGGAAGCTCTTGATCCACCACGACTCGTCGTACGGCTGGCCACTGCCGGGAATGGGCTTGCCCATGCCCGGGAGGTTGTCGAACTCGCCCTGCTCCTGCGCCGCGCGGATCCGCGCCTCGACCGACGCTTCCCAGCTGTCCACCTGCCGACACCTCCCCGGTCCCCACGGTAACGCGGCCACCCGTTTCGGGGCCGACGCAAGCTCAGCGCCCCGACCGGGACGGGCATTCCTGGGCGGGTTCGGCCCAGCGGGCGTGCCGGTGGCCGTCGCGGGGAAACGGCGGCCGGGCCGGCAGCACCTCCTGGAAGGGGTAGCCGGCCTTCTCCGCGACCCGGCAGGATGCCGGGTTGTCGATCTGGTGCATCAGGTCCAGCCGCCGCAAGCCGGCCAACCGGGCGAACGCCCATTCGGTGACCGCCGTCAGGGCGCGCGGGGCGACGCCCCTGCCCCGGGCCGGCGCGGCGGTCCAGTAGCCGACCTCGGCGTCCTCGCCGCCCTCGGTGACGTTCTTGAGGATCACCTGTGCCACCAGGGTTTCGCCGGTCGGCGACGGCTCGAGCACAGCGAAGCTGAACCGGTGTCCGTCGTCCCAGTCCCGGCGCGCCGCGGTCAGGAACCGGCGCGCCTCGGCGATCGTGGTCACCGGCGCCCGGGTCCAGCGCCGCAGCACCGGGTCGCGGTACGCGGCGATCAGGGCGGTGGCGTCGTCGTCGCGCCAGGGACGCAGTAGGAGTTCCGGCAGGGTCGGGGTGGGCGGGGCGCACAGCATCGGCACAGTGTGCCGGCGTCGACGTCGGCGGTGGGGGCGGGCGGTGACGCCGGGCCGGTCGTGACGGGCCCGGCGGTCGCTGGGCGACGCCGAGCCCGGCGGCCGGCTCACCCAGACCTGGTACGCCGACGCCGCGGAACTGCCCGACCTGCTCGGCTCCGACGCCACCTACCTGTACCACCGGGGCGATCCGCTGTACCCGTTCGGCCACAGGCTCAGCTGCACCCGCTTCGACTACGCTGGCCCGCGGTTGAGCGCGGCCAAGGCGACTGCTTGCCGGTGTCCGCTCCGGTGAGCCGGCCGAGCCGACTGCGGGCGAGGAGGTCGAGGGTGAGCGTCGAGGTCACCAACGCCGGCGACCGGCCCGGCGAGGAGCTCGTGCAGCTCTGCACCCGGCAGCGGCGCTCCCGCGGCGAGCAGCCCCTGCGCCAGCTGCGCAACTTCGCCCGGATCAGCCTCGCACCCGGGCAGCGGCAGGTGGTCCGGGTGGTCGACACCCTGGTCGTACGCGGCGACGAGGCCACCGCCGACGACCGGACGGCTGGAGCGCCACCCGGACGTGTCGGGACTGATCGTGCAGAACGAGGCCGCCGTGGGCCCGGTGCTGGCCACGCTGCCCGCCCTGGGCCGCCGGGTGCCACAGGACGTGTCGGTGGTCGCCGTCTGCCCGGAGCAGTTCGCCGAGCAGGCCAGCCCGATGCTCACCGCCGTGCCGGTCCCCGCCGAGGAGATCGGCACGCGGGCCGTCGCGCTGCTGATGCGCAAGCTCGGCGACGAGGCAGTGCCGGAGGTAACCCTGCTGGAACCCCGGCTGACGGTACGCGACAGCACCGCCGTCCCCGCCCCGGCGGTGGAGGCCGGCCGGTGACCGCCGGGCCGACCGCATCGTCGACACCGCCCCGCCATCCGCTGGGAGACGCGTTCTCACCTTCGACGCGCTCGCCGCTGGAAATGGCCTTCGGCACGCGGGGCTGACCCCGGTGGTCAGAGCGCGTCGGGCCGGCCGAGCGCGGGATGTCGCTCGCCGGGGCCGGCGTGCCAGACGGGGGCTTCCTCGCGCAGTGTGGTGTCGATGCGCAGCCGCGCCCACTCGTCGATCTCCGGCAGGTCGGCCGGGTCGAACCAGGCCACCTCGGTGGACTCGTCGTCGTTGACCCCCGGCTCGCCGCCCACCGCCCGGCACCGGAACCACACGTTCAGGTACTCGCAGGCGTCGCCGTTGGGGTAGACGACCCGGTGCGTGGCGACGCCGGCGACTCGCTCGATGCGCACGTGCACGCCGGTCTCCTCGTACACCTCCCGCAGGACGGCGTCGGCGGGCTGCTCGCCGGGGTCGATCTGGCCGGCGGGCAGCGACCAGCGGCCGTTGTCGGCGCGCCGGGCCAGCAGCACCCGCCCGGCGTCGTCGCGGACGACCGCGCTGACTCCGGGCAGCAGGAGCAGGTCGCGGCCTACGTGGGCGCGCAGCCTGGCGACGTACGGGGAGACGGCCACCCGGTCACGCTAGCCGGTGGCGTCGCGGTGCCGGCGCAGCATCCCGGCGGCCAGCGGCGCGGCGTCCAGGTCACCGGCGGCGATCCGGGTGGCGACGGTACGCCGAACGAGCCGGTCGGCCAGCGTCGGCGCGTGCCGGGCGACGGCCAACTCGAAGCGTCCGCGCCTGGTGGTGGCCACGTCCCGGGGCGCCCGCCGGGCGGTGGCGGCGCGCAGGATCGCCGCGACGACCCCCTGCACCGTCTCCGGGCGGGACACCCCCTCCAGCGACAGGCCGGCGTCGGCGGTGCTGTCGTGGATCGGCGAGGCGACCATGCTCGGGTAGACGACGCTCACCCCGACGTGGGTGCCCACCTCGTGGCGCAGCGCGTCGGCGTAGGCGACCAGCGCCCGCTTGCTGACCCCGTACGCGGCGGCCAGCGGCAGCGGCAGCAGGGCCATCCGGCTGGCGACGAAGACCACCCGTCCGCGCGCGGCCTCCAGGGCGGGCAGCGCGGCGGCGGTGGTCCGCCAGGCGGCGAGCAGGTTCACCTCCAGTTGCTGGCGCACCACCTCGTCCGGCGGCAGTTCGGCCGGAGCGGGCCCGCCGACACCGGCATTGTTGACCAGCAGGTCCAGCCCGCCGAGCCGGTCCACGGCGGCGGCGACCGTCGGCGGCACGGCGTCCGGGTCGGTCAGGTCGCAGCCGAGCACCGGCACGCCGTCGATGCTGCCCGGCTGGCGGTCGACGCCGACGACCCGGGCTCCGGCGGCGGTGAGCGCGGCACACAGCTGCCGGCCGAAGGTGCCGCTGGCCCCGGTAACCAGCACCCTGCGCTGGGCCAGCGCGCTCACGCCGTGGCTCCGGTGGCGCGCGCCCGGCGAGTGCCGGCGGCCAGTTCCCGCCCCAGCTCGACCAGGTACGCGTCGAAGTCCACCCGCATCGCGGGCCGGCGTTGCCCCCACCGGGCGGTGGCGGCGCGCAGCTCGGCCCGGCAGGCGGCACGCTGCCGGTCCGGCTCGGGCAGGGCGTAGCGGCCGGACAGCTGCGCCGCGACCAGCTTGGCCTGCGCCTCGACCAGCGGGAACGCGGCACCGGTGGACTGCATCAGCCCGACGAACGCCAACCCGGGCGCGTCGAGGTGGAAGACGTGCCGGTACAGCGCCAGGGTGTCCGCCCCGTCGCCGAGCAGCGCGGGATCGAGGAACGGGATCTCGACCCGGTAGCCGGTGCACCAGATGACCAGGTCGATCTCGTCGGTGCGGCCGTCGGTGAAGGTGACGCGCTCGCCGTCGAAGCCGGCGATGCCGGGGCGGGGCTCGATCTCGCCGTGGGCCAGCCGGGACAGCAGCCCGTCGGAGAGCGTCGGGTGGTCCTGGAGGAAGCCGTGGGTGGGGGCGGGCAGGCCGTAGCGGGCGGGCGGGCCGACGGTCGCGGCGAGCATCCGCTGGGTGATGCGCTGGCGCAGCCGCCACGGCAGCCGTCGGGCGAGGGCCCCGTTGAGGGTGTCCGATGGGCGCCCCAGCAGGTGTTTCGGCACCACCCAGACGCCCCGGCGCAACGACAGCAGGGTGCGCCGGGCCGCGTACGAGGCGTCCACGGCGATGTCCATCGCGGAGTTGCCGCCGCCGACGACCAGGACCCGCCGGCCGGCGAGCTGCTCGGGACCCCGGTAGGCGTGGCTGTGCATCTGCGTCGCGGTACCGGTGCCCGGGTGCTCAGGGGTGGGCGGTTTCGGCACCCGGTTGTGGCCGTTGGCGACGACCACGGCGTCGACGGTGACGTCGATCGGGCCGTCGGGTCCGTCGGCGTGCACCGTCCACCGGCCGTCGGGTTCGCGGACGACCCGGTCGACGGTGTGCCGCAGCCGCACCATGTCGTGCAGCCCGAACCGGTCGGCGTAGTCGGTGAGCCAGCCGGCGACCCGGGCGTGGTCAGGGTAGTCGGGCCAGTGCGCCGGCATCGGGTGGTCGGCGAACTCGGTGCGCGCCTTGCTGGTGTTCAGGTGCAGGGTCCGGTACGCGGGCGAGCCAGGTGTCCCGTACACCCAGAGGCCGCCGACCCGCTCGGCCGTCTCGAAGCAGACGGCGGGCACGCCGACGTCGGCGAGCGCCTTGAGGGTGGCCAGTCCGGCCGCGCCTGCGCCGATGACCGCCACGGTTGGCTGTGCGCCCATCGCCGACTCCTTCCCATTATCCAACGTGCGTTGGATAATGGCCCGGTGCGGGCGGCGCGTCAAGGCGTCGCCGACCCGTACAGGCCGTCGAGGAAGCGGTGTACGAACGCGCGGAACTCCCGCCGCTCGCGCGCCTGTGACCCCCCGGCGGCGGCCAGGGCCACCACGTGACCGTGCACCGCCCACACCAGGCTGCGCACCGTCACGTGCGGCGTCGGCTCGACCAGCGCCCCGCTCGTCGCGGCGGCGGTCAGCAGGTCGGCGACCAGCCGGTACAGCGGGGCCGCGTACGACTCGTCGAGCTCGGCGTGTCGCTGCGGCTCCAGCCAGCGACGCAGCCACAACGCGGTGGTCTCCGGCCGGTCCTCCAGGAAGTCCACGAACACGTCCACCAGCTCGTGCAACGCGCGCCGAACCTCGGCCGGCCCGCCGTCCAGCGCGGTACGGGCCCGCCCGGCCGCCGCCTCCAGCACCTCCCGCTCGGCGGCGAAGACCCGGGCGAAGCAGGCGTCGTAGAGCTGCGCCTTCGTACCCATGTGGTGCGAGACCGTGGCGACGTCGACGCCGGCCGCCGCCGCGACCTCCCGCAGCCCGACGGCGTCGAAGCCACGCCGGGCGAACAGCGCGGTCGCGGCGGTGAGCACCACCTCCCGGGTGGGTCGGGTCTCCTCACGACGGGGCCGCCCGGGTCGGCGACGAGGCATGGTCATGGCCGCCATTCTGCCCCTACAATCCAGCATCCGTTGGATTGCGGGCGGCGCGCCCGGAGAGGAAGGCCGCCATGACCGGGCTCGACCAACAACCGACAACCAGCACGGACGCCACCACCCTGCCCCGCGGAGCACTGCTCGGCTTCGCCACCGGCTCCCTCGGCATGGGCGTCTGGGTGACGGTCCCCGGCCTGCTGCTGCTCTACTTCCTCACCGACGTGCTGGCTGTCGCCCCCTGGCTGGCCGGCCTGGCGCTGCTGCTGCCGAAGATCGCCGACGTGCTGCTGCACCCCTGGGTCGGGCACCGCTGCGACGTCGAGCAGGCACGCCGAGGCAACCGACGCCGGCTGCTGCTGCTCGGCTGCGCCCTGCCGCTTGCCTTCGCCACGCTGTTCGCCGTGCCCGGCACACTCACCGGCGCGCCGGCCGCCGCCTGGGTGGCGCTCGCCTTCATCGCCGGCAACCTGCTCTTCGCCGCCTACCAGGTCCCCTACCTGGCCACCCCCGCCGACCTGCGGATCGGCTACCACGAGCGAACCCGGCTGATGGCCTTCCGGATGGTGGTGCTGACCCTCGGCATCCTCGCCTCCGGGCTGCTGGCGCCGCTGCTGGCCGGTGGACAGGACCCCACCCGGGGCGGCTACCAGCGGATGGGCATGCTGCTGGCCGTCGGGATGCTGGCCGCCATGCTGGTCGGGGTGGCCGGCATCGGCCGGCTGCGTCGGGCCGCCGCCGCGCCGCCCGCACCGCACGGCGGCGGCTGGCGCGGGCTCGCCGAGGCGCTGCGCGACCGGCAGTTCCGTTGGCTGGTCGCCGCCTACCTGGCCATGTCCACCACCACCCACCTGGTGCTGGCCGGGGTGCCCTACTACGCGGAGTACGAGCTGGGCCGCCCCGGCCTGACCACCGTGCTGGTGGCCGCCTTCGTCGCCCCGGCGCTGCTGGTCACCCCGGCCTGGCTGGCGGTGGCCCGCCGGTTCGGCAAGCAACGGGCGCTGCTGGGCGCGCAGGGCGCCTTCGCGGCCGGCTCACTGGTCCTCGCCGTCGGCCGCCCGGCCGGACTGCCGATGCTGGTGGCAGCCGTGGCGGTGCTCGGTGTCGCCTTCGCCGGCATGCAACTGCTGCCGTTCTCGATGGTGCCCGACGTGATCCGTGCCGGCGGTGGCGCCGCCGGCACCTACACCGGGGTGTGGACCGCCACCGAGGCTACCGGCGCGGCGCTGGGCCCGTGGGCGTACTCGCTGTGCCTGGCCGCCGGCGGGTTCGTCGCCTCCACCGCCGGGGACAGCGTCACCCAGCCCGACGGCGCGGTGGACGCGATCCGCTGGGGGTTCGGGCTGCTGCCGGCGGCGGCGATGCTCGTCGCGCTGCTGCTGCAACGCCGCTACACCCTGGACCGGACGGCCCGCACGGCCGGCTGAGCGGCCGGGCTCCGGCCCGGGTCGTGGACGCTGCGGCACACCCGGGTCCGGGTCGTGGACCGTCGGGCGCTGCGCGGGCGGCGGTCGGAGCCGGCAGTAGACTCCGCCCTCGATGGACGCCGAGCCCACCCCCGCCGAGACCCGCCCCTGCGCCCACTGCGGACGGCAGGTGCCGCAGCGTGCCGGCGCGGGCCGGCCGTTCCGCTACTGCCGCGACAACGACGGCGCCTGCCAGCGGGCGTCGCGCAACAGCCGGATGCGGCACCGCAACGCCCCCGGCCTGCCAGGTCAGGTGGCCCGCACCTGGGAGGCCGTGGACCGGCTGGAGCAGGTCGCCGAGGCCCTCACCGAGGCCCTGCACGCCGAGTTGTCCCCGGTCGGGGTGGAACGTCAGCTCGCGCAGGCCCGCGCCGACGCGGCGACCCAGGTGGCAGCGGCGCAGACCGAACGCGACGAGGCCCGCCGCGACGCCGAGGACGCCGCCGCGAACGCCATCCGGGCCCGCGAGGAGGCCCGGTCCGCCGCCACCGAGCGGACCGCCGCCCACGACGAGGCCCGGCACGCCACCGAGCGGGCCACGGCTGCGATTGAAACTGCCGACCGGGCGGAGGCCGCCCGGGACGACGCCCGCCGGCAGGCCAGCGCCGCGGAGGCCCTGCGGACGCAGGCCGAACGAGACCGCGACACGGCCCGCCACGAGCTGCGCGCGCTGCGCGTCGAGGTGGACACCGAACGCCGCCGGGCCACCGAACTGACCGGCGAGCGGGACGCCGCCCGCGCCGACGCCGACCGGGCGACCCGCGCCGCCACCGAGGCGCTCGACCGCGCACAGCGTCTACACGCCGAGGCCGAACAGGCCCGCCAGCACGCCACCGAGGCCCGCGAACGGGCCGAACAGGCCCGCGCCGAGGCCGCTGCCGCCCGCACGGCCGCCAGCGAGGCCGACACGGCCCGCCAGCACGCCGAGGCCACCCGCCGGAAGGCCGAGGAAGCCCGGCGGCAGGCCGAGGCGACGGCCGAGGGGACCCGCGCGGAGCTGGCCGCCCTCACCGGGCAGCACGACACGTTGCGCACGGAGCTGGCCGCCGCGCGCGAGGCCGTGACCGCCGCCGAGGGCCGCGCCGACGACCTGGCGGTACGGCTGCGCGCCGCCGAGACCGACCGCGACGAGGCGCAGCGGCGCACTGCCCAACTGGCCGACCAGGTCAGCCACCTCGCCGCCGCCCTGGCCCACCTCGGCTCCCCCGGCAGCGCCCGGCAGGCGATCTGAGCGACCCGAGGACCGCCGCTGTCTTAGGTGGCGCCTCGGCACCCGGCGGCGCGTCGGCACGGGGCCGGCCCGTCTTCGTGCTCCGCACGGACGCGTTCGGCGCCCCGAGCGCGGCGTCCGCCGGGCTCATCCGGGCGGCGATGCCGCGGATGCGTCGGTGGCGATGGTGCTCCATGTTGCGCTTGGTTCGCAGGCTGCCGGCTGCCGGCTGCCGGCTGCCAACCCCGGCCCGGTCCGGAAGCTGGTGGTCGAGTCGGTCGGCTGCCAGGCGATCGGAGCGGTCGAGGCGGTTGTGCATCTGCTGGTCAGGTGCCGCTACCGGCACCGGGGTGGCAGCTCGGCCAAGCATCGGCTGAGGGACCGCGTTCTGCATAGGGCGATCAGAACACCATCGTGAGCAGGTCGACGAACAGTTCCTGTTCGTCGATCTCGAGCCCGCGGTTCGTGAACCACGTGGCCATGTTGTGGCAGTCGCGCATCAGGAAGTCCATGCCCTTCGGGTTGCCAACGATGTCGACGACCTGGGGCAGGTCGATCATCACGATCCGCTCGGCCTGTGCGAGGACGTTGTACGGCGAGAGGTCGCCGTGCGCGAGCCCCGCGCGGGCCAGTTCACGCATGCCGTTGCGGAGCTGCTCGAAGTACACACCGAGCAGCTCCTTCGACGGCCGGACCTGAGCGAGCCGGGGCGCGGCACCGCCCTCGCCGTCGTCGATGAACTCCATCAGCAGTTCGGTGCCGTCCACCTGCACGGGATACGGCACCGGGACGCCGGCCTTCCACAACCGGTTGAGGGCGTCCCATTCGGCGTACGCCCACTGACCGGCCGCGACACTGCGGCCGTGAGAGGTCTTCTTCGCCATCGCCCGGCTGTCGCGGCTGTTGCGGGTACGACGGCCTTCGACGTACGACGTACTGCGGTGGAAGGACCGGTGTTCCTCGGTGCGGTACCGTTTCGCGGCCAGCAGCGAGGACTTCGCCGGGTTGTCGCCGATGGCTTCGACGGCCCGTTCGAGCAGGAAGACGTCGGCTTCCTTGCCGGTTTTGAGGACGCCGAGCTCAGTATCGATCGCAGCCTGTTCCGTGACGACCCACGAGGGGCGTGGTTCCGGGCCGCGCGAGCCGCGCTCGACGTCCAGCCAGGTGGACCACCGCTGATCCGGGCGCAGTTCCTCGTCGACCGAATGGAACTTGAAGACAAAGGCGCCGGCCGGATCTGGTTGGGGCTTGTCACCGGTGAAATCGGACCCGCGGGAGTCGAGGTCGGAGTAGGTATCAGAGAGTTCGTACTCGGAAGACAACGGGTGTGCTCCTGAACAAAGAGGTGGGACTGATGCGGACATGCCGCAGCACAGTGATGGCCATCCGTCAGCCCTCCTTAGTCCAGGCAGCGTTCGCCGCCGCTCGATCAACCCAGCATGCCCGCCCGTTCCGGACCCGGCAACGTATTTACCGGAACTGGGACCGCGCGGGTCGGGGGCTCAGCCTGCGCGCCTGGAGCGTCGAGGCCGGCACCGTGACCGTGACCCCGCTGCGCCGTTTCTCCCGCGCCGACCGTACCGCCGTGGCCGAGCAGGGGCGGTCGCTGGCGTCGTTCCTCTCCGACGACGACAGCGACCGCGTACGGATCGCCGCGTCCCGCTGAGCGGGACACCCGCGAGCTGTCGTGGGACGGCGGCACCCCGGGCCAGCAGGCGGGCGGTCATCAGGTGACGATGCGGGGGTGGGAAAGACATACGAACGCATCGAGGGCCGGCTACGGACCTTCATCGAGGACCAGCCGCTGTTCTTCACCGCCACCGCCCCGCTGTCGGGCGACGGCACCATCAACCTGTCCCCCAAGGGGTTGCGCGGCTCGTGGGCGGTCGTCGACGCGTACACCGTGGCCTACCTGGACTTCGCGGGCAGCAACGCCGAGACGATCGCGCACCTGCGCGAGAACGGCCGCATCACCCTCATGTGGTGCGCGTTCGAGGGGCCGCCGAACATCGTCCGGGTGCACGGACGGGGCGAGCCCGTGTTTCGCGACGACCCCCGCTGGGGCGACCTGACGGGCCACTTCCCGGACGTCGACACCAGCCTGCACGGCCTGCGGGCGATCATCGTCGTACGGGCCGAACTGATCCGCGACACCTGTGGCTACGCGGTGCCGTTCATGTCCTACGACGCCGACCGTGACCTGCACGGCAGGCGGTTCGCCCGGGAGGACGACAAGTCGTTGAGCGACTACTTCGCCGGCAAGGACCACGTGGCCCGCAGCATCGACGGACTGCCGGGCCTGCCGCTGCCGCTGCCACCGACCCCGACGACCTGAATCCGGGGATCAGGATCGGGTTGACCGCCTGGAGCCAGGACGCGGGGAAGGTGAACCCGGCGACGTCACGGTCGGTGTTGTCGGCGGCGAAGATGTTCAGCACCGACCCGGCCTGGTCGAAGATCAGCCAGAACGCGGGGCGAAGACGAACAGCCACACGTACGCCTTCATCCGGCTGCGTTCGGTGGCGCTCAACTCCCGGTCCACCATGATCCGCACGAAGTAGCCGATGGTGATCAGCACGGTGACGGCGGTGAGCAGGTTCAGGGGGTTGAGGAACACCTCTGCGAAATCGTGCGCTAAGGGTTCGGTGTGTTTGTTGGTGGCTTGACCTGGGGTGATTGACGCCTCCAGCCTTCGTGGGTCGCTGTTGCCGATCTTCGGCGGGTGTTGTGGCGGTCGAGTTTCTGACTGATGAGCAGGCGGCTGGGTACGGGGCGTTCGGTAGGGCGCCGTCGCGTATGGAGCTGGAGCGGTACTTCTTCCTGGACGACGCGGACCGGGAGCTGATCCAGGACAAGCGCCGTGACCACAGCCGGCTCGGGTTCGCGGTCCAGCTGACCAGTGTGCGGTTCTTGGGCCGGTTCATGCCCGACCCGCGGCAGGTGCCTGCGGAGGTGGCCGAGTACCTGGCGGAGCAGTTGGAGATCGCTGATCCGTCGTGCCTGAAGTTGTACGGGGGGCGTGACGGCACAGCCCGCACGCATGCTGGGGAGATCCAGCAGGCCGAGGGGTGGCGGGACTTCGCCGAGGTCGCCGAGGATCTGCGGGAGTGGGTGGACGCGCGGGCGTGGACGACCGGGGACGGGCCCAAGGCGTTGTTCGATTGTGGGACACGTTGTACGGGCTGCTGAGTGTTGGGCAGCGGGCGGTGCTGGACTCGCTCGCTACGCCTACGCCCCGCAGCTGGCCGACCTGCCCGACCAGAAGATGTGGCGGATCGACGCCCGCGCCGACTACGGCCCGTTCACCGACGCCGCCCGCGGGCCGCATCGACCCGGTCCGGATCGAACGGCACTGGGAGGACATCCTGCGGATCATCGGGTCGATCCACACCGGCGCGGTCCGCGCCTACGACGTGATCCGGATGCTGTCGCGCGACGGCCGCCCCACCCCGCTCGGCGATGCCATCGCCCACTGCGGCCGCATCGCCAAGACCCTGCACATCCTGCGGATGGCCGACGAGCCCGGCTACCGCCACCAGATCAAGGCCCAGGCCAACCTGCAGGAAGGCCGCCACGCGCTGGCCCGCAAGGTCTTCCACGGCAAGAACGGGCAGCTCTATCAGAACTACCACGAGGGCATGGAAGACCAGATCGGCGCGCTCGGCCTGGTGCTGAACGCGATCGTGCTGTTCAACACCCGCTACATGGACGCCGCCCTGACCCGGCTGCGCGCCGACGGCTTCGCCGTACGTGAGGAGGACGTGGCCCGGCTTTCGCCGTTCGTGCGGCACCACATCAACATGATGGGCCGCTACTCTTTCCAACTCCCCGAGCTGCCCGGCGGGCTGCGGCCGCTGAACCCCAAGCCGTGACGTTCGTTGACCGACGGCCTCACTGGCTGTGACGGGACCTTTCTTGCCGGGCTGCCTCGGTGCTACCGGGCGAGAAGACCCCCGAGACGCGCCTATCGGGGTGCGGTTACCGCCTCGCATTCCGACGGGTCGGCGGGATCGAGTTGTGAGGTGGTCTGGATGAGGAGGTCCAGCCGGTCGCGCGCGGCCAGGAGGTCGGCCGCGGCATTGCTGAGCCGATCCCGTTCGCGGTGCAGGTCGGGAAGCATCCCGGCGCAGGAGGGTGCCAGCGCCTGACCGTCATCGGTCATGCAGGGCAGCAGCTCGCTGATCGTGGCGGTGTTGAGGCCGGCGGCGAGCATGAGGCGGATGCCCCGCACTGTGGCCGCGTCCTGCTGCCGATACTCGCGGTAGCCGCTGGGGCGTCGTAGCGGCCGGAGCAGGCCCTGTTCCTCGTAGTAACGCAGCGAACGCACGCTGGCGCCGGTGAGCCGGGACAGTTCTCCGATCCGCATGGGACGACCGCCACTTCCAGTTGACTCTCACACCGACGTGAGGGTCCAACCTATCCGGCATGACAGATCAGCATTCATCCGCCCACGACACCTCGGTCACCGTCATCGGCCTGGGGCCGATGGGATCGGCGTTGGCACACACCCTTCTTGGCAAGGGCCGATCCCTGACGGTCTGGAACCGTACCCCCGGCAAGGCCGACGGCCTGGTAGCCGAGGGAGCGCACCGCGCGGCCACCGTCGCCGACGCCGTGGCCGCGAGCCCGGTCACGATCGTGTGCCTCAACGATTACGCGACCATGTACCAAGTCTTCGAATCCACTGGCGCGCTCAGCGGACACGCGCTGGTGAACCTCAACTCCGGAACCCCTGCGGAAGCCCGCACGGCCGCCGACTGGGCGGCCGAGCGCGACCTAGACTACCTCGATGGCGCGATCATGGTGCCGCCGTCCCTCATCGGGCACGACGGATCGGTCCTGCTGTACAGCGGAGCCCGCGACGTCCTGGACCGGCATCGGGAGACCCTGGCCGACCTGGGTGACCCCCGCCACCTCGGCGCCGACCCGGGCCTGGCGGTGCTGTTCAACACGGCACTGCTCGGCATGATGTACGCGACCCTCAACGGTTTCCTGCACGCCGCCGCCCTGGCCGGCTCGGCCAACGTGCCCGCGGCCGAGTTCGCCGAGATCGCGCTCGGCTGGTTCATGCCCGTGGTGTTGGACCCCGCCAGCCTCACCGAACAAGCACCGAACCTCGACAAGGGCGCCTACCCCGGCGACCAAGGGACCATGCAGATGAACTTGAACGCCCTGGAACACATCGCCCGCACCAGCGTCGAGCAGGGCGTCCACCCCGCCCAGCCGCAACTGATGAAGCAGCTCGCCGAACAAGCGATCGCCCAGGGGCACGGCACCGACAACTATTTCGCCCTGTTCGAGATTCTCAAGAACCCTCGCGCCGCGGCCTCCTGAGAGCCATGCAGCCGAACATCCGCAGCAGCTTGTAGGCCCTTACCTGATCGGTGACCAGGGAGCCACCACCCGCAGCATGTCCGGCCAGTGCATGAACCCTGACGCCGCACGCGGATCACGGTTCCCGCCGGTCTTCACCGGCGGTCGCCGGGCCCCAGCAAGCTGGTGAGCTCGGCGATCGCCTCCGGCGAAGGATGGAAGTATCGGCGCACGTTCTCGGTCTTCTTGTGCCGCGACTTGGCCATCAGCATCAGCAGGCTCGCACCACCCTCACCCAGGTGTATCAGTGCCGAATGCCGCATCTCGTGCAGGTCCCACCCTGTGCCAGGCCCGCCGAGGGCGGTGTGGGCGTTCAGCAGCGCGTGGGCCTGACCGTAGGACAGGCGAGCAAACCCGGTGTCAGGACAGACATCGCGCGCGGAGACCACGCCATGCCGGCGAACACGCTCCAGCGCACCGGGACCGCCATCACGTAGTGCCCGGCGGCGATGACGATCCCGCCCCACAGCACGCTGCGCCGCGCGCCGATGAGCCGGTCGGCGACCCAGCCACCGGGCAGCGCCATCAGGTACACCATGGCGTTGTAGGTGCCGTAGACCGCGCTGGCGCTGGACTCCCCCATCGCCTGCCCGCCGTCGGCCAGCGACGCGGTCAGATACAGCACCAGGATCGCCCGCATCCCGTAGAAGCTGAACCGCTCCCACATCTCGGTGAGAAAGAGCGTGGACAGGGCCCGCGGGTGGCCGAAGAACGTCCGCCCGGTGGGCGGCCGGGCACCGACCGGCGCGTCACTGGCCATCGCAACCTCCGCTGCACTGGGGCGGCTAACATCCCCGTTGGCAGCGGAAACACTCCACCCGTCCGGCCCGGCCCGGGGGCGACCCCACCGGCCGGCTGGCACGGCCGGCTACCCTGGTGCAGGCTCGTCCGGGTGCCGGGCGGGAATGGCCCGGCGGGAACGGACCGTTACACCAAGAAGACCAGCACCACGAACGAGGGGAAGTCGATCATGGGCGAGCGTATGCTGCGCGGAAGCCGTCTGGGCGCGGTCAGCTACGAATCCGACCGCAACACGGAGCTCGCGCCGCGTCAGACCCGCGAGTACCTCTGCGCCAAAGGCCACCAGTTCGAGGTTCCGTTCGCCGTCGACGCCGAGGTCCCCATGACCTGGGAGTGCAAGTTCGACGGCAGCGTGGCCCGACTGGTCGACGGCAACGAGCCGGAGCAGAAGAAGGCCAAGCCGCCGCGCACCCACTGGGACATGCTGCTGGAGCGGCGCTCCATCGCCGAGCTGGAGGACATCCTCGCCGAGCGGCTGCAGGAGGTCCGCACCCGCCGCGGCCGCGCCTGAGCCGCACCGGACGCCACGGCGCCCCCGGGAGCATCCGCTCCCGGGGGCGCCGTCGTGTCCGCCGGGTCAGTCAGTTCCGGCCGGGCTCGACGATCTCGCCCTCGATGGCCCGACCCCCGTCGACGACGGTCGGCTCGGCCACCGGCTGCGAATCCGCCGGCTGTGGCTCGCCCCGACGCACCCGCACCCGGCGGGGCCCGAACAGGTCACCGGCGACCATCGACGACACCCGCCGCTCCGCCGCCCGCTGCACCCCGTTACGGGCCAACCGGCGCACCGGCGGCACCAGCAGAAACAACCCCACCAGGCCGCTGAGCAGGCCCGGCGTCGCCAGCAGCAGCGCGCCGAACAGGCCGACGAGACCGTCGGTGACCTGCCGTCCCGGCGGCCGACCGGCCTGCGCCGAATCCCGGAAGCCCCGCCAGGCGCGCATCCCCTCCCGGCGCAGCAGCACCAGACCGAGCAGCGACACCGCGAACACCACCAGCAGCGTCGAGCCGAACCCGATCGCCCGCCCCACCGCGACGAACACCACCAGTTCCAGCAGCACCGCCGCCAACAGGGCCAACGGCACAAACCTCAGTCCTCGGCGCATCTCACCCCATTCGCCATCCGCGGCGCCTCCGGCGCGGTCACCCGCGCGGGCGCCAGCACCCCGTCCAGCATGACACGCCCCCCGCTCAGGGCCACCGCACCTGCCCGGTGGGGGTGCCGTGCAGGCCCCGCCGCACCGCCAGCCGCCGGTCCTGCACCCCCCACGTGGTGATCCGCCACAGCGCCTCCGCCACGATCAGCGGGCTCATCTTGCTGCTGCCCCGCTCCCGCTCGGCGAACGTGATCGGCACCTCCACGATGCGTGCCCCGGCCCGGTGCGCCAGCCGCGACAGCTCCACCTGGAACGAGTAGCCCTGCGACCGGACCGACGCCAGGTCGATCTCGTCCAGGGCCGACAGCCGGTACACCCGGTAGCCACCCGTGGCGTCGGACAGCGGCATCCCCAACGCCAGCCGCGCATACAGGTTGCCGCACCGCGACAGCAGCAGCCGCCGCAACGGCCAGTTCACCACCCGCGCGCCCCGGGTCCACCGGGAACCGATCACCACATCGGCGTCGCGGGCCGCCGACAGCAACGTGGGAAGGTCCTCCGGGGCGTGCGAGCCGTCAGCGTCCATCTCCACCACGGCGTCGAAGCCGCGCTCGCGCGCCCACGCGAACCCCGCCAGATATGCCGCGCCGAGGCCCTGCTTGCCCTCCCGGTGCAGCACGTGCACCCGCGGATCGGCACCGGCCAGCGCGTCGGCGACCGCGCCCGTGCCGTCCGGGCTGTTGTCGTCGGCCACGAGGATGTCCACCGCCGGCGCGGCACGACGCACCCGCGCCACGATCCGCGCCACATTGTCGGCCTCGTCGTAGGTCGGGATCACCACGAGCACCCGACCCACGCCCGGATGACCGGTTTCCGGTCGAGTGCCGGTCGTCTCGCCCACCGTCGCTCCCCCTCCGCCGGCGTACCGGCTGGTGTCACCCGGCGTGGTGCCGGCGGCGCAGCACGGCCGCGCCGACCAGGGCCGCCACAGCCAGGGTGGCCAACGCCACCTCCGGCCACAACCCGACCCGGGTGGCCAGGGTGCGCCCGTCGTCCAGCCGCAGCTGCCGCACCACGACCGCCCGGGTGTTGAATCCGGTGGCGTCGCTTACCCGCCCGTCCGGGGCAACGAACCCGGACACCCCGACCGTGGAGGCCATCAACGCCGGCCGGCCGTGCTCGATCGCCCGCAACCGCACCATGGCCAACTGCTGCCGGGCCTCGGCCACGTCGAAGGTGGCGTTGTTGGTCTGCACCACCAGCAACTGGGCCCCACCGGTGACGGTGTCCCGCACCACCTCGTCGTAGGCGACCTCGAAACAGATCACGTCGCCGAGCACCGCCGCCCCGGTATCCAGCACCCCCGGCTCGGTGCCGGGCACGAAATCGGCACGTACCCGGTCGACCTGCTTGCTGACCATCCGGGCTAGATCGCGCATCGGCACGTACTCGGCGAACGGCACCGGATGCCGCTTCGTGTACAACTGCTCCAGGTCCGGGCCGGTGCCGGGCCGCCACAGGATCCCGGCGTTGCGGACCTCACCGTCGCCGGGGCCACGCAGCACCGCACCCACCAGGATCGGGGCGCCCACCGCGTCGGCGGCCTGCGAGATGCGCGCCCCGGCGTCGGTGTCGCGCAGCGGGTCGATGTCGCTGGAGTTCTCCGGCCACACCACCAGGTCGGGGCGGGGCCGCGCACCGGCGGCCACCTGCCCGGCCAACTCGATGGTGGCGTCGACGTGGTTGTTCAGCACCGCCTGCCGCTGGGCGTTGAAGTCCAACCCGAGCCGAGGCACGTTGCCCTGCACGATCGCCACCGTGACCGCGTCACCGTTCCCCGAGGCGGCCACCGGCACCAGCAGCCCCACCACCGGCACCGCGACCGCCGCGGCGAGCAACCCGGCCATCGGCACCCACCGCCGCCGCCCGTCCCACAGCCGCCACAGCGCCGCGGCGAGCAGCCCGCCGGTGAGCGCCACCGCGAACGTCACCAGCGGTGCGCCACCCCACGCCGCCAGCCGCAGCAGCGGCGAGTCGTCCTGGCTGAACGCCAGCCGCCCCCACGGGAACCCGCCGAACGGGGTGCGGTCCCGCAGTGCCTCCTGCCCCACCCACAACACCCCGGTGACCGCCGGCCAACTCCACCGCAACCGGTCCACCAACGGGGAGGCGTACGCGCCCGCCGCACCCAGCAACGCCAGATAGCCGGCCTGCAACAGCGACAGCAACACCCACGGCAGGTAGCCGGTGTGCAGGTTCGTCCAGCTCAACAGCGGCGCGAACAACGCCACCCCGGTCAGGAAACCCAACCCGGCACCGGCCCGCATCCGACGGCGGTGCGTCGCCGCGGCCAGCAACGCCACACCCAGCGGCGCGAGCGGCCACAGCCCGTACGGGGGGAACGCCAGCAGCAACGCCAGCCCGGCCGCCACCGCCATCGGCACGGCCACCCACAACGGCAGGGCCCGTCCCGCCCCGTCGGGCGTACCCGCCCGCCCTGCCGACGTCCGGCTGCTGTCCCCGGCCGGCGCCGGCACGTCACCCACGATCACGGGCCGAAGGCTACCCGCCCACGCGGTTCCCGCCCCGCCCGGCGGCACGTCCCGTCCCGTTACGGCCCGTCCGGGCGGTTCCTCCCCGCCCCGCCGCTCGGCGAGGGATCCGCACGCCGTCCAGGTGCGAACCGACGTCGACACGGCCCAGGCAGGCAACCCGCTCACCCAGCCGTCCCGTGGGGGCCCCACGGCCGGCCCCAGGCTCACCGGGCCACACACCGAGGGCCCGCCGAACACAAATCGGGGCGCGGCCTAAGCCGCGCCCCGATGCTCCCAGGCCCTTCCCGGCCGGTGGGGCGAGAATGAGCTGCGCCGACCTTCGGACCGACCCGACGTGGACTGGCTGCCCCCGCCTGGCCGTTGTCTACTGGCCGTGCACCTCACCCTGCCCGTACACCGGTAACCGCGGCCGGTTCGCGCCGCCCCGCCGACCCCCGCCCGCTGGACCTGGCCGCCGCGACACACTGCTCAAATTGTCGCTCGGCCAGCGGACGAAGGGACGAAGCGAACAACAGCCGCTTCCCGTAGTAGGACTCAAAGACGGTACGGCGTGGACCCCCGCCGCTGTCAACCCACCCGGGCCTGTCGTGTGATGTACCACGGCGTGTCGCGTCGGCGAGTCTCAATCCGTTGCCAGGTGCCGACACAGCAACGCCCCCGCCGCCTCCGGATGCTCGGCGGCCAGCAGCCCACCCGCCGCCAACACGTAGTCGGAGTCGACGACCGGCCGGGCCGCACGTGGCAGCGGCCACCCACCGGCGTGATCGCCCAGCACCGCACCCAGCACCCCGGCCGCGTCCGCGGGCGCCGCGTGCCGCAACACCCCACCCGAGCCCACCAACAGCCGCACGTCGCGCAGATCCCGACCGGCCCGCTCACCGGTGGCCGCCCCACGGGCATGCCGCCGCAACGCCACCGTCGCCGCCAGAGCCGCGATCCGCGCGTCCACCGCCCGATCCACATCCCCGACGGGCAGGAACCCCGGATCCCCGGCACGCACCGCCGCCCCCGCCGCCAGATCGTCGCATTGCGCGTCGCTCAACAGCCGCTCCTCGACCGCCGCCCGCACCACCCCCGGCGCACTCCACCGCATGCCCAGGTCCCCCTCGACGGTGCGGGCCCGCCACAACGACCCCGCCACCTCCCGCCCCGGCCCGGTGGCCCGCTCATCCGGCGTCAACACCGAATACACGTCGGTGGTGGCGCCACCCACATCCACCACCACCAGATCACCACCCAGGGTGTCGGCCAGCACCTCCACGCCCGTCAACACCGCGTCCGGGGTGGCCGCCCGCACCAGCCGCGCGAACCGCGACCCCCGCGACAACCGCTTCCCACCGATCACGTGCCGCAGGAACACCTCCCGGATCGCCGCCCGTGCCGACGCCGGCGCCAGAACCCCGATCCGCGGCAGCACGTTGTCCGCCACCGTCACCGGCACCCCCGCACCCGCCAGCACGGCATGCAGGTCGTCGCGGACGTCGACGTTGCCGGCCAGCACCACCGGCACCCGCCAGCGGGCCCGCGCCAGCCGCGTCGCGTTGTGCGTCAACGTCTCGGCGTCACCACCGTCGGTGCCACCCACCAACAGCACCACGTCCGGGCGGGCCGCCCGCAACCCCGCCAGCTCCGCCGCACCGAGGCGACCCGCCGCCACGTGCACCACGTTCGCACCCGCCGACAGACCCACCCGCCGGCCGGCCTGCGCGGTCACCAGCTGCTCGTAGCCCACCACCGCCAGCCGCAACCCACCACCGGCCGACGAACACACGAACCAGGGGGCATCACCCACACCCAGGCCAGCGGTGGCCGCACCCACGGCGGCGTCCAGTCCGTGCAGCACATCCGTGCCCACCGTCGTCGGCGCCGACGACGCCGCCACCAACGCGCCGACGTCGAGATCCACCACCGCCACCTTCGTGTACGTGGACCCGACGTCGGCGCAGACCGCGTACCTCACGCCACCGGCGGCACGACCACCGTGCCGGTCGCGGTGACCGCCACGATCGGCTCGTCGAGCACCTCCGCCGCCGACTCACCCCGATCCGGACGACCCCGGCACACCACCTTCGCCACGAAGTCGATCGTGCGGCTACGGGTACCCACCCGGGTCACCGTCGCCGTCACCTCCAACACGTCCCCGGCCCGCATCGCGTCACGAAACTGCACATCCGAGTACGACGCGAACAGCCCCTCGTCACCGTCGGTGCGGATACACACCTCCGTGGCCACATCCCCGAACAACCCCAACGCGTACGCCCCGTCCACCAGGTTGCCCGCGTAGTGGGCGTGCGAGTACGGCACATACCGGCGGTGCACAACACTCAGACCCACCCGGGAATCACTCATGCCTTCGCCTTCTTCTCCGTGATCAACGCATGCACCAGGTAACTCGCCACCTCACCCGGAGTGGTCCCCCGGCCGAAGATCCGATCCACACCCAACTCCCCGGTCATCTTCTCGTCGAACCGCGGCCCACCCACGATCAGCAACGGCCGACGCCCCGCCGGCATCGCCTCCCGGAACGCCGCCGACATCTCCCGCGTGTTGTGCAGATGTGCGTCACGCTGCGTCACCACCTGCGACACCAGCACCGCGTCAGCCCGCTCCGCCCGGGCCGCCTCCACCAGCTCCGGCACACTCACCTGCGCACCCAGGTTCGTGACCTTCAACTCCCGGTAGTACTCCAGCCCCTTCTCCCCGGCGATGCCCTTGACGTTGAGGATCGCGTCGATGCCCACCGTGTGCGCGTCCGTGCCGATGCACGCCCCCACCACCGACAACTTGCGCCGCAACCGTCGCTTCACCACCGCGTTGACGTCCTTGGCCGACAGCAGCGGAAAATCACGCTCCACCACCTGCACCGCCGACAGGTCCACCAGATGGTTCACCCGCCCATACACCACGAAGAACGTGAACCCGTCGCTCATCGGCTTGGCGTGCACCAGCATCGCCGGGTCGATGCCCATCTTGTTCGCCAACTGCACCGCCGCGCCCTCGGCCCGCTTGTCGTGCGGCACCGGCAACGTGAACGACACCTGCACCATGCCGTCACCGGTGGTGTCCCCGTACGGCCGGACGATCTTCTTCCCGGCGCCCGCACCGGCCTCGACGACGCTCACGCCCGTGCCACCTCTCCACCCACGGCCGCCGGCGCCTCCAGGATCTCCGTCGCCGGATTGAAGTAGTCGGCCTCGTGCCCGGCCACCCCCGCCAACCCCTTACCCCGGTCCGCCGGCCGCTTCATGATCCCGAACGTGCCCTCGGCGATCGCCGTCAGCAACGACTGGTCCCCGATCCGCTCCAACAGGTCGATCGCCTCACCCAACACCCGGTTGGCCCGCTGCTGGATGAACCCGCCCGGCGCCGGCACGAAGTCCTCGCGCAACCCACCAGCAGCCCCCAGTACATACCGCACGTTCTGCAGGGCGATGTCCCGATCCGACAACCACGGCGTCACCACCGCCTCGGTCATCATCCCCACCAGCAGAATCCCCTGACCGGTCATCGTCCCCACCAGATTGAAGAACCCGTCCAGCAGATTCCCCCGGAACACGTCCCCGGTCATGTGCTTCGTCGGCGGCATCCACTTCAACGGCGCATCCGGAAACAACTCCCGCGCCAACAACGCGTGCGCCAACTCCAACCGGAACGACTCCGGCACATCAGGGTTGATCTCGAACGCGTGCCCCAGGCCCAACTGCCAGTCCGCCAACCCCGCCTCGTGCGCGAAGAACTCGTTGAGCAACTGCGACACCGTCACCGTGTGCGCCTCGTCCACCGCATCCGCCGTGGTCAGATAGTTGTCCTCACCGGTGTTGATGATGATCCCCGCCCGCGCGTGCACCTGACGGGAAAACCGCTGGTCCACGAACGTACGGATCGGATTGATGTCCCGGAACAGAATCCCGTACATCGAATCGTTCAACATCATGTCCAGACGTTCCAGCCCGGCCAGCGTCGCCATCTCCGGCATGCACAGACCCGACGCGTAGTTCGTCAGCCGCACGTACCGGCCCAACTCCTTCGACGACTGATCCAACGCCGCCCGCATCAACCGGAAGTTCTCCTGCGTCGCGTACGTGCCCGCGAACCCCTCCCGGGTCGCCCCCTCCGGCACATAGTCCAGCAACGACTGCCCCGTCGACCGGATCACCGCGATGACATCCGCACCCGCCCGCGCCGCCGCCTGCGCCTGCGGAATGTCCTCATAGATGTCGCCCGTCGCCACGATCAGATAGATCCACGGCCGCTGCGCCGGATCCCCGAACCGCTTCACCAGCCGGTCCCGCTCCGCACGCCGCCGATCGATCGACCGGACCCCCGCGCCGACCGCCCGCCGCGCCGCCTTCCGCGCCGCGGTGGCCGCCTTCCCGGTCGGCACCTCGAACCGCACCGAACCGGCCGCCGCCTTCTGTGCCAGCAACGTCACATCGGCAATCTGCTCCCGAACCAGGGCGTCGAACACCGGCATCGCCACCCCGTGCCCCAACCCCACGTCCGCGACCACCGCGTCCACCAGCCGGTTCACCCACGGAATGCCATCCGGGTCGGCACCGGTCACCCCGGCCAGCCGCAACACCGCCCGCTCCACCGACACCGTCGTGTGGCTGCGCGCCAGATCCACCACCGGCTGCCCGGCACGACGCGCCAACTCCCGCGCCCGCCTCACCAACCGCGGATCAAGATCAAGCTTGCCGGTCACACCATCACCCCGCCCCGCCCGACGACGGCGCCACGCGCCACCCGTGCCATACCGATGGTTCGCTCGCTCACGAAGACCCTTCCTCGTAGATCACGTCACCGCGCAACACCGTGCGCCGACACACCGGCAGCGGCGTCGGATCCCCCGGACCACGCGCCTCCGGATCCTGCGCCAACAACACCGGCAAACCCCGATCCACCCCCGCCGGCGTCGACCACACCGCGAACGTCGCCGGCGCCCCCAACGCCAACACACCCTCGTTGTCCAGGCGCACCGCCCGCCACCCACCACGGGTGTGCGCCGCGAACGCCGCCCGCACACTCATCCGCTGCGTCGGACTGTGGTGCCACACCGCCGCCCGCACCGAACCCCACGGATCCAGCGGCGTCACCGGCGAATCCGACCCGAACGCCAACGCCACCCCGACGCCGTGCATCGCCCCCATCGGATTCGACTCCAACGACCGGTCCAGGCCCAGCCGCGACTCGTACATCCGACCCGCGCCACCCCACAACCGGTCGAACGCCGGCTGCATACTCGCCACGATCCCGTACTCCACGAAACCAGCGATCAGCCGCTTGCTCATGATCTCCGCGTGCTCGATCCGATGCCGCGCCGCCCGCACCCGATCCGTGCCCAGCTTCTCCGCCGCCCCCGCGAAACCCTCCAGCACCGTCGAGATCGCCGCGTCACCGATCGCGTGGAACCCGCCCTGCATGCCGTGCGCCGCACAGTCCAACAGGTGATCACGCACCTGCTCCGCACTGACGTACCCGTGCCCGCAGCCCCCGTCCCCGTCCAGGTACTCCCGCGACACGTGCGCCGTACGCGACCCCAACGCCCCGTCGGCGAACAGATCACCCCCCGCCCCTACCGCACCCAACTCCCGGGCCCGCGCCGCACCCAGCAGCTCACCCCAGTAGCCGTACACCTCCGCCACGCCATCCCCCGACAGCGCCAACAGACCCGTGAAATCCTCCTCGCCGGAGATCTCCGGACCACCACACTCGTGCACCGCCGCGACACCCAGCGACGCCGCCCGCGCCAACGCCGCCCGCTGCACCGCCACCCGCTGCGCCCGCGACACCGACCCGAACGCCGCCGCCCGCACCACATGGTGCGCGTCCCGCCGCAACCACCCCGACGCGTCATACCCCGACGCCGACACCACCTCCGGACACGCCGCCAGCAACGCCGCCGACACCAACGCCGAATGGATCGACGCCTGCGAAAGATAGAGCCGCCGCGCCCCGGCCACCCGATCCAACGTCACCGCGTCCGGCAACTCCGGCACCGGCCAGCCCGACTCGTCCCAGCCGTGCCCCAACACCACCGCATCCGACGGCAACCCCGCCGCGAACCCCGCCACCGCGTCCAGCAACTCCGCCGCCGACCGCACCGCCGACAGATCCAGCCCCGACAACGCCAACCCCGTGTCGGTGGCGTGCACGTGCGAGTCCACGAACGCCGGCGTCACCAACGCCCCGCCAAGATCCACCACCCGGTCGGCAGCCGGCGCGTCCGCGTCCACCCCCAGCCAGGTGATCCTGCCACCGCTCACCAGCAGAGCCGTCGCACTCGGATCGGCCGGGCAGTGCAGCGTCCCGCCGCGGTACAGAGTCGAGGGGTTCGTCATGACCATCAGTCTGCCGCCAACCGCGCCTCGAACAACGCCCGCACCCCCGACTCCGACCGCAGCAGACCCAGCGCGAACTCCGCGTGCCCCGGCACATAACCGTTGCCGACCAGCATCGTCACGTCCGCCGCCAGACCCTCCGCCCCCAACGCCGCCGCCGCGAAACTCGTCGCCATCGAAAAGAAGACCACCGTGCCACCATCGGCCGTCGCCAACACCGCACCGTGCTCGCAGCCCGGCACGTCCACGCAGACCACCGTCACGTCCGCCGGCGCCCCCAACGCCGTAGTCACCGCCGTCGACAACGCCACCGGATCCCGGGCATCGGCCAACGCCACCGCGTCCGCCACCCCCACCGCCACCAGCGCGTCGCGCTCCGCGACCACCGGCACCACCCCGACCGTACGGGCGGCACCCGAACGCCGCGCCGCGGCCAGCGACAGCGACCCGCTCTTGCCCGCGCCACCGATCACCGCCACCCGCACCGGCGTCGGATCCCCCGCCCGCTCCCGCTCCGCCACGTACCGCGACACCACCCGCGCCGTCAACGCAGGCGCGCCACACACGTCCAGCACCGCCAGCGACAACTGCGGATCCAGATCCGCCGGCAGCACCGCCGCGATCGACCGCGCGAACAGGATCGCGTACCCGTCGCACGGCACCTGCTCGCTGCGCCCGTCCCAGCGGGCCAACCCGTCGAGGATCGTCAGCGGCGTCAACGTCAGCGACACCAGGGTCGCCACCCGGTCCCCCGCCTTCAGCCCCAGCGGGGAACGCCGCCCCGCCTCGTCCACCGTGCCGATCAGCATCCCGCCCGACCCGGTCACCGGGTTTTGCATCTTCCCCCGGGTGGACACGATCTCCAGCACCTCGGCGCGCACCGCGTCGCCGTCCCCGCCGTGCTTCTCCCACAGCTGTCGGAAGCTCGCCGCGTCCAGGTTCAACCGCTCCACCCGGATCCGCACCTCGTTCGGCGCGATCTCCGGACGCGCGTCCAGCCGCCACGCCGCCTGCGGCAGCACCCCCGCCGGTTCGACAACGCGGTGCAGACCCACCGGTGACGTCACGCCGACCTCCCCCTGTCATGCCGCTCGAAGCCCCGGCCAGGACTCGCGTAGCGGGAAAACTTACGGCAGACTAATTTCTTCGCCGGATATTTTCCAGTAGCCTTCGGGGCCGCTGATCAAATCGCACACTTCGAGGAGGGGCCGTGACCCAGACCCAACCGGTGGAGACCATGCCTGCGCCCCGCCCCGCGCCGGTCGCGGTCCCCACCACCGGACAGCCCTACGAATACCGCCGCGCGCCCCTCGTCGAACCCGACTGGACCCGCTTCCCCGGCTGGCGCCACATCACCCGCGAGCAGTGGGAAAACGCACAGTGGCAGCGCGTCAACTGCGTCAAGAACATCAAGCAGCTGCGCACCGTCCTCGGCGACGGGGTGGACGAGTCCTTCTACGCCGACCTTGAGGCCGACCAGAAGGCCCTGGCCACCATGTCGATGCTGGTGCCGCCGCAGATGATCAACACCATGGTCCCGTCCGCGCTGATGACCACCGAGGCGTTTCTCGCCGACCCGATCCGGCGCTACATGATCCCCGTCGCCTCCGACCGGCGCACCGACTGGCCCTCCCACCCGTACGCCAGCCGCGACTCCCTGCACGAACACGACATGTGGGTCGCCGAGGGCCTCACCCACCGCTACCCCACCAAGGTCCTCGCCGAGCTGCTCTCCACCTGCCCGCAGTACTGCGGGCACTGCACCCGCATGGACCTCGTCGGCAACTCCACCCCCGCTGTCGACAAGCTCAAACTGACCCTCAAGCCCGTCGACCGCTACGACGCCCACATCGGCTACCTCAAGGCCCACCCCGGCGTCCGTGACGTCGTCGTCTCCGGCGGCGACGTGGCGAACGTCCCGTGGAAGAACCTCGAGTCCTACCTGATGCGGCTGCTGGAGATCGAGACCATCCGCGACATCCGGCTCGCCACCAAGGCCCTCATGGGCCTGCCCCAGCACTGGCTCCAGCCCGACGTCGTCGAGGGTCTCGAACGGGTCGCCCGCACCGCCGCCCGCCGCGGCGTCAACCTTGCCATCCACACCCACGTCAACCACGCCCAGTCGATCACTCCGCTGGTCGCCAGGGCCGCACAGACCGCCCTCGACGTCGGCGTCCGCGACGTACGCAACCAGGGCGTGCTCATGCGTGGCGTGAACGCCACCACCCCCGATCTGCTCGACCTCTGCTTCGCCCTCCAGGGCGAGGCGGGCATCCTGCCGTACTACTTCTACATGTGCGACATGATCCCCAACGCCGAGCACTGGCGGGTTCCGGTCTGGCACGCCCAGCAGCTCCAGCACGACATCATGGGCTACCTGCCCGGCTACGCCACCCCGCGCATCGTCTGCGACGTCCCGTTCGTCGGCAAGCGCTGGGTGCACATGCTCACCGAGTACGACCGCGACCGCGGCATCTCGTACTGGACGAAGAACTACCGCACCTCGATCGAGTCCGCCGACGCGGAAGCGCTGAACAAGCGTCACGCCTACTACGACCCGATCGACACCCTGCCCGAGACCGGCCAGCAGTGGTGGGCCGCGCACCGCAACGACTGATCGACCCGTACTCCCGTCAACCCCGCAGCCGGCGGATCGGCTGCGGGGTTGACGCTTTCCGGGACCCCACCCGGCGCTGTGGCGGCCCCTTCAGCCGAACCCGGGCCGCCACAGCGCACCTGAGTCACTTCTTGAAGGCGTCCTTCACGTCGCGGCCGGCGTCCTTGACGTGCTCGCCGGCCTGCCGGGCCCGGGCGTCGCCCTGCTGCGTCGCGCCCTCGCCGCGCATCCGCTCGTTGTCGGTGGCTTCGCCGATCCGTTCCTTGGCGGCACCGGCAAGCTGCTCAGCCTTGTTCTTCGCCTTGTCGGTGAAGCTCATGTCGCCTCCTCCGCGTCGGGCCGGGACTCCCCCGGCCCCTGGCTGATCGGGTGCCCGGGGTCGGCTGCCGGAAACGTCGTTGCGTCGTCATGATGGGGCGCACACCCGCTACGGCATCCTAGGACACTAGGGGAACGGTGGGTGGGGAGCGTCTGATTGACTGGACGAATGGGAGAGATCCTGCTGATCCGGCACGGCGAGACCACCTGGAGTGCCAGCCGCCGGCACACCTCGTACACCGACCTCCAGCTCACCCCCGACGGCGAACGGCAGGCCCGCGCCGTCGGACGGTTCCTCGCCGGCCGGCGCCTGGCCGCGGTCCTGACCAGCCCCCGCGCCCGGGCGCTGCGCACCGCGCGGCTCGCCGGCCTCACGGTCACCGGCACGGTCGACGACCTGGCCGAGTGGAACTACGGCGAGTACGAGGGGCGCACCACCGCCGACATCCGCGACGACCATCCGAGCTGGTCCATCTGGACCGACGGCTGCCCCGGCGGGGAGTCGCCCAACCAGGTCGGCGAGCGTCTCGACCGGGTGCTCGCCCGGGTCCACCCGCTGCTCGACCGGGGCACCGTCGCCCTCGTCGGGCACGCGCACAGCCTGCGCGTGCTCGGCGCCCGCTGGGTCGGCCTACCGCCGTCCGCCGGCGGGCTGCTGCGGCTCGACACCGCCACCCTCAGCGTGCTCGGCCACGAGCACGGCCGACGGGTCATCCTGCGGTGGAACCAGCCGATTCCCCCGACGCCCGGGAACGCACCCGAACCTGGAGCTCGGCACTGATCTTCGGCGGCCGGGTCTCGTACGGCGTCGACAGCACCACCGTCGTGCGGGTGGTCACGTTCGCCGCCGTCCGGATCTCCTGGAGCAGCCGCTCCAGGTCAGCCGGGCTGGCCACCCGCACCAGCAGGAGATAGAAGTCCTCCCCCGCCACCGAGTAGCACGAGTCGATCTCGGGCAGGTGGGCCAGCCGCTCCGGAGCGTCGTCAGGCTGCGACGGGTCGAACGGACGGATCGCCACGAACGCGGTCAGCGGCAGGTCGAGAGCCTCGAAGGAGACCCGGGCGGCATACCCCTTGATCACGCCGCGCTGCTCCAGGCGGCGCACCCGCTGGTGCACGGCGGAGACCGACAGGCCCACCTTCTCCGCCAGATCCGTGTACGACAGCCGACCGTCAGCGGTCAGCGCGGCGATGATGGCGCGGTCGATCTCCTCCACGGCGTGCAACCTACCGGGAAAACCGCTTCGCGGCGACGACGTGGCCCGCCGGCGCGACGCGGCACACATGCCGCGCCGGCCGGATGTCGCCCCGTCAGCCCTTCGCGAGCGCCCGGAAGATGACCAGTCGCTGGATCTGGTTGGTGCCCTCGACGATCTGGAGCACCTTGGCCTCGCGCATGTACCGCTCCACCGGGTGGTCGGCCACGTAGCCGGCTCCGCCGAGCACCTGCACCGCGTCGGTGGTCACCCGCATCGCCATGTCGGTCGCGAAGAGCTTCGCCTTCGCCGCCTCGATCGAGTACGGCCGGCCGGCGTCGCGCAGCCGGGCCGCGGCCAGCATCAACGCCCGGGCCGCGGAGATCTGGGTGGCCGAGTCGGCGAGCATGAAGCCCAGCCCCTGGAAGTCGATGATCGCCTTGCCGAACTGCTGCCGCTCCCGGGCGTAGCCGACCGCGTAGTCCAGCGCCGCCTGGGCCAACCCGACCGCGCAGGCGGCGATGCCGAGGCGCCCCGAGTCGAGGGCGGACATGGCGATGGTGAAGCCCGCGCCCTCGCCGCCGATCAACCGCTCGGCCGGCACCCGGGCCGAGTCGAAGGCGATCTGCGCCACCGGGGAGGCGCGCAGCCCCATCGTCCGTTCCGCCGCCTGCGGCACGATGCCGGGCGTGGTGCGGTCGGCCAGCAGGCATGAGATGCCCTTCGGGCCGGGGCCGCCGGTGCGGCAGAAGATGTCGTAGAAGTCCGCCGTCCGGGCGTGGGTGATCCACGCCTTGGTGCCGTCGACCACGTAGGAGTCGCCGTCGCGTACGGCCTTCGTGGTCAACGCGGCGGCGTCCGACCCGCCCTGCGGCTCCGAGAGGCAGTACGCCCCGAGCAGCTCCCCGCCGATCATGTCGGGCAGCAGCTTGCGTTGCTCGTTCGTGCCGAACTGGGCCAGGGGGTAGCAGGACAGGGTGTGCACGCTGACCGCCTCGGCGACCGCAAGCCATCGGCTGGCCAGGATCTCCAGCACCTGGAGGTAGACCTCGTAGGGCTGGGCGGCGCCGCCGTGCTCCTCGGCGTAGGGCAGGCCGAGCAGGCCGGCCCGGCCCAGGGTGCGCAGCACCTCGCGGGGGAACTCGGCGCGCTCCTCGAACGCGACGGCCTGGGGCGCGAGCTCCCGGTCGGCGAGTTCGGTGGCGAGGTCGAGCAGGTCGTGGGCCTCGTCGGTGGGGAGGATCCGGTCGACAGTCATAGCGCGATGAGCTCCGTGGGGGTGGTGTTGAGCCGTTGCACGCCGTCCGTGGTGCAGACGACGATGTCCTCGATGCGGGCGCCGTGCCGGCCCGCCAGGTAGATGCCCGGTTCGACGGAGAACGCCATCCCCGCCGCCAGAGCGCGGGCGTTGCCGGCCACCACGTAGGGCTCCTCATGGCCGTCCAGACCGATGCCGTGACCGGTGCGGTGCAGGAACGCCGCGCCGAAGCCAGCGGCGGCGATCGGCTCCCGGGCCGCGGCGTCGACGGCCTCGGCGGTCACCCCGGGGCGGACCGCGGCGACCGCGGCCCGCTGGGCGGCGTGCAGCACCGCGTAGTAGTCGACGAACTCGGCGGGCGCCGGGGCGCCGGCGACGTACGTGCGGGTGCAGTCGGAGCGGTAGCCCGAGGGCATGGTGCCGCCGATGTCGACCACGACTGGTTCGCCGGCGCCGATCGGCCGGTCGGAGGTGCCGTGGTGCGGGCTGGCGCCGTTCGGACCGGCGGCGACGATCACGAAGTCCACGGTGACGTGGCCGGCGGCCCGGATCGCCGCGGCGATGTCGGCGCCCACCTCCGCCTCGGTGCGTCCCGGGCGCAGCCACTCCCCCATCCGCCGGTGCACGGCGTCGATCGCCGCGCCCGCCTCGGCAAGCGCCGCGACCTCGGCCGGGGACTTACGCACGCGCATCTCGCGCAGCACCTCGGAGGCCAGCCGCTGGGCGGCGCCGGGCAGCGCCGCGCGCAGGGCGAGGACCTGCTCGGCCCACATCCGTTCGGCCAGCCCGACGGCCGTCACCGGCCCGCCGAGCGCGGCGACGAGCAGCGGGTACGGGTCGGAGCCGTCGGCATGGTCGACGATTCGTACGCCGGTGGCCGGCGCCGGGGACGCCTCGGCGGCCGGCCGTTCCAGGGTGGGCACGATCAGGGTCGGCTCGCCCTCGGCCGGCAGCACCAGGCAGGTCAGCCGCTCCCCCTCATGCGCGTCGTAGCCGGTCAGATAGCGCAGGTCTGAGCCGGGGCTGAGCAGCAGCGCGTCCAGGCCCGCGGCGACGGTGGCGCGCCGGGCATCGGCCAGCCGCCGTGGCGGATATAGCTCGTCGGATCCCACCCGGTCAGCTTAACGGTCGTTCGGGCACGGGCGCAGCCGCCCGACGCCTCGGGAAACGCTCTCCAATGGACCGGCGATGTCAACGCGGTGCAGTACGCCAAGGTCAGTTCGACCCGTCCGCCGCGACCGGCAGCGCGGCGGCGACCCGACGAACCCGGCGCGCATGGGTCAGTACGTCCACGCTGCCGACGTACTGGTCCACCGCGCCGACGGGCGGTCGCTCCCGCAGCGCCGGGTCGGTGATGGCGGCACACAGCGCGGAGGCGATCCGACCAGCGTCCAGGACCAGGAACGGCCGCCGGTGGAACGGCCGGGGCCGGGCGCGCACCGGGGCCGCCAGCCGGGTGTCGTCGGTCCAGGCGGCGAGCGCCTCCAGCGCCCGGACCAGGCCGTCCTCCCGGCTCGGCCAGTCGCCCGGGCCGAGCGCGTCGGCCAGGGACGCGACCAGGGGCGCCGCGCCGGGCAACCGGGCGAACAGCGTCCCCAGCCACTTGTCGTACGGCGGCCAGTGGCGGTGCAGCAGCAGGCCGAGTCGCATCAGGTCCCGGGCCAGCCCGGCGGTGACCACCCGACTGCCGAGGTCGTCGCCGGTCTCGGCACAGCGGCCGGGCAGGTGTTCGGCCTGGGCGACGCGAGTCCACGCGGCGGCGAGCACGTGCCGCCACACGTCGTCCGGATACCATGCCAGCGTCGCCCGCGCTCCGCTCAGCGCGCCGCCGAGGCCGTCGTGGAAGACCTCGCCGCCGGTCACCTCGGCCAGCCGCTGGGTCGGCGTGGCCAACCAGTCCGCCGTGCTGACGCCGGCGGCGGGGTCGAAGCCCAGCCGGTCACGCCACCAGCCGCCCAGCTCGTGGATCGTGACGCCGTGGCGACTACCCGCCCGGTCGGCGACGCCCAGCCTGCCCTCCCCGGTGAACCGGGCCGGCCAGCCGAGGAACTCCGCCGGCAGGTCGGCGTCCAGCACCGCGCGCAGGTGCGGGATCCACGCCGCGTCGGACGCGGCGACGAAGAGCTGCCCGCGCGGCCCCCAGTCGTGATCCGTGGAGCGCGAGGTGTCCAGGCCGAGCAGCTCGGAGCCGCCGTCGAGCAACCCGGCCGCGTACCGCAGGCCGGGAAGGCGGCGGCGCAGGATCGGGGCGAGCGCCTCGTCGTGGAACCGGCGGGCGAGCGTCAGGCCCGCAACGAACGTCACACCGGCAAGTCTGCGGCCGGAGGCAGCGGGCTCGCAGCCCGGTTCCGCCGCCGGCGGCCGTACGCGTCGATAGGCTGGGCGCGGACGGGTCGCCGACGGGAAGGACCGACCACCGTGGCACCGACGGACCGGGAACGCGTCGCGGCCCGACGCCGTCGGCTGCTCTGGGCGGGGATCCTCGCCGTGGCGGGCCTGGTGCTGCTGGCCGTCGGCCTGACCGTCGCGGACGGCACGGCGGCCTGGCTCGAGGTGGCGGTCGCGATCGTGCTGCTGCTCGCCAGCTACGGCCTGCAGTACGTGGCCCGTCGCGAAACGCTCCACGGCGACGACGACCGCCCCTGACCGGCCGCGCCGTACCCCGATTGTCGGTGGGGTGTGCCAGGCTGTCGGGCGTGGCACAGCGACCCCCGATCATGCTCATCGACGCGCCCAGCCTCTACTTCCGGGCCTACTTCGGCATTCCCGAGTCCGCGGCCCGGGCCGCCGACGGCAGCCCCGTCAACGCGGTGCGCGGCTTCCTCGACATGTTGGCGACCCTGATCCGCACCCGCCGGCCCGACCGGATGGTCTGCGCGATGGACCACGACTGGCGGCCCGAGTGGCGGGTGGCGCTGCTGCCGTCCTACAAGGCGCACCGGGTGGCCACCGAGGGCGGCGAGGTGGTGCCCGACACGCTCAGCCCGCAGGTGCCGCTCATCCTCGAGGTGCTCGACGCCGTCGGCATCGCCCACGTCGGCGCGACCGGCTATGAGGCCGACGACGTGCTCGGCACCCTCTCGGTGACCCAGCCGGCGCCGGTCGAGGTGGTCTCCGGCGACCGCGACCTGTTCCAGCTCGTCGACGACGCCCGCCCGGTGCGGCTGCTCTACGTCGGGCGGGGCGTGGCCAAGCTGGACGACTGCGACGATGCCGCTGTGCGCGCCCGCTACGGGGTGCCGGCGGACCGCTACGCCGACTTCGCCGCCCTGCGGGGCGACCCCAGTGACGGGCTGCCCGGGGTGGCGGGCGTGGGCGAGAAGACGGCCGCCCGGCTGGTCGAGCGGTACGGCGACATAGCGGGCATCCTGGCCGCCCTGGACGAGCCGGACTCCGGCTTCGCCCCCGGGCTGCGCACCAAGCTCGTCGCCGCGCGGGACTACCTGGCCGTCGCGCCGAAGGTGGTCCGGGTCGCCCTCGACGTGCCGCTGCCCGCGCTGGCCACCGAGCTGCCGACCGCCCCGGCCGACCCTGACCGGCTGCTGGAGTTGGCCGGCGAGTGGAACCTGGCCGGTTCGGCCCGCCGCCTCGTCGACGCCCTCGCCCAGCGGGCCTGACCGACACGCGGCCGACCGCCGGGCCCGAAGCCGCCAATGGCCGGCCCGGCACGGCGGCCGGTCCAGCTCGACGACCAGACCGTCCCGCTCCCCCGCTGGGCGGGCCCGAGATCGAACGGGCCCGAGACCGAGGGCGAGACCCGGCCGAGCCCGTGCCCGGTGGGACGGGACCGGGGTTCAGCGCGGCGGGTTGTCCCGGCGGGACGGGAACGGGGTGCCCGGCCGGCCGAGCGTGGACCGGGCCCGCAGCCCCACCGGGTCCGGTGCCACCACCGGCGGCGCCTCGGCCGGCGCCGGTCCCCGCAGGGTGTCGAAGTACGCCGCAGCCGCCCGGTCCTCGGCGGTGGGGGCGGCGAGCAGCGCGTAGACCAGCCCGACGACGCCGAACACCACCGCGAGGATGATCGGCACCAGCAGGGTGCTGACGCCGGCCCCGGCCACGTCGCCCTGCCCGGCGTGCCTGTGCACCGACATGGCGCTCATGCCGGTGAAGTGCATGCCGTTGACCGCGACGCCCATCACCAACGCCGAGCCGACGATCGCCAGCCCCCGGCGGACGGTCATGGCCAGCCAGAGCGCCACGGTGGCCGCGCCCACCGCGATCGCGACCGACAGCACGACCCGGGTGGTGTCGTACTCGATCCGGCCGCTGAGCCGCATGGCCGCCATGCCGGTGTAGTGCATCGCGGCGACCCCCGCGCCGGTGAACAGGCCCCCGGCGATCAGCCGCACCACGGAGAACCGCCCGGTGCCGACGATGGCCAGGCCGATGCCGACCGCGATCACCGCGATCACCGCGCTGGCCATGGTGACCGGCACGTCGTACCGGATCCGGGTGCCCTCGACGGCGAAGCCGAGCATCGCCATGAAGTGCATGGTCCAGATGGCGGTGCCGCCGATGGCCCAGGCCGCCAGGGTTCCCCACCAGGCGCGCTGACCCGCGCTGCCCGCAGTGCGGATCCGACCCGCGCAGATCAGGCCCAGGGCCGAGCCCAGCACCGAGAGCGCGTAGCTGAGCGCGGGAGTGATCCACCCGTACTCAAAGTGATTGATCTCCGCCACGGTGGCCTTCTCCCAGATCGGTTACCGGCGTGTAATTCCGCGCCGCAGCAATGATCAGGGATGCGTTCACCAGGCACAACGGCACCCCCCGGACAATTCGGGGGGTGCCGTTGTGATGACTTTGCGATGCGTCGATTTCGATAGCCGGTTACCGGCAGTGACGGTCAGGCCGGTGCGTGGTAGGCCAGCACACCCCGGTTCACGGCGCCCATCGCCTGCCGGGCGGTGGACCGGAGCTCGGCCGAGGCGCCGCCGGAGTCGGCGAGTTGACCGAGCAGGTCGACCACCTGCCGGGCCCACCGGACGAAGTCGCCGGCCGGCATCTCGCCGTCGATCTCGTGGCCGCTGCCGAGCACCTTCGCCAGCGCCTCGCCCCGCGCCCACCGGTAGATCGGCCAGGCGAAGCCGAGGTCAGGCTCACGGGTGACGGCGAGGCCACGGGCCGCCTCGTCGGCCTCGATCTCGCTCCACAGCTCGAGCGTCTCGTCGACCGCCTCGGCCACCGGGCCGCGCGGCAGCGACGCCCGCTCGTCGACGTCACGGCGGGCCTCGAAGACCACCACGGAGACCGCCGAGGCCAGTTCGGCCGGGGAGAGCCCGTCCCACACCCCGCGCCGGAGGCACTCGGCGACCAGCAGGTCCGCCTCGGTCCAGATCCGGCCGAGCATCCGGCCCGCGTCGGTCACCGCGCCGTCGGGCGCGAGGTAGCCCCGGGCCGTGAGCAACGCGACGATCAGGTCGAAGGTGCGGGCCAGCGAGCCGGTCCGGCCGGTCACCCGCTGCCGTAGTTCCTCGGTGTCCTTCTCCAGGCGGCGGCGCCGCTCCGCCCAGCGGGCGTGCTCCTCGCGGTCCGGGCAGGCGTGGCAGGGATGCCGGCGCAGCTCGGTGCGGAACTGGCTGAGCCGGTGGTCCTCGCCGGCCGCCTGCCGGGACCGGCCGCCCCGGCGACCGCCGTGCCGGTCCAGCCCGGTGCCGCTGACCTCGGCGGCCAGGTCGCGCCGGGCCGCCGGCGAGCGGTGGTTGAAGTGCTTCGGCACCCGGATGCGCGCCAGCACCTCGGCGGGGGTGTTGAAGTCCCCCGGGCTGACCCGTCCCGCCCAACGGTCCTGGGTGAGCACCAGCGGTCGCGGCTCACCGAAGCCGCCGGTGGCCGGGTCGAGCACGACGGCCAGGCCGGCCCGACGGCCCGACGGCACCCGGATCACGTCGCCGACCCGCAGCCGCTCCAGCGACTCCACCGCAGCGGCCTTGCGCTGGCTCTGCCCCTGTCGGGCGATGGCCCGCTCCCGGTCGGCGATCGCCACCCGCAGCGCGAAGTACTCGTCGAAGTCGCCGTGGTGGCAGGCCGCCTCCGCGCCGTACGCCTCGATGGTCTCGGTGTTGCGCTGGACCTGGCGGGCCAGGCCGACCACCGACCGGTCCGCCTGGAACTGGGCGAACGAGGACTCCAGCAGCGCCCGGGCCGGCTCGGCGCCGACCGTGCCGACCAGGTTGACCGCCATGTTGTACGACGGCCGGAAGCTGGACCGCAGCGGGTAGGTGCGGGTGGAGGCGAGCCCGGCCACGTGCCGAGGGTCCGTCTCCGGTGACCAGACGACGACGGCGTGCCCCTCGACGTCGATGCCGCGTCGGCCGGCGCGGCCGGTGAGCTGGGTGTACTCCCCCGGCGTCAGGTCGACGTGCGCCTCGCCGTTGTATTTCACCAGGCGCTCCAGCACGACGCAGCGGGCCGGCATGTTGATGCCCAGGGCGAGCGTCTCGGTGGCGAAGACCGCCTTGACCAGGCCCCGGACGAAGAGTTCCTCGACGACCTCCTTGAACACCGGCAGCATGCCGGCGTGATGGGCGGCCAGGCCACGCTCCAGGCCGTCGAGCCACTCCCAGTAGCCGAGGACGGTCAGGTCCTCGCCGGGGATGGCGGTGACCCGCGACTCGACGACGCGGCGGATCTCCGCCCGCTCCTCGGGGGAGGTGAGCCGCAGTCCCGCGGCGAGGCACTGCTGCACGGCGGCGGCGCAGCCGGCACGGCTGAAGATGAACAGGATCGCCGGCAGCAGCCCCTCCCGGTCGAGCCGGTCGACGATGTCGGGGCGCATCGGGCCGCGCCAGCGTGGCCCACGCCGGCCGCCGCCGGGGCCGGCGCTGCGGCCCTCGCCGAGTTCCATCCGGCGCATCGTGTCGCGGGTGTAGCGCAGCAGCTCGGGGTGCACGTCGTGCTTGCGGGCGGCGTCGGCGTCGTGGAACAGGTCGAACATCCGCTTGCCGACCAGCATGTGCTGCCACAGCGGCACCGGGCGGTGCTCGCTGACCACCACGGCCGTCTCGCCGCGCACGGTGACCAGCCAGTCGGCGAACTCCTCGGCGTTGGAGACGGTGGCTGACAGGGAGACCAGGGTGACCGAGGCGGGCAGGTGGATGATCACCTCTTCCCACACCCCGCCACGGAACCGGTCGGCGAGGTAGTGCACCTCGTCCATCACCACGTACGCCAGGCCCTCGAGGGTGCTCGAGCCGGCGTAGAGCATGTTGCGCAGCACCTCGGTGGTCATCACCACCACGGGGGCGTCGCCGTTGATGGCGTTGTCGCCGGTGAGCAACCCGACCTGCTCGGCGCCGTAGCGGTCGACCAGGTCGTGGTACTTCTGGTTGGAAAGGGCCTTGATCGGGGTGGTGTAGAAGCACTTGCGCCGCCGGGGCGGGGCGGCTTCGCCGCCGGTCGCGGGCACCGCCGCGTCGCCGGCCGCCGGGCTGCCCCGCAGCGCCAGGTGCACGGCGAACTCGCCGACCGCGGTCTTGCCGGCGCCGGTCGGGGCGCACACCAGCACGCCGCTGCCCCGTTCCAGCGCCTGACACGCCTCCCGCTGGAAGTCGTCGAGATCGAACCCCAGATCAAGGGCGAACTCGTCCAGCGCCGGGAACTGTGAGGCCTGCGCGGCCCGGCGGCGCGCCGCGACGTACCGCTCGGCGGGGCTCGACATGTCCCCAAGATTAATGCGTGCCGCCGACAGCCACCGGACAAGGCCAACCGGCGGCGGGGTCGGGGGCGGTCGGTAGGGTGCACGACGTGCCGGAGCATGCCGAACCGCCCCACGTCCCGCGCGGCGCCGACGACGCCGTCCGCCCGGGTCCGTCCCGCCGGCCGGTGGAGGCGGTCCTGCTCGACTTCCACGGCACCCTGGCCCAGGTGGAGGAGCCCCGCGAGTGGGTGCTCGCCGCCGCGGCCTCCTGCGGGGTGACCCTGGAGCGGATGCGGGCCACCTCGCTGGCCGACCGGCTGCTGACCGCCGGCCGGGCGGGCGGGCCGCCACCGACCCGGGTGCCGCCCCGGCTGAGCGAGCTGTACGCCGACCGGGATCTCTACCCGCACGCCCACCGGGGCGCCTACACGGGGCTCGCCGAGACGGTGGACGCGGGCATCGAGGGCTTCGCCGAGGCGCTCTACGAGCGGCTCCTGGTGCCCGAGGGCTGGGTGCCGTACCCGGACACCGCCCCGACCCTGGCCGCGCTGCGCGACGGTGGCGTCCGGGTGGGCGTGGTCAGCAACATCGGCTTCGACATCCGGCCGCACTTCGAGGCGTGGGGGCTGGCCGGGCTGGTCGACGCGTTCGTGCTGTCGTACGAGGTGGGGCGCTGCAAGCCGGACCCGGGGATCTTCCTGCGCGCCTGCGGGATGCTCGGCGTCGACCCGGAGCGGGCGCTGATGGTGGGCGACACCCCGGCCGACGCGGGGGCCGTCGCGGCCGGGTGCGCGGTGCTGGTGCTGCCGGCCGCCGAGGCGGGGCGGGCCAACGGCCTGGGCGCCGTGCTGGACCTGGCCGGGGTCGACCAGCAGCGCTAACGGCACGTCGACAGCACTGTTAGCGCGCGCCGCTAACGCGAGAGCGTTATCGTCGCTGTCATGATCACCGAGACGTCGCCCCGGGACCGGATCGTCCGGGCCGCCGCCACCCTGCTCGCCGAGGGCGGCCGGGAGGCGGTCTCCACCCGCGCGGTCAGCCGGGCGGCAGGGGTGCAGGCGCCGACGATCTACCGCCAGTTCGGCGACATGCGCGGCCTGCTGGACGCGGCGGCCAGCTACGGGTTCGCCGCGTACCTGCACGCCCAGGCGGCCGGGGATCTCGCCGGCGACCCGGTGGACGACCTGCGCCGGGGCTGGGACCTGCACGTCGGCTTCGGGGTGGCCAACCCCGCGTTCCACGCCCTCGTTTACGGCGACCCGCGCCCCGGCGAGACACCGACGGCGGCCCGGGTCGCGGCCGACATCCTGCGCCAGCTCGTACACCGGGTGGCCGAGACGGGCCGGCTGCGCACGGGCGTCGACGAGGCCACCGAGATGCTGCACGCCACCGGATGCGGGATCACCCTCACCCTGATCCGGACCCCGCCGGCGCAGCGCGACCCGGCCCTGTCGGCCCGGGCCCGGGAGGCCGTGCTCGCCGCCCTGGTCACCGACTCCGCCGCCGCCCGGGCGACGTCCCGCGCCGACCGCCCGGTCCGGCACGCGGTGGCGCTGCGCGCCGCCCTCGACACCCTGACCACCGACCTCACCACCGCCGAACGCGCCCTGCTCGCCGAGTGGCTCGACCGTATCGCCCGCACGGCCGCCTGACCCACGCCGCGCGGACGAACGCCGCGTCAGCGCAGGAGGCGCAGGGCGGCCGGGGCGGCGGTGACGGTCAGCGGGAGGTCCAGGGCGCGCTCGCCGTCGGCGTACGTGGTGATGCCCTCGGCACTCAACTCGACCGTGCGGGCCCGGTAGCTGCTCACCAGCGGGTGTGTCACGTGGGTGCCCCGGTAGATGCGCGGCTTGACCCGCATCAGCGTGCGCCGGTCGAACCGGCCACCCACCACCACGTCGAGCAGGCCGTCGGTCGGGTCCGCGTCCGGGCAGACCCGCATGCCGCCGCCATAGCTGGCGCAGTTGCCCACGGCCACCAGCACGGCGTCCACCTCGTGCGCCACCCCGTCGAGCCGCAGCGTGTAGCGGCGCGGGCGCAGCCGGGCCAGCTCCACCAGGATCGCCAGGTCGTAGCGGCGCGGACCGCTCGGCCAGCGCATCCGGTTGGCACGCTCGTTGACGATCGCGTCGAAGCCGGCCGCGAGCACCGCCGCGTACCAGCGGCTCGTGCCGTCGGCTGCCGTCATCCGCGCCAGGTCCACCGGGCGGGTCCGGCCGTCGCGCAACGCCGCCGCGATGACGTCGGCGGCGGCCAGCGGGTCGACCGGGAAGCCGGTGTCGGCGGCGAAGTCGTTGCCGGTGCCGGCGGGCACCGCGCCGAACGGCACCGCCGTCCCGGCGACCGCCTGCACCGCTCGGTGCACGGTCCCGTCGCCGCCGATCGCGACCAGGGCCGACGCGCCGTCAGCCACCGCCGCGTGGCAGGCCGCCTCGGCCTCCTCGGCGGTGTGTGCGTGCAGCGGGCGCACCGGCCGGCCGGCAGCCGCGAGCCGGTGCAGGACCTGCGGCAACAGCCCTCGGTTCCGTCCCCGGCCCGCAGTCGGGTTGGCCAGCACGGCGACGGGCCCGCCGGGGGCCACGGAGGGGTGATCGTCTGCGGTCACGGCGAGCACCGTACCGCCACCGGCCCGGCAGGGCGTACCGCCGGCCCGCTGGCCGAACGTCCGGGGCCGGGGCCCATCCGGCCCGGGCGCACCTGACATTTGTCACGGCCAACCGTGCGGCACGCATTCGTCGTCATGACTGAACACACTGGAACCGCCATAGCCCGAACGGACAGACTCGTATCCATCAGCAGGACGAAGGCATCGACCAAACAGCGGAGGGGGTGGTCACGGTGGACGAGCGCTACGACAGCTACTGCGCCGCCGATCGACTGTTCTACGACTCACTCGGCAGTGCGGTCGAACAGCCCACCTTCGCCGCGGCGCGGCGGCCCGTCCCCGACGGCTGGCGGTCCGAGCCGCTCGACGACTGGCTGATCTACGCCCCGGAGGGCGGCACGCTGCCCCAGCAGGGCTGGAAGATCCACGTGTCGGCGACGCTGGCCAACGCGGAGCGGGTGCTGGACACCATCTGGGACTACTGCGTCCCGCGTGGACTGTCCTTCAAGTTCCTCCGCGGCCCGCGCACCCTGCTGCTGCGCAACTCCAAGTACGCCTCCCGGGCGGCCAGCGGCAAGTTCGTCACCGTCTACCCCCGTGACGACGCGGAGCTGGAGCTGGTCTGCAAGGAGCTCGACGAACTGCTCGCCGGCGAGTCCGGCCCGTACATCCTCAGCGACCTGCGCCACGGCGTCGGCCCGGTGCACGTACGCTACGGCGGCTTCGCCGCGCGCTACTGCCACTCCCCCGACGGCCAGGTGGTCCCGGCGATCGAGGACGACACCGGCACGCTGGTGCCCGACCGCCGCGATCCCGTTTTCCACGTACCGTCCTGGGTGACGCTGCCCGCCTTCCTCGGCCCGCACCTGGCCGCCCGCAACGCCACCAGCACAAACGAGGTGCCGTACCGGATCGAGAAGGTCATCCACTTCTCCAACGGCGGCGGCCTCTACGTCGGCCGGGACGTGCGGACCGACACCCAGGTGGTGCTGAAGGAGGCCCGGCCGCACGCCGGACTCGACGCCGACGGCGCCGACGCGGTCACCCGGCTGACCCGGGAGGCCGACGCGCTCCGCCGGCTGGCGGATCTGCCGCAGGTGCCCCGGGTGCACGACGAGTTCCCCCTCGGCGAGCACCGGTTCCTCGCGCTGGAGTTCATCGAGGGCCGCTCGCTCAACAAGGTGCTCGTCGAGCGGTACCCGCTGATCGACGCCGACGCCACAGACGCCGACCGCGCCGACTACACCCGGTGGGCGCTGGACGTGCACCGGCAGGTCGAACAGGTCGTCACGGCCATCCACGACCGCGGCCTGGTCTACGGCGACCTGCACCTGTTCAACATCATGGTCCGCCCCGACGACCGGATCGCGCTGGTCGACTTCGAGGTCGCCGCGCCGATCGACGGCCACCGCCGGCCGGGCCTGCGCAACCAGGGCTTCGCCGCACCCCGGGACCGCACCGGTCCCGCCGTCGACCGGTACGCCCTGGCCTGCCTGCGGCTGGCGCTGTTCCTGCCGCTGACCCAGCTGGTCCGGCTGGGCCCGGCCAAGGCCGCGCACCTCGCCGACGTGATCGCCGCCCACTTCCCGGTGCCGAGGGACCTCCTCGACGACGCCGTACGGGAGATCACCGGCGTCGCCGAGGCGGCACCGGAGCTCACCGTCGACGTCGGGCCGGCGCAGCGGGACCGGCTCAGCCGGGCGATCCTCGCCAGCGCGACACCCCAGCGGGACGACCGGCTCTTCCCCGGCGACATCGAGCAGTTCCGCAGCGGCGGGCTCAACCTCGCCCACGGCGCCGCCGGCGTCCTGTACGCCCTGCACGTCAGCGGCGCCGGGCGCTGGCCAGAACACGAACAGTGGCTGGTCCGTCGGGCCACCGCACCCCCCTCCGGCACCCGGTGCGGCTTCTACGACGGCCTGCACGGCGTCGCGTACGCCCTGGAGCTGCTCGGTCGCCGGCAGGACGCCCTCGACGTGCTCGACATCTGCCTGCGCCAACCGCTGGACGGGCTGGACCACAGCCTCGCGGGCGGCCTGTCCGGGATCGCGCTCAACCTGACCGAGCTGGCCGGGCGCACCGGAGAGACCACCCTGCGCGACGCCGCCTGGCGGGCCGCCGAGCGGATCGTCGACCAACTCGCCGACGACCCGGGGCCTGACATCAGCGGCGGGCGGCATCCGTACGCCGGGCTGCTGCGCGGCCGGACCGGGCCGGCGCTGCTGCTGGTGCGGCTGCACGAGCTGACCGGCGAGCAGGCGCTGCTGGACCATGCCGCCACGGCGCTGCGGCAGGACCTGCGCCGCTGCGTGGTGCGCCCCGACGGCGCGCTGGAGGTCAACGAGGGCTGGCGCACCATGCCCTACCTCGGGCAGGGCAGCATCGGGATCGGGCTCGTGCTCGACCAGTACCTGCGCCACCACGCCGACGAGCGGTTCGCCGAGGCCAGCGCAGGTGTGCGCCGCGCCGCCCGGTCGCCGTTCTACGCGCAGTCGGGCCTCTTCGCCGGACGAGCTGGCATCGTGGCCTACCTCGCGGCGTACCCCGACGATCCGCAGCGGTGCCGCGAACGGGACGCCCAGGTGGCCCGGCTGGCGTGGCACGCGCTGCCCTACCGGGACGGGACGGCCTTCCCGGGCGAGCAACTGCTGCGGCTCTCCATGGACCTCGGCACCGGCACCGCCGGCGTGCTGCTGGCACTGGCCGCCGCGCGGCCCGACGCCCCGGTGAGCCTGCCGTTCCTCGCGCCCCTGACGGGCGCCCCCGACTCCCTCGCCTCGGCGAGGGTGACCGAATCGACCGACCAGCACGGAAGGAGGTGACACGACATGGCGCTTCTCGACCTCCAGGGCATGGAGATGGCCCCCGCCGACCGCACCGGCGGTGGCAGCCGGGCGAGCCTGCTGCTCTGCGGCGACAGCTCGCTGTCCGTCACGACCTGCAACTGATCCGACCATCCGACCAGTACAGAAGGAGATGACTCGACATGGCGCTTCTCGACCTCCAGGGCATGGAGATGGCCCCCGCCGACCGCACCGGCGGTGGCAGCCGGGCGAGCCTGCTGCTCTGCGGCGACAGCTCGCTGTCCGTCACGACCTGCAACTGATCAGATCGTCTCGCGAGGCCCTGGGCGGATGGAAGTGTCCGCCCAGGGCCGCACGTCTTTGTGGAGGACCGATGCGGACGCCGACCGGCTCCGACCGGCTGCTGCGGCGGGTGGTCCGCGACGGCGGCGGGTGGACGGTCCTGCTCGTCGCGGTCGCGCTCACCGGCGCAGCCGCCGAACTCTCCCTGCCCGCCGTGCTCGGGCTGGCGGTCGACGCCGCCGTCGGCGGCGACGGCTCCGTCCGGTGGCCGGCCGCGGCCTGCGGCCTGGTCGCCGTCCTGATGGTCACCGACATCCTCACCGACGTGGCCGGCGGGTACGGCGCGGCCCGGGCCACCGCACGGCTGCGTCGGCGCCTACTGCGCCACCTGTTCGCCTGCGACGTGCGCACCGTCCGCCGCTATCCGGTGGGCGACCTGGTCGGTCGGCTCGTCGGGCAGGCCGCCGACGCCGGGCAGGCCGGCACGGCCGTGGTGCTGGGCGTCGTCGCGCTGCTCCCCCCGGTCGGCAGCGTCGTGGCGCTCACCCTGCTCGAACCGCTGCTCGGCGTCACCCTCCTCGGCGGGCTGGCCCTGCTCGCGGTGCTCATGCGGGCCTTCGTCACCGACGCCTCCGCCGCCGTCGCCGGCTACCAGCGGGTGCTGGGGGTCGTCGCGGGCCGGCTGCTGGAGGCCCTCGGTGGCGCCCGCACCATCGCCGCCGCCGCGACCGTCGAGCGGGAACGCGACCGGGTGCTGGCGGCCCTGCCGGAGCTGCGCGGGTACGGCCAGCTCGGCTGGCGACTGCTGGCCCGGGCGAGCGCCCGCACGGCCGCCGTGGGGCCGCTGCTCCAGGTGGCCGTCGTGGCCGTCGGCGGGTACGCGCTGACCGTCGGCTGGCTCACCCCCGGCCAACTCGTCGCCGCCGTGCAGTACGCGGCCCTCGGCGCCGGACTGGGCGCGGTGCTGGCCACGCTGAACCGGCTGGTCCGCAGCCGCGCGGCGGCCGGCCGGATCGCCGAGCCGCTGGCCCACCCGGTGCGCCCCGACGGCACCGAACCGCTGCCGCCCGGTCGGGGGGAACTGCGGCTGCGCGGGGTCGGCGTCCGCGCCGAGGACGGGCGGCCGGTCCTCGACGGGATCGACCTGACCGTCCCGGCGGGCGCCACGGTGGCCGTCGTCGGGCGCTCCGGCGCCGGCAAGTCGACCCTCGCCGCGGTGGCCGGGCGGCTGCACGACCCGGACACCGGCGAGGTGCTGCTGGACGGGGTGCCGTTGCCTCGGCTCAGCCCGCCCGCGCTGCGCCGGGCCGTCGGTCACGCCTTCGACCGGCCCGTCCTGGTCGGCGAGACGGTGCACGACGCGATCGGGCTCGGGCTGCCCGCCGAATCGGCGCGACCGCCCGCCGGAACTGCCCCGGCCACCCCGGCGGTGCTGACCGCGGCGCGGGCGGCCCAGGTCGCCGACGTCGTCGCCCGGCTGCCCGAGGGCTTCCGCACCCGGCTGGCAGACGCGCCGTTCTCCGGCGGCGAGGCGCAGCGTCTCGGGCTGGCCCGCGCGTTCCCCGCCGGGCGGCTGCTCGTGCTCGACGACGCCACATCCAGCCTGGACACCGCCACCGAACACCGGATCGTCCGGGCCGTGGCGGCCGGCGCCCGCGGGCGTACCCGGCTCGTGGTGACCCACCGCGCGACGACAGCGGCAGCGGCCGACCTGGTGGCGTGGCTCGACGGCGGGCGGCTGCGGGCAGTGGCGCCGCACCAGCGGCTCTGGGCCGACCCGGACTACCGGGCGGTCTTCGCCCCGGACGGGGAAACCCGATGAGCGGCCCCGGCGTGCGCCGCACCACCTGGGCGGCGCTGCGCGCCCGCCGCCGGGCACTGGGCCGGCTGGCGGGTTGGTCTGCGGTCGAGGCCCTGCCGGCGCTGCTCGGCGGGATGCTCGTGGCCCGCGCCGTCGACCGGGGCTTCCTGGCCGGCCAGTTCGACACCGGCCTGGCCTGGCTGGGTGGGCTCGCCGCGGCCGTGCTGGTCGGCGCGGCGGCCACCGGGCAGGTGTACCGCAGCCTCGGGGCAGTGGTGGAGCCGTTCCGCGACGAGTTGGCCGCCCGCGTGGTGCACGGCGCGCTGCGCGAGGCCACCCGGGCCGGCGGCCGGGCGGACAGCGCCGCCGTGGCCCGGCTGACCTACCAGGTCGAGGTGGTCCGGGACACCTTCGGCGGCCTGGTGCTGGTGGTGCGCGGATTCCTGTTCACCGCCGGCGCCGCGCTGCTCGGCCTGTTCGCCCTGGCCCCGCCGCTGGCGGCCGCGGTGGCCGCCCCCCTGGTGGTGGGGCTGGCCGTGTTCGCGGCGTCGCTGCCGGCCATGGTGGCGCACCAGCGGGCCCAGGTGACCGCCGGCGAGCGGCTCGGCCGCTCGGCGGCGTCCGCGCTGGCCGGTCATCGCGACGTCGTCGCCTGCGGCGCACGCGAGCGCGTGGTGTCCGACGTGGGCCGGCGGGTCACGACGCAGGCCGACGCCGAGCGGACCCTGGCCCGGATGGCCGCGCTGCGCAGCCTCAGCCTCGGGGTGGGCGGCTGGCTGCCCGTGCTGGTGCTGCTGCTGGCCGCGCCGTGGCTGGTGCGGCAGGGGCTGAGCGCCGGGGCCGTGCTGGGCGCGCTGGTCTACGTGACCACCGGGCTGCAACCCGCCCTGCACGCCGTCGTGCAGGGCGTCGGCGGTGGGGGCCTGCGCTACGCCGTCACCCTGGGCCGGATCCTGCGCACGAGCCCGCCCCCAGGGCCCGACGACCACTCACCGCCGGCGTCCCCGGTCGCCGTCGCCCCGGCGGACCCGCCACCGGCCGGCACCGGCGTGGCGCCGCATGCCGCCGCTCCCGTCGGCGGCGCCGGGTCGCGGGCGGTCGAGCTGCGCGCACTGAGCTTCCGGTACGGCCCGCACGCCCGGCCCGTCCTGGCGGACCTCACCCTGACGGTGGCTGCCGGCGAGCACCTGGCCGTGGTGGGGCCGAGCGGAGCCGGCAAGTCCACCCTGGCCGCGCTGGTCGCCGGGCTGGTGCCGCCGGACTCGGGCTCGGTCCACCTGGCCGGCGTGCCGGTCGCCGGCACGCCGCCGGACGCGCTGGCCCGGCTGCGGGTGCTGGTGCCACAGGAGGCGTACGTGCGCACCGGCTCCCTCGGCGACAACCTCCGCTACCTGTGCCCCGACGCAGACGACGCGACCGTCCTGGCCGCTGCGCACGCCCTCGGCGCCGGTGCCCTGGTAACCCGCCTCGGTGGCCTCGACGCCGAACTCGACCCGGCCACCCTCTCCGCCGGGGAACGCCAGCTCGTCGCCGCGGTGCGGGCCTACCTCGCCCCGGCGTCGCTGGTGATCCTCGACGAGGCGACGTGTCACCTGGACCCGCCCCTGGAGGCGACCGTCGAGCATGCCTTCGCCCGCCGAGGCGGCACCCTGGTGGTGATCGCGCACCGGATCAGCTCGGCGGCCCGGGCCCGCCGGGTGCTGGTGTTCGACGGTGACCGACCGCTCGCCGGCACCCACGACGACCTGTTGGCCCGCTCGTCCACCTACCGCGAACTGGTCGGGCACTGGGAGGACGTGACACCGCCGACCCGCGTGCCGCTCGGCCGGGCGTGACCACCCGCAGGGTGGGCGCGGCAGTCAGATCCAGCCGGCCTCGCGGGCGACCCGCACCGCCTCCACCCTCGTCCGCGCGCCCGCCTTGCGGGTGATCCGGCCGAGGTGGTTGCGCACGGTCCCCGGCGCGAGCCCGAGCGCCCGGGCGACCTCCACGACCGGGGCCCCGGCAGCGGTCAGGTCGAGGATCTCCGTCTCCCGTGAGGTCAGCGGGCTGTCCCGGGTCAGCGCTGCCATCACCAGGTCGGCATCGACCACCGACTCGTGCCGGGCCAGCCGCCGGATGCCGTCCAGCACCCGGTGCGGGGAGACGTCGCTGCCGAGGATCCCGACGGGGCGTCCCGGCACGAAGACCCGGTGCAGGCTGCGCGCCCGGCGCCGGTCGGCGAGCACCAGCAACGGGCACTGCCCCGCCACACCCGCCTCGCCGATGAGGTCGAGGTCGACGACCGCGACGTCGGGGCGCTGTGCGCGGACCGCCGGCGGGAGTGCGTCACCCCGGTCCAGTTCCGCCACCACGCTGATGTCCACCTCGGCGGCGAGGACGAGCGACAGGGCGCCACGGACCAGGGCACCATCCAGGGCGAGCAGGGTACGGATCACCGTTGACCCTCCGGAGCGTCGTCAGACAGATCACGGATCGTCAGCATTCAAACACGTCCCGGCTGGTTCCGCTCGGTGAGCGACCCCCCACCGTCCACCCTGGCTCAACGCCGGACGACGCCGGCACGCCCCGGGGTACGAGCCGAGCCGGGCAGGCACACCCGGCTCGTACCCGGACAGTTACATCCAGCCGTCGCGTCGAGCGCGCCACACCGCCTCCATGCGGTTACGGGCGCCGGTCTTGCGCATGATCGCCGACAGATGGTTGCGTACCGTTCCGTGCGCCAGGTAGAGCCGGCGGGCGATCTCCTTGAGCGGCAGGCCCTCCGCGGCCACCCGTAGCACCTCCACCTCCCGGCGCGTCAACGGGCTCGACGTGGGGCGCAGCGCCGTCACGGCGGCGGCGGCGTCGATGACCCTCCCTCCGGCGGCGAGTTCCCGGACGGCTCCGACCAGCGCCTCCAGGGACGCGTCCTTGCCGACCAGGCCCCGTACGCCCGCGTCCAGCAACTCCCCGACCACCCGCCGGCTCCACCGGCGGCCCATGGCCAGCACGGCCGTGTCGGGCACCGCTCCGGTGATCTCGGCGACGGCCTCGACCGGATGCGGGGCGTCCGGCGCCAGGTCGACCAGCACCACGTCCGGCCGGTGCCGACGCAGCACGGCCGGCAACTCCGTCACCTCGGTCACCTCGGCGACGACCTCGATGTCCTCCTCGCTCGACAACGCCGCGCACAGCGCGGTGCGCAGCAGACCCATCTCCTCAACAACGACGACGCGGATCAACGCGTGGCTCCGATCTCGGGGTGCGCGGGCGGCGAGCGGGTCCCGTTGACGGGACCACGCAGGCCGGCTGCGCGAAACGACTGGGTCCTGGCCCGCGACACGTCGACGACCCGACGGTCAGGGGCAACCGTGTGGCCAGGCGCCGGGCGATGCGGCCGGACGTACCGGACGACCGCGCGGGCGGGCCCCAGGGACTCAGCCGGGGCGGGCACTCACCCCGGGGAACCGGTCTCCCGGGGCCTGCGGTGCGGGTGGCGAGCCGCCGTCGGCCCCGGTCGGACGGTCCGCGTCGGCCGACGGCCCGACCATCGCCGGGGCGCCGCCGTCCGTGGTGGCCGCGACGTCGTCCTCGCCCGGCACGACGGGGCGGATCGGCAGACCGGCCGAACCCGGCGCGGCTGCGACGGCGGCCCCGCCGCCCCGACCGGGACGCCAGTCGGATCCACCACCAGATGACGAGGTGATCGCGAACCGTGCCCCGATGGTCTGTGGTGGGGCGTTCGCCGCGCCCGGCAACGCCACGACCGGCGGCACTGCCGTATCCGGCGGCACCACTGCCGCATCCGGCGGCGACAGGCCCGGTCCGCCGACAGGAGGCGACGACGGGTCACCCGGCACGACCGGCGACCCGGGCGGCGCCGGGGAGAGCACACAGGGCAACCCGATCACGCGCGACACCACGGAGCCCGTGGTGGACAGGGCCGCGCGAACCACCGGCGTCACGACGGACGACGCGGTGCCGGCGAGACGGGGAACCAGGAACGCCCCGGCAGACGCCGCTGGCCGTGCGACGACCGCGGCCGTCCCGGCGAGACGGGGAACCAGGGACCTCCCGGCCGAGTTCGGTGGCCGGGTGTGGGACGAGGCCGGGGCGGTGACGCGGCGTACGGGCGGGGACGTGCCATCGTCCGGCACGGCGGGGACCGGCACGGCGGGGACCGGCACGGCAGGTGCTGCGGGGACCGGCACGGCAGGGGCGGCGGGGACCAGTGGCCGGTGCCGCTCGTCGTCCCGGCGGCGGTCCCGGTCCGGGGTGGCGGCCGCCACCCGCCGGCCCACCTCGGCCACCAGGTCGCCGACCGGCGTCACCAGGCCGGTACGCGCGCGCGGCCGGTCACGCTGCCCGGTGCGGGGCAAGGATCGGGCATGCCCGGCCACGGCCGGACCGCCGTCGCTGAGCGCCGGAGCGGAGCGGGAACCTGGTGGACCCGAGGCGTCGGTGAGGCCGCTCTGCCCCACCACGGCGAGGCCGGCGCGGTCCCCGGCGGCGGCCGGGTCACCGGACAGCGCGGCACCCAGGACACCGACCCCCACGGCGGCTCCCAACAGCACGGCGAACCGCGCGACGGGCATCCTGCGCCGTCGCGGCGGAGCAGTTGGCGCCGGCACGGCGACGGGTGGACGACGAAACGTCGGGCGACGCACTGGACAGCGACCTCCCTCGTCGGGCACGTCGACACATCGTAAAGATCTGCTTACCCGATCGCAGCTCGTGAACAGCTGGTGACGGATTGCCGACTGGGCGCTGACGGCTGACGGGCGGTGCGTTAGGGAAGCCGCCCGTGGTGCGACGCCCTCCCGGGTCGGCAGCAGCACCCGCACCCGGCCGTCAACGGAACAAGCCCCCCGGTGAAGGAGGGCTTGTTCCGTTCGTCATGGGGCGGGCGGTCAGGTCATGTCGTCGTAGCGGCGGTCGATCGGGGCCGGCGCGGTGACCGGCTCCGGGGCGGTGACGGGCGCGCTGGCGTCCACCCGCTTCCCGGCCTCCACCGGCTCAGGATCGAACTCGAGCGGCGACACCTCGTCGTCGTCGACACCCGCGTAGATCTCCTTGCCGCGTCCCTTCCGCCTGTCGTTGAGGAACGCCACCCCGACGGCGACGAAGTAGAGCAGCGACAGGCAGAGCGCCAGCAGCGTCATGCCGAACGGCCCGGGGTCGGGGGTGGCCACCGCCGCGAACGCGAAGCAGACGAAGACCACGACCCGCCACCAGCTGAGCAGCCGGCGGGCGCTCACCACCCCGGTGAAGTTGAGCATCAGCAGGGTGAGGGGGAACTCGAACGCCACCCCGAAGAGCAGGATCATGTTGGTGACGAACGAGATGTACCGGGTCACCTCCAACTGGGTGCCGGTGCCGGTGACGCCAGCCTCCAGCAGGAAGGCCAGGCCCTTGTCCACCACGAAGTAGGCCAGCACCGCGCCGGCGGCGAACAGGGGCGCCGCGATCGCGACGAAGACGTACGCCCACTTGCGCTCGTTGCGGTGCAGGCCCGGCGCGATGAACGCCCACAGCTGGTAGAGCCAGACCGGGGCACCGATGATCAGGCCGATCCAGAGCGCCAGCTTCAGCTTGAGGATGAACCCGTCCGCGGGGGCGAGCAGCAGGAAGTTCTGGCACTCACCGTCGACGATCATGCCGGGAAGCCGGCAGTACGGCTGTCTGAGCAGATCGAACGCCGGCTGGGCGAGCAGGAAGCCGCCGATCAGCCCCACCGCGATCGCCAGCGAGGCGCGGAACAACCGGGTACGCAGCTCACGGAAGTGCTCCATGAGCGTCATCGAGCCGTCGGCAGCCCGCGCGAAATTGCTCGGACCGCGCTTCTTGAGGGCGAAGGCCACGGGTCTCGGGCCCTTCGGTCAGTTGTCGCGGACGCGCTGCACCGGGTCGCTGACCGGAGGTGCGTACGGCTGCTGCTGCGGGGCGGCGTGTGGCTGCTGCCCGGCGTGCGGCGGCGCGTACGGCTGCCCCTGAACGGTCTGCGGCGGGAGCGGCTGGTAGGCGGACTGCGCGTCGGCCTTCTCGGCGAGGTCGCGGTCGTCGTCCTGCAGGCTCTTGGTCTCGGCCTTGATGATCCGCAGCGAACGGCCCAGCGAACGGGCCGCGTCGGGAAGCCGCTTCGCACCGAAGAGCAGGATCAGCACGACCACGAGTACGGCGATGTGCCACGGCTTGAGGGCACCCATGGGAAGCTCCAGTCGCTCTGTGTCGTCGTAAGGGGTGTACCGCAGCCCATCGTACGTGCGCCGATGGGCGTTGACACCCGCCGGGTGGTGGTGGTTTGTCCCGGCCGGTGAAGTGTTGACCAACGCGGGACGTCCCGTCAACCATCTGCCGAAGGATCGTTCCTGCGCGGAACCTGCCCGGTTCGCGCAGGAACCGGACACCGATCGCTCAGCCGCCCCGCCGGGCCCTGATCACGGCCATCCGCCGCTGGGTCGTGTCGAGCTGCTCCTGGAGAGTCTCCGCCCGCGCCTGGAGGGTCTCGGCGGTCTCCCGCAGCGCCTCCGCCTCGGTCGCGCGACGTTGCAGGGCCACGGCCGCGCGACGCAGCCGGGGCAGCCGCGCCAGCACCGGCCGCAAGGCCAGGGCGAACACGACGAGCGCGAACAGCACCACCGCGAGCACGATCCACTTCACCACGGCGGCCAGCCTACTGCGTGCCCGCGGTCACCGCCGGGTCGGCCGGCGACACCGCCCGCCGCGGGTCCGACCCGTCCGTCGATCCGAGGGACGCGGCCGGCGTCGGCGACGCGTACGCGTCGAGGGCGGCGACTGCCGCGGCCCGGACCTGATCGGCCAGCTCGACCGGCGCCACCACGGTCACGTTCGAGCCCAGTCCCAGCACGAACCGGCGGGCCCAGCCCAGGTCGGTGACCCGCAGCGAGACCAGCCAGTGGTCGCCGCCGCCGGCCTCGACCCGCTCGCACGGGTAGTACTCGGTGATCCACCGCTCGCCCCGACCGATCCGCAGGGTGATCAGCGGCAGGTCCGGCGAGGGCCGGAACACACCCTCGGTGAGGTCGTGCGGGCGGGCCTGCGGCGGCACCACGGCCCGCTCGTCCAGCTCGGTGACCGCGTCGATGCGGTCGGCCCGGAACAGCCGCACCGCCTCCACCCGGCGGCACCACGCCTCCACGTACGCCCGCCCGCCGACCATCAGCATCCGCAGCGGGTCGACGACGCGCTCGGTGGTCTCGTCCCGCGCCGCCGTGTAGTAGGTGATGCGCAGTGCCCGGCCGCTCTCGACGGCCGTCCGCAGCTCCTCCACCCGTCGGGTGTCGGCGGGCAGCCGAACCTCGACCGGCGCCGCCACCAGGTCACCGGCCGCGTGCTCGATCTTGGCGAGGGCCCGTTCGACAGCCTCCCGGTTGGTCACCCCGGGCGTCTCGGCGAGCATCCGCAGCGCCACCACCAACGCGAGGGCCTCGTCCGGAGTGAGCCGCAGCGGCCGGTCGATGCCAGCGTCGTAGGTGATCGTCACCCGGTCGCCGTCGAAGGCCATGTCGATCAGGTCACCCGGGCCGTAGCCGGGCAGACCGCACACCCACAGCAGCTCCAGGTCCTCGCGCAGCTGCCGCTCGGTGACGCCCAGGTCACCGGCCGCCTCGGCGAGCTCGATGCCGGGCCGGGCCAGCAGGTAGGGCACCAGGTTCAGCAGCCGGGCCAGCCGGTCGGCCGACGCGCGGGAACCGCCCCGGGCGGACGGCCGGGTCACCGGACACCCCCGGCGACCGCCAGGTCGTCGTGCCGGACGGCGATCTCCTTCAGCCGCTGGATCACCGCGTCGCGCACCTCCGGCGGATCGAGCACCCGCACGTCCGGGCCGTAGCCGACGAGCTGGCCGGCGAGCGCGTCCGCGTCGGCGTACGGCAGGACGAGCCGGTCACCGTCGGGCCCGGCGGTGACGCCGACCGCCCAGCGGCGCAGCCCGGCCGCGCGTCCGGCCGCGGCCAGCACGGTGGCCCGCCCGGTGCGCTCCACCGGCCCCGACCAGCGGGCCACGTGGCTGATCAGGTCGACTCCGGCCGGCGGCTGGTAGCCCCCGGCAACGCCGGTCGCCCGTACCGTGCCGACCACCCGGGACAGCCGGAAGCAGCGGGTCGCCCCGCGGTCGAGGTCGTGCCCGACCACGTACCAGCGGCCCCGCCAGCAGACCACGCCCCACGGTTGCAGGCGGCGGCGGGTGGGGTCGTCGCGGTCCGGCACCCGGTAGTCGAAGCTGACCTCGCGCCGGTCCCGGGCGGCGGCGGTGAGCGGCGCGAACGCCGGGTCCACCGTCACCATCGGCTCCAGGCCCAGCGTGGCCTGCGGGTCCACGTCCACGCCGGCGGCGCGCAGCTTCGCCAGCCCCGAGGAGGCGGCGGCGGCCAGGCCGGCGTGCTGCCACAGCCGGGCGGCGATGCCGATCGCGGCGGCCTCGTCCGGTTCGAGAGGGATGTCGGGCAGCGCATACTCCCGGTGGGCGATCCGGTAGCCGGGCTCCGCGTCGAAGACGCTCGCCGTCCCGGTCTCCAGCGGTACGCCCAACTCACGCAGCTCGGCCTTGTCCCGCTCGAACTTGCGCTGGAACGCCTCGTGGTCACGCGCGTCGTCCGGATCGTGCTCGTAACCGGGCACGGTCGCGGCGATCTGCGCGGCGGTCAGGAACCGTCGCGTGGACAGTAGGCAGATCACCAGGTTGACCAGGCGTTCGGTGCGGGTCCGCGACACTCGGTAGACGCTAGCAGCCCACCCGCCGAGCCCGTGCACCCACGCGGGCACGACGTGCGCCGCGTCGCGACCGGCCTGTTCACCGGTCACCGGGTACCCCACCGCCGACGACCATACAGTGACGTGGTGACCCAGCCGGAGGTCAGGACCGACAGCGTCGGCACCGTCGTGGTGGCGGGGGCCGCCAACCTCGCCATCGCGGTCGCCAAGCTGATCGCCGGAGTGCTCTCCGGGTCGGCGGCGATGCTCTCCGAGGCCGTGCACTCCGTCGCCGACACCACCACCGAGGTGCTTCTCTACCTCGCGCTGCGCAGAGGGGCGCGGCCCGCCGACGCCCGGCACCCGTTCGGGTACGGCAAGGAGAGCTACGTCTGGGCGTTCCTGGCGGCGCTGTTCACCTTCGTCGCCGGCGCCGGCTTCGCGATCACCCACGGTGTCACCACCATCCTGGTGCACGAGCACAGTGGCGACTACCTGGCCTCCTACGTCGTGCTGGCCGTGTCCTTCGCCCTCGAATCGATCTCCCTGGCCCGCGCCGTGCGCCAGGTCCGTGCCGAGTCCCGACGCTGGCGTACCACCCCACGCCGGTTCCTTCGGCTGACCTCCGACACCGCCGTCAAGGCCGTCTTCTTCGAGGACAGCGCAGCCCTGATCGGGCTGGTGCTGGCCGCCGCCGGGGTGGCCCTGTCCCAGCTCACCGGGGACGAACTGTGGGACGGCATCGCCTCCGTCCTGATCGGCGTGCTGCTGCTCGTGGTGGCCACCGTCCTGGCCCACAGCAACATCTCGCTGCTGGTCGGCCGGGCGGTGCCCGAGCGGCTGCGCGACGAGATCGCCGACGAAATCGCCGGCCTGCCCGCCGTACGGCGGATCCACACACTGCTGACCATGCAGCTCGGACCGAGCGACGTCCTGGTCGCCGCGAAGGTCGACTTCGACGACGAGGCCAGCGGCGCGACCATCGAGGCCGCCGCCGACCAGGCCGAGCGGCGGCTCACCGCCCGTCACCCACACATCCGGTACGTCTTCCTCGACCCGACCCGCACCGACCGCCCCGGCGACGACCCGCAGCCCGGCGGCCCCGGCGGCACTCCCGCCGGCTGACCGCCGTCCGGGCGCACCGCCCCGGGCGCGGCCGACCCGGGCGGCGACGCTAGCGTGCCGGGCATGGTGCGATGGCGGTCGGGGACGGTGACGGCGCTGCGGCGGCAGTGGACCGGGGCGGTGGAAGTGGACGTCGACCTGCCCGACGGCGGCGCCGTGCGCGCCCTGGCCTATCCCGCGCTAGTCGGCCGGCCCGAGCCCGGCGACCGGGTACTGCTCAACGCCGGCGCACTGCTGATGGGCCTCGGCACCGGCGGATACGCCCTGGTCGTGGCGCTGCCCGACCGGCTACCGCCGGACCCGCCGCAGGCCCTCGACAGCCGCGACGCCGGCCACCTCGTCAAGGCCCGGTACACCCCGTTGCAGCCGATCCTGCTCGGCGTCGACGAGGACGCCTCCCCGCACCGGGAGGTCATGGCCGCCGCCGACGACCTGACCGGCCTGCCGGTGGTCACCGCCGACCTGCACTCCGCGCTGCCGGCGATCCTGGCCGGCATCCACGCCGACGCCCCCGACACCCGGGTCGCGTACCTGCTGACCGACGGCGGGGCACTGCCGGCCTGGTTCTCCCGCACCCTCGCCGGGCTGCACGACCACCTCGTCGGCACGGTCAGCGTCGGCCAGGCCTTCGGCGGCGACCTGGAGGCGAGCACCCTGCACAGCGGGCTGCTGGCCGCCCGGCACGTGCTGCGCGCCGACGTGGCGATCGTCGCCCAGGGACCGGGCAACCTGGGCACCGGCACCCGGTGGGGCTTCTCCGGAGTGGCCGTCGGCGAGGCCGTCAACGCCGTCGCCACGCTGGGCGGGCGCCCGGTCGGATCGCTGCGGATCTCCGACGCCGATCCGCGACCCCGCCACCGGGGCGTGTCGCACCACAGCCTCACCGCGTACGGCCGGGTGGCCCTCGCCCCCGCAGAGCTGGTCGTGCCCGACGGCCTGGCCCCGGCGCTGGCCGACGAGGTGGACGCGGCGTTGGCGCCGCTGGCGGCGCGACACACCGTCGTCCGGGTTCCGACCGACGGGCTCGACGCCGCGCTGCGGGCCACGCCGGTGCCCCTGTCCACCATGGGCCGGGGTATCGACGCCGACCACGCCTACTTCCTGGCCGCCGCCGCGGCCGGCCGGCACGCCGCGCACCTGCTGGCCTGACCCGCGCTGACGCCGCCGCGTCGACGCGGCGCCCGTCGACGCGGCGGTGCGGACGTCCGCGGCGCCCGCGCCCGCCGACGGGCGGTCAGCTCGCGCCGTAGCCGTACCGCACGATGTGCTCGGCGGCCTTCTCGTACCCCACCGGATCCTCCGGAGCCAGCGTGCCCAGCCCGTCCACGTACCGGTTGAACATGCAGAACGCCGCCGCGATCAGCACCGTGTCGTGGATCTCCAGGTCCGTCGCGCCCGCCACCCGGGCAACCTTGACCAGGTCCGCCGTCACCTCACGGCCACTGCGCTGCACGGCACCGGCGATCTCCAGCAGCGCCCGCAGCTTGTCGCTGATCTCGGCGGTCACCGGGTCGGCACGGACCTGGTCGACCAGCCGCATGCCCGAGGGAAGCTGCGCCGCCGCGAACGCCGAGTGCGAGGCGCAGCAGAACCGGCACTCGTTCAGCCCCGACACGTACGCCGCGATCAGTTCCCGCTCACCCGGGGTCAACGTCGGGTGCGGGGCACGCAACAACGTCTCCGCCAGCTCGTTGAGCGGCCTGGCCGTCTCGGGGCGGAACCGCATCGGGCCGTTGATGCCCGGATGCGCCCGCTCGTCGAGACCGAGGTCGATGTGTGCCATACGGTCACCCTCCTGCCACGGCCGCGCGTACGCGGTCGAATCGCCGACAACGCCGAACGGGCATGACGTTCCCAGGTTCGCCGGAACCGGCACAACTTCTAGATTGCGGTGTAGTCGGACCGGCAGGACTACCGCCGGCGGCCCGGTGGCCGAGGCCGGCCGTAGGAAAGGCGACGGCGTCAGGGGTGGCTAGACCAGGAAGATCAGGGCGAGCCAGGCGCCCACGATCAGCGCCAGCGCGAGCCCCAGCACCCAGGTGGGCACCGTGTACTCGCCGCGCCGGTTACGTTCGATCTCGGCACGGATCTTCTCGCGGCGGCGCTCGGCCCAGTTCTGTCGCTGGCGGCCGCTGTCGGGAGGTTCAGAAGTCGTCATGGCGCGGTCAGCCTACCGGGCCGGCCGGCCCGGACGGCGGTCAGCACCGCACCGGGCCGGCCGTCACCGTCACATGCTGGCGATCAACCGCTCCACCCGCTCGTCGTACGCCCGGAACGGGTCCTTGCAGAGCACGGTGCGCTGCGCCTGGTCGTTGAGCTTGAGGTGCACCCAGTCGACGGTGAAGTCGCGCCGCTTCTCCTGCGCATGCCGGATGAACTCGCCGCGCAGCCGGGCCCGGGTCGTCTGCGGCGGGGTCTCCTTGGCCTCGAAGATCTCCGGGTCGGTCGTCACCCGGTCCACCTCGCCACGCCGCTCCAGCAGCCCGTAGAGGCCCCGACCCCGGCGCACGTCGTGGTAGGCGAGGTCCATCTGGGCCACTCGCGGGTGCGACAGCGGCAGGTCGTGCTTGCGCTGGTAGCGCTCGATGAGCCGCAACTTGGTCACCCAGTCGATCTCCCGGGACACCGGCTCCAGGTCACCGGTCTCCACCGCGCTCAACACCCGGCCCCACAGCTCCACCACCCGCTTGGCGGTCTGGTCGCCGCCGCGGCGCTCCACGAACTCCGTCGCCTTGGCCAGGTATTCCTGCTGGATCTCCAGCGCGCTGACCTCCTTTCCGGAGGAGAGCCGCACCTTGCGCCGGCCGGTGATGTCGTGCGACACCTCGCGGATCGCCCGGATCGGGTTCTCCAGCGTCAGGTCACGCATCACCACCCCGGCCTCGATCATCCGCAGCACGATGTCGGCGGTGCCGACCTTGAGCAGCGTGGTGACCTCGTTCATGTTGGAGTCGCCGACGATGACGTGCAGCCGGCGGTAGCGCTCCGCGTCCGCGTGCGGCTCGTCCCGGGTGTTGATGATCGGCCGACTCCGGGTCGTCGCCGACGAGACACCCTCCCAGATGTGCTCGGCCCGCTGGGAGAGACAGTAGACCGCCCCGCGCGGCGTCTGCAGCACCTTGCCCGCCCCGCAGATCAACTGCCGGGTGACCAGGAACGGAATCAGCACGTCGGCCAGCCGACCGAACTCCCCGTGCCGGGACACCAGATAGTTCTCGTGGCAGCCGTACGAGTTGCCGGCCGAATCGGTGTTGTTCTTGAACAGGTAGATCTCGCCCGCGATGCCTTCGTCGTGCAACCGCTTCTCCGCGTCGACGAGCAGACCCTCCAGGATCCGCTCACCGGCCCGGTCGTGCGCCACCAGGTCCACCACCGAGTCGCACTCCGGCGTGGCGTACTCCGGGTGCGAGCCGACGTCCAGATAGAGCCGGGCGCCGTTGCGTAGGAACACGTTGCTCGACCGGCCCCACGACACCACGCGGCGGAAGAGGTACCGGGCGACCTCGTCGGGGGACAGCCGCCGCTGCCCACGGTAGGTGCAGGTGACGCCGTACTCGGTCTCGATGCCGAAGATTCGCCGCTCCATGATGAGACACTAGCCGCCCGAAGCCCCAGATGGGCAGCGCACACCGTGCCCCTCTCACCCGGACGCCCCAGCAGCCCCTGGCCTCCGGCCGCGCGGGCCGGTGAACACGCGAGTCGGCTGCCACGGACGGCATGCCCCGGTCCGCCCTCGCGTCCCAGGTGGACGCCCGCTGCGCCGTGCGGTAGGCGACCACGGTCACCGGCGTGGCCCGCAGCCGCTCTCCCGGGGACGCCAGGACCGGCGGATGTCACGTGAGCCGGCCCGCGACGGACTCTCGGCACGTCCAGGACCGGCGGACGTGGACACGGGCCCCGGACGGACGGCCCGGCAGTCAACGCTCCGGACCGCCCGCGCCGGGGCGTGGTCCGCTACGCCTCGGGGGTCTCCTGGCCCTCCAGGTCCGCCGAGCCAGCCGACGTGGTGGGCTTCTTGGCCTCCTCGGTCGGCGAGGACGGCGTCTCCGGGCGGGCCGGCACCGGCTGCTCGGCCTTGTCTCCGTCCAGCAGCGCGGTCAACGCGGCACCGGTGACACGACGGAACGTCCGCCCGACCCGGCGCCGGTCCAGGACCGCCACCTCCAACTGGTTGGCGGCGATGGCCCGGGAGGCGCCGCCCTCTCCCCCGACGCTGCCCAGCGCCCGCACCGCGACGCGCACCGCCTCGCCCAGCGACATGTCCGGACGGTGGTCGGACTTCAGCACGCCGGTGATCGCCTCGGCCTGCCCGCCCATCGCCATCCGGCCCGGCTCGTCGTTGACCGAACCGTCGTAGGTGAGCCGGTAGAGCTCGTCGTCCTCGGCGGTGGTGCCGACCTCGGCCACGCAGATCTCCACCTCGAACGGCTTCGACTGCTCGGTGAAGATGGCGCCCAGGGTCTGCGCGAACGCGTTCGCCAGAGCCCGGCCGGTGACGTCACGCCGGTCGTAGCTCAGGCCGTTCAGGTCGGCCATCCGCACCCCGGCCCGACGCAGGTTCTCGAACTCGTTGTAGCGGCCGACGGCCGCGAAGCCGATCCGGTCGTAGATCTCACTGACCTTGTGCAGGGCGCTGGACAAGTTCTCGGCGACGAAGAGCACCCCGCCCTCGTAGCTCAGGACCACCGCGCTGCGGCCCCGGGCGATGCCCTTGCGAGCCAACTCGGAACGGTCGCGCATGATCTGCTCGGGCGAAGCGTAGAACTGCATGGCCACGGCGGCGGTTCTCCTTAGGGCGCTGTGCTGACGGCTGCTGACTGGTGCGGGCGGGAGCGGATCAACCGCCCGGATTCTCCATCCGACCGGAGACCACGCTCTCGGCGATCACCGACATCTCCTCTTCGGTGAGCCGGTGGGTGCCCTCCGCCGTCGCCGTCATCACCACCGGGTAGATCCGCCGGATCAGGTCCGGGCCGCCGGTCGCGGTGTCGTCGTCGGCCGCGTCGTAGAGCGCCTCGACCGCGAGCCGGACCGCCTCATCGATGGAGATCCCCGGCTGGAAACGCTTCTTCAGCGCCGACCGGGCGAAGATCGAGCCGGAGCCGATCGCGTCGTAGCCGGTCTCCTCGTAGGGGCCGCCCGTGACGTCGAAACTGAAGATGCGCCCGGCCCGCGCCGGGTCCTTCGCGGCCAGGTCGTAGCCGGCGAAGAGCGGGATCACCGCGAGACCCTGCATCGCGGCGCCCAGGTTGCCGCGGATCATCGAGGCGAGCCGGTTGGCCTTGCCGTCGAGTGAGAGCATCGCGCCCTCGATCTTCTCGTAGTGCTCCAGCTCCACCTGGAACAGTCGCATCAGCTCGATGCCGATACCGGCCGTGCCGGCGATGCCGACCAGGGAGTGCGCGTCGGCCGGGTGCACCTTCTCGATGTCGCGCTGGGCGATCAGGTTGCCCATGGTGGCCCGCCGGTCGCCGGCCATCACGACACCGCCGGCGGCCGAGATGGCCACGATGGTCGTCGCGTGCGGCGCCATGTCGGCGGCCATACCCGGCGGCAGCGGCCGGCGGCCGGGCAGCATCTCGGGGGCCACCTTGCTCAGGAACGAGGTGAAGGAGGACGTCCCCGCGTTGGTGAACACATCTGGTAGACGCCCGGATGGATCAAAACCCGCTGCCACGTGGTTCCTCTCAGATATGTGATCGCCCCGGCCAGCCGCGACTGATCGTCACGGAACTGGCCAAGACCACCGTTGCAGTTGAAGCACAATATCCCGCGCACCCATCCGGTGCGATGATCGTGGTCCAGATGTTGGGGGTCCGCGCCGCCACAGATCGCGCAGACCCCGCCCTGTTCGGCCAGGAGCTCGTCGAACTCCTTCTCCCCGATGCCGTAGCGCTGCCGCAGGTGGTATTCGCGGTTTCCGCCGTACAGGCGCTGCTTGGTCTCCCGGGTCCTGGCGTTGTGGCAGGGCTTACAGTAGGTGGCATAGCCGGTGCTGTCCGACCGGTTACGAGGAAAGTCGCTGACGGGTTTCACCGACCCGCAGTCGGCACAGAATCGGTGCCCCTCCGGAAGCTCCCGCGCCGGCTTGACGCTCCGGCCGTGCGTCTCCCCCACCCGCTTGGCGTAGCTGGCCTTGGATCGCTGGTTGAAGCACGATTTGCAGTAGCTGCCGCGACGACTGGGTCGCTTGCTGCTCGAACAGAAATCGTCGAGCAGCTTCCATTCCCCACAGTCGCGGCAGCGACGCCGCCCGTCCCGGTCGTCAGAAGGAATTGACATGTCCGGTTCGCCCCGGTTTAGTCACTGTCCTCCCTTTTGCACGTAACCACGCACGAATTCCTCGGCGTTCTCCTCGAGGACCGAGTCGATCTCGTCGAGCAGGTCGTCGACGTCCTCGGTGATCTCGGCGTGCCGCTCGGCGACCTCCGGGTTCGCCTCCGTGGTGACGTCCTCGACTTCCTCGCCCTGACGCGACTTGCCCGACTGCGACTGCCCGCCGCTGTCACGAGTGGCCATTGCTGCCTCCTCCACGATCGCCCTGCGATCAACTTACCTCGCGGAGGCGACGAAAAGCCCGCCGCGCGCCGGCTTCGGCACGCGGCGGGGATCCGTCGACGACGGTCAGCCTCCGGTGAGGGTCTCCAACAGGTCCTTGGCGCTGGAGCAGCGGTCGAAGAGCGCGCCAACGTGCGTGCGGGTGCCGCGCTCCGGCTCCATCATCGGCACCCGGACCAGCGACTCCCGCCCGACGTCGAAGATGACCGAGTCCCAGCTGGCCGCGACGACCTCGGAGGCGTACTGGGCCAGGCAGCGGCCACGGAAGTAGGCCCGGGTGTCCTCCGGCGGTTCGGTCATCGCGGTACGGGTCTGCTCGGCGTCGAGCAGCGTCTTCATCGCGCCCCGGGAGACCAGCCGGTTGTAGAGGCCCTTCTCCGGACGGACGTCGGAGTACTGGAGGTCGACCAGTTGGAGCTTGTGCGAGCCCCAGCCGAGCTGCTCCCGCTCCCGGTAGCCCTCCAGCAGCCGCAGCTTGGCCACCCAGTCCAACTCGTCGGCACAGAGCATGACGTCGCGGCCCAGCCGGTCCAGCACGCCCTCCCAGCGGTCGAGCACGTCGAGGGTCTGCGCGTCGGCGTCGGTGCCGTAGCGGTCATCCACGAAGGACCGGACCCGCTCGTAGTAGGCCCACTGGAGATCCAGGGCGGTCAGCCGCCGCCCGTCGCGCAGCCGCATCCGGTACGTCAGGGACGGGTCATGGCTGACAGCACGCAACTCGCTGACCGGATCGGCGATGCCGAGGTCGGCACCGAGCGCCTTCTCCTCGATCATCGTGAGGATCAGCGCCGTGGTGCCGACCTTCAGGTACGTGGAGATCTCCGACAGGTTCGCGTCGCCGATGATGACGTGCAGCCGGCGGTACTTGTCGGCGTCGGCGTGCGGCTCGTCGCGGGTGTTGATGATCGGCCGCTTGAGGGTGGTCTCCAGGCCGACCTCGACCTCGAAGAAGTCCGCGCGCTGGGAGATCTGGAAGCCGTTCTGCCCGCCGTCCTGGCCGATGCCGACCCGGCCGGCGCCGCAGACGATCTGCCGGGTCACGAAGAACGGCGTGAGGTACGCGACGATGTCGGCGAACGGCGTCTGGCGGCGCATCAGGTAGTTCTCGTGGGAGCCGTAGCTGGCGCCCTTGTTGTCGGTGTTGTTCTTGTAGAGGTGGATCGGCTGGGTGCCGGGGATGGTGGCGGCACGGCGGGCCGCCTCGGCCATCACCCGCTCCCCCGCCTTGTCCCAACGCACCAGGTCCAGCGGGTTGGTCACCTCGGGTGTGGAGTATTCCGGGTGGGCGTGATCGACGTAGAGCCGCGCCCCGTTGGTGAGTATCACGTTGGCGAGCCCGAGGTCCTCGTCGGCGAGCGCCTCGGCCGGGTCGTACGCGGCGCCCGAGTAGGTGAAGCCGCGTGCGTCGCGCAGCGGCGACTCCTCCTCGTAGTCCCAGCGGGCACGGCCGCCCCGGTTGAGTTCCGGGCGCGCCCCGTAGGCGTTGACCACCTGGGAAGAGGTGACCATGGGGTTGGCCCCGGCCTGGCCGGGAACGGAGATGCCGTACTCGACCTCGGTGCCCATGATCCGTCTTACGCTCATCGACCTACCCGCTTCGCTCGCCCGACCGGTCCCCCGTCACATCGAGCGTAGTCGGCTGCGCGGCGGAAGGGGGCACGCCGGACCGGGGCGACGGCGGCTGCGGGCGAGGTGCGGACGGGACGGGGCCCGTGACGCGTCGCGTCACGGGCCCCGTGCGGGTGTCCGTCAGAGGTACTGGCCGGTGTTGCTGGCGGTCTCGATGGACCGACCGGCCTCCGCGCCCTTGCCGCCGGAGACGAGCGTGCGGATGTAGACGATCCGCTCGCCCTTCTTGCCGGAGATGCGGGCCCAGTCGTCGGGGTTGGTGGTGTTGGGCAGGTCCTCGTTCTCCCGGAACTCGTCGACGCAGGCGTCGAGGAGGTGCTGCAGGCGCAGGCCCTTGCGTCCGGAGGTGAGGAATTCCTTGATGGCCATCTTCTTGCCCCGGTCGACGATGTTCTGGATCATCGCTCCCGAGTTGAAGTCCTTGAAGTAGAGGACTTCCTTGTCGCCGTTGGCGTAGGTGACCTCGAGGAAGCGGTTCTCCTCGGTCTCCGAATACATCCGCAGCACGACCGCGTCGATCATCGCCGCGACGGTGGCCCGGGGGTCGCCGCCGTGCTCGGCCAGATCGTCCGGGTGCAGCGGCAGCCCGGAGAGGATGTACTTGGAGAAGATGTCCTTGGCCGCCTCGGCGTCCGGCCGCTCGATCTTGATTTTCACGTCGAGCCGGCCGGGGCGCAGGATCGCCGGGTCGATCATGTCTTCCCGGTTGGAGGCGCCGATGACGATGACGTTCTCCAGCCCCTCCACACCGTCGATCTCGCTGAGCAGCTGCGGAACGATGGTGTTCTCCACGTCGGAGGAGACGCCGGAGCCGCGGGTCCGGAAGATCGAGTCCATCTCGTCGAAGAACACGATGACCGGGGTGCCTTCGCCAGCCTTCTCGCGGGCCCGCTGGAAGATCAGCCGGATGTGCCGCTCGGTCTCGCCGACGTACTTGTTGAGCAGCTCCGGACCCTTGATGTTGAGGAAGAAGCTGGTGTGCTTCTCCTTGCCCGCCCGCTCGGCGATCTTCTTCGCCAGCGAGTTGGCCACCGCCTTGGCGATCAACGTCTTGCCGCAGCCGGGCGGGCCGTAGAGCAGGATGCCCTTCGGCGGACGGAGCTGGTGCTCGCGGAACAGGTCGGCGTGCAGGAAGGGCAGCTCCACCGCGTCGCGGATCTGCTCGATCTGCGAGTGGAGGCCACCGATGTCGGTGTAGCCGACGTCGGGCACCTCCTCCAGGACGAGTTCCTCGACCTCGCTCTTCGGGATCCGCTCGTACGCGTACGCCGAACGGGGCTCGATCATGAGCGAGTCGCCGGCCCGGATCGGCGCGCCGATCAGGGTTTCGGCGAGGTGCACGATGCGCTCCTCGTCGGAGTGCGAGACCACCAGTGCCCGGTCGCCCGGGCTGTCGTCGGGACCCGCGAGGATCTCCTTGAGCATCACCACCTCGCCGACCCGCTCGTAGCCGAACGCGTCGACGATGTTGAGCGCGTCGTTGAGCAGGACCTCCTGGCCTCGCCGCAGCTCGGCGACGTCCAGCGAGGGCGAGACGGAGACACGGAGCTTGCGTCCGCCGGTGAAGACGTCCACCGTGCCGTCGTCGTGCCGCGCGAGGAAGACGCCGTAACCACTCGGCGGTTGCGCGAGGCGGTCGATCTCCTCCTTGAGCGTCACGATCTGCGTGCGAGCCTCCTTGAGGGTGCTCACGAGCCGGTCGTTGTTCTCTGTCAGCCGCGCCAACTGTGCCTGGGTGGCCGCCAGCCGCTCTTCGAGCTGCCGGACGTGTCGGGGGCTTTCGGTCAACTTGCGCCGCACCAGAGCGAGTTCCTCTTGAAGGAACGCGACCTGCGTGGAGAGATCGTGGGCCTCCTTCTCCCACCGTGCGGCGCGCGAGTCCGCGTCGTCGCTGCGTGCCACGTCCCACCTCCCCGGGGGGCTTGAACGTTCTGCCCTAACACTAGCCGCTATGAGGCCGATTCGGTCCCACGCAACGCGCTCGTCACCGAACCTTGATCGCGAAGGGTGGCCCCGGGGGCCGGTCCGGTCGTTCGGGTACCGTCGGGGCGTGGGACGGGAGAACATGGGGGGAACACCGTGGCAGAGGTCGTGACGGACCAACTGCAGGTCTGGGTTGACCAGGATCTCTGCACGGGCGACGGGCTCTGCGTGCAGTACGCGCCTGACGTCTTCGAATTCGACGTCGACGGGCTCGCGTACGTCAAGGGACCCGACGGTGAGCTGCGGATGGCGCCCGGCAGCCGGGTCGACGTGCCGGAGCACCTGCGCCTCGAGGTGATCGACTCGGCGAAGGAGTGCCCGGGCGACTGCATCCACGTCGTGCGCGGCAGCGACGGCGTCGAGGTGGCCGGCCCGGAGGCCGAGGAGGACTGACGGTCCCGTCCTTCCGCGCCGGGCGGCGCGGAAGGACGGCCCGACCGCACGCCCGGCCTGACGGCAGGCCGGCCTGTGGACCCACCGGAGCGCCCGGGACGGGACACGGCCGGCCCGGGCGTACGGCTCAGAGCATCGGGCGGCCGACCACCGAGGCGACCAGGCGGGCGAACTCCTCCAGGCGGGCGATCTGCCCGGCGCCGCCGTCGTCGAGGGTCTTGCCGAAGCGCAGCGCGTCGTGTCGGGGCGCGCCCACCGCCTCGTCACTGGGCGGCGCCTCGTCCAGCGAGGTGAGCAGCAGGTAGACGTCGATGCTGTCGACCCGGATCCCGCCGTCGTCGTCGCGGGTCAGCCGGCGCCGGCAGCCGACCTCGGTCACCGTGGAGACCGGCACCACCCGCAGCGACGAGGTCATCGATCCCGGTGGCCCCTCCTCCGGTGGAACGTCCTCACCGTGCCAGAGGACGAGCCGACTGCCGTCGCAGACCACGACCTCCTGCCACACCCCGTTCACCTCGTTGACGAAGCGTTCCAGGGTGAAGCCGAGCACCGATGCCCCGCGCAGTACCCCGCCGAGCGCCTCCAGCGCGACGTCGGGGTCCCGCAGGTACGCCCGGGCCGCCGATTCGAGGTCCTGGTAGGGCGACCAGTCCGGGAACACCGCCGGCAGGTCACCCCCGCCGAAACCCGGCCGGCTCATGCCACCTCCCCGTGCCCGGCCTGCCGGCGCGCGCCGGCAGGCGGGATCCGTCCGTTCACTCCTCGTCGCCCCGCCGTGCCGTCACGGCCGTTCCATGTCCCCGGCCGCTGCGACCTGCTGCGCCCCGGTCACCGCCGGCCGGGCCTCGACGACCGCCGCCTGCTGGGCCTCGGCTGCCGCTGCCTGCCTGGCTGCCGCCGCCTGCCTGGCGGCCTCGACCTCGCGCAGCGCCTGGCGGCGTTCGGCGTACGCCTCGGCGCCCTTGCTGGGCTTGCGGCGTCGCGGCGGTGCGGTGACGCCGGGGGCGAGCTTACGCGCGGAGACCAGGAACGCGGTGTGCGCGATCATGCGGTGGTCCGGTCGCACGGCCAGGCCCTCGGCGTGCCAGTCGCGGACCAGCGACTCCCAGGCCCGCGGCTCGGTCCAGCCGCCGCGCTCGCGCAGCGCCTCGACCAGCTCGGACAGCTGCGGGGTGGTGGCGACGTAGCCGATGAACACGCCGCCGGGCACGAGAGCCCGCTCGACCATGTCGAGGGTCTCCCACGGGGTGAGCATGTCGAGGATGATCCGGTCGAAGCCGGTCTCGGTGCACCCGGCGACGTCGCCGACGTGCAGGTGCCACGCCGGGTGCGGCCCGTTGAAGAACGCCTCGACGTTGCGCCGGGCGATCTGGGCGAAGTCGTCGCGCATCTCGAACGAGTGCAGCTCGCCCTCGGTGCCGACGGCGCGCAGCAGGGAGCAGGACAGCGCGCCGGAGCCGGCCCCGGCCTCCAGGACCTTGGCGCCGGGGAAGATGTCGCCCATGGCGACGATCTGGGCGGAGTCCTTCGGGTAGATCACCTGGGCGCCGCGAGGCATCGAGAGCACGTAGTCCGACAGCAACGGACGCAGGGCCAGGAACGCGGTGCCGCCGCCGGAGGTGGTGACCACGCTGCCGTCGGGCAGGCCGATCAGCGCCTCGTGCTCCAGGATGCCGCGGTGGGTGTGGAACGCCTTGCCCGGCTCCAGGGTGACCGTGTGCATCCGCCCCTTGGGGTCGGTCAGCTGCACCCGGTCGCCGGGCCGGAACGGGCCGCGGTGCACGGGGGGCAGCGCCGGGGTGTCGGCGGGCACCGGGGTGCCCGGGTCGGCCTGGGCGGCGGGGGGAGTTGCGGTCACGTGTTCATCTTCCGTTGAGGTTCGAGGAGCTGAGCCAGATCCGCGATGTGCAGAATGCCGACGACATCTTCGCCTGAGGTCACCACGTACTGCGCGCCCGGGTGGCTCTGCACGGTCTCCATCACGCGTTCCCCGTCGAGCCCGACCGGCATCGCGGGCAGGCCGGACAGCGAACGGGCGACCGCGTCGACGGCCAGCCACGGACGGCGTTCCACGGGCACGGCCTCCGCCGCCGCCGGGTCGACCAGGGCGACCGGCCGACCGGCGGTGTCGGTGACCACGAGCGCGGCGCCCGGGGTGCTCCCGTCGGCGCGCCGACGGTGCGCCTCGGCCAGCGGCGTGCCGGTGGGCACGGCGAGCACCGGCCGGGCCAGCCGGGACAGGTCGATCAGCGGGAAGCGGCGGCTGATCCGGGCCAGCCGGATCGACTGCCCGGCACCGCGCCACAGGGTGAACGCGACGAGCAACATCAACGGCAGCGCCAGTGGCGCCAGGTCCCGGGTGAGGGTGAGCAGGGCGACCAGCGCGGCGGTGCCGACGGCGACGGCGCGTCCCACCCAGCCGGCGACCTCGGTGCCGCGGTGCCGGTCGCGGGTGACCGCCCAGACCGCCGCCCGTAGCGCCCGGCCGCCGTCGAGCGGCAGCCCGGGCAACATGTTGAACAGCGCGACGATGACGTTGCTCACCGCCAGCTGGAACGCGAGCTGGTTGGCCAGCGTGCGGTCGGGCAGGGCGAGGGTGGCGGCGACCGCGAGCACGCCGAGCACGGCGGAGACGGCCGGGCCGGCCAGTGACACCAGCAGGTCGATGCGGGGCGTGGGGGCGTCCCGGTCCATCTCGGTGTAGCCGCCGAGCAGTTCCAGGGTGATCCCACGCACACCGATGCCGTAGCGGCGGGCGGTGAGGGCGTGGCCCAGCTCGTGCAGGAGGACCGAGCCGAGCAGGGAGACCACGAAGCCGAAACCGATCAGGTAGCCGGCGAGCTGGGACAGGTCGAGCTGGCGGCGGGCGAACTCGGCGTACAGCACGGTCACCAGCAGGGTGAGCAGCACCATCGAGCCGTTGAGGTGCAGCGGCACCCCGAACACCCGGCCGATGGTCAGGCCGGTCCGCGCGTCGGGCCGGCGGCGCGGTCGCCTCGTCTGCTCCATCGGCTCGATGCTACGCGGCGGGGATCATGCGCCGGTGCGGCGACGGCGGTGGTGTCACACCGGTGCCCTAACCTTCCGGGCATGACGGCACAACCGGTGACCACGCAGCAGTCCTCGACCCCGGCTGAGGTCCCGGCGACGGTGCGGGCCTCGCTGTCGCCGTCGCGGGCGGCGGATTTCAAGACCTGCCCGCTGCTCTACCGGTTCCGCAGCATCGACCGGCTGCCCGAACGCCCGAGCGTCGAGCAGGCCCGGGGCACGCTGGTGCACGCGGTGCTGGAGCGGTTGTTCGACCTGCCGGCCACCGGGCGCACCCCGACGGCAGCAGGCGACATGGTGGGCCCGCAGTGGGATCGACTGGTCACCGAGCAGCCGGAGCTGGCGGCGCTGTTCGCCGACGGCGACTCCCCGGCGGCGGCTGAGTTCCTCCGCTCCGCCGCCGGGCTACTGGAGGGCTACTTCGCGGTGGAGGACCCGCGCCGGTTGGAGCCGGCTGAGCGGGAGAGCCTGATCTCGGCGGTGGTCGACGAGGAGCTGCTGATCCGGGGCTACGTCGACCGGCTCGACGTGGCGCCCGACGGCGCCCTGCGGGTGGTCGACTACAAGACCGGCGGCGCGCCGCGGGAGGCGTTCGAGGCTCGGGCGTTGTTCCAGCTCAAGTTCTACGCGTTGGTGCTCTGGCGCACCCGGGGCGTGGTGCCCCGGGTGCTGCGGCTGCTCTACCTGAAGGACGCGGAGGTCTGCGACTACGCCCCGGACGCCGACGAACTGCTGCGCTTCGAGCGCACGGTGGTGGCGTTGTGGCGGGCGATCGAGCAGGCGACCGCCCAGCAGGACTTCCGCCCCCGGCCGAGCCGGCTCTGCGACTGGTGCAGCCACCAGGCGCTCTGCCCGACCTTCGGGGGCACGCCGCCACCGTTTCCGACGCAGGCGGCGCCGGATCCGCTGCGCGACGCCCGATCCCGCCCGACGCCCCCCGGCACCGACGAGTGACCACGCGACGCCGACGCTTCCCCGACCGGTGACCGGAGGTCTCTGTCCCTCGACGAGGGCGAACCCCGACGGCTCGCCGACGCCCCAGCCCCGCCGAAGAGGCGATGGCCCAGCAACCTCGTCGGGCGGGACGGCCCTCAGACGGGGCGCGGCGGTTCGCGAGCCGACCTCGACCGCGACCGTTCACCGACGGCCCATCGGTATGCGGGGTACGCCCGCGCGGCCGGTCGCGCCCAGCCGAGGATGAGCGGTTCTCCTCCTGAGGGAGGAGGCGAGGCTCACCGCTGGCGACGATCAATCGGGCGCGGCGGCGGATAGCGTCGCGGTATGACTTCGGGCCCCCGGGCGTGGCTGCGCCGGCACCCGCTCGCCGCGGACGCGCTCCTCGCTGGCGGGCTCGTCGTCGTGGAGGTGGTGCTCACCGCGCTGACTCCCCGCGAGTACTGGCCGGGGCGCCTGCTGGCCGCGCTGGGCTGGAGCGTGGTCTGCGCCGTGCCGGTGGCGTGGCGGCGGGTGGCGCCGTGGGCGGCGGTCGGGATGGCGGTGGCGACGCTGGCGGTGCCCCTGCTGGTCGGCCCCGCGCCGGCCGCGCAGGGCCTGACCTTCATGGTGCTCACCTACACGGTGGCCGCCGCCGGGCCACCGGGGACGGCAGCCGTGGCGGCGCTGGCGCTGTGGATCCCGGTCGGGGTCACCAGCGCCCTGGCGCCGCCCGACGAACTGCTCGCGGAGGTCAATTCCGCCTACCTGGTGCTGAACAACCTGCTGATCGGGGTGGTGTCGTACTCGGTGGGGCGGGCCATGTACGCCCGCCGGGCCTCCACGGAGGCGTTGCGGGAGCGGGCCCGGGCGGCCGAGGAGAACCAGCGTTCGCTGGCCGAGCGGGCGGTCGCCGACGAGCGCCGCCGTATCGCCCGGGAGCTGCACGACGTGGTCGCGCACCACGTCAGCGTGATGGGGGTGCTCGCCACCGGCGCCCGGCGCGTACTGCCCCGGGACCCGGGCGCGGCCGACGGGGCGATCGCCACCATCGAGGAGACCAGCCGGGCCACCCTGCGGGAGATGCGCCGGCTGCTCGACGTGCTGCGTACCGACGCCGAGCCGGCCGCCGACCTGGCCCCGCAGCCGGGACTCGCCGGTATCGAGACGCTTGTGGACCAGGTGCGGGAGGCCGGCCTGCCGGTGACCCTGCGGGTCCAGGGCACCCCTGGGGCGCTGGATGAGGGGGTGGCGTTGACCCTCTACCGGATCACTCAGGAGGCGCTGACCAACACGCTCAAGCACGCTGGCGCGGCCACCGTCGAGGTGCTGCTGAGCTTCGACGGAGGCACGGTCGACGTGGAGATCACCGACACCGGGCGCGGTCCCGGGCCGGGCGGCGACCGGATCGGGCACGGCCTGGTCGGGATGCGGGAGCGCGTCGCCCTCTACGGTGGTGTCCTGCGCACCGGAGCCCGCCCGGGCGGGGGCTTCCGGGTGTCCGCGAGGATCCCGGTGGATCCCCGGGACGCGGCGGCGTGACCAGGGAACGGGACGGGGGAACCAGGTGACCGACGCGACGGTGCCGGCACGGCCGATACGCATCCTGCTCGCCGACGACCAGCCGCTGCTGCGTACCGGCTTCCGGATGGTGCTGGGCACGGAGGACGACCTGGACATCGTGGCCGAGGCCGCCGACGGCCTGGAGGCGGTGGAGTTGTCCCGCCGGCTGCTGCCCGACGTGGTGCTGATGGACATCCGGATGCCCCGGATGGACGGGGTCGCCGCGACCCGGGCGATCGTCGACGCCCGGCTGCCGGTGCGGGTGCTGATCCTGACCACCTTCGACCTGGACGAGTATGTGGTGGGGGCGCTACGGGCCGGGGCGAGCGGCTTCCTGGCCAAGGACGTGCCGGCCGACGACCTGGTGGCCGCGATCCGCACGGTGGCCGCCGGGGACGCGGTGATGGCGCCGCGGATCCTCCGCCGCCTGCTGGACCGGTTCGCCGACGCGCTGCCCGACCCGGCGGCCACGCCGCCCCGGACGCTGAGCTCGTTGACCGAGCGGGAGCGGGAGGTGCTCGTGCAGGTGGCCCGGGGGCTGTCCAACGCCGAGATCGCCCGGGCGTTGTCGGTCAGCGAGACCACCATCAAGACCCACGTCGGGCACGTGCTGACGAAGCTGGGGCTGCGCGACCGGGTACAGGCCGTGGTGCTGGCGTACGAGTCGGGTCTGGTTCGCCCGCGGGCGTAGCGCCTCGTCGCCGGCGGGCCCGGGCGGCGTACCCAGGGATGCGCCACGGCTCGACGGCGCGGTTGTCGCTGTCACCTACCGTGACCGGAAACGACGCCGCGAGGTTGACCCTGACGCGGCGTCACTGTGCAGGATCGGTCCCGGCCGGCGGAAATGCTCTCGACCGGCCGCCGTCTCAGGGGCAACCCTGAGTCGGAGGTGGGGGGCACCCGCAGCGCGAAATCCGCCGTGGCTCCGACCGGAGTCGGACGGATCGGGGCCGGCGAGCACAGATGATGGGACTGCCGCGCCGGACCAGCGGGGGCGGCGCGGATCGAAGACAGACGGAAGAGGTAGATGACGTGACCGCGACGGTAGGCCCGCAGGTGCAGGCCGCGGCCCGGGCGAACGACGTGTGGAAGGTGTACGGCAGCGGCGAGGCGCAGGTCGTCGCGTTGCGGGGGGTCAGTGCGGAGTTCGAGCGGGGCCGGTTCACGGCGATCATGGGGCCGTCGGGCTCGGGCAAGTCGACGTTGATGCACTGCCTCGCGGGGTTGGACTCGGTGACCCGCGGCACGGTGTCGATCGGCGACACCAAGGTCACCGGCCTGGGCGACGCGGGCCTGACGAAGCTGCGGCGCGACAAGGTGGGCTTCATCTTCCAGCAGTTCAACCTGCTGCCGACGCTGACGGCGAAGGAGAACATCCTGCTGCCGCTGTCGATCGCCGGGCGCAAGCCGGACCAGGCCTGGTACGACACGGTGATCGCCACGGTCGGGCTGCGGGATCGGCTGGACCACCGGCCGGCGCAGCTCTCCGGCGGTCAGCAGCAGCGGGTGGCGTGCGCCCGCGCGCTGGTCTCCCGCCCTGAGGTGATCTTCGCCGACGAGCCGACCGGCAACCTGGACTCCCGCGCCGGCGCGGAGGTGCTGAACTTCCTGCGCAACTCGGTACGCGAGCACGGGCAGACCATCGTCATGGTCACCCACGACCCGACCGCCGCCGCGTACGCCGACCGGGTGGTCTTCCTCGCCGACGGGGAGATCGTCTCCGAGTTGATCGAGCCGACCGCCGACACGGTGCTGGACACCATGAAGAAGCTGGACACCCCCGCCGAGGTGGCGCGCTGATGTTCAGGGCGACCCTCAAGAGCCTGCTGGCCCGCAAGGTCCGGCTGATTCTCTCCGGCCTGGCGGTGGTGCTGGGCGTCATGTTCGTCTCCGGCGCGTTCGTGCTCACCGACACCCTCGGCCGTTCGTTCGACTCGATCTTCGCCGACGCGTACGAGGGCGTGGACGTCAACGTCGCCGCCAAACCGAAGATCGACATCGGCGAGACCGAGGGCATGCAGGCCGCCTCGCCGGTACCGGCGGCCACCCTGGACAAGGTCCGGGCGGTGCCCGGAGTGGCCGAGGCCACCGGCGTCGTCGGCGTCGACGGGGCCCGGCTGATCGGCAGCAACGGCAAGGCGGTCGCCTCGTTCGGTCCGCCCCAGCTGGGCGAGAACTGGACCGGCGAGAGCGACCTGGTGCAGTTGCGCGAAGGGCGGGCGCCGCAGGCCGACAACGAGATCGTCATCAACAGGGCGCTCGCGACGGCCGGCAAGGTGAAGGTCGGCGACCGGGTCGGCGTGCTGACCCTCCAGCCCAAGCAGGAGTTCACCATCGTCGGCCTGTTCGGCTACAGCGGCGGCCGGGACTCCATCGGTGGCGCAAACGAGATCATGTTCACCACGCCGGTCGCGCAGCGGCTGATGCTCGGCGCGCCGGACACCTACAGCAACATCTCGGTCAGCGCCACGAACGGGGTGTCGGACGAGGCGCTGCGCGACGCCGTGGCCGCCGCGCTGGGCGCCGACTTCGAGGTCAAGACCGGTACGCAGCTCTCCGAGGACGCGGCGGCCGGCATGAAGGAGGCGCTGTCCTTCTTCAACCGGATCCTGCTCGGCTTCGCGGCGGTGGCGCTGCTGGTGGGCACCTTCCTGATCCTCAACACCTTCTCGATCATCGTGGCGCAGCGCACCCGGGAACTGGCGCTGATGCGTGCCGTCGGGGCCAGCGGCCGGCAGATCATCGGGTCGGTGGTGCTGGAGGCCGTCGCGGTGGGGCTGGTCGCCTCGGTGCTCGGCCTCGGTGCCGGCATCGGCATCGGCGCGCTGCTGGCGTACCTGTTCAGCACGTTCGCCGGCGGGCTGACCCTGGCGGGGGTCGGCGTGCCGCTGTCCGCCGTGATCGGCTCGTTCGCCGTCGGCCTGGTGATCACCGTGGTGGCGGCGCTGCTACCGGCGCTGCGGGCGTCCCGGATCCCGCCGATCGCGGCGATGCAGGACGTGGCCACCCCCGACCGCCCGCTGACCAAGGTCACCGTGGCCGGGGCGATCGTCACCGCCGTCGGCGGCACGCTGCTGGCCCTGGGGCTCACCGGCAACGCCGGGGGCAACACCCTGGCCACCATCCTGGGCGGGGTGCTGTTCGCCTTCATCGGGGTGGCCCTGCTCACGCCGCTGATCAGCCGGCCGGTGGTGAGCCTGCTCGGTGCGCTCTTCGCCTGGTCGGTGCCGGGCAAGCTGGGCCGGCTCAACTCCGGGCGCAACCCGCGCCGTACCGCCATCACCGCCGCCGCGCTGATGGTCGGCATCGCCCTGGTCACCGGGGTGACGGTGATCCTGGACTCGGCGAAGAGCAGCATCGGCGGGCTCGCCGAGGACAGTCTGAAGGCGGAGCTGGTGATCGCCGGGGCGCAGAGCGGCCCCCGGCCGCCGAGCTTCGACCCGGCGGTGCTGGAGAAGGCCGCCGCGATCCCCGGGGTGGCCCTGGCCGACGGCGAGTACGGTGACCTGGCGTTGGTCGGCGGAGAGCGCACCTGGGTGGCGGTGAGCAGTGACGTCGCCGCGCTGCGGCAGATCTTCGGGGCCGAGCCCACCGCCGGGAACATCGACCGGCTGGCGTCGGACGAGATGCTGGTCAGTTCGGACACCGCGAAGGCGCGCGGCCTCTCCGTAGGGTCCAAGGTGCCGGTGCAGACGTCCCGGGGCGAGGCACAGACCTACACGGTGACCGGCATCTACGCCAGTTCGCAGCTGACCAACCCGGTGGTGCTGCCGCCGGAGGCGGCCCGCGGCTTCGCCATCCCGCAGCCGATCCAGGGCTTCATCCAGTTGGCCCCGGGCACCCGGGTGGCCGACGTGCAGCCGCAGATCGAGGCACTGCTGGCCGACTCCCCCGAGGTGTCGGTGGCCGACCGGGAGGCGTTCATCGAGCAGCAGACCGGTCAGCTGGACGGGCTGTTGACGATGATCCAGATCCTGCTGGCGCTGGCCATCGTGATCGCCGTGCTCGGCATCATCAACACCCTGGCGCTGTCGGTGCTGGAACGCACCCGGGAGCTGGGGCTGCTGCGGGCCATCGGCCTGCGCCGGGCGCAGACCATGCGGATGATCACCGTGGAGGCGGTGGTGATCTCGGTCTTCGGCGCGCTGCTCGGCGTCGTCGTCGGCGCCGGCCTCGGTGCGGCCGTGGTCGAGGCACTCCGGGACGAGGGGATCACCGACCTGGTGCTGCCCTGGACCCAGATGGGGATCTTCCTCGGCCTCGCCGCGATCGTCGGGGTGGTCGCCGCGGCGCTCCCGGCGGTCCGGGCCGCCCGGATCAACGTGCTCGGCGCCATCGCCCACGACTGATCCCGACCAACGACGAGGGGCCCCGCCGGTCGGCGGGGCCCCTCGTCACGTCAGGCGCCGAGCAGGGCGGCCAGCAGTTCCAGGTCCGCGCCGGTCAGGCTCTCCAACTGGTGTACGCCGTCCAGCGGCCCGATCGGCACCTCCGCCGGTACGGCCAGCACCGCCGCCCCGGCGGCGAGCGCACTGGCCACCCCTGTCGGCGAGTCCTCGATCGCCACGCAGCGGGCGATCGGCACGCCGAGCAGCCGGGCGGCTGTCAGGTACGGCTCCGGGTGCGGCTTGGCGGCGTCGACCTCGTCGCCGCAGACGATTGCGTCGAAGCTGTCCCGCCCGAGGGTGTCCAGGGCCACCTCCACCAGGGGACGACCGCTGGAGGTCACCAGCGCGGTCGGGATGCCCGCCGCCCGGACGGCCCGCAGCAGGGTCAGCGCGCCGGGGCGCCAGCGCAGCCCGCTGCGGAACAGTTCCAGGATGCGGGCGTTGATCCACGCCGCACTCGCCTCGGGGTCGCGCCCCGGCTGGCCCAGGTCGTCGTGCAGGATGCGCATCGACGCGGCCATGGCGGTGCCGATCATCGCCCTGCGGGCGGGGTCGGAGAGGGTACCGCCGTACTCCGCCGCCAGTTCGTGCAGCGCGACGTCCCAGAGCTTCTCACTGTCGACCAGGGTGCCGTCCATGTCGAAGAGCACGGCGGCGGGGTGGTGGCTGCTCAGCGGGTCCTCCCTCGGATATGGGTACCCGGGGATCCTCTCAGCCGGCAGACCGCCGGCGCGCGCCCAGGTGCGGCGAGGTGACCTGGCCGACGGGTTGCGCGCGGGCCCGAGACTCGGGGACAACCGGCCGCCGCACGGCGGCCCTCGTTCGGAGGTCGCCATGCGCGTCCGATCTTTGGTCTCCCGGTGCACCGTGGTCCTGCTCGCCGCCGCCGTCGCGATCTGGCCGGCGGGGCCGGCCGCCGCGGCGAGCCTGCCGCTGGAACGGTGCTACGACCTGGAGACTCCCCAACACTCCGACGACCGGGACTGGTTCGCGCCGGGCAACGTGCACACCACCTGGCCGACACCTGTGGGCATGGTCGACCGGGACGTGTTCCGGGTGTCCGCCCTGGGCCGGGTCCGCATCGACCACTGGGGCACCCAGAAGTCGATCGCCGGCGAACTGCCGCTGGCCGGCAGCGGCTGGCCCGCGCCGGACGCCCCCCGGTACGCGCTGATCGCGAAGGTGACCTCGGGGTCAATGCTGGTGCTGAAGACCGGGCTGTTCTACGGCTCGGGCCGGTGGTTCCCGGTCGGCGCCGACAGCGGCTGCATGCTCTACTACAACGCCGGCATGCCGCCACGGCTGGTCTTCTCCTTCAACGACCCCAACCTCGGCGACAACGGCGGCGGCGCGTCGGTGTGGGTGCGGCAGTGGTGGAACTAGTGCTGCCCCGGCGGCTCAGCCGAGTCCGCAGGCGGTCCAGGGAGCGGGCCGGCGGGCGGTCAGGGGCTGGCCGCGAGGAAGACGAACGCGGCGAACAGCACCAGGTGCACGCCGCCCTGGAGCACGGTGGCCCGCCCCGGCACCACGGTCAGCACACTGGTGACGACGGTGAGGGCGAGCAGGGTCATCTGGGTGCCGCCGAGGCCGAGCAGCAGCGGCCCCTCCAACCAGATCGAGGCGATCGCTATCGCCGGGATGGTCAGCCCGATGCTGGCCATGGCCGAACCGAGGGCCAGGTTCAGGCTGATCTGCACCCGGTCGCGGCGGGCGGCCCGGGCAGCGGCGATCGTCTCGGGCAGCAGCACCAGCAGCGCGATGATCACACCGACGAACGACGGGGGCAGGTTCGCCCCGGCGACGGCGGACTCGATCGCCGGGGACACCGACTTGGCGTCGCCGACGACGGCGACCAGCGCCACCAGCAGCAGGCCGAGGCTGAGCACGGCGGCCCGGTTCGACGGCGGCTCGGCGTGCCCCTCCGCGTCGAGCACCCGCCCCTGACTGTTGACGGACAGGAAGTAGTCGCGGTGGCGGCCGGTCTGCACCATGACGAACAGGCCGTAGAGGGCGAGCGAGACCACGGCGGCGAAGGTGAGTTGCGCCGGGGTGAACTGCGGGCCCGGCCGGCTGGTGAAGGTCGGCACCACGAGGCTCAACGTGGCGAGGGTGGTCACGGTGGCCAACGCCCCGCCGGTCCCCTCGGAGTTGAACACCGCCACCCGGCGGCGCAGCGCGCCGAGCAGCAGCGACAGCCCGAGGATGCCGTTACAAGTGATCATGACGGCGGCGAAGACGGTGTCGCGCGCGAGGGACTGCGTCTTCTCGCCGCCGCTGATCATGAGCGTGACGATCAGGGCGACCTCGATGACGGTGACGGCCACCGCGAGCACGAGCGAGCCGTACGGCTCCCCCACCCGGTGAGCCACCACCTCGGCGTGGTGCACGGCGGCCAGCACCGCACCGGCCAGCAACACCGCCACCACGACCACGATGGGGCCGGACAGGTCGCGCCCCCAGGTCAGGACCAACACCAGGATCGCCAGCAGCGGGACGAAGACGGTCCAGTCGGTCATACGCGAACGGAACGGCGCGGCCATGCCCCAACCTTCTCAGAGCGAACGATCATCCGACCGCCGACCGGCGAGACCGGGCCGGCACCCTCCCCGCAGACGTCGCTCCGGCCCACAGTCGTACGGGTCCTGTCGGCTAGCGTGCGGGGATGGTTGTCCGATCGTCGCGTCGTGGTCCTGGTCAGTGGCGACCGCCGGTGAAGCCGAAGCCGCCCGCGTCGCTCGAGCTGGCGACGGTCGAGAGCGCCGCCGTCGAGGACGAGGCCACGTTCCGGCGGCTGGGTTTTGTCGATCTTGATTTGTCCGGGCGATCGGCGGACGGGGCCGAGTTCGCTCAGTGCCGGTTCAAGGGCACGGACCTCAGCGGCGCCCAGCTGGAGGGCGCGAAGTTCACCGACTGCCTGTTCGAGAGCACGAACCTGGCGAACCTGCGGGCGGAGAAGTCGTCGATGCTGCGGGTGCGACTGTCGACGGTGCGGATGACAGGCGTGCAGTGGATCAACGGCGGGTTACGGGACGTCACCGTCTCGGACTGCCGGCTGGACCTGTCGTCGTGGCGATTCACGAACTTCTCCAGCGTCGCCTTCGAGGGGTGCAATCTGACCCGGGCGGACTTCCAGAACGCGGACCTCGGCGGGGCGCGCTTCACCAACTGCGACCTGACCGGGGCGCAGTTCTCCCACGCGACGCTGGCGGGCACCCGGTTCGCCAACTGCGTCCTGGCCGGGATCGGCGGTGTGACGAGCATGGCCGGGGCGATCGTCGCCCACCAGGACCTCGCCGCCCTGTCCTACACCCTGGCGGGAGCGTTGGGGATCCGCATCGAGGACGCCGACGGCGAGTGAGCCCGGCGTCGCTCGTCGGAGCATGGCCCTGGTTCAGTGCGCCGTCTGGGCCCCGAGTTCGACCAGGAGGACGCCGGCGGCGATGAGGCCGATGCCGAGCATCATGACCTTGGTCAGGGGATCACGGAAGACGAGCCGCGCGATGATCGCCGTCAGGGCGATGCCGGCCGCGGCCCAGATGCCGTAGGCGACGCCCACCGCCATGCCGTTGCGCAGGGCCAGGCTGAGGAAGACGAAGCAGGTCACGTAGCCGCCGACGACGACGGGCGCCCAGGCCTTGTTTCGGAGGCCCTCGGAGGCACGCAGTGCCATGGTGGCGGTGATTTCGAAGGCTATCGCGGCGGCGAGGAAGACCCAGCTCATCGTGCCTCCTCGGCCTCGTTGTGAGCGCCCTGCGGTGTGCTGCGTCGCGGTTCGGCCTGGTGGGAGCCGAGTTCGACGAGCAGGACACCCGCGACGATGACGGCGAAGCCGAGTCCCATCACCCAGGTGAGCGCGTCGCCGAACAGCAGCGCGGCCAGCAACGCGGTGAGGGTGACCCCGCTGGCGGCCCAGATGCCGTAGGCGACGCCGATCGGCATGCCCTCGCGCAGGACCGCCGAAAGGAAGACGAAGGAGAGGGTGTAGCCGACGACGACCAACGCGATCCACGCGGAGTGGTCGTTGGCCGCGCGCAGCGCCAGGGTTCCGGTCACCTCCAGGCCGATGGCCCCGCCGAGGTACAGCCATTGCCTCACGAGTCGCCGCCTTCCGCGGTCAGGTCTTCGATGAGCGCGATGAGCGCGTCGTGGTCTTGCGGGTCGGGTGGGAACAGGCCGGTGGCGAAAGCGCTCCAGAGGCCATCGGCGGCCAGCCGGGCCAGGGTGAGCCGGGCGCGGATGGCCGGCGGCAGGTCCGGCGGCAGGTCGAACCACCTGGCGAGCCGGCGGATCCACGGCCCCGACAGTGCCGGCCGGTAGGCGGCTTCCGCGGCGACCGCGTACTCCGCGCGGCTGGCGTCACCCCGGTACGCGACGCGGGCGTACGCCCGGATCCGGGCGGCGGGGCTCGCCTGCTCGAACGGCACGCCGAGCGCGGCGAACATCGCGTCCTCGACCCGGGCCGCGGCGTGGTCGACGATCGCCAGCAGGAGGGCGTCCCGGGTCGGGAAGTGGTACATCAGTCCCGGCTTGGTGATCCCCGCCTGCCTGGCGACGGCGTCGAGGGTGATGTTCGCGCCCTCCTCGGCGGAGATCAGGGTCATGGCCGCGTCGAGGACGGCGGTTCTCTGGCTCGGTCGCACTGGATTACTTTACCTTCCGGACGGTAAAGTAATCACTCAATCGTGAGCGCGATCACGATCTCGGCGCTGACCTCGGTCGGGTGTCCCGACGGTGAATCGGGGTCGCGTCGCGGAGATGATGCTGACGGGACCCGGCACGAAATCCGGGTGGACTCAACCCCCGTCACGGCAGCGCCGAGCAGACCGGCCCGGACAGGGCGTAGGCTGGGGTCATCCCGGCACCGACGACATCCCACTCCTGAGGTGCCCGCCACGCCGGCTCCGCCCGTGGGTATGCGATCTTCGTACCCGACGCCACTCGATCCGTGGTGGCACGACCGACCGTCCGGTACGCACTTCTCACCTCCCAGCGGCCCAGGGTTCCGTCGACCCGCATCGGCGCGATCCCGGATCGGCACCGCCACGGCGCGGTCGCTCGCGATCGACACCCTGGTGAGCGGCACCGCCCGCGCCCAGCCGCGGCACCACCCCTGAGCAGGGCAACCGCCGGCCCGGCCGGAGGGTCGCCGAACCGGGCACCCCGCCCGGCGCAGGACGCGACCTCGCGCACGACCCCACCGCTACGCCGCGGTCACGGCGATAAGGATTCGACATGACGCCATCGACCAACGCCCTCGCTCCCCCGTCGTCGCCATCGACGCCGCGCCTGCGGATCGAACCGACCCGGTCCACGCGTACGCTGCTCGACGGCGGCTGGTGGCCCCGCTCGACAGATCCACTCGCGGAACTGCCCGGCCTCGTCCTCGCCATCGACCTGCTGCACGGGCCGATCGTCCGGCTGGTCCTCAACGCCGACACCTGGGACGACAATCCGCGCCACCTGGCCATCGCCGGCAGGGTGCTGCGGCTGGGCTACTTCGCCAGCCAGCCCGCCACCCTGCTGACCGCGATCTGTCTCAACGACGACCGGATCGACCTGCTGGTCGTACCGCCGGAGACCGCGGCCGGCCTGGCGGAGACGGCGATGGCGCTCGCCGCCTCCGCCGGCAACCTGGTCCATTCCCCGCAGCTTCTCGCCGCCGCCGGAACGATCTCCGAGGCGAGGGTCGACAGTGCGAGCAGGCACAGCTGGGAGGGCGAGGGCGGCCTTCTCCGCGCCGCACCCGCGCCGGCAGCACCTCCGCCAAGGCGACAGCGCCCCGGCGACGTTCCCAGCATCACCACCAAGGAGCAGACCATGACCATCGCCCGACACACGATCGTCTCCGCGCTGCGTCAACGCGGCCAGCACGCCAGGGCCGACTGGGTCGAGCGGGAGCTGCCGACGCAGGTCGACCCCTCTCGGCACGTCGGGCTACTCGCGACCCTGCGTCTCGACCTCGCCGAACTCGGCGGGTCGACGGCACGGTGAGAGTGGCCCTGCTGGGTCCGGTGGCCTGGCGGACGCCGCCGCGCCACTACGGCCCGTGGGAACAGGTGACCGGTCTCCTGGCCGAAGGGCTCGTCGCGCGGGGCGTAGACGTGACGCTCTTCGCCACGCTGGACTCGATCACCTCCGCCACTCTCGACGGGGTGTGCCCACGCGGCTACGCCGAGGATCAACGCATGGACGGGCGGGTCTGGGAGGCGATGCACGTCTCCCACGCGCTGGCCCGGTCCGCCGAGTTCGACCTCGTGCACAGCCACCTGGACTGGTTGCCGCTGGCCTTCGCCGAGCACTGCGACGCCCCGCTGCTGACCACCGTGCACGGCTTCTCCGGGGCGGGGATCCTGCCGGCGTACGAGAAGGGCCGCTCGTCCTACGTCTCCATCTCCGACGCCGACCGGACCCCCGGGCTCGACTACCTCGCCACGGTCTACCACGGGGTCGACCTCGACGGGTTGCCGTTCACCCCGGAACCCGGTCCCGGGCTGGTGGCCTTCGGCCGGATCCATCCCGACAAGGGCACCCACACCGCCATCGAGATCGCCCGCCAGGCCAACCGACCGCTGACCATCTGCGGCATCGTGCAGGACGAACGGTACTTCAGCGAGCAGGTGGCCCCGCACATCGACGGCGAGCGGGTCACCTTCCTCGGCGCCGTGGGCCCACAGCGCCGTGGGGAGATCCTGGGCGCCGCCGCCGCCCTGCTGCACCCCATCGCCTTCGACGAACCGTTCGGCCTGTCCGTGGTGGAGTCGATGGCCTGCGGGACGCCGGTCGTGGCGTACGCCCGCGGGTCGATGCCCGAGGTGGTCGACGAGGGGGTGACGGGGCTGCTGGTGCAGACCGCCGAGCAGGCGGTCGAGGCCGTCGGTCGGGTGACGTCGATCGACCGCGCCGGCTGTCGGGCACGGGCCCGGCAACGCTTCAGCGCCGACCGGATGGTCACCGACTACCTGGCCGTCTACGACGACCTCACCGGTCAACCAGAACGCTGATTCTGTCCAGGCGCCGACGATTCGCTGTGAATCCGGCTCCGCTCGATCCAGGTTCGCCCCGGCCCCACCCCGCTGACGCGGCGGCCGCCCGTGAACCCGTTCCGTCGGCCGTACACGTCGGCCGACGTGCGCCGTTACCTCGTGAGGCCGCCCCGTCCCCGGTGGCGGCCGACAACCGGAAGGCACGGCACCCGATGTCCATCAGTTACGGCTTCCTGAGCACCCACCCGCCGACCCGGTGCGGGCTGGCCACCTTCAACTCCGCCCTCGCCGCCCACCTGACCGCCGGCGGACCGCCCGGCGGCGTCGTCCGGGTCACCGCACCCGGCGACGACCAACGTCCGGAACCCGCCGTCGTGCACACCTGGTCGACGCGGAACGCGTCCGGTTGGCGGGGCGCCGCCGCGGCGCTCAACGCCTTCGGCGTGGTCGTGGTGCAGCACGAGTACGGCATCTATCCCGGGACCGACGGCGAGGACGTCCTGCCGTTGCTGCGCCGGCTCACCGTACCGAGCATCGTGGTCCTGCACACCGTGCTCCGTCAGCCCTCGGCCCGGCAGAAGACGCTGCTGGAGCAGATCGTGGCCGCCGCCGGCGCGGTCGTCACGATGACCGGCACCGCCCACGACCGGCTGCTCATCGGCTACGCGGTGGACCCGGCGAAGGTGTCGGTGATCCCGCACGGCGCCGCCGACCCCGTCGGCGCAGCCATCCCGAGGCGAACCCGTCCGCACCTGCTCACCTGGGGACTGCTCGGGCCCGGCAAGGGGATCGAGTGGGCCTTGCGGGCACTGGCCCGCTTGCAGGACCTCGACCCGACCCCCACGTACACCGTCGCCGGCCGGACCCATCCGAAGGTGATCGAGCATCAGGGCGAGGCGTACCGGGCCGGTCTGCACCGCCTCGGCGCCGAGCTCGGCGTCGCGCACACCGTGGACTACCAGGCCGCGTACCACGACCAGGCCACTCTCGGCGCGCTGGTCCGCTCCGCCGACGTGGTCGTGCTGCCCTACGACTCGACCGAACAGGTGACCTCCGGCGTCCTGATCGAGGCGGTGGCCGCCGGTGTCCCCGTCGTCGCCACGCCCTTCCCGCACGCCGTCGAGCTGCTCACCGGGGGCCCCGGGCTGGTCGTACCCCATCGGGATCCGGCGGCGCTGGCGGCCGCGATCCGGCGGATCCTCACCGAGCCCGGCCTGTCCGCCAACCTCGCCGGCCGATCGCGGCCGATCGCCGCGGACCTGCGCTGGCCGGCGGTGGCGGCGCGGTACGAGGCCCTCGCCGGACGGCTCATCGCCGGTCGCTCACCCACCGTCACCCCGGCAGCGGCGTGATCACGTCGCGCGACCGGGCCGGCGACGGCGGACACCGCGCCTCCGCCCTGCGGGCACCCACGCCGAGCTTCGCCCACCTGGCCCGGCTCAGTGACGACACCGGCCTCTTCGAGCACGCCCGGCACGCCATCGTCCGGCGGGAACACGGCTACTGCACCGACGACGTCGCCCGGGGTCTGTTGGTCGCCAGCCGGGAGCCGGAGCCGTCGGCGCAGGTGCTCGGGCTGGCCGAGCGCTACCTGGCCTTCCTGACCCACGCCCAGGACGGTCGCGGCGCCTTCCACAACCGCCTCGGCCACGACCGGCGCTGGACCGACCAGGCCGGTCTCGGTGACTGGTGGGGGCGGGCGCTGTGGGGGCTGGGGACGGCCGCCGCCCGCAACCCCGCCGACTGGATCCGCACCGAGGCGCTCGTGGCCTTCAGCCGCGGTGCGGCCCGGCGGTCGGCCGCGCCGCACGCCATGGCCTTCGCCGGGCTGGGCGCCGCCGAGGTGCTGCGCCGCCATCCCGGGCACGCCGTGGCGGGGGCGCTGCTCGACGACGCCGCCAGCGCAGTCGGCACCGGCGGCCCCGATCCGCGCTGGCCGTGGCCGCAGCAGCGGCTCAGCTACGCCAACGCCGCCCTCGCGGAGGTCGTCATCGCCGCCGGCCACCTGCGCGGGAACGCCGCACTGCTCGCCGACGGGCTGCGGATGCTGACCTGGCTGCGCGAGGTGCAGGTGCGCGACGGGCGGCTCTCGGTCGTACCCGCCGGCGGCTGGGGGCGCGACGGCCCTCGCCTGCGCCACGACCAGCAGCCCATCGAGGTCGCCGCCCTCGCCGACGCGTGCGCGACCGCCGCCGCGATCACCGGCGACCCGGCCTGGGAGGTCGGGCTCGGGCAGGCCGTCGGCTGGTTCCTGGGAGACAACGACCTCGGCATGGCCATGTGGGACCCGGCGACCGGCGGCGGCTACGACGGGCTCACCCCACACGGCCCCAACCTCAACCAGGGTGCCGAATCGACCCTGGCGTTGATCTCCACCCTGCAGCACGCCCGGCGGTCGTCGTGACCGAAATCCTGGCCACCCGCCAGAGCCTCACCCTCGCCCCCGATCCCCGACGGGTCATCGTCAAGCTCTTCGTCCCGGGAGAGGACGCCGCGGTGGCGCGCACCCGCGCGCACGACCTCGTCGACCGGATCGCGGGCCTCGCCGCCGACGAGACGCAGATCCTGCTCCGACGGACCCTGCACGACTTCGGCGACCGGCACCGCGACCTGGAAGACACCTTCCAGCACCACTACGAACTCGTCCGGCACCGGGTCGCCGGCGCCCGGCAGCTCTCCCCCACCGCCCGGCTGTTGGTGGGCGCCTACTTCAGCCACGAGTACGCCGTCGAGGCCGCCGCGCTGTGCAACCCGTCCATGGTGGCCCACCCCGACCAGTCCGTGCTGCGGCCCGGGCAACTGCGGGTCGCGGTCAGCCTGCGCCAGATCGGTGAGGGCCACCTCTCCTCCATCGGGTTCGCCAGCGCCGTGCTGGGACCCGGGAACCGCCTCGCCGTGCAGGGGCGGTCGGGACCACTGGTGAGCGGCCGACGCGGCCACGTCCGACAGCGACGGGACCTGCTCGCCGCCGGGCTACGCGAGGAGGGCTGGGACAACGAGGTCTGCGCCAGCGTGCTGGCCGCCCTGCCGGAACACTACGACGAGGCCGGCTTCGAACGGGTACTGGCCGCCCTGCCGCCCGACCTGTTCTACCGCAACACCACGCCGGACACCCTGGAACAGTTGCGCCGGCTCTCCGCGGCCAGCTATGCCGTCGCCTTCCCGGCCGACACCCTCCTGCATGAGCGGGTGCTCTGGCCGGCCACCGCGGCGGAGAGCAACGGCATGGAGGACGCCCGGTTCGTCAGGTTCGTCGATGACGCCGGCGCCCCGACGTACCAGGCGACGTACACCGCCTACGACGGTCGGCGGATCGCCCCTCGCAGGTTGGCCAGCGACGATCTGGGTCACTTCCGGATCGATCCGATGCGCGGGCCGGGCGCCCGGAACAAGGGTATGGCGCTCTTTCCCCGGAGCGTCGATGGCCGGCACCTGGCGCTCTGCCGCTCCGACGGCGAGACCATCGGCCTGACCGTACTGGCCGACGACAACACCTGGCGGGCCCCGGTGCCGCTGCACGGGCCGCGCCGCAGTTGGGAGTTGATCCAGGTCGGCAACTGCGGATCGCCCATCGAGACCGCAGCGGGCTGGTTGGTGCTCACCCACGGCGTCGGCCCGATGCGCCGCTACGCCATCGGGGCCCTGCTGCTCGACCTGCACCAACCGGAGCGGGTGATCGCCGAGCTGCCGGGGGCGCTGCTGGTCCCCGACGACACTGAACGCGATGGGTACGTGCCCAACGTCGTCTACTCCTGCGGCGGCCTGCTCCACGGCGACCTGCTCTGGCTGCCGTACGGCGCCAGCGACGCCCGGGTCGGCTTCGCCACCGTGCCTCTCGACGCGCTCGTCGAGGCGATGGTCAGGCACCGGTCCGGCTGATCCGCCACGAGACCACCCTGACGCGTTCCTGGAACGGAGTGCTCCGGTGGCCGAATCCGGCGGTTGCGCGGCGACGATCCGGGGCAAGGGCTCCGCCGCTCCTTGGGCTGATGAGCAGACGTGAGATGCGCCGACGCCGGTGCGGTGCGTACAGTTCCGGGTCGGACTTGGCATGGGCCGGGGAGATCCGGCGCGGGGAACGGGACGAGACAGCGACGGCATGGCAGCGGACAAGACTACCGAAACAGACCACGACGGCATCGACTCGAGCCAGCTGGAGATCTGTCTCAGCGTTTTCGAGGCGTTGGAGGACCTGCCTCCCGACCACCCCGACGTGGTGCGGATGCAGCGGGCCACCGCGCGGCTCTACAAGGTGATCAAGCAGCGTCGGCGCGAGGAACGGCGGGACGCCCTCGCGGCGGCCGACCACGCGGTGACGTCGGCCACCGCCACCGGCGCCCCGGGCCGGATCGACGACGAGACCCAGGGGATCCCGCTCGCCTCCCCCACCGAGGGCACCACGGCCGGCTTCCTGCACAACCCGCGCGGCTGCTACGTCTGCAAGCAGCGCTACCGCGAGGTGGACGCCTTCTACCACCAGCTCTGCCCGCCCTGCGCGGCACTGAACCGGGAGCGCCGCGACGCCCGTACCGACCTGACCGGCCGGCGGGCGCTGCTCACCGGGGGCCGGGCGAAGATCGGCATGTACATCGCGCTGCGACTGCTGCGCGACGGCGCGCACACCACGGTGACCACCCGGTTCCCGCACGACGCGGTCCGCCGGTTCGCCGCGATGCCGGACAGCGGGGACTGGCTGCACCGCCTGCGGGTCGTCGGGATCGACCTGCGCGACCCCGCTCAGGTGATCGCCCTCGCCGACTCGGTCAGCGAGCAGGGGCCACTCGACATCCTGATCAACAACGCGGCGCAGACCGTCCGCCGCACCCCCGGGGCGTACGCGCAGCTCATCGCCGCCGAGGCGGCGGCCCTGCCGGAGGGACCGCTGCCGGAGATCGTCACGTTCGCCAAGCCGGCCGGCCGGGACGACCCGGCGGGCAGCCTGACCGCCGCGCCCGCGCTCACCCCGCACGCGCTCACCGCGCTGGCGCTGACCAGCGGCTCCGCCTCACCGGAACGGATCGCGGCGGCCACCGCCATCGACGCCGGCGGCCTGGTGCCGGACCTCGACCCGGTCAACAGTTGGGTGCAGCGGGTGCACGAGGTGGACCCGGTGGAGTTGCTCGAAGTGCAACTGTGCAACGTGACGGCGCCGTTCGTGCTGGTCAGCCGGCTGCGACCGGCGATGGCCGCGGCGAGCGCCCGGCGCAGGTACGTGGTGAACGTGTCGGCGATGGAGGGCCAGTTCGGCCGCGGCTACAAGGGGCCGGGGCACCCACACACCAACATGGCCAAGGCCGCGCTGAACATGCTGACCCGCACCAGCGCCCAGGAGATGCTGACCGACGGCATCCTGATGACCAGCGTCGACACCGGCTGGATCACCGACGAGCGGCCCCACCCGACGAAGATGCGGCTCGCGGATGAGGGCTTCCACGCCCCGCTGGACCTGGTCGACGGCGCGGCCCGGGTGTACGACCCGATCGTCCGTGGTGAGCAGGGCGAAGACCTCTACGGCTGCTTCTTGAAGGACTACGCGCCCTGCGCCTGGTGAGCAGCGCGTCCACCCTCCGTCACCCCGATCCGAGGCTATTGCCAATCTTCGATGCGCCATGTAAAAGTTCTTCACTGAAATCAACCTCGTGTAAAGAATCCTTCGAGGGAGACCGGGATGAGAAGAACCACCACATGGCTGTTGAGCCTCGCCACCGCGGCGGGGCTCACCATCACGCTCGGATCGGCGGCCGTGGCAGAACAGGCGATGACCGCGCAGCCACCGGTCTCGGCGGCGGCTGCCGTCGGGCCGCAGCCCGGCACCTTCGTCGGTAAGGGCTTCGACACCTGCACCGCCCCGTCGCAGTCGGCGATGAACGCCTGGCGTACCAGCTCGCCGTACCGCGCGGTGGGCATCTACATCAGCGGGGCCAGCCGCACGTGCGCGCAGCCCAACCTGACCCCGACCTGGGTCACCAACCAGACCGCCAACGGCTGGCGGCTGATCCCCATCGAGCTCGGCTACCAGGCGCCCTGCGGCACCCGCGCGCCGAAGATGTCCGCCGACCCCGGCACCGCGCGGTCGCAGGGCCGGACCGCGGCCACCAGCGCCGCCAACGCCGCGACGGCGCTGGGCATCGGGGCCGGCAGCACCATCTACAACGACATCGAGCAGTACCCGACGACCACGGCGTGCCGCGCCGCGGTGCTGTCGTTCCTGTCCGGCTGGGTCGAGCAGCTGCACACCCGGGGCTACCTGGCCGGAATGTACTCCAGCGGATCATCCGGCATCAGGGACGTCTGCCTCGAGTACAACAACCCGAGCTACATCAGGCTGGACCAGATCTGGATCGCCTGGTGGAACGGCGTGGCCGACACCGACGCCGGCTCCTACTGCTCCGACGCGTACTACGCGAACCACCAGCGGCTGCACCAGTACGCCGGGGACGTGACGGAGACCTGGGGCGGCGTGACGATGAAGATCGACCGCAACTACCTGGACGTGAGCACGTCCCAGCAGCCGCCGCAGCAGTGGAGCACCACCATCGACAACACCACGGCCGGCGGGTTCACCGCGGGCGCGGCGTGGAGCACGTCGGCGTACTCCGCCCAGCGGTACGGCACGGACTACCGGTTCGCGAACCCGACGACGGCCAGTGACGTCGCCTGGTACCGGGCGAACGTCCCGGCGACCGGAAGCTACGAGGTCTCGGTCTGGTATCCCGCCGACGCCGGATACAACGACCGGACGCCGTACCTCGTCGCCACCACCTCGGGCAACCAGTCGGTGACGGTCAACCAGCGCGTCAACGGCGGACGATGGACGTCGATCGGCGTGTTCACCCTCGCTGCCGGCGACGGCAACAAGGTCGGGGTGAGCCGCTGGACCGCCGGCAGCGGCTACGTGGTCGCCGACGCGGTACGGATCACCCGGATGTGACCTGACGCCCGCCCGACAGGTGGGAACGGGGCGTCGCCGGTGCGTACGAGTCACCGCTGGCGGCGCCCCGCTGCGGCGTCCGATGCCGGCGCCGACCTCCGCAGGGGCCGCCGTTCGCACTCCGCCACCGTGGATGAGGGTGCTAGAGGTGGCAGTCCGGGTAGTTCTCGCCCAGCTGGATCTCGGCCCGCACGGCGAACTCGCGCAGCTTGGCCATCGCCTCGGCCGGCCCGCCGGTGGCCTGCACCATCGCCGACTGCGCCAGGATGATCAGCGCCTCGACCGCCTCCTGCGGCCGAGGGTTGACCAGAGCCGCGACCTGGGCCATGTCATCGTCGAAGTAGGCCAGCAGGATCCGGCTCGCGAGCCCGAAGGTCCGGGCGGTGTCCCGCGACAGGTCGCTCGCGCCGTCCGACACCACGTCCCACTCCCCTTCTCCACCACTCATGGCACCCCGGGCACGAGCAGACGGACGCCGTCAGCGGCTCGCGTGACTCCATCGAGGCGCGGGGCCATGGTGCCTGAGAAATCGATTCCCTGCCATATAGGATCTCAGGCTAACCACTCTCGGATGGTGGGCCGCGACGGACGGTGGCGCTCCTACGGCCGCTTTCGGGGATCCGACGCGGGACTGGGCGCAAGACACCGACAGGGGACGGCCGCATGACGACCATCTATGACGTGGCTCGGATGGCCGGAGTCTCGGCGGCGACAGTGTCCAGGGTGCTCAACGGGCACTCGTCGGTGGATCCGGACCTGGCGGCGCGGGTACGCCAGGCGATGCTCGACCTGGACTACCGGCCCAACGCGGTGGCCCGCAGCCTGCGCCGGCAGCGCACCAGTCTCTGGGCGGTGATCATCTCCGACATCGGCAACCCGTTCTTCACCTCGCTGGTGCGCGGCATCGAGGACGTGGCGCAGGAGGCGGGCTTCTCGGTGGTCCTCTGCAACGGCGACGAGGATCCCGACAAGGAGACCCGTTACGTGACCGCCGCCCTGACCGAGCGGATGGCCGGCGTGATCATCTCCCCGTCGGGGCGACCGACCCTGATCAACCGGCTCACCGAGGCCGGGATGCCGGTCGTGGCCATCGACCGGCAGCCCCACGGCGTGGCCGTCGACACCGTGCTCGTGGACAACGTCCACGGGGCCGAGACGGCCACCGCCCACCTCGTCGACAGCGGCTACCGCCGGATCGCCTGCATCACCGGACCACGTCGGATCTCCACCGCAGTGCAGCGGCTACGCGGCTACCAGCAGGCCCTGCGCGCCTCCGGCCGGACCGTGCCGGAAGACCTGATCCGGTACGCCGACTTCCGGGAGGACGGCGGCTACCGGGCCATGGCGTCCCTGCTGAACGCCGCCGAGCCACCGGACGCGGTCTTCGTCGCCAACAACCTGATGACGGTGGGCGCGGTGGAGTGCCTCGTCGACACCGGCGTCGTCGTTCCCACCCGGTGCGGCGTGGTCGGGTTCGACGACATCCCCTGGGCCCATCTGGTCCGGCCCTCGTTGAGCACCGTCGCGCAGCCCACGTACGACCTGGGGCGGGCTGCGGCGACGCTGCTCACCGAGCGGATCGCCAACCCCGCGAAGGCCTCCTCGACCGTGACCCTGCGGACGACCCTGCGGGTGCGTGAGAGTTCGGTCCGCTCCCTCCCCCAGCCGAACGGGCAGCTCGCGGACGGCCGGGTCGGGCCCGCCCGGGCCCGGTGAGCCGGCCGCGATCGGCCTCCGTCCAGCGCCCGAGCGGGGACACCTGCCCCGGCATCACAGCGCGACGTCACCGCACAGGTGCACCCGCACCCCGAGGGCGTCGAGCATCGCGGCCTTGACCCGCAGGGCACGGTCGGCGGCACCGGCGTCGGTGGCATAGACCACGTTGAGGTGATTGGCCCGGTGCCGGGCCATCAACTGGTCGCGGCCCACGCCGTGCAGCACCGCGTGCATGATCGGCCACTGCGGGGTGGTGGCCTGGAGCCGACGCTGCGTCTCGGCGGCCGGCAACTCCACCACGGTGCCCCGGCCCAGGTCGACGTGCAGCACCCCGTCCATGATGAAGATCCGCGACCAGACGATCTCGCCCGGCCGGGAGACACCGCTCAGGGTTCCCCCGCCCAACGGGAAGTACATCGGCGGCTGCCGCATGCTGTACGACCGGTCGTAGCCGCCGTTGTGCGACGCGGGGACCGAGCCGGAGATCTCGAACACCCAGACGAAGTCCGGCCCGTACTGCTCCCCCCAGCGGATGTCGTGCAGGGTGGTGGCCGGGTCCATCCCCATCGCGGTCCAGATCCGGTTGGTGACCAGCGAGTCCACCGCGACGCCCTCGTCGACCTCGTTGAAGTGCGGCAGGGCCAGTCCCGGATAGAGCTCGCGGGAGGCGTCCCGGCTGGTGACCGGCGGCCGGGACACGTTGTTCAGCAGCCCCTCGGCCAGGTCACTCGCCGGCACCGTGTCCTTGAGCCCCTGCTGGTACTGGATGCCGACCGCGTCCAGGCCGAAGTCGTCGGCGATGCGCAACGCGGCGACGTACATCTTGAACTGGCTGAGCAGTTGCGCGTCGGTCAGTTCGGTCGCCTCGTCGGTGCCGGTGTGGAAGGTCATGCCGGCGTCGTCGAGCCAGGCCCGCACCGCGTACGCCTCCTCGTCGGACACCCGCGACATCTCCGCGACCAGCGCGCTCTGCGACAGCCGCTCCTTGAACACACCGAGCGGGTTGAGCAGCTCGTCGTCGATGATCGCGTTGTACATGCCCATGCAGCCCTCGTCGAAGACGCCGATGACGGCCGGTCGGCGCCGCAACTCCCGAGCCAGCGCCACGCCGAGCGCGACCTCCGGGTCGACCGGCAACGGCGGCAGGTCCCGCACGTGGCTCTCGTCGTGGACCACCTCGCCGGTCTCCAGCCAGGCCTTCAGTCCGTCGCGGGCCCACTCGTCGGTGAAGTCCTCGCTCCACAGCGCCGAGTACCGCACGCCCGCCTTGGTGAGGCTGCCGGCGAGGTTCAGCAGACCCACCAGGCCGGGGAACTCCCCGCTCCAGTTCGCCACCAGCAGGATCGGCCCACGATGGGCGCGCAGCCCGGCGAGCACGTGGTGGCTGTACTGCCACACCGCCTCCACGACGACGAGCGGGGCGTCGAGGGGGATCCGCTGGAAGATCTCGATGCCGGCGCGCTGACTGTCGATGAAGCCGTGACCGGTGACGGCGTCCACCGGATGGGCCCGGCAGGTGTGCCAGCCCAGGGCGGTGACCGCGTCGGCGAAATCCGCCTCCAGGCGTTGCTGGGTCGGCCAACCGGTGACGTTCGCGCTCAGCCGCAGGTCGCCGCTGGCGACCGTGTAGACCGTCCGGGGGGCGGCGGCCGGCGGATCGACCAGCACCGGCATGGTGTAGTTGCTCACGGGTTGACTTCCTCCACTGGGTCGTCGGTGCCTGGCTGGGGCGTGGTCGCGAGACGTGCCTGTCGGGCGGCCAGCGCGTGGGCGACGGATTTCGAGCCGACGTACAGCTCCCGGTACAGCCGGTACAGCTCGTCGTAGTCGGCGGCGAGCGCCGGTCGTGGCGTACGGATCTCCCGGATCGGGTTCCACCGGTGGATGTCGACCCGCTCGACCGCGCCGGCGGCGAGGAACGCGGCGCCGTAGCTGGCACCGATGGTGACCGACGGGATGTGCTGCTCCCGGCCGGTGATGTCCGAGACGATCTGCGTCCAGAGGTCGCCCCGGGTGCCGCCGCCCACCGCCACGACGCGTCGGATGTCGCCGCCGGCCGCCTCGATCGTCTCGATGTTGTGACGCACCCCCAGCCCGGTCGCCTCCAGCGCGGCCCGGTAGATGTCGCCCCGGTCGTGGGAGAGCGTCAGGCCGGCGATGACGCCACGGGCGTCCGGATCGAGCAGGGGCGTCCGCTCGCCGGCGAAGAACGGCAGCATGAGCAGGCCCCGCGCGCCCGGCCCGGACCGCGCGGCCAGCCGGAGGAGTTCGGGGTAGTCGGCGGCGTCGAACAACTCCCGCAGCCATCCGGTGATCGCCCCGGAGGTCGCCATGCCGCCGGCCAGGTTGCGGGTGCCCGGCAGCGCGCCGACGGTGCCCCACAGCGACGGGCTGGTCAGCCGGTGCGGCACCGTGTGCACCAGGAACATGGTCGTGCCGTACATGAGCATCAGGTCGCCGACGCCCTGGGCGCCCACGCTGACCGCCTCCGACCAGGCGTCGATCGTGCCGGTGACGACCGGGGTGCCCGGCGACAGCCCGGTCGTCGCGGCGGCCTCGGCGGTGACCTGCCCGGCCACGTCGCCGGGCCACCGCAGTTCGGGCAGGTCCAGCTCCGGGGCGATCTCCTCGGCCCACGGGCGGTACCAGCCCTGGGCCGCGCTGTCGTACAGCGGGGTGCACTGGCTGGCCGAGTGCTGGTCGAGCAGGTATCGGCCGGTCAGCTGGAAGACCAGCCAGGAGCTCGGCATGAACAGCCGCCGGGCCCGGCCGAACAGCTCCGGCTCAGCGTCGGCGACCCAGGCGACCTTCGCCCCCGCAGCCTGGGTCGACAGCGTCGAGCCGCACCGTCGCAGGATCTCCTCCGCGCCGAGGCGCTCGGTGAGCCGGGCGATCTGCGGCGTGGAGCGGGTGTCCACGCCGTACAGGATGGCCGGTCGCAGGGGCGTGCCGCCGCCGTCGGTGAGCAGCACGCACGGCCCCATCCCGCTGACCCCGACCGCCACGACGTGGGCGTCACCGGGGGCGAGCAGGTCCCGGGTCAGGGCGACGAACTCGTCCCACCAGATCCGGCCGTCCATCTCCACCCAGCCGGGTCGCGGCCGGTCCACCCGGTGCTCCCGGACGCTGGAGCGCAGCACGCGCCCGGACAGGTCGACGAGGACGCCCTTGCTGCTGGACGTGCCGATGTCGACCCCGAGCACCGCCGTCACCGTCATGTCAGATCTCCCCAGGTCGGGCTCGGCCGTCGGGCCTTGCCGGGTCGGTGCTCAGGCGACGCCGCCGAGCCTGGCGTACGTCTCGGTGGCGTTCTCCCTGGTGATCCGCATCGTGTCGAGCGTGGTGCTGCGCGGGACGTCCTTGGCGCAGTCGACCAGGATCCTGCGGGCCAGGTCGACGGCCTCCCGGCCGCCTGTGGCGTACTGGAAGGTCGCCGCGAGCCGGCCCTGCTCGACGGCCTTGATGCCGCCCGACGGCACCGGCAGCGCGTCGATGCCGGTGAACTTCACCTTCGTGTGCAGCCCGGCCGCCTTCGCGGCCAGGTACGCGCCCTCGGCCATCGGGTCGTTGTGGGCGTAGACGGCGGCGGCGTCCGGGTGTGCCTTGAGCAGGGCGTCGGCCACCGACTGCCCCTTCTCCCGCAGCCAGTCCCCGGGCTGGGAGGCGACGACGTCGATCTTGGGGTTGGCCGCGATGCCGTCCCGGAAGCCCTGGGCGCGTTCGGCCGCCGGCGTGGAGCCGGGCAGCCCGGTGATCTCGATGACCTTGCCGCCGTCGGGCAGCAGCGTGCTGGCGTAGAACTCGCCGGCGGCCCGGCCGATCGCGACGTTGTCCCCGCCGACGAAGGCCGTGTACGCCTCGCCCTCCACCTTGCGGTCCAGCACGATGACCGGGGTGCCCCGCTCGTACGCCTTGCGCACCACCGCGGTCAGCGGCTTGGCCTCGTTCGGAGAGATGATCAGCAGGTCGATCTTCTGGGTGAGGAAGTTCTCCACGTCGGCGACCTGCTTGCTGTTGTCCTGGGCGGCGTCGGAGACCACCACGCTGAAGCCGGGGACGGACTTCGCCGCCGTCTGCACGTCGTTGTTCATGACCTGCCGGTAGGGCTCGGCGTTGTTGGCCTGCGACATGCCGATCAGGAAGTCCCTGCCGGTGCCGCAGTTCCCGGCGGCGGCGTCGGCGCCGTCGGACGGCTTCTCCACGCTGCACGCGGTGGAGGTGACGAGCGCGCCGGTGCACAGCAGCGCGAGAAGGACGGTACGGGTGCGCATGATGACGCTCCTTGTTCGGTGGTGGTTCAGACGATGCTGCGGCGTAGCTTCTGCAGCCCCGCGGCGGCCACGATCACCAGTCCCTTGATCAGCAGCTGCACGTTGGCGTCGATGTTGTTGAGCGCGAGGATGTTGTTGAGGATGCCGAGCAGCAGCGCCCCGGCGAGCGTGCCGCCCATCGAGCCGGTGCCCCCGGCCAGGCTGGTGCCGCCGATGACCACCGCAGCGATGGCGTCCAGTTCATAGCCGGCGCCGTCGTTGGGGCTGCCCTGGTTGAGCTGGCCCGCGTGGATGATGCCGGCCACCGCGGCGAGCAGGCCCGCGATGGCGAAGACCGCGACCTTGACCCGCAGCACGGGCACGCCGGAGAGCCGGGCGGCCTTCTCGTTCCCACCGATGGCGTAGACGTGGCGGGCGAACGCGGTCTTGCGCAACACGACGATCGCGGCCACGCCGATGCCGATGAACAGCACCGCCGGTACGGGCACCACCCCGTTGATGCTGCCGTTGAGGATCTCGAACGCCGGGGGCGCCTGCTGGGGACCGTCGCCGTAGGCGATCGGGATGCCGAGTCCATCCGACCAGATCCGGGCGAGGCCGCGCGCGACCTGGAGCCCCGCGAGGGTGACGATGAAGGACTGGATGCCGAGCCGGGCCGTCGCGTAGCCCTGAAGCGCGCCGAAGAGCGCGCCGATCAGCAGTACGACGGTGACCGCGGGCAGGATGCCGAGCCCGGAGTCGACCATCAGCGTCGCGGTACCGACGGCGGACAGGCCGAGGATGGCGCCGACGGAGAGGTCGATGCCACCGAGCAGGACGACGAACGTCATGCCGACCGCGATGATGCCGATCTCGGAGACCGCGCGGACGATGTTGCCGAGGTTCTCCGTGGACAGGAACAGGATCTCGCCGTCGCGGCGGGGCGACACGGCGATGGCCAGTACGAAGACCAGCAGCAGCGCGAAGAGGCTCTGCACGGCGAAGAGCCGCTCGACGAGTTCGCCCCGGCCGCCCGGTCGGCGCCACCGCCGGTGCCCGGCGACACCCGCCGTGCCGGCCCCGGCCGGGGCGACCGGCGTGCCGGATTCCTCCCCCGGCGCGCGCAGGTGAGTCATCGGTCGTCCCCTCCGGCGGACGCGCCGCCCATCGCCGCGGTCAGGATGTCCTCGCCGGTGCACCCGTCGGCGGGGAGTTCCGCGACGGCGCGTCCACGCCGCAGGACCACGATCCGGTCGCAGACGCCGGTCAGCTCGGGCAGCTCCGACGAGGCGAGCAGGATGCCCATCCCGTCGTCGGCGAGCCGGCGCAGCAGCCGGTAGATCTCCGCCTTGGCGCCGACGTCGACCCCACGGGTCGGCTCGTCGAGCAGCAGCAGGCGGGGGCGGGTGAGCAGGTGCCGGGCGAAGACGACCTTCTGCTGGTTGCCGCCGGAGAGGGCGCCGACCGGCGCGGTGCTCGACGGCGTCCTGATCGCCAGGGCGGCGACCTGCTGGCGTACCGCGTCCCGCTCGCGTCCGCTTCGGACGACTCCGGCGGTGCTGAGCCGGCGCAGGGCGGCCAGCACGATGCTCCGGCCGACGGGGTGCTCGAGGACCAGGGCGGAGCGGCGGCGGTCCTCGGGGACGAAGCCGACGCCGGCGCGCAGCGCGCGGCGGGGGCCACGTGGGGCGTACGGGTGGCCGGCCAGCCGGAGCAGGCCGGTGCGTCGACCGGGTGGACCAGCGCCGTACAGGGTCTCCAGCAGCTCGGTGCGGCCCGCCCCCATCAGGCCGGCCAGGCCGACGATCTCCCCGGCGTGGACGGTCAGGCTGACGCCGGCGGGTTCGCAGCGCCCGGGACGCCTGACCCGGGGTCGTACGGCGAGGTCGCCCACCTCCAGCACCGGCGGCCCGGCCGGGGCGGGCACTCCGGCGCCGGCGGATCCCGCGTTGAACAGCGCCTCCGCCGGGCGACCGACCATCAGCGTGATGATCCGCTGCCGGTCGGCGCGGTCCGGGCGCAGCGTGCCGGCCACCTCGCCGTTGCGCAGGACGGTGGCCCGGTCGGCGATGTGTTCGATCTCCTCCAGCCGATGGGAGATGTAGACGATGGCCACGCCGCGGTCGCGCAGCGCGCGGATGGTGGCCATCAGCCGCCGCACCTCGGCGTCGGCGAGCGCGGCGGTCGGTTCGTCCATGATGAGGACGCGGGCGTCGAGGGAGAGCGCCTTGGCGATCTCGACGAGCTGCTGCTCGCCGACGCGCAGCGAACCGACCGGCCGGCGCGGGTCGATGTCCGCGCCGAGCGGGCCCAGCCAGTCGCGGGCGGCGCGGGCCATCGCCCGTCGGTCGAGCGTCCGTAGCCGGGTGCGCGGTTCCCGGCCGAGCACGAGGTTCTCGGCCACGGACAGCGCCGGCACCAGGTCGAGTTCCTGGTGGATCGTGGCGATGCCGGCGGCCTGGGCGGCGGCCGGGCCGGCGAACCGCACCGGCTCGCCGCCGACCGAGATCTGCCCGTCGTGGTCGGTCACGACGCCGGACAGGATGTTGATCAGGGTCGACTTCCCGGCCCCGTTCTCCCCCAGCAGGGCGTGCACCTCGCCGGCCCGCAGGGTGAGGTCCACGCCGCGCAGGGCGTGCACGCCGCCGAAGCGCTTGGCGATGCCGGACATCGCGACAACCGCTCGGTCGCTCACGACGGCACGGCGTTGATGGCCGCGTAGACGGTGTCGGCGAACCCGGTGTCCCGCCCCACCCCGCTGGCGGCGAACCGCCACGTCCCGCCGGGGTACTGCCCGGCGGGCCACGCGAGGCCGCCGTTGCGCCAGAGCGGCTGCCAGGCCGACATCGAGTGGCCGGCGTCGTACCAGGTGTTGTCGCCGCGCCAGGCCGATGCCCACCGGTGCGCGGCCACCAGCGACAGGCCGGCGCCGGAGGTCATCGACCACGTCGGCATCCCCGTCACGTCCCCGGTCGGCCGGGCCGCCACGGCGGGATCACCGACCGCCGGCAGGGCACCGTCGACGTTGAACGCCACCTCCCACACCGGTGCCGTCGTCGGGCCGGTCACCGACCAGGTGACGTCGCTCTGCAGCGCCGGCCCGGCCCACCGGGGCGCCACCGTGAGCAGCCAGTCGGCGGTGACCGGCTCGTCGCCCATCCGGATGCCGACCAGGTTGATCCGGGAGCCGTCGGCGGAGACGTCCACCCGGGCCGGCGGGCCCGCCCGGTCGGTGACGTCGAAGCGGCCGACCGCCAGGTAGGGGCCGGTGCCCCGGTGCGACGAGTCCAACGCGGGCCGGTACGCCCCCACGCCGGCGGGGTCGACCGCCAGGGACGCGATCCGGGTGTGCGGCCAGGTACGCACGTCGGCGCGCAGGAAGCCGGTGCTCACCTGGTAGCCCCGGGCGACGACCCCGGTGGACCAGGTCAGCGGGGCGAGCCACAACCCGCCCTGCCCCCAGCCGGCGTGGCTCAGGTACCAGTTGTCGCCGTCCACCACGACCTCCGCGGCGTGCGCGTCGAGCACGGTCACCTTCTCCGCCCCCTCGAAGCGCAGCGGGTCCCGGCTGCGGTAGACCGCCGTGCGCCGGTACGCCGCGCCGTAGTCGGTGCCGTCGCAGCAGACGAAGAGGTACCACCAGTCCCCCCGGCGCACCACGAACGGCGACTCCGTCTGCCCGGCCGCCCGCCCGGTCTGCGGCGACACGTACGCGACGCCCCGCCCGCTCCAGGTGTGCAGGTCGGTGCTGGTGCGGTAGGCGACCACGTGGTTGCCGCCCTGCGGATGGGAGGTCGCCGTGTAGTACATGACCCACCGGTCACCGACCCGGGTCACCATCGGGTCGCGGCCCTCCCAGCCGTCGGTGAACAGCGGGTTGGCCGGGCTGCGGGTCCAGGTGAACAGGTCGGTCGAGGTGGCCAGGTGCATCCGGTAGTTCGCGTAGTCGGGACTCCCCGCCGCGTAGAACATGTGGTAGACGCCGCGGTCGTACACGACGTGCGGCGCCCAGATCCACTGTTCGCCCGCCGCCGGGTCGGCCGTCAACGCCGGTGGCCGCTTCGTCCACGGCCCGGTGGGCGTGGGCGCCGTCGCGTGGCCGAAGCTCTTCTCGTCCTGCGGCGCGCCCGGCTCCGCGTGGGCGATGGCGAAGGTGTGCCACAGCCCGGTCCGCTGGTCGCGCACGATCGTGTGGTCGTTGTAGTACCAGGACACCGGCTCCCCCACGCTCGGGTCGTAGACCCGGGTCAGCGGCCCCCGCGCCGGCGTCTCGCCCACCGTCTCGTACGCCGTGGTGGTGACCGCCGCCAGCGGGCCGACGCGGCGCAGGGTGAGCGTGTCCAGGCCGGCGAAGAAGCCGGTCGAGGACGCGGACCGGCCGGTCACCGTCACCGTCAGCCGGTGGGTGCCGGCGGTGAGCGAGGCGGAGCCCAGCGGCACCGCCTCGACGCGCCGCACCGTGGGGGCATAGCCGTCGAAGAGTTGACCGACGGCCACGCCGTCGACGGCGAAGCGCAGGGTGCCGTAGTCGGCGGCGCGGGTGAGCACGCCGCCGATGTCGTACTGCCCGGCCGGGACCGGCGGCAGCGACACGGTGACCGAGTCGCCCGCCCGGGCGGCACGCAGCCAGAGTTGCCGGCCGGCCGACCAGCTGACCCCGCAGCAGTTGGACTGGGCCTCGACCGGGGCGGTGGACGAGGTCACCGTCAGCGACTCCGCCTCGGCCCGTACGACATCCTCGGCGGCGGCCGGTCCGGCCGGTACGGCCACCAGGGCGGCGCCGAGCAGGAGCGCCGCGAGCATCCGGGGGGCGCGCATCACGACACGCTCGGGCGGGGCAGGTCGGTGCCGGGCGCGAACTGGTCGTGCCACCTGACACCGGCTCCGAAGCCGCCGCCGGTCGACAGCGCCACGTACACGTCTGCCCTGGTACCTCGGGTGTACGTCACCAGGTCCGCCCTTCCGTCGCCGTTGAAGTCGCCCACGCCGGGCAGTTCGTCGCCCACCGCGAACCAGTCATGCCACCTGCCGGGCTGCGGGGCGAAGCGGGTGCCGTCGGAGAGCGCCACGAACACGTCGCCGGTGGTGCCCCGGGTGAACGTCACGATGTCGTCGCGCCCGTCGCCGTTGACGTCCCCGAGCGCCGGTAGCTGGTTGCCGAGCGCGACCGATTCGTGCCACTTCCAGCCGTCCTCGACGAACCGGGTCCCGTCGGAGAGGGAGACGAACACGTCGCCGGTGGTGCCCCGGGTGAACGTCACGATGTCGTCGCGCCCGTCGCCGTTGACGTCGCCCACCGCCGGTGACTCGTCGCCGAGCGCGAAGTGGTCGTGCCATTTGACGCCGGGACCGAAGCCGCTGCCGGTCGACAGCGCCACGTACACGTCGCCGGCTCCGCCCCGGGTGAAGGTGATGATGTCCGTACGCCCGTCGCCGTCGACGTCGCCGACCGCGGGGATCTCCGTGCCGGTGGCGAAGAAGTCGTGCCACTTCACGCCGGGGGCGTAGGTCGAGCCGGTGGACAGCCCCACGTAGACGTCGGCGCTGTCGCCCCGGGTGAAGGTGATGATGTCGGCCCGGCCGTCACCGTCCACGTCGCCGGTGAGCGGGATCTCCTCGCCGACGGCGAAGAAGTCGTTCCACTTCCGGGCGTCCGGCACGAACCTGGTGCCGTCCGACAGGGAGGTCGTCACGTCGGCGGTGGTGCCCCGGGTGAACGCGACGGCGTCGTCGCGACGGTCGCCGTCGGCGTCGCTGGTGTTGCGGGTGCGGGTGGTCGCCGACACCTCGGCCGAGGGCGCGGAGCCGTTGCCGGCGCCGTCGAGGGCGACGACCCGGTAGTGGCGGGTCTGTCCGGCCGGCAGCGGGCCGTGCCGGAAGGCGGTCGTACGGGTCGTGCCGACCAGGTTGGCCGGGGTGATCGCGACGCCGGGGTTCCGCGAGGCGTAGACCCGGTAGCCGGCGACTCCCACGTCGTCCGGCGACGCCGACCAGGACAGGCCGATGGCGTGCACCCGCCCGCCGGCCAGGCTGAGACCGGTGACCGCGCCCGGCGCGGTGGCGTCGAGGAACGGGGCGACCATGCTGTCGGCCTCGTAGCGGGCCGCCGTCCACGCCGGGGCGCCGGCCACCGGGGTCAGGGTGACCGTGACCGTCGACCGGCCGGCGGTCAGCGCGGCCGGGAGGACGAACTCGTCGGCCAACCAGCGCTGCCGGTCGTTGCCCAGCGGTTGCAGCCACACGCCGGCCGGCCGGCCGTCGACCGACACGGCGGCCTGCTGGTGTGCGCCGGCCTGGTCGCCGTGCCGGCGCAGCCGTACGCCCTGGTTGGCCGGGTCGACGGCGAGCCGGAAGCTGACCGCGCCGCCGCTGGCGCGCACCTGGCCGGTGACGGTGGCGTTGTCGTCGTCGCCCTCGTACGCGCTGGTCAGCGGGTGCTGGGTGGCGGAGTCGGTGTAGGCGTGCCCGGCGCGGCTGGCCGCGTCGCCGGTGACCAGCGTGTCGGTGCGGCGCAGGGCGACGGTCGGCTGGGTGTAGAGGAAGGCGGTCGAGGCGTAGTCGGCCGGCATGTCGTTGGCGGGGCCGTGCTCGATGCCGAAGCGCAGCGCCGTGGCGTAGGGCACCGCGTCGCCGATCATCAGCCGGTAGACGGCGTCGCACTCGTCGACGCAGCCACCGGAGCGGAACAGGTGGGCGGTGTTGCCGGTGAAGACGCCGCTGTACTCGCCGCGGTTGAAGTACCACCCGGACTCGTAGAAGTCCTCGGTGCCGGTGCCGTAGATCTGCGGCGTGGGCGAGCCGTCGACGTGGATACGCTCGTCGCCCTCCAGGTAGTTGCGGGTGTTGCCGCCGGTGATGTGGCCCCGGGCGGTCTGTGACACGCCGACGAACCGACCGCGCCCGGACTGGTCGGCCACGATCCAGTCGCTGCCACCCACTGTCTCCGCCCGGCGGGACTGGGTGGTGAAGTAGCCGGCGGCGCCGTCGGGGGCGAGCGCGTCGGTCCAGGCGGCACCCGGCGCGGTGGTCACCTCCGCCTGCACGCCGTTGACGGCGGCGCCGGTGGTGTTGGCGACCGAGATCGTGGCGGTGGACCGGAACGGCATCGGCCACCAGGCGCTGTACCAGCCGCCCGGCGCGGCGTCCATGGCGAACATCAGCGAGCGTACGGACCGTTCGCCCAGGCCTGCGCCGAAGAACTCGCCGATCGGGCTGTCGACCGTGCTCCGCCCGTCGAAGGAGATCCGCAGTCGCAGGCCGGACAGCGTCGGCGCGGTGGCCGCGGCGTCGGGCAGTCGCAGCCGCAGCGCCGTGACGGCGGCGGGGCCGGTGAGCGTGGCGAGCGTGGAGCGTCCACCCGCCGGGACGTCGACCCGGGCGGTCCGGGTGGTCGCGCCGGGCTGGGCGGGCTTCGGGTCGCGCACGCCGGCGGCACGCAGCCTGTCCAGCACGTCGGTAGCGGGGTCGGCGGGGTCGAACGTGGGCACCCCGACGGCGTCGGCGAACTTCCGGTAGGTGACGTGGTGGAAGAGCGGGTTGAACTGGGTGGTGATCCGCATGGAGTCGCGGTAGGGCATCGGTACCTTGACGGTGACCCCGCCGGACGTCTGGTCGGCGTTGGTGACCAGCGGCCACACGAACGGGTGGCCGAGTCCACCGTCGACGAGTTGCTGAAGGCCGGTGTCGACCACCGTGACGCCGTCGAGCTCGATCCGGATCCAGCCGGTGGCGCTGACATCGCCGTCGTCGCGGGTGAACCAGATCGACTGCACCTCGCCGGGTCCGCGGTCCTCGGCGATGACACAGCCGCCGGACTGGCGCAGGCACGAGTAGGTGCCGACGAAGCCGTCGTCGTTGGAGCCGTCCCGGGCGAAGCTGGAGAACTGCCGGGTGCGGCTGCCGGCCGCCAGCTCGGGCAGCCGGTCGAGCCGGCGGTACACGTCCCAGCCGACCGGGCCCTTGTCGTCGACGACGGCGAGCGGCGCGGGGAGCGGCGCGGCGCCGCCCGAGGTCGGGGCGGACGGGGTGGCGTGCGCTGCCGTCGGGGGGATCATGGTCGCCAGCGCCGCGGCGAGAGCCAGCCAGCGGCGTACGTGGGGCTTCATGGATGTCCCTCCAGGATGACCGTCGGTGACCGCGCGGGAAATCGATTGCTCGGCAGTTAACTGGGGACATCGCAGTATGTCAATACTTTACCGCCGCCACTCAGTTGCCGAAGGAAGATTCCAGGACGCATTGACAGCCGTGAGGCTCCTGGCGATACTCCTCGGCAATCGATTTCCCACTCTCGCGAGGAAGTGCCCGCACCGGCACCGGACCACCTCCGTGGCGGAACGCTCGCCGCCCCCGCTGACCCCTCAGAGGAGCATCGTGAGACGTACTCCCCTCGCCCTGCTGGTCGGCCTCTGCACCGCCCTGGCAGCGGTCGTGGCGACCGCGCCGGCGCAGGCCGACGCTCCGATCGGCACGCTGGCCTGCACCTCCATCCCCGCGAACCACGATCCGGCGATCAGCGTGATCGTCTACCGGGTCGCCCGTGCCCACGACGTCAACGACAAGGTCATGCTGTCCGCGTTCGAGGCGGGCTGGGTCGAGTCGCACATGAACAACCTGCCGTGCGGCGACAAGTCCTCGCTCGGGGTGTTCCAGCAGCGGTGGGACTACGGCTGGGGCACGCCGGAGCAGATCATGGACCCGGTGTACGCCAGCACGCAGTACATCACCCGGGCGATCGTCTGCGACCGGAACAACCCCCGCCACACCGCCGGGCAGATCGCCCAGTGCGTGCAGCGCTCCGGCTTCCCCGACCGCTACGACCAGGTGGCGGCCAAGGCCCGGACCCTGCTCGACGAGGCGGCGCGTACCCACGCCATCGCCGGCGGGTCCGCCACCGACGTCAGCGGCGACGGACGCGACGACATCATCACCTTCACCCAGAACGCCCTCGCCGACGTCTACGTCAGCACCTCCACCGGCGCGGGCTTCACCGGGACCTCGGTGAAGTGGAACGACTTCTTCTCGATCGGCGGCGAGACAGCCTCGACCGGTGACGTCAACGGCGACGGCAGGGACGACATCGTCACCTTCGCGCACAGCAACACCGGCGACGTGTACGTGGCGCTGTCGAACGGCGCCGGCTTCGGCCCCGGCCAGAAGTGGCACGACTGGTTCGCCCCCGGCGCGGAGATCGGCGCGGTCGGTGACGTTAACGGTGACGGCCGCGACGACATCGTCGCCTTCACCCACAACGCGGCGGGCGACGTGTACGTGGCGCTGTCCACCGGGTCGTCGTTCGCCGGGACGGCGGTGAAGTGGCACGAGTACTTCTCGATCACCGGCGAGTACCCGGCCCTGGGTGACGTCAACGGCGACGGCCGCGACGACATCATCACCTTCACCCAAGGGCCCGCCACGGCGGCGGACGTCATCGTGGCCCTCTCCACCGGATCGTCGTTCGGCGCCCCCCAGAAGTGGCACGACCTCTTCGCCGTCGGCACCGAACAACCCCGCGTCGGCGACATCAACGGCGACGGCAAAGACGACATCGTCACCTTCACCTGCGACACCAACGCCGACGTCTACGCCGCAGTGTCCACCGGCACCTCGTTCGCCGGCACCACCGTCAAGTGGAACGACTTCTTCTGCCTGGGCGGGGAGTTCCCCTACCTCGCCGACGTCAACGGCGACGGCAAAGACGACATCGTCGTCTTCACCAAGGGCGCCACCAACGACGTCTACGTCGGACTCTCCACCGGCACCGCCTTCGGCGCCGGCGTCAAGTGGCACGACTACTTCGGTCGCAACGGCGAAACCACCCTGTGACCCGGGAACGGGAGACCACCATGCGATCCACCAGACTCTCTTGGCGCGGGGGCGCCGCCGCCGTCCTCGCGGTAGCGCTGCTGAGCCCCGTCGCACCGGCCACCGCCGCGACGGCCGGGTCCACCAGCCCGCTCGACACGGCCTTCACCCGCGCGGCCGGCGAGTTCGACGTACCGAAGGACGTGCTGGTCGCCGTCGGCTACGGCGAGACCCGGCTCGACGGGCACGAGGGCCGCCCCAGTCAGGCCAACGGCTACGGCGTCATGCACCTGGTCAGCAACCCCCGGCAGCGCAGCCTGGAACGGGCGGCCGAGTTGACCGGGCAACCGGTGGCCGCCCTGAAGTCGGTGACCTCGGTCAACATCAGGGGCGGCGCGGCCCTCCTCCGGGACATCGCCGACGCCGAGCGGCTCACGGCAGCCGACCGGGACCGGATCTCCGCCTGGTACCCGGTGGTCGCGCGGTACGCGCACGCCGTCGACGACGCGACGGCCCGCCTGTACGCCGACCACGTCTACGACCTCCTGTGGGCCGGCATCACCGCGACGTCCGTACGGGTCGCACCGCAGCGGGTACAGCCGGAACTCGGCCGGTACGCCGGGGTCAGCCCCGCTGGCGCGGCGGCGCCGGGCGCCCTCGCGGCGGCAGTGCCGGAGTACGCGCCGGCCCGGTGGGTCGCGGCGTACGGCGGCAACTACGCGGCGGGCCGTTCCTCGCGGATCACCACCGTGGTGGTGCACGTGACCCAGGGCTCGTACGCCGGCACGGTGAGCTGGTTCCAGAACCCGTCGGCGGGAGTGAGCGCGCACTACGTCGTGAAGTCGAGCAACGGCGAGGTCACCCAGATGGTGCGCGAGGGTGACACCGCCTACCACGCGCGGTCGGCGAACCCGTACTCGGTCGGTATCGAACACGAGGGCTTCGTCGACAACCCGGGTTGGTTCACCGATGCCATGTACCGCTCGTCGGCCGCGCTGACCCGCTACCTCTGCGACAAGTACGGCCTGCCGAAGAACCGCACCGCGATCAAGGGCCACCACGAGATGCCGGGCAACGACCACACCGATCCCGGTCCCCACTGGAACTGGAACTACTACATCTCGTTGGTCAACGCCGGCGGTGGGTCCGGTGGCCGGTATCTGGCGGGGTCACCGACGGACTTCACCGGCGACGGCCGCGACGACGTCATCGCCTTCACCCAGGGCTCGTTGAACGACGTCTACGTCTCCACCTCCACCGGCGCCTCCTTCGCCGGCACGTCGGTGAAATGGAACGACTTCTTCGGCCTCAACGGCGAAACCCTCCTCACCGGAGACTTCAACGGCGACAACCGCGACGACATCATCGCCTTCACCCACGGCACACTCGCAGACGTATACGTCTCACTCTCCACCGGCACCAACTTCACCCCATCCACCAAATGGCACGACTGGTTCGCCCCCGGCACCGAAATCGCCGCAGTCGGCGACGTCAACGGGGACGGCAAAGACGACATCATCACCTTCACCCACGACAACGCCGCAGACGTCTACGTCGCACTCTCCACCGGCACCTCCTTCACCGGCACCGCCGTCAAATGGCACGAATACTTCTCCATCACCGGCGAATACCCGGCCCTGGGTGACGTCAACGGCGACGGACGCGACGACATCATCACCTTCACCCAAGGACCCGCCACCGCCTCCGACGTCATCGTCGCCCTCTCCACCGGATCGTCCTTCGGCGCCCCCCAGAAATGGCACGACCTCTTCGCCGTCGGCACCGAACAACCCCGCGTCGGCGACATCAACGGCGACGGCAAAGACGACATCGTCACCTTCACCTGCGACACCAACGCCGACGTCTACGCCGCAGTGTCCACCGGCACCACCTTCACCGGCACCACCGTCAAATGGAACGACTTCTTCTGCCTGAGCGGCGAATTCCCCTACCTCGCCGACGTCAACGGCGACAACAAGGACGACATCATCGTCTTCACCAAAGGCACCACCAACGACATCTACGTAGGACTCTCCACCGGCACCACCTTCACCAACAGCACCAAATGGCACGACTACTTCGGCCTCAACGGCGAAACCACCCTCTGAAACCGTCCCACATAGACAGACAAGCTCCGCGCCGCAGCTTTCGTCCATTCTGGCGCGGTCTCACCCGATGGAGGATCCATGGACAACACCCCTGCCGTCCGCCGGCCCGTCAGCCGTCGACGTCTTCTGACCGGGGCCGCGGGAGTCGCCGCCGCCGGCACGTTCGCCGGGGCGCTCGCCGCGCCGCTGCCCGCGTCCGCCGCCCGCGACGGCCACGGCCTGCGCATCGTGGACCGCAACGAGAACGGCGGCCGACTCCAGTACTACCGGTTCGCCACCGACGCCATCCAGTGGGACCCGGCGGTCAACGTCCTGCTGCCCGACGGCTACCACACCAGCGGTAAGCGTTACCCGGTGCTGTACCTGCTGCACGGTGGGGCCGGCGACTTCCGGCAGTTCCACATGCACGACAACATCATCAACCTGACCGCCGGCAGGGAAATCATCATCGTCATGCCGGACGCCGCGACCGGTTGGTACTGCAACCCGGTGAGCAGCAACACCGGCCCCCGCAACTGGGAAACCTTCCACATGGCCCAACTCCTGCCGTGGATCGATGCGAACTTCCGCACCTTCGCCGAATACAACGGCCGGGCCGTCGCCGGCTTCTCGATGGGCGGGTTCGGTGCCCTGAAGTACACCGCGAAGTACTACGGGCACTTCTGCTCGGTGAGTTCCCACTCCGGCCCGGCCAGCCTGCGTCGCAACTTTGGTGCCGTCGTGCACTGGGCCAACGTCTCCTCGGCTGCCGTGGAACTCGGCGGGGGCACCGTCTACGGCGCACCGCTGTGGGACGAGGCGCGGGTCACCGCCGATAACCCGATGCAGCGCCTCGAGAGTTACCGCCACAAGCGGATCTTCCTGGCTGCCGGCACCTCGCCTGATCCGTGGAACTGGTTGGACATCGCCAACGAGACGGAGGTGCTGGCTGGCCAGCGCGAGTTCCGGGCGGCCCTCGGGCGGGCCGGCATCCCCCACGAGTGGCGTGAGCTCCCTGGCGGTCACTTCTTCCGGCACGACATCTTCGTCCAGGATCTCAACGGGATGCTCGGACGCCTGCGCCGCGCCGGCTGACCGCCGGCTGACGACGCGCCGTCGCACGCCGCCAGCGTGCGACGGCGCGCGACCCACCCATTCGACTCTTCCCTGACCGGAGTCAGCCCATGTCACGGCATTCAAGGACCAGGGTGCGTCGCGTCCTGGTCGCCCTGCTCACCCTGACGGTGGGCGTCCTGACCGGCGCGGTGGCGACATCGTCCCCCGCGCTCGCCGCGCCGAACTTCAAGGCCCCGTTTCCGTGCGGGCAGCGGTGGACCTACGGCCACCACAGCGCCGAGGTCCGGCAGGCCCTGGACTTCGTGCGGGCCGACGGAGGATCCACCGGGGGTACGCCGCAGGTCGCCTCCGCAGCCGGCGTCGCCCGGCGCCACTCGCAGCCCAGTGGCGCCGGCAACTACATCGTCATCGACCACGGCGGCGGCTGGACCACCTACTACTTCCACCTCAGTTCCTACTCGGTGCCCGACGGGGCGTACGTGCAGCAGGGCCAGCAGATCGGCATCACGGGCAGCACCGGCAACTCGTCCGGGGCGCACATCCACTACGAACAGCTCTACAACGGCGTCGGACAGACGATCGTGATCAACGGGATGTCGCTGGCACCGTATCCCGGCCAGTACCACCAGAAGTACCTGGTCAGCGACAACTGCGGTCCGACGCCGCCCACGGGTGGCCGGTATCTGGCGGGGTCGCCGACGGACTTCACCGGCGACGGCCGCGACGACGTCATCGCCTTCACCCAGGGCTCGTTGAACGACGTGTACGTCTCCACATCCACCGGCACCTCCTTCGCCGGCACGTCGGTGAAATGGAACGACTTCTTCGGCCTCAACGGCGAAACCCTCCTCACCGGAGACTTCAACGGCGACAACCGCGACGACATCATCGCCTTCACCCACGGCACACTCGCAGACGTATACGTCTCACTCTCCACCGGCACCAACTTCACCCCATCCACCAAATGGCACGACTGGTTCGCCCCCGGCACCGAAATCGCCGCAGTCGGCGACGTCAACGGCGACGGCAAAGACGACATCATCACCTTCACCCACGACAACGCCGCAGACGTCTACGTCGCACTCTCCACCGGCACCTCCTTCACCGGCACCGCCGTCAAATGGCACGAATACTTCTCCATCACCGGCGAATACCCGGCCCTGGGTGACGTCAACGGCGACGGACGCGACGACATCATCACCTTCACCCAAGGACCCGCCACCGCCTCCGACGTCATCGTCGCCCTCTCCACCGGATCATCGTTCGGCGCCCCCCAGAAATGGCACGACCTCTTCGCCGTCGGCACCGAACAACCCCGCGTCGGCGACATCAACGGCGACGGCAAAGACGACATCGTCACCTTCACCTGCGACACCAACGCCGACGTCTACGCCGCAGTATCCACCGGCACCACCTTCACCGGCACCACCGTCAAATGGAACGACTTCTTCTGCCTGAACGGCGAATTCCCCTACCTCGCCGACGTCAACGGCGACAACAAAGACGACATCATCGTCTTCACCAAAGGCACCACCAACGACATCTACGTAGGACTCTCCACCGGCACCACCTTCACCAACAGCACCAAATGGCACGACTACTTCGGCCTCAACGGCGAAACCACCCTCTGAAACCGTCGCTGCCGTTCCCGTCCGGCGGCCATGCCCGACGGCATGGCCGCCCCGGCGGTGACGACGGTCCGGGCTGGCCGCCCGGCGCCGACGATCAGATCAGATCAGCGTGCGCGGCGGTTGGCGCGCAGCGCGCCCAGGAGCACGCCGGGGGTGGCCAGCGACCTCGGGTGTTCGCGCATGGAGACGACCTCGTTGAAGCGCCGCGCGGTCGGCACGTGCGTGACGGTCGCCGCGACGATCTGCCCGCTGACCCAGCTGGACAACCGGTAGCCGCGCGGGTAGGGCCCGTCGACGTGCGGCAACGCCAGGTCGGCGGAGGTCGACATCGACCAGGCGACGTCGACCACGACCTTCTGCAGGGCGAAGAACCGGCGGGCGGGCACGCCCAGGTCCGGGCCCGACCGCAGGTACGTCGACAGGCAGGCCGCGTGCAGGGCCGCCGCTGTCATCCCCTGCCCGTACACCGGGTTGAACGAGGCGACCGCGTCACCGACGCTGACGAGCCCGGCGGGGAACCGCTTCAGCCGGTGGAAGTCCCGCCGCCGGCTGTCGGCGTGGCGGTAGGTCCGGACGTCGCCGAGCATCTCGTTTCCGGCGACCTCGCCGAACTCGGGCGGAAACTGGTCTCGCAGCCGGCGTACGAAGTCGTCCGCGGTGCGCCCCGGACGGTTGTCGCCGTAGCCGGCCATCATGGCCATCCACCGGCCGTCCTCCACGGCGAAGAACGCGGCGCCGGCCACGTCCGACGACATTTTCGGAGTGTGCAGCGCCAGGACGATCGTGGCATCCGGATCCGTCTCACGGCGCTGGAACAGGGCCGTCGCGTAGTTGAGGTTCACGGTCATCCGCCGCATGACGGGCCGGTCCCAGCCGGCCTGCGCCAACCACTCGGAAAGCCGGCTCGATCGCCCCATGGCGTCCACCACGAGATCGCCGGACTCGACGCCGGGCGCCCCACCGGCGTCGCAGCGGACCCCGGTGGTCACGGCACCGTCGAACACGAGACCCGTGGCGCGGGCGGTGACCGTCTTGACGTTGGGCAGTCGCAGCACCCGCTGGCGGATCAGCCCCTCCAGCAGGGGCCGGGTGCCGGCCAGGCTGTCGGCGTCGTCGGGTACGACAACCTTGAGGCGTCCGTCGAGATAGTTCCGCCTGGCCGCGGGTGGAGCCCCGACCGCCCCTCGGGCCAGGGCCTGTTCACGGAATCCCGGGAACAGGTGCTCCAGCTGGAGGAGGCCGCCGGGCAGCAGCGCGTGCAGTTGGGTCCCCTGTGGCACGCCCGGCCGCTCGCCGGTCACCTGTGGATCGTCCCGGTCGATGATGACGACACTCTGCGCGTAGTCGGACAACACCCGGGCCGCCAGCAACCCGGCGACGCTGCCGCCGATCACGACGGCCCTGCCGACGACCGGGGACGCCTGGTCGGGTGGCCGCACCGCGTTCAGCGCGGCGAAGACCCGGGCCGGGGACGAGGACATCATGCTCTCCAAGGTGTACGAGGTGGGGTGCCTTCTCGCCTGCCTGCCAGCGACCGGCGCCCGGGCCGACCAGCGGGACGGACCGGTCGGCACGACGCCCGTCGATCGTCGCACGGCACCGGGCGTAACACGCCCCCCTGCTCCCCCTCGCGAGGCGATCAGCACTCGATCACGTTGACCGCGAGGCCCCCGCGTGCCGTCTCCTTGTACTTGACCTTCATGTCGGCGCCGGTCTCCCGCATCGTCTTGATCACCTTGTCGAGGGAGACCGCGTGCACCCCGTCGCCCCGCATCGCGAGCCGGGCCGCCGTGACCGCCTTGATGCTGGCCACCGCGTTGCGCTCGATGCAGGGGATCTGCACCAGCCCGCCGACCGGGTCACAGGTCAGCCCCAGGTTGTGCTCCATCCCGATCTCCGCCGCGTTCTCCACCTGGGCAGGCGTACCGCCGAGCGCCTCGGCGAGCCCGGCGGCAGCCATCGAGCAGGCCGAGCCCACCTCACCCTGGCAGCCGACCTCCGCGCCCGAGATGGAGGCGTTCTCCTTGAACAGCACCCCGATCGCCCCGGCCGTCAGCAGGAACCGCACCACCCCGTCCGGGGACGCCGACGGCACGAACCGGGTGTAGTAGTGCAGCACCGCCGGAATGATCCCGGCCGCCCCGTTGGTCGGCGCGGTGACGACCCGACCGCCGGCCGCGTTCTCCTCGTTCACGGCGAGGGCGAAGAGCGTCACCCAGTCCATCACCCGCAACGGATCGGCGCTGCCGGTGTCAGCCGCCAGGCTCCGCCGCAACTCCGCCGCGCGCCGCCGCACCCGCAGCCCACCGGGAAGCACCCCGTCCCGCTCGCAGCCCCGCCGCACGCACTCCCGCATCACCCGCCAGATCTCCAGCAGACCGGCCCGGATCTCCGCCTCGGTACGCCAGGACCGCTCGTTGGCCAGCATCACCTCGCTGATCGACAGCCCGGTCGCGGCGGTGATGTCCAGCAACTCGCCCCCGGTGCGGAACGGGTATCGGACCCGCGTGGTGTCCGGGGTGATCCGGTCGGCCCCCGCCGCCGCCTCGTCGACCACGAACCCGCCACCCACCGAGTAGTAGGTACGGCTGCGCAGTTCGACGCCGCTGTCGTCGTACGCGACGAAGGTCATCCCGTTCGGGTGGTACGGCAGCGACCGGCGCCGGTGCAGCACCAGATCCCGGTCCGGGTCGAAGTCGATCTCCTGAACCCCCAGCAGAGCCAACCGCCGCTCGGCACGCAGCCCGGCCACCCACGCGTCGACGGTGTCCGTGTCGACCGTCTCCGGGGCCTCACCGGCCAGCCCGAGCAGCACCGCCCGGTCGCTGCCGTGCCCGTACCCGGTCGCCCCCAACGAACCGAAGAGCTCCGCCCGGACCCGGCCGGTACCGGCCAGCACACCGTCGGCCTTGAGCCCCGTCACGAACGTCCGGGCGGCCCGCATCGGCCCGACGGTGTGCGAACTGGACGGCCCGATGCCCACGCTGAAGAGGTCGAAAACGCTGATCATGACCGCACTCCCTGTCGTGTCGGCCACCCGTGGCAGCCGTCTCTCAATTGGCCGAACCGGGCTTGAACGAGCGGGCCAGCAGGAGCAGGTTCGCCGGCTTCTCGGCGAGTCGACGCATGAAGTACGCGTACCAGTCACGGCCGTACGGGAGGTAGACGCGCGTCCGGTACCCGTTCGCCGCCAGCCGCAACTGCTCGTTCTCGCGGATCCCGTACAGCATCTGGAACTCGTAGTCCTCCGCGCCGCGCCCACCGTCGCGTGCCAGGCGCAGGGTGTACTCGATCAGCTTCGGGTCGTGGGTCGCGATCATCGGATACCCGTCCCCCTCCATCAGGATGCGCAGACACCGCCGGAACTCGTCGTCGACCTCGCGCTTGCTCACGAACGCCACCGAGGCGGGCTCCGCGTAGGCCCCCTTGACCAGGCGGACCCGGCTGCCCGCGTGTGCGAGTCGCCGGCAGTCGGCCGCCGTCCGCCGCAGGCACGCCTGCAACGCGACCCCGACCCACGGGAACTCCGTACGCAGCTCGTCGAGGATGGAGAGGGTCGCGTCGACGGTGGTGTGGTCCTCCATGTCGATCGTCACGGTCGAGCCCACGGCCGCGGCGGCGGCGCAGACGTCGTGGGTGAGCCGGGCGGCGTGGTCGTACCCGCCCGCCGGCAGCGACCCGCCGAGCGCCGAGATCTTGAGCGAGACCTCGGCGGCGGCGGCCAGGTCCGCGGCGTGCAGTGACGACAGCAGCGCGAGGTACGTGTCGCGAATGCCCTCGGCCTGTTCGAGGGTCGTCGTCCCCTCACCGAGGTGGTCGATGGTGACCCGCAGGCCCGTCCCGGTGAGCCGGCGGGCCACCGCGATCACCTCACGGTCCTGCTCACCGGCGACGAATCGGTGCACGATTCCCCGGGTCAGGGAGGACTGCGAGACAATTCCGCGCATTCGTTCGTTCTCTGCTGCCACGAGCAGAAGCTTGTTCGGCATCAGCGGGTCCATCCTGTGTGCAGCGGGTGCCGGTCGGCGAGGCGGTCGACCCGCGAGCGCAGCCCGTCGCCGGCTTCCGCCGTGGTCAACCCGGTGGCGATGATGTCGGCGACCTCGACGAAGTCGGCCTCGTCGAAGCCCCGGGTGGCCAGGCCCGGGGTGCCGATCCGCAACCCCGAGGTGACCATCGGCGGGCGGGGGTCGAACGGTACGGCGTTGCGGTTGACGGTGATACCGATCCCCTGGAGCAGCCGTTCCGCCTGGAGACCGTCCAGCTTCGCCGTGCGCAGGTCGACCAGTACCAGATGCACGTCGGTGCCCCCGCTGACGACCCGGACACCGGCGTCGTGCGCGTCGGCGGCGCCCAGGCGTCCGGCGACGATCCGCGCTCCGAGCAGGGCCCGTCGCTGCTGGTCCCGGAACTCGTCCCCGGCGGCGATGCGGAACGCCACCGCCTTGGCCGCCATCACATGCCCCAGGGGGCCGCCCTGTTGGCCGGGGAAGACCGCCGAGTCCAGTCGCCGGGCCAGTTCGGTGTCGGCGCTGAGAATGGCGCCACCACGCGGTCCGCCGAGCGTCTTGTGCGTGGTCAGGGTGACCACGTGGGCGTGCGGCACCGGGTCGGGGTGCAGCCCGGCGGCGACCAGCCCGGCGAAGTGCGCCATGTCGACGAGCAGGTACGCGCCGACCGCATCGGCGATCCGGCGGAACCGCGCGAAGTCGAGCACCCTCGGGTACGCCGACCAGCCCGCCACGATCATCTTTGGCCGGTGCTCGTGCGCCAGCCGCTCGACCTCGTCCATGTCGACCAGGAAGCTCCCGGCGTCCACCTGGTAGCCCACCGCCCGGTACAGCCGGCCCGAGTAGTTGATCCGCATCCCGTGGGTCAGGTGACCGCCGTGCGCGAGGTCGAGCCCCAGGATGGTGTCCCCGGGGTCGAGCAGGGCCGCCATCACGGCGGCGTTGGCCTGGGAGCCGGAGTGCGGCTGCACGTTGGCGTACGCGGCGCCGAAGAGTCGCCTCGCCCGCTCGATCGCCAGACGCTCGATGGTGTCGACGTGCTCGCAGCCGCCGTAGTACCGCCGGCCCGGGTAGCCCTCCGCGTACTTGTTGGTGAGGACCGAGCCCTGTGCCTCGAGGACCGCCCGGGGCGCGAAGTTCTCCGAGGCGATCATGCCGAGGGTCTGCCGCTGCCGGCGCAGCTCGGCGGTGATCGCCTCGGCGATCTCCGGGTCGGCGTCGATCAGCCCCTGGTCGTGGACGGTCATGACGCGCCTCCGTTGTCGGTCTCGGTGAGGTGGGCGCGGTACTCGTCGGCCGTCATCAGCGGCGGCACGTCGGTCAGCCGGACCCTGAACAGCCAGCCCTCGACGTACGGGTCCGCGCCGATCAGGCCCGGGTCGGCGACGACGGCCTCGTTGGTGGCGACGATCTCGCCGCTCACCGGCATGTACAGCTCGGCCACCGACTTGGTGGACTCCACCTCGCCGCAGACCTCGCCGGCGGCCAGGTGGGTGCCGGGTTCGGGCAGCTCGGCGTAGATGACGTCGCCGAGCGCCGCGGCGGCGAACGCGGTGATGCCCACCGTCGCCGGCTCGGCCGTGTCGTCGATCCACTCGTGGTTCGTGCTGTAGCGCAGACGCGCGGGAACATCCATGTCCATCACTCCTCGCAGCGGGTGACGCGGGTCAGCGCGCACGGCGGTAGAACGGCAGCCGGGTGATCTCCACCGGCTCGGTGTCTCCTCGGATGACGACGCCCAGTCGGGACCGTGCCCCGACGGCGTCGGGGTGGACCCGGGCCAACGCGACGGGCCGGTTCAGCACCGGTGACAGTGCGCCGCTGGTGACCACGCCGACGGGTTCCGCCGTGCCGCCGTCGGCCAGCGCGACCACCGGATGGCCGGTCCGTGGCACGCGCCGTCCGGTTCCGGTGAGTCCGACCAGGACGGTGGCGGCGCCGGTGTCCCGGCGTTCGGCCAGTGCGGCCCGGCCGACGAAGTCCCCCGGCTTGGTGAAGGACACGACCCGGCCCAGTCCCGCCTCGAAGGGGGTGACACCGCGGTGCAGTTCGAAGCCGTACAGCGGCATCCCGGCCTCGATGCGCAGCGTGTCCCGGCAGGCCAGCCCGGCCGGCGTCAGCCCGTACGCGGCGCCGGCGGCGATCAGCTCCCGCCAGGTGTCGACCGCGTCGGCGGCCCGGACGAAGAACTCGAATCCGTCCTCGCCGGTGTATCCGGTGCGGGCGACGACCGCTGGCCGCCCGCCGACGTCCAGGTCGGCGGCGGTGTAGTACCCGAGGCGGGTCGACTCCGCGCCGACCACTGCCTCCACCGTGTCGGCGGCACGGGGCCCCTGCACGGCGATGATGGCCCGCTCGGTGGTGTGGTCGGTGACGGTCGCCCCGGGTCCGGCGCAGCGGGCGCGCAGTTCGGCCAGCGCGGTGCCGGTGTTGACGGCGTTGGTCACCAGCAGGTACCGGTCGGCGGCGAGCCGGTAGGCGACCAGGTCGTCGAGCACGCCGCCGGTCTCGTCGCAGAGCATGGTGTAGCGGGCGCGGCCCACCGGCACCGCCGACAGGTGCCCGACCAGCGCGTGGTCCAGTGCCGCCGGGGCCTGCGGCCCGGACACCTCGAGTTGTCCCATGTGGCTGAGGTCGAACAGGCCGGCGCGTTCGCGTACCGCGCGGTGCTCGGCGGTTTCGCTGCCGTAGCGCAACGGCATCGCCCAACCGGCGAAACCGGTGAACCGGGCGCCGAGTTCGGCGTGCGCGGCGTGCAGGGGTGGGTGGAGCAGGGTCGTCGGACTCTGGTGCATGGAGGACTCCCTCGTCCCGACGCGGTCGCGTCGTACGGTCGGTTGCCTCCCGCTCTGTCATGGACCTGAGAGCTTCGCCGCCGGGTGGCGGTTTGCACCGTGGGTGAGACGACGGATCGTCTGCTTTCCAGAGTTCGCCTCATCCGAGCGGTAACGGGGCCTGAGAGTTTCTTGGGAGTTTGCTCCTTCGGCGCCCCGACGGAAGATCGGGGTCTCTCCCGCGCGGATTCGAACGGCGTCTATGTAGTTGTGGGTCGCTCGCAGACCCTAGGCGAGCGGGCGAGCGGGTGTCAATGGTCACAGAGAGTGGTCATAACGCAACACATATAGAGGATGAACAATCCTTTACATGATGTGTGATGTGTGCCATTGTACTGGCCACCTGCGGCACAATGTCCGACCCGGATCGAAGGAGATCTACGCCGCAGCGCCCTCCGAAGAGGAGTAGACCGTCCGTCAAGCCGTGCCTCACCTGCGGAAACCCCCTCCCAGGCCAGCCTCGGCCACGGACCGGTGGACGGCCACCCCCACACCCCCACTCTCCGGCGCCAGGCCGGAGCACCGAACGCCAGGAGGCGATCCGTGAGAACCAGGAAGACACGAAATCGAGGCGGCTGGGCCGCCGTACCGCTCGCACTGGTGCTGGCGCTGGGGCTGAGCCCGCTGGCCCCCTCCGGCGCCGCGAACGCGGCGCCACCGGCGCGGCCGACCGGCGCCGCCCCGGCCGACGCCGGTGTCGGCTCCGGCACCGCCGACAAACACGTCCGGCGGGCACCGCTGCCGCTGAGCGAGCGGGCCCCGCTCCCCTCGTCCCGCGAGGAACTGCGCCGCGACTACGACCAGCCCGACGACGCCAAGCGGCCCGCCTCCCCGTCGATGCGCGGCCTGGCCGCCGCACCCTGCGCGGTCGCCGACTTCACCAGCCGGACCGGCAGCGCCCTGGTGCAACAGATCAAGGCGTCCACCACCGACTGCGTGAACACCCTGTTCAGCCTCTCCGGGAGCGACGCCTACCAGGCCTTCCGCGAGGCGCAGATGGCCAGCGTGGCATACGGGCTGCGGGACAACGCCGGCTCCTACGACGGCACCAACAGCACGGGTACCGCCCAACTCGTGCTGTACCTGCGGGCCGGCTACTACGTGCACTGGAACTACCCGTCCACGGTGGGCTCGTACGGCCCCACGCTGCGCACCGCAATCCGCGCCGGCCTGGACACGTTCTTCGCCAACAGCCGCTCCGGCGACGTGAACGACGCCAACGGCGAGGTGTTGGCCGAGGCGGTCACGCTGATCGACAGCGCCGAGGAGAACGCCCGCTACCTGTACATGGTGAAGCGGCTACTGACCGGCTACAACAGCTCGTACGACTCGTCGTGGTGGATGCTGAACGCGGTCAACAACGTCTACATCGTGCTGTTCCGGGGCCACCAGGTGCCCGAGTTCGTCAGCACCGTCACCGCCGACCCGAGTGTGGTGGACACGCTGTACGCCTTCGCCACCGGCAAACGGGCCCTGCTCGGCACCGACCGGGGCTACCTGGTCTCCAACGCCGGCCGGGAACTGGGCCGGTTCCTCCAGCACACCGCGTTGCGGTCCAAGGTGCGACCGCTGGCCCGGGGCCTGCTCGACCTGAGCGCGATCACCGGCCCCACCGCCGCGCTCTGGGTCGGCGTCGCCGAGATGACCGACTACTACGACAAGGCCAACTGCGCCTACTTCGACACCTGCAACCTCCAGGCGCGGCTGGCCGCCGTGATCCTGCCGATCACCTACACCTGCGGCAGCACCATCCGCATCCGCGCCCAGCAGATGACCTCGGCCGAGCTGGACCGGTCCTGCACCAGCATGCGCAACCAGGACGCGTACTTCCACTCGGTGGTGGCGGACAACGGCCCGGTCGCCGACGACCGCAACACCACGCTCGAAGTGGTGGTCTTCGACTCCAGCACCGACTACCAGACGTACGGCGGGCCGATGTTCGGCATCGACACGAACAACGGCGGCATGTACCTCGAAGGCGACCCGGCCGTCGCCGGCAACCAGCCACGGTTCATCGCGTACGAGGCGGAGTGGCTGCGCCCCACCTTCGAAATCTGGAACCTCAACCACGAGTACACCCACTACCTCGACGGTCGCTTCAACATGTACGGCGACTTCACCGACAACATCGCCACCCCCACCATCTGGTGGATCGAGGGCTTCGCCGAGTACGTGTCGTACTCGTACCGCCAGTTGACCTACAGCGCCGCGATCACCGAGGCAGGAAAGAAGACCTACCCGCTGCGTACGCTCTTCGACACCACGTACAGCCACGACAGCACCCGCGTCTACCGGTGGGGCTACCTGGCGGTGCGGTACATGCTCCAGTCGCACCGCGGCGACGTCACCACGCTGCTCGGGCACTACCGTACGGGCAACTGGAACGCCGCCCGTACGCTGCTGACCAGCACCATCGGCAGCCGCTACGACACCACCTGGTATGCCTGGCTGGACGCCTGCGCGGCCGGCAACTGCGGCGGCGGCACCAACCCGCCCGCCAACCAGGCCCCGGTCGCCGCGTTCACGTTCACCACCAACGGGCTGACCGCCACCTTCACCGACCGGTCGACCGACGCCGACGGCAGCATCGCCTCCCGCTCCTGGAACTTCGGCGACGGCAGCACCTCGACGGCGACCAACCCCACCAGGACCTACCAGGCCGCCGGCACGTACCCGGTCACGCTGACCGTAACCGACGACAAGGGCGCCACCGCCAGGACCTCACAGAACGTCACCATCACCGGCGGCCCCGCCCCGCTGCCCGAGTGCACCGGCGGCGACGTCCGGACGCTGGGCCGCAACTGCCAGCGCGGCGGCATCCAGGCCACCGCCGGCAACCTCTACTACCTCTACCTGCACGTTCCGGCCGGCACCACCAGCCTGAGGATCACCTCCTCCGGTGGCACCGGCGACGCCGACCTGTACTACAGCCCCAGCAGCTGGGCCACCACGAGCTCGTACACCCAGCGGTCGGTCAACACCGGCAACGGTGAGACGATCACGATCAGCAACCCGGCCGCCGGCTACCACTACGTCAGCCTGCACGCCAAACAAGCTTTCAGCGGGGTCACCGTGAAGTCGGAGTACTGACGCCGGCCAATGCGCACCCACGGCGTCGTCGGTCACCCTGGTGACCGGCGACGCCGCCGGCGGTCCGGTCCTCGGCGGTCACTCGTCGGCGGCGAGCTCGCCGAGCGTGACCGGCTGCGCCAGCGGACGGGACGCGTACCCGGTCAGGTCCGCCACGCTCGGCTCCCGGCCCGCTTCCCGCGCCGCCAGGCAGGCGGCGGCGTAGCCGCAGACCCGCCCCTGGCACCAGCCCATTCCGGCCCGGGTCAGCAGCTTCGCGCCCCGGGCGTCGCCGGCGGACAACTCCCGCACCGCCCGCCGGACCGCACCGGCGGGCACCTCCTCGCACCGGCAGACAAGCGTGTCGTCGTCGCACCAGTCCGGCCAGCCGGACGGTACGGGGTGCACCGCGTGCAGCGCCGCCGCGAACCGGCGCAGCCGGCGCCGGTCCCGCAGCAGGCGGTCGTGCCGGCGGGTCGACCAGGGCGGCGGACAGCCCAGGGAGAGCGCGACGGCACCCCCGGCGAGCTGCCCCTCCACCAGCGCCAGGTCGGCGCCGCCGACGCCGGTGACCTCACCGGCGGCGTACACGCCCGGTACCGACGTCGCCTGGGCCGGATCGACGGCCAGCACCAGGCTGCCGTCGGAGTCCAGCCGGGTCGCGCAGCCCAGGGCCACGGCCAGTTCCAGCTGCGGGGTGAACCCGAAGCCCACCGCGAGGCCGTCGCACCGCACCTCGGTCCCGGTACCGGCCAGCACGGTGCCACCGGGACCGACCGGGGCGACGGTCACCCCGGTCAGGTGGTCGGTGCCGTGCGCGGCCACCACCGCCGTCCGGCGGTGGTAGGGCACCCGGTGCCGGAGCATCCGCCAGCCGTACCGGCCGGCCTCGGCGAGCTTGCCGGCCGCGCCCAGGACCGGGCGGAGTTGGCGGGCGTACCCGATCGGGTCGTTCGCCTCGTAGACGCCGACGACGGTGCTGCCCGCCTCGGCGAGGCCGGTCGCGACCGGTAGCAGGAACGGTCCCGTCCCCGCCACCACGATCCGCCGCGCGAAACTCACCCCCTGGCCCTTGAGCAGGGCCTGGGCGCCACCTGCGGTGACCACCCCGGGCAGGTCCCAGCCCGGGAACGGCACGACCCGGTCGTGGGCGCCGGTGGCGATGACCAGCCGGCGCCCGTGCAGCACCTGCGATCGGGTGTGCACGGTGAACTCCGGGCCGGCGGAGCCCTCCCCGCAACGGGCTTCGACGAACCAGACGGCGGCATCGGTCCGGTGGTCGACCCCGTCGAGCTGCTCCCGCAGCCGGGCGAACGTCGACCAGTCGTGGTGGCCGCGCCCGTCCGCGTCGGACCGGTGCCGCCAGAACTGTCCACCCGGTCGGGGCCCGGCGTCCAGCACCGCCACCCGGCAGCCGGCCCGCGCCGCCCCGGCAGCCGCGGCCAGCCCGGCCGGTCCGGCACCGACCACCACCACGTCGTACCCGGTCACGCCCGCTCCCCGCCGTCGTCGTCGGTCTCGACCACGTCCCCGGGGCGGGCGAGCAGCAGGCAGGCCCGCTGGGACGGTACGCCGTTGACGCGGACCAGGCAGTCGAAGCAGATCCCGATCCCGCAGAAGATCCCCCGGGGCCGGTCGCCGATCCGGGTGCGTCGCCACGAGCGGACACCGGCGGCGAGCAACGCGGCGGCGATCGTTCGTCGCCCGTCGGTGGGGATCGGACGGCCGTCAAAGGTGAACATCGTGACGCTCCGGGGCGAATGGTCGTAGGTCCACGTCGGGGAGACGGCCGGTCAGCAACGCCGCGACGGCATGCCCGGTGGCCGGGGCGAGACCGATTCCGGCACCCTCGTGGCCGGTGGCGTGGTACAGGCCCGGCACCCGCGGATCGGCGCCGATCATCGGCAGGTGGTCGGGGCTGTACGGCCGGAATCCCCGGTAGGCGCGGATCGCCGAGACCCGGCCCAGGACCGGGAAGAGCCGGACCGCTCCCGCCGCCAGCCGGCGCAGCGCCGGCAGCGGGACGGTCCGGTCGAATCCCACCCGTTCCCGGGTGGAGCCGATCAGGATGGTGCCCGCCCTGGTGCCCTCGACCACCGGGGACACCTCCAGGTCCCCGGTGCTGCGTCCCACGTTGGCGACGTAGCCGGCCGCGTACACCTTGTGCCGGACCAGCGGCGGCAGCGCCTCGGTGACCAGGACGAAGCCGCGCCGGGGCAGGATCGGCAACCCGACGCCGGCCAGGGCGGCGACCTCACCGGCCCAGACCCCGGCGGCGTTGACCACCATCGTGGTGGGCAACGGTCCCCGGTCGGTCAGCACGCCCCGGACCGCTCCGGCGGCGTCGCGTCGTACGCCGACGACCGTGGTCCCGGTCAGCACCCTGACCCGGGCCGCGCGCAGCAGGTGGGCGGCGGCCAGCATCGGGTGCACCTGCATGTCCTGCGGGTAGCGCACCCCGCCGGTGAGATCCCGGGCCAGGTGTGGCTCGTGGTCGGGTAACTCGTCGGCGGGGACCTCGTACGCCTCGACCCCGGCGGCGCGCTGGCTCGCGGCGAACGCCCGCAGCGCGGCGTGTTCCGCCGGCGAGGCGGCCACCACCAGTCCGCCCTTGTGTTCCAGCTCGATGCGTTCCCCACCGAGCGTGTCCCCGAGCTCCCGCCACAGCTCGACGGAGTGCCGGGCCAACGTCAGCTCCGGCCCGGGCGGCTTGTCGGAGACGAGGATGTTGCCCTCGCCGGCTCCGGTGGTGCCGGTGGCCACTCCGCCCCGGTCGACCACGGTCACCGTGAGGCCGGCGCGGGCGGCGTAGTAGGCGCAGGCGACGCCGACCATTCCCGCCCCGATGACGACGACGTCCGCGCCGGCGGCGGTCATGAACTGATGCGGTGCATCCACGCCTCGACGTCGTCCGCGCGGCGGGGCAGGTCGTCGGAGAGCATCCGGTATCCGTCCTCGGTGATCAGGACGTCCTCCTCGATACGCATCCCCAGCCCGCGCAGTTCGGCGGGGAGGAGTTCGTCGTCGGGCTGGAAGTAGAGTCCCGGCTCCACCGTCAGCACGTGACCGGCCGCGAGCCGGCCGTCCAGGTAGGTGCCGGACCGGGCAGCGGCGCAGTCGTGCACGTCCAGGCCGAGCATGTGGCCCGATCCGCACAGGGTCCACCGGCGGTGCAGGCCGGAGTCCTCGGCCAGCGCCTGCTCCGGCGAACAGGGCAGCACCCCGAGGTCCGCCAGCCCGTGGACCAGCACGGTCATCGCCGCCTGGTGGAACGCCCGGAACTCCACGCCCGGTCGCAGGCACTCCAGCGCGGCGTCGTTGGCCTGCCGGCACAGCTCGTACAGGTCCCGCTGCAACGGAGTGAACCGGCCGGAGACCGGCAGCACCCGGGTGATGTCGGCGGTGTACAGGGACCGGGTCTCCGCCCCGGCGTCGAGCAGCAGCAGGTCGCCGTCGCGGATCGGCCCGTCGTTGTCGATCCAGTGCAGGGTCGCCGCGTGCGCGCCGGCCGCCACGATCGACTGGTAGCCGACGTCGTTGCCCTCCAGCCGGGCGCGCTGCCAGAACACCCCCTCCAGATACCGCTCGGAGGTACGCATCGCCATCGGCAGCGCCCGGACCATGTCCTCGAAGCCCCGGGTCGTGATCGCCACCGCCTGCTCCAGTTGGCCGATCTCCCAGTCGTCCTTGACCAGGCGTAGCTCGGACAGCACCGTGTCGAGCTCCGGGTCGCCGGCCCCGGCGGGCAGGAACGCGTCGACGCTCCGGTCGACGCCGCGCAGCACCCGGGTCGGTGCGTCCGCCCCGGCCAGCGTCGACTCCAGTTCGGCGATGTGCCGGGTCGGCAGGGCCAGCCGCCGGCGGCTCTCCCCCAGGGTGGGGCGCCGGCCGGCCCACAGCTCGCCGTAGACCCGGTCCCGGAAGAACTCGCCGTCCTTGCGGTCGGAGCGGGGACGCAGGAACAGCGTGGCGTCCCCGTCGGGTTCGATCACCAGGACCCCGTCGGAGGACTGGTCGCCGGTCAGCCAGGTGTAGGCGGAGTGGGGCCGGAAGCGGAAGTTCTGGTCGTTGGAGCGCTGCTTGTAGCCACCGGCGGGAACCACGAGCCGCTCCCCGGCGTACAGGTCGTGCAGTCGTGCGCGCCGCGCCGCGGCCCAACTGGCAACCTCGTCCTCCGGCAGGTCGTACTGCTCGGTGTCCGCCCAGCCGGACAGCATGAACTCCTCCAGCGCGGGGCTGACCGGCAGGTCGTGGCTGCCGGTACGCAGGTCGGCGCGGGTCACAGGGCCTCCTTGGCGGGGTGGGACGGTGGGGTGGGCCGGGTCGGTCGCGGCGGTGCCGCGAAGGTGACGGTACGAACCGAGGTGTAGAAGTGCAGGGCGGCGGCCCCCTGTTCACGCGGGCCGTAGCTGGACGCCTTCTCGCCGCCGAACGGCGCGTGGAAGTCCACTCCGGTGGTCGGCGCGTTGACCCGGATCAGGCCGGTGTCGACCCCGCGTACGGCGTCGAGCAGCGCGCCGACGTCGTGGCCGTGCACCGAGGTGACCAGCCCGTACCGCACGTCGTTGACCAACTCGACGGCGCTGGCCAGGTCCGGCGCGGCCAGGATGGTGGCCAGTGGGCCGAAGGTCTCCTCCCGGGCCACCGGGTGCGCGGGGTCGATCCGGTCGATCAGCACGGGCGCGACGAAGAAGCCGTCATCGGCGGTCGGGCCGCCCGTGCCGCCGGTGAGTATCCGCGCCCCGCTCGCCCGCGCCGCCTCGACGGCACCGAAGACCCGGCTCCGGGCGGCGGCGTCGATCACCGGACCGGCGACCACGGTCGGCTCGGCCGGATCACCGAAGCGCAGCGACGCCACTGCGGCCACCAGCGCCTCGGTGAACTCCCGGGCGTCGCCCACCACGACGATCCGCCGGGTCGCGGTGCACTTCTGGCCGGCGTACCCCATCGCGGCGCTGGCCAGCAGCGCGGCGGTCTGCCCGAGGTCCGCGTCGGGCAGCACCAGGGCCGCGTTCTGGCCGCCCATCTCCGCCTGCACCGGCAGCCCGGCGTGGGCCGCCGCGACCGCGACCTGGGCGCCGACGGTCGCGGACCCGGTGAACGAGACGATGTCGCTCGCCTCGACGACCGCCCGCCCGGTCTCCGTCCCGCCCGGTACGACGTGCAGCAGCCCGCTCGGCAGCAGTCCTTCGAACAGCCCCGCGACGGCGTCGCCGCAGGCGAGCGCGTCCGGGGAGGGCTTGAGCAGCACCGCGTTGCCGGTGGCGAGGGCCGGTGCGGCCTTCCACAGCGGGATCGCCAGCGGGAAGTTCCACGGCGTGACCAGTCCGGCGACACCGTGCGGCCGGCGTTCGGTGAAGAGCAGGCCGGGCTGGTGCGCCGGCAGCGACGGTGGCAGCACGTCACCGGTCGCGGCGAAGCAGGCCTGCGCGTAGTAGTCCAGGATGGCCGCGCCCCGGTCCACCTCGGCGCGGGCCTCGCTCGCCGGCTTGCCCACCTCGCGGACGATGAGGTCGGTGAGCGCGTCGGCCCGGTCGCGCAACCGGTCGGCAGCCGCGCGCAGGGCCGCGGCGCGTCCGGCCGGCCCTTCCCGGCACCACCCGGCCTGTGCGGTACGCGCCCGCGCGGCCAGCGCCCGGACCTCGTCCGGGGACACCGCGGCCTGCTCCATGACCACGTCGCTCGGGCACTGCGGGGAACGACTGCGAATCAACTCACTCACCACAGGAATCCTGCCGGGAAGGGGTCGTCAGGGTCGAGGAAGTGCTGTGCGGTGCCGGTCAGCCAGGCCCGCCCGGTGACGGTCGGCACCACGGCCGGCCGATCCGCGACGGTGGTGGTGTCGACCAGTCGCCCGACGAACCGGGTGCCGAGCAGGGACTCGTTGACGAAGTCCCGGTCGAGCGGGAGCAGACCCCGGGCGTGCAGTTGTGCCATCCGCGCCGACGTTCCGGTGCCGCAGGGTGACCGGTCGAACCAGCCAGGGTGGATCACCATGGCATGCCGGGAGTGGCGGGCGTCCGAGCCCTCCCCCGCCAGGTACACGTGACGGCAGCCGGCGATCTCCGGCTGCTCGGGATGCACCGGCCGGGCGGTGGCGTTGACCGCCGCCATGATGGCCAGTCCGGCGTCCAGCAGCCGCTGCTTGTGGGCCCGGTCGAGGCCGATCCCCAGCTCGGTGAGGTCCGCGACGACGTAGAAGTTGCCCCCGTAGGCCAGGTCGTAGCGGACCCGGCCCAGGCCGGGAACGTCGACCACGGCGTCCAACGCGACCGCGAAGGACGGGACGTTGCGGATCGTGACAGCGGTGGCGCGGCCGTCGGTCACCGCGACCGACGCCACCACCAGGCCGGCCGGCGTGTCCAGGCGTACGGTGGTCACCGGCTCGGTGACCTCGACCATCCCGGTCTCCACCAGCACGGTGGCCACGCCGATGGTGCCGTGGCCGCACATCGGCAGGCAGCCGGACACCTCGATGTAGATCACGCCGAAGTCGGCGTCCGGCCGGGTCGAGGGTTGCAGGATCGCTCCGGACATCGCCGAGTGGCCCCGGGGCTCGTACATCAGGAAGGTCCGCAGGTGGTCGAGGTGGGCCATCAGGTGTTCCCGGCGCTGCGCCATGGTGGCGCCGGGGATCACCGGGACTCCGCCGGTGACCACCCGGGTGGGCATCCCCTCCGTGTGCGAGTCGACCACGTGGATGACGCGGTTGCTGCGCATCAGTGGTGGCCCGCCGCGAGCAGTCGTTCGGTGGTCTCCCGGATCTCGGCGGCGACTGCCGGCGGCAGCGGCTGGCGCGGCTGACGGGTGGGTCCACCGGGCCGGCCGGCCACGTCCATGGAGAGCTTGATCGCCTGGACGAACTCCGGCCGGGAGTCCCAGCGCAGCAGCGGGTGCAGTGTCCGGTACAGCGGCAGGGCGGTCGCCAGGTCCCCGGCGACGGCGGCCTGGTAGAGGCGGGCGCAACTGGCCGGGATGGCGTTCTGGTAGCCGCCGATCCAGCCGACCGCGCCGGCCATCAGCAGTTCGAGAGCCACGTCGTCGGCGCCGGCCAGCAGGTCGAGGCCGGGAGCGACCTCGGCGATGGCGTACGCGCGGCGGACGTCGCCGCTGAACTCCTTGACCGCGACCACGAGGCCCTCGTCGAAGAGTTGGCGCAACAGGGTCGGGGTGAGGTCGACCCGGGTGTCGAGCGGGTTGTTGTAGGCCACGACGGGCAGGCCGGCCTTGGCCACCTCGCGGTAGTGGGCCAGCACGGCCGCGTCGTCGGCGCGATAGGCGGTGGGCGGCAGCAGCATCACGGCATGACAGCCCGCCTCGGCAGCCTGGTCGGCCCAGCGCCGCGCCTCGTCCGCGCCGTACGCCGCCACGCCGGGAATCACCGAGAAGCCGGCCGGGGCGGCCTCCACCGTGGTCCGTACGACGGCCGCACGTTCCTTGGCGCTGAGGACCTGGTATTCCCCGAGCGAGCCGTTCGGGACGACACCACGGCAGCCGTTCTCGGCGAGCCACCGGACGTGCTCCGCATAGGCGTCAAGGTCGACGCTCAGGTCGGGGGAGCCAAACGGCAGGGCGGTCGCCGTCAGGACGCCCCGCCATGGAATCTGTTCCACGCCACCTCCAGTAACATGTTACATGGCACCGTAGCACGGTTGTCGGGGCGTCACTAGGCGTGGATCACTCACTTTCCGGGCCGGCCGCCGTCGTCTCGCGCCCACCCGTCGGGCGCCGCCCGTCGCGACCGCCCGGTCAGCGCTCGGGTCGGTCAGCGCTCGGGTCGGTCAGCGCTCGGGTCGGTCGGCCCAGATCCCGCGTACGTGCCGCAGATGGCCACGCATCAGCTCGACGACCGCCGCCCGGTCCCCCGCCGCGAACAGATCCATGAGCTGGACGTGCTCGTCCGCCGAGTCGACCAGCCGGCCGTCCCTGACCAGCGCGTCGAGTCCGTACAGCCGGGTGCGGTTGCGCAGGTCGGCCACCGTCTCCACCAGCCGCAGGTTGCCGCCCGCGCGCAGCAGGGTCAGGTGGAACTCGCTGTCCGCCTCGATGTACGCCACGACGTCCCCCCGGCTCGCCGCTTTGACGATGGCCTCCGCCAGCACCCGGAGCTCGCGCAGCTGCTCGGCCGAGAGCCGACCCACCTGGTCGGCCACCACGGGGATCTCCAGCAGTTCCCGGATCTCCGTGATCTCGTCGAGTTCCCGCTCGGAGAGGGACCTGATCCGGAAGCCCTTGTTCTTGACGATCGTGATCAGGCCCTCCTTGGCCAGATCGAGAATCGCCTCCCGAACGGGTGTCGGGGAAACCCCGAACTGGGTCGCCAGGGTCGGTGCCGAGTAGATGGTGCCGGGCCTGATCTGGCCCGCCACGATCGCGGCGCGCAGCGCGTGCGCCACCTCCTCGCGGAGGCTCTGCCGACCCTGGATGGCCGTCAGCGCCAGTCCTGACCCGGCGGCACCGGGACCGCCCGCCTGCCAGTCGGCCGTCACAACCACTCCACCCTGCTCAGCTCACCGGGACGGTGAGGGTGGCACCCTCGCCCCGACGAACACCGGTCGACACACGTACGCCGAGGGTGGAGCTTACCGGTCGACGCGGCACAGGATCTCCGCCGCCGCCCGCTCGCCGGCCTCGATCGCCCCGTCCAGGTAACCCGCCCACCGGGTGGCGGTCTCCGTGCCGGCCCAGTGCACCCGCCCGACCGGCTGGCGCAGTTCCGGCCCGTAGCCGCACCAGGAGCCGAGGGTCGGCGCTCCGCAGAAGCAACCCCGGGTCCACTCGTCGGCCGACCAGTCGTACTCGACGAACTCCTCGGGTCGTCCGGCCGCCGGCCCGACGACGGTGGCGAGGGCGTCGAGCAGGCTCGCCTGCCGGGCCTGCGGCGACATCCGTCGCAGCGCGTTCGCCTCCGGGCCGTAGCTGAACGCGGTCAGCACCCCGCGCGGGGATTCCGGCGTGCTGTTGTCCACCGTCTCGGTGACCGGCCCGGCGAGGCAGAAGGCGACGCCGGAGCGGCCGTCCGCGCGCCAGAACGGCTCCGGGTAGACCGCGTGGACCTTGATCGCCGAGCCCATCGGCATCCGCTGGGTGAGCGCGTCACGCAGGGGCGGCAGGGGCGGGTCGTACCGGATCCGCCCGGCCAGGGTCGGCGGCAGCGCGACCACCACCGCGTCCGCCTCGACGCGTTCGCTGTCGGTGTGCACGACCACGCCGGCGTCATCCTGCCCGATCGCCCGTACCGGCGCGCCGAGCCGCACCGCGTCCGGGCCGAGCGCGGCGGCCAACGCCTCGGCCAGCACCGGCGGTCCGCCGACGATCCGGTCCTGCTGCGCGCCACCGACCATCGCGAGCAACGCCCGGCTGCCGCCACCGGAGCGCAGGTAGAACGCCGTCTGGAGCAGGGAGATCTCGTCCGGGCCGGCGGCCAGCAGCCCGCCCGCGAGCAGCCGCCCGAGATAGCGGGCGGTGGCCGGGTCCGGCGCGGCCGCACGCAGCCAGCCGGCCAGCGTCGTACGGTCCCACTCGGCGGCCTCGGGCCCCGTCCACGGCGCGGCGGGGTCCACCCGTTCGGCGTACGCGTCGAGCAGGGCGAGGACTCTTCCGGCGTCCTCCGGCACCCCGGCGTGCCGGCCGTCGGGGAACAGCACCGCAGAGGTGCCGTGCGCGGCGGACGGGAAGGTGGCGATCCGGTAGCGGGCGAGAAGCCCGTTGACCCGGTCCTGGGTCGGGCCCACCCACTGGGCGCCCAGGTCGAGCTGGGTGCCGTCGGCCAGCCACCGGGTGAGCACCCGCCCGCCCACCCGGTCGCGCGCCTCCAGCACCCGCGTCCGTACGCCGGCCCGGGCGAGCGCGAGCGCGGCGGCCAGCCCGGAGAATCCTGCGCCGACCACGACGACCTGGGTTCCCATGCGGCGGCATACCCGTTTCCGCCGCCGCCATGGCCCGGCCGCCGGGTCGCCGGCCGGTGGCCGCGAGGGCGGGCAGCCTGACGGCGCGGTTCACGAAGATGCCGGCTGGCCGTCCAGGGCGCGGGAGAGCCTGCGGACTGCCTCGTCCATGAGGTCTGGCGGCGCGGCGGCGTAGGTGAGGCGCAGGTGCGGTGCCGGGGGTTCGGCGGCGTACCACGGCCGCCCGGGAAAGACCACGACGCCTTCGTTGGCCGCGGCGGCGGCCAGTGCGACATCATCGGTGCCGTCGGGTAGCCGGGCCCAGAGATGCAGGCCGCCACGCGGAACCGCCTGCGGGACGAGTTGGGGCAGGTGCCGCCGCAGCGCGGCCAGCAATGCCTCGCGCCGCCCCCGCAGCGCGGTGCGCACGGCGCGGTGGTGACGCGCCCAGGCCGGCGAGGTGACGAACTCGAGCGTGGCCTGCTGTAGCGACCCGGCCACGAAGAAGTCGTCGAGCAGCCGGGCCGCCCGTAGGCGGGCGCCGGCCGGGCCACGGGCGCCGATCGCGGCGACGCGGAGCCCGGGCGCGGCGGACTTGGTCAGGGAGCGCAGGTGGATGACGTGTCCGTCGGGGTCGTCGGCGGCCAGCGGGGGCGGCGCTTCGCCGTCGATGGTGAGGTCCCGTGCGTAGTCGTCCTCGATCAGGAACGCCCCGGCGGCGCGTACGGCGGCGGCGACCTCGGCACGGCGGCGGGTCGCCAGGGTCGCGCCGGTGGGGTTGGCGTACAGCGGCTGGCAGTAGAACAGCCGCGCGCCGGTACGGGTGAACGCGGCGGCGAGTTGGTCGGGTCGTACGCCGTCGGCGTCGGCGGGCACGGGCACCACCCGCAGTCCGGCCGCGCGGGCCGTGGCCAGCGCGCCCAGGTAGGTCGGCGACTCGACGAGCAGGGTGTCCCCCGCGGTGGTCAGCGCACGCAGCGCCGAGGAGAGCGCGGCCTGGCCGCCCGGGCAGATCACCATGTCGCGGGCGGCCAGCCCGCCGCCGGCCTGGCGGGCGAACCAGGCGCGTAGGTCCTCGCGCCCCTCGGCGGAACCGCGTTGCCACGACGCGGGTTGCCGGGCGGCCCGGGCGAGCGCCGCACCGAGCGCGGCAGCCGGTTGAAGGTCCGGGTCCAGATAGCCGCCGGACAGCGGTATCGCGTCCGCAGGCGGTAGTGCCAGTAACGCCTGCATGTCCTCCTCGCCCGGTGGGCGAGGGCCGAGCGCCACGGTCTGCCAGGACAGGTCCGGCGCGCGCTCCGGCACGGGCACGGCGGCCACGAAGGTGCCTCTCCCGGATCGCGCCTCGACGACACCCTCGGCTACGAGCTGGCGGACCGCCTCGGTGACCGTCACCGGAGAGGCGTGGTGCCGCGCGGTCAGCTCACGCACCGACGGCATCCGGTCCCCCGGCTGCGCCCTGGCCACGAGCCCACGCAGATCGTGGATGACGCGTGCTGCTGCGTTACCGTTGCCCATGAGGGATAAGAGTAGCGTTACTGCGGCGAGCACGATAACAGCGGACCACACCGTCGGGCTCGCCCTCGGAGCGCTGGGCGTACTGGCCTTCAGCATGTCGCTGCCCATGACCCGCATCGCCGTGCAGGATCTCGGCCCCTGGTTCGTCGCCTTCGGCCGGGCCGTCGGCGCGGCGCTGTTGGCGTGGGCGTACCTGAGGTTCACCGGCGCGCCCCGGCCCACGCGGAGTCAGTGGTGGCGCCTGTCGATCGTCGCGCTCGGTGTGGTCGTCGGCTTTCCGTTGTTCACCTCGTTGGCCCTGACGACGCAGACCTCCGCGCACGGCGCGGTCGTCATCGCCGTGCTACCCGCCATGACCGCGGTGTTCGCGGTGCTGCGCGCCGGAGAGCGTCCGCCGCCGCTGTTCTGGGTCGCGAGCGTCGGCGGGCTGCTGGCGGTGCTGGCCTTTCTGGGCGTCAACGGCACGGTGAGCGGTGCGCTGTCCCTCGCCGACCTGTATCTGCTCGCGGCGGTCGTGCTGTGTGGACTGGGATACGCCGAGGGCGGCGCACTCGCCCGCGAGCTGGGCGGCGCCCGGACGATCTGCTGGGCACTGCTGCTCTCGCTGCCCGTCACCCTGCCCGTCACGGCCGTGGCCACCGCCGTTCATCCACCGCGCGCCGACGCCGGCGCCTGGACGGCGTTCGGTTACCTCGCCGCAGTCTCCATGTTCCTGGGCTTCTTCGCCTGGTACACGGGCCTCGCCCGCGGAGGCATCGCCCGGGTCGGACAGATCCAGCTCACCCAGCCCGTCCTCACCCTGGCCTGGTCGGCGCTGCTGCTCGGCGAGGCCGTCACCCCGGCTTCGGTCGGAGCGGCGTTCCTGGTGCCGGTCTGCGTCCTGCTGACCCAGCGATACCGCAACAGCACGGGGGCACCCACCGCGCAAGAGGCGTGACCACACGCGTCACATGGCGAAACGGGTCTTCGCGGTCCACCGGACGACGGTGACACATGGTCGTGTCGACGATCCGTACGGTGGCGGCGCGGTGGCATGATCTGGGGACCGACAGGACACAAAGGAGGGTGCCGTGCGCTACATCGACGGTCCGGTGGTCGAGTGCGACCTTCACCTGACAGCCGATCCGGCCCGGGTGTGGGAGCTGGTCACGAACATCGAACTGCCCGTGCGGTTCAGTACGGAGCTACGTCGGGTGCAATGGCTGGACGGCACCCGGGGGCCGACGCTCGGCGCCCGGTTCGAGGGGCACAACCAGCATCCCGCGCTGGGCGAGTGGCGCACCGTCTCGCACATCGTGCGGCTCGACGAGCCGCAGGTCTTCGGCTGGGTGGTGCTCGACCCGGACAACCGTTTCGGCGGCGGCCCCGCCGACCCGGGGCACCCGGGTGCCGCCTGGCAGTACCGGCTCACCGCCGAGGGCGACGGCTGCCGGCTGGCCCACTCCGTGCGGATCGGCCCCGGCCGCACCGGGCTCAGCATGGTCATCGACCAGGCCCCGGAGAACGAGGAGCAGATCATCGCACGCCGGCTGGCCGCCCTACGGGATGCTATGACGGCCACCTTGCAGGGCATCCGGGACCTCGCCGAGCAGCCGCGCTGACCACGGCGGCGGCGCTGTCGGCGCACGGGTACCGGTCGTGGGAGGCGTGCCGAGCCTCAGTGCGCCGCCATGACCGTCGGGTCCGGCTCCAGGTCGGCGAGGCGGGCCGGCCGCACGACGACGAGCAGCACCACCGTCGCCGCCACCATGCCACCCGCGACGACGACGGCCATCGCGACCGCGCCGGTGCCCAGCACGCCCACCAGGGGCGCGGCCAGCGCGCCGACGCCGAACTGCACCGCACCGAGCAGGGCGGAGGCCGTACCGGCCGCTTCCCCGTGGCGGGACAGGGCCAGGGCCGGCGCGTTCGGCATCGCGAGGCCCGCCGCCGCGAGCACCACCCACAACGACACCAGCAGACTCGGCAGCCCGCCGAACCCGGTCACCGCGAAAGCGACCATCGCCAGCCCGGCCACGCTTCCCACGGCCAGGGCGACGACGAGGATCCGTTGCGACGAGTGCCGGCGCAGCAGCCGCACGTTGTACTGGGTCGCCGCGATCAGCCCGACGGCGCCCGCTCCGAAGGCCAACCCGAACTGCTGCTCGTCCAGGCCGTACTGCTCCTGCAGGACGAATGACGACCCGGCCACGTACGCGAACAGCGCCGCCATGGCCAGCCCGGCGACCAGGACCAGGCCCACGAACGTGCGGTCCCGCAGCAGCGAGCCGTACACGGCCATCGTCGCGACCACGCCGCCGCGCTGACGCCGGTCGGCCGGCAGCGTCTCGCGAAGGCCGACCGCGGCGACCACGACGAGCAGCAGGCCGAAGGCGGCCAGGGCCACGAACACGCCACGCCAGTCGGTCCAGCGCAGCAGCCCGCCGCCGAGGGTCGGGGCGAGGATCGGCGCCGCCCCCATGACCAGCAGCAACCGGGAGAGCAGCTTGGCGAAGGCGGCGCCGTCGAACAGGTCACGGACCACGGCCATCGCGACCACCGAGGCCGCGGCCACGCCGAGGCCCTGCACCACCCGCAGGACGCCGAGGACCGCGATGCTCGGTGCGAAGACGCAGAGCAGCGACGCCACGATGTGCAGTGCGATGCCGGCGATCAGCGGCGCGCGCCGGCCGACGGCGTCGGAGAGCGGGCCGATCAGCAACTGGCCGAGTGCGAGACCCGCCAGCGTGCCGGTGAGGGTCAGTTGGACCGCCGCCGACGTGGTGTGGAAGTCGGCGACGATCGCGGGTAGCGCGGGCAGGTACATGTCGATGGTCAGCGGACCCACCGCGATCAGCGACCCGAGGACGAGGACGAGCCGCAGGCGTTGCCGGGAGCTCATCAGCTCACCCGGCGTCAGCGGGGCTGCCGGCCCCTCGGGAGCGTGGGCGGTGGCCGTCATCGGATCGTCTCCGACCGTTCGTCGCTCGGGCAGGCCGGGAACAGTGTGGGAGTCACATCTGGCTCCAAATCCGGATCCGGTGATCTCATTCCCGGTCGACGGTGAGGTAACGGAGCTCACAGCCGAGCGGTGACGGTCAGGCGGCCCTCCACCCGGCACCCCTATCCGCGGCGGCACCAGGGGTTTCCTCCGCGTCGAGGCACCCGACGTCCCACCAGATGGAAGATCGCGCCACGCCTCAGGAATGAGTCGAGGTTGCGACCAGTGTTTTCACAGGTCAAGGCCCTTATATCGCGGCGCGCCCGATGAGACTCGCACCCCTGACCTTCTGCTTCGTAGACAGGAGGGTGGACACTGCCGAAGGTGCCGCCGTGTCGCGGCACGCGCATCATTGGTCTACAGGAGGGCTCGGTCGGGTGTTCAGTCGTGTCGCCATCGTCAACCGTGGTGAGGCCGCCATGCGGCTCATCCACGCCGTACGGGACATTGCCGCGGAGACCGGAACACGGATCGAGACCGTCGCCCTGCACACCGACGTCGATCGTACGGCCACCTTCGTCCGCGAAGCCGATCTGTCCTACGATCTCGGTCCCGCGTCCGCGCGCCCGTACCTCGACCTGAAGGTCCTGGAGCGCGCGCTGGTGGAGACCGGGGCCGACGCCGCCTGGGTCGGCTGGGGCTTCGTCGCGGAGGACCCGGCGTTCGCGGAGCTGTGCGAGAAGGTCGGGGTCACCTTCGTCGGACCGAGCCCGGAGGCCATGCGCAAGCTCGGCGACAAGATCGGCGCGAAGCTGATCGCCGAGGAGGTCGGCGTGCCGGTCGCGCCGTGGAGCCGCGGTGCGGTCGAGACCCTGGACGCCGCCCTGGCGGCGGCGGTCGAGATCGGCTACCCGCTGATGCTGAAGGCGACCGCGGGCGGCGGCGGGCGCGGCATCCGCGTGGTCACGAACGAGGCCGAACTCGCCGACGCCTACGAGCGCACCAGCCAGGAGGCGGCGCGGGCGTTCGGCAGCGGCATCGTGTTCCTGGAGCGCCTGGTCACCGGCGCCCGGCACGTCGAGGTCCAGGTGATCGCCGACGGCGAGGGCACCGCGTGGGCACTCGGTGTCCGCGACTGCTCGGTGCAGCGGCGCAACCAGAAGGTCATCGAGGAGTCGGCGTCGCCGGTGCTCGACCCCGCGCAGACGGCCGAGCTCAAGACGTCGGCCGAACGGCTGGCCGTCGCGGTCGGTTACCGGGGCGCGGCGACCGTCGAGTTCCTCTACCACCCCGGCGACCGGCTGTTCGCGTTCCTCGAGGTCAACACGCGCCTACAGGTCGAGCACCCGATCACCGAGTCCACCACCGGGTTCGACCTGGTCAAGGCGCAACTGCACGTGGCGTCGGGCGGGCGCCTCGAAGGCGAGCCGCCGGCGGAGCGCGGGCACGCCATCGAGGCCCGGCTGAACGCCGAGGACCCCGACCGCGACTTCGCGCCCTCCCCGGGCCGCATCGCGCGACTGGACCTGCCCGCCGGGCCCGGCATCCGGGTGGACACCGGCGTCAGCGAGGGCGACACCATCCCCGCCGACTTCGACTCCATGATCGCGAAGATCATCGCGTACGGCCGCGACCGCGACGAGGCGCTCGGCAGGCTGCGCCGGGCGATGGCGCAGACCACCGTGATCATCGAGGGCGGCGCGACGAACAAGAGCTTCGTGCTCGACCTGCTCGACCAGCCCGAGGTGATCGACGCCAGCGCGGACACCGGCTGGATCGACCGCGTCCGGGGCGAGGGCAGGCTCGTCACGCACCGGCACTCCGCCGTCGCGTTGGCCGCCGCCGCCATCGAGGCGTACGAGGAGGAGGAACGCGTCGAACGGCAGCGGCTGCTGTCGACGGCGTTCGGCGGACGCCCGCAGGTGCAGCACGAGAGCGGCCGGCCGCTGGACCTCAAGCTGCGGGGCGTCGGCTACCGCGTACGCGTCGCGCGGGTCGGCGCGCACCGGTTCCGCGTCGGCGTCGAGGCGGGTGGCGCCGTCCGCACCGCCGACGTCGAGCTCGACCGCTTCGACCGGCACACCGGGCAGATCGTCGTCAACGGCGTCCGGTACCGCCTGCTCATCGGCACGCACGGGCCGATCCACCTCGTGGAGGTGGACGGCGTCGCGCACCGGGTCAGCCGTGACGAGGGTGGCGTCCTGCGCTCGCCGATGCCCGCGCTGGTCGTCGCCACGCCGTTGAAGGTCGGCGCCGAGGTCGAGGCGGGCGCGCCGGTGCTGGTGCTGGAGAGCATGAAGATGGAGACGGTGCTGCGGGCGCCGTTCAGGGCGCGGCTGAAGGAATGCGTCGTCTCCGTGGGCAGCCAGGTGGAGGCCGGCGCACCGATGCTGCGGCTGGAGCCGCTCGCCGACGACGCCGAGGCGGAGGTGGAGGACACCTCGGCCGTCGAGTCCGTCGAGCTGGACCTGCCCGTCGCGCCCGGGGAGATCCCGGCGCGGGATCGCGCCGCCCGCGGTCAGGAGGACCTGCGCAGCCTGCTGCTGGGCTTCGACGTCGACCCGCACGACGAGCGCCGGTTGCTCGACGACTATCTCGCCGCGCGCCGGACGGCCACCGAGGACGGCCACCGGCCGCTGGCCGAGGAGCTCGAACTCGTCGACGTGTTCGCCGACCTCACGGAGCTGAGCCGTAACCGGCCGACGGGCGAGGACGGCGGCGGTGCCGGCCACGTGCCCAGCGCCCGCGAGTACTTCCACACCTACCTCCAGTGCCTCGACGTCGAGCGGGCCGGGCTGTCCGGGACGTTCCAGGCCAGGCTCGCCAAGGCGCTGGGGCACTACGGGGTCACCGACCTGGAGCGCTGCCCCGAACTCGAAGCCGCCGTGTTCCGGATCTTCCTCGCCCAGCAGCGCGCGTCCGCCGACGCCACGGTCGTCGCGACGCTGCTGCGCGCGTGGCTGCGGGAGCCGCCGCCGGACGAGACGCTGCGCGAGCCCGCCGGTCTCGCGCTGGAGCGGCTGGTGGCCGCGACGCAGGTGCGTTTCCCCGTGGTCTGCGATCTCGCTCGCGGCGTCGTGTTCGCCTGGTTCGCCCAGCCGCTGCTCCGGCGCAACCGCGCCCGTGTCTACGCCGACGTCCGCCGGCACCTGCGCCACCTGGACGCGCACCCGGACTCGCCGGACCGCGCCGGGCGCATCGCCGAGATGGTGCGCTGCACCGAGCCGCTGGTGCGACTGCTCGGTCAGCGGCTAGTCCGCGACGACCTGGACAACGCGGTCATGCTGGAGGTACTCACCCGGCGGTACTACGGCAACAAGGGCCTCACCGGCGTCCGCACCAGCGAGGTCGCGGGCTGCACGTTCGTGGTCGCCGAGCGTGCGGACTCGTGGGTGGTCTCCTCCGCCGTCAGCTTCGACGCGCTGGGCAGCGCGCTGCGTGGGCTCGCGGAGCTGGCGAGCGGCCACGACGCCATCGATGTCGACATCTATCTGGCCTGGGAGAAGCAGCCGGCGGACTTCGACGCGTTGGCGGCGGCGCTGCACGAGGTCGTCAGCGCGCATCCGCTGCCGAGCCAGGTCCGCAGGCTCACCACCACCGTGGCGGGTCGCGGCGGCGCGGTGATGCACCACCACTTCACGTTCCGTCCGTCGACCATCGGGATGATCGAGGAGCGGCTGATCCGGGGCCTGCACCCGTACATCGCGCAGCGGATGCAGTTGGAGCGGCTGAGCAAGTTCGACCTCACCCGGCTGCCGTCGTCGGACGAGGAGGTCTACCTCTTCCAGTGCGTGGCGCGGGAGAACCCGTCGGACGACCGGCTCGTCGCGTTCGCGCAGGTGCGCGACCTGACCGAGCTGCGTGAGCACGACGGCAGGCTGGTGGCGCTGCCCACGGCCGAGGACGTCCTCGCCACCTGCCTCGACTCGATCCGCCGCGCGCAGTCGCTGCGGCCGTCGAGAAACCGGTTCAGCACCAACCGGATCGTGGTCTACGTCTGGCCGCCGAGCGACATCACCCGGGCGGAGCTGAAGATGATCGCCGGGCGGGTGCTGCCGACGACCGCGGGCGCCGGGCTGGAGGAGATCCTGTTCATCGCGCGGCAGCGCGACCGGAGGACCGGCGAGCTGACCAAGATCACGGTGCGTATCTCCTTCGACGCCACCGGCGGCCCCGCGCTCACCGTCGGCGAACCGTCGGACGAGCCGGTCGAGCCGCTCGACGACTACCGGCAGAAGGTGCTGCGCGCGAGCAGCCGCAACGCGGTGTACCCGTACGAGCTGACCGGCCTGCTCGGCAGGTTCGTCGAGCACGACCTCGACGACGACCACGCGCTGGTGCCGGTCGACCGGCCGAAGGGGCGCAACAGCGCGGCGATCGTCGCCGGTGTGGTCGCCACGCCCACCCGGCGGCACCCGCAGGGCGTCACCCGGGTCGTGCTGCTCGGCGACCCGACGAAGTCGCTCGGCGCGCTGTCGGAGCCGGAGTGCCGCCGGGTGATCGCCGCGCTCGACCTGGCGGAGCAGATGCGGGTGCCGCTGGAGTGGTACGCGCTGTCCTCGGGTGCCCGGATCTCCATGGAGTCGGGCACGGAGAACATGGACTGGGTGGCCGCGGCGCTCAAGCGGATCGTCGAGTTCACCCAGGACGGCGGCGAGATCAACATCGTGGTCGCGGGCATCAACGTCGGCGCGCAGCCGTACTGGAACGCCGAGGCGACGATGCTCATGCACACCAGGGGCATCCTGGTCATGACGCCGGACTCGGCGATGGTTCTCACCGGCAAGCAGTCGCTCGACTTCTCCGGTGGGGTGTCGGCCGAGGACAACTTCGGCATCGGCGGCTACGACCGGGTGATGGGCCCGAACGGGCAGGCGCAGTACTGGGCGCCGAACCTGGCCGCCGCGCGGGACGTGCTGATGTCGCACTACGAGCACACGTACGTCGCGCCCGGCGAGGACACGCCGCGGCGGGCGAGGACGACCGACCCCGTGGACCGCGACATCTCCGGCTACCCGCATGTCGTGGTCGGCAGCGACTTCACCACCGTCGGTGAGATCTTCTCCGCCGAGGCCAACCCGGACCGCAAGAAGCCGTTCGACATCCGGACCGTGATGCGGGCGCTCTCCGACCAGGACCGCCCGGTGCTGGAACGGTGGGCGGGCATGGCCGACGCGGAGACCGTGGCGGTGCAGGACGTACATCTCGGGGGCATGCCGGTGTGCCTGCTCGGCATCGAGTCACGGGCGGTGCCGCGGCGCGGCTTCCCGCCCACCGACGGCCCGGACACCTACACCGCGGGCACGCTGTTCCCGCAGTCGTCGAGGAAGGCCGCGCGGGCGATCAACGCGGCCAGCGGCAACCGACCGCTGGTCGTGCTGGCGAACCTGTCCGGCTTCGACGGCTCGCCGGAGTCGATGCGGAAGCTGCAACTGGAGTACGGCGCCGAGATCGGCCGCGCGATCGTGAACTTCCGCGGGCCCATCGTGTTCTGCGTGATCTCGCGGTACCACGGCGGCGCGTTCGTGGTCTTCTCGAAGGCGCTGAACCCGAACATGACCGTGCTCGCACTCGAAGGCTCGTTCGCCTCGGTGCTCGGCGGCGCCCCCGCCGCCGCGGTGGTGTTCTCCGGCGACGTCAACGCCCGCACCGCGACCGACCCGCGCGTGCGGGACCTGGAGGCCCGTGTCGCGGCCACCTCCGGCACCGACCGCGCCGCGTTGACCGCGGAGCTCGACGAGCTTCGCTCGTCGGTCCGCGCGGAGAAGCTCGGCGAGGTGGCCACGGAGTTCGACCGCGTACACAACATCCACCGCGCGGTCGAGGTCGGCTCCGTCGACGCCGTGATCCGCGCCGCGGAACTGCGCCCACGCATCATCGAGACCATCGAGTCCCGCCTGGGCTGACGGCCGGGGCGCCACGGCGAGGACCTCGCCGTGGCGTGCCCCGCCGACCCGCTCGAATGCCTGGCGCCCGCACCGGGGCAGACACGTCATACGTCTGCCCCGGTGCGGGCGCCTTCCCCGTCGCGCGCCTCGCCGGCGGCGGACGGCGCGACATGGGCATATCGAAAAAATGTGGCCCTCGGCGTCATCCTCCTCGCAATGAGACCGGCCAGCTTGCCTGACCCGCGGTGTCACCGACCCGTCCGCCGGAGTTCACTACCGGGAGGCTGTTGATCTTCATGGTTGACCTTGACGTCGTGGACCGCCTGCTCGGAGCACCGCCGGACCTGCACACCTGGCGCGTCGCCGACATGGCCAACCGTAAGGGAATTCTGGGCACCTGGCTCTCGTCCGCCGTCGCCCGGGGCCTTGAGCTCAGCGAGGCTGAGGGCGCCTACCTGCGACGGTGGGAACAGCGCGTCGAGACACTCCACGCCACCGGCGTCGAGTTGGCCGACCGGTACCAGGCGACAGTCCTCAAAGGCCCGGCCATCGCGCGGTTCTATCCCGATGGCCTGTTGCGGCAGTCGGGAGACGTCGACCTGTTCGCCCCCAGTCAGGACGTCCTGTGGTCCTGCGTACGGGATCTGGTCGACCGTCGGGGCGCCGTACCGCAGGGGGTCAGCATCCTGGAGGGACCCGAAGGGGTGCACGTCGGTGTGGCGATGAAGTGGCCCGCGGCCGAACCGCACCTGGACAAGCCGATGGGCGCCGACGTCACCACCTTCACCTTCGCCGGCGACCTCCGTGGGGTCCCGGTGCGGATCGCGCCCGTCGCCGAGGAGGACCTGTGCGGGCTCTTCGCCGTGGCCGAGGAACGGTTCCAGCGCAAGTTCCGGATCAAGGATCTGCTGGATCTCCTGGTCCTGGCCGAGATCCTGGAGCAGCGGCTGGGCGATGACCTCACCGAGGTGATCTGCGAACACGCCGCACGCCTGGCACTCGCTCCCGAACTGCGTCAGCTCATCGTCCGCGCGAGTGAGTGGGTGAGCATGTCCGAGCGATGGCGCCGCACCGCCGACGCGCTCCGGCCGCTGGCACGCCGCGAGAAGGACCTGCGCCGCCCCGATCGGCAGGGCGTACACAGGCTCAGCTTCGGAATGCCGCTCGACGAACGGCCCGGCGCCCCATCCCGGGTGGACATCCACCGCAGAGCCGGCAGCAGCCTGGTGACGACGCCCGTCGGCACCTGCCTGCTGACAGAACGGCTGGTCGTGAACGAGGACGAACTGACGGACGCCCTCGACCACGCCCGGTCTCTGACCGCACCTAGTTGAGAGGAGGTGTACGGATGCGTCACATCATTCTGGGAGCGTTCCGCGTCAAGCCGCGCCCGTCGGCCGTCGCCAAGTAGTAGGTGTCTCCGCTGTGGTCCCCGGCCTGTGCGGGCCGGGGACCACGGTCTCAGTCCTCGGCTCCCGATGCCGCCGCTGCCCGACGGCCGCTGCTCACGCCTGCCCGGTCACGATGTCGGATACACCGTGACGAAATGATGTCTATCCTTCGATGTCGTTGGTAGGGTGCTGCGGTGCCTCCCCCTCCCACCGTCGACGCGCCACCGGGCGACCGCTCCCTGACTACCGAATCCACCCGCTCCACCGCCCGAAAAGTGCGGCGCGCACGCTTCGGCGAGCACGGTCTCGCGTGGCTGATGCTGTTGCCCTCGGTGGCGGTCTTCGCCCTGTTCGTGTTCTGGCCGCTCGGACGGACCCTCTACCTGTCCGTGCACGGCAACGACATCTTCGGCGCCGCGTCCGAGTACGTCGGCGGGGCGCACTACCGGGACATGCTGTCCGGGGAGTTCGGCAAGGTGCTGGCCACGACGGCGCTGTTCACGCTGTTCTCGGTGGTGCCGGCCGTCCTGGGCGCGCTCTTCGTGGTGCTGCTGCTGGAGGCGCGCATCCGCGGGGTACGGGTGCTGCGCACCGCGTTCGCACTGCCGTTCGCGTTCTCGGTGGCGACCGCGTCGGTCATCTTCGCCGTCATCTACAACCCGGCGATCGGGGTGGCGAACGGCCTGCTCGGGTCCGTCGGGATCGACCGGGTCAACTGGCTCACCGACCCGTCGATCGCGCTGATCGCCGTCTGTGCCGCGACGGTGTGGATGAACTTCGGCTACAACATCCTCGTGCTCTCCGCCGGAGTCTCCGCCATCTCGCCCGAGGTGGTCGAGGCGGCGCGGCTGGACGGCGCGACCGGCTGGCGGCTGGCGACACGGATCACCGTGCCGTTGCTCTCCCCGCAACTGTTCTTCCTTGTCGTGGTGTCCACGATCCACGCGTTGCAGAGCTTCGGGCAGATCCACATCCTGACCAAGGGCGGGCCGGACCAGGCCACCACGACGCTGGTCTACTCGATCTACGAGAAGGCCTTCGCCTTCGGTTCCTCCGACTTCGGCGCGGCCAGCGCGCAGGCCGTCGTGCTGCTGGTCATCATGCTCGGCTGCACGGCCGTCCAATTCGGCATCCTCGAACGGCGGGTCCACTACCGATGAAGAAGCTCCGCCTCGGGCAGATCGCCGTCTACGTCGTGCTCGGCCTGGCCGCGATCCCCGTCCTGTTCCCGATCTACTACGGCTTCGTCGGGGCCGTGATGGGTCCCGGCGACCTGGCGACCTACCCGCCCGCGCTGGTGCCGAGCGCACTGCACTGGCAGAACATCACCGACGTGTTCCGCTCGGTGCCGCTCGGCCGCTTCTACGCGAACTCCGCCGTCCAGGCCGGGGTCATCACGGTGGCGCAGGTCATCACCAGCATCTTCGCCGCGTACGCTTTCGCGTTCCTTCGCCTGCCCGCGAAGGCGGCGACCTTCAGTTTGTTCCTCGCCACCCTCATGGTGCCGTGGGAAGCGATCATCATTCCCAACTACCTGGCGATCTCCGACTGGGGTCTGACCCGCGGTGGGCTGACGTACCTCGGCCTCGTGCTGCCCTTCCTCGCCTCGGCCTTCGGCACGTTCCTGCTGCGTCAGGCGTTCCTGCAGTTCCCGAGCGAGCTGCGGGACGCGGCGGTCATCGACGGGTGCGGTCACTGGCGCCTGTTGTGGCGGGTCATCGTGCCGCTGTCCAAGCCGTCGATCGCGGCGGTCGGGGTCTACGTCTTCCTCTCGGCGTGGAACCAGTACTTCTGGCCGCTGATCCTGATCCGCGACTCCGAGTTCCAGACGCTTCAGATCGGTATCTCCCAGCTCAACGATGCCGAGGCGGCGCAGCCGGGTCTCGTCCTCGCCGGCGTCGCGCTCTCCCTGCTCCCCACGCTGGCCGTCGTGATCTTCGGTCAGCGCTACATCGTCCGCGGGCTGACCGCCGGCGCGCTGCGTTGAACCATCGAGAAGGAGAACCAATGCGTAGACCTCGGCTCCGCCGTACCGCGGCGGCGTTCGTCGCCCTGGTGGCCGCCACCGCCCTCACGGCCTGCGGCGACTCCGGGTCCGGCACCGACAGCGGCAGTGACGCGCTCGACGCGCCCGGTGCCGAGGTGCTGGAAGGTGCCACGGACAAGACCACGATCGAGTTCTGGCATGCGATGAAGGGGGCCAACGCCACCGCCGTCGACCAGCTCGTCGCCGACTTCAACGCCCAGAGCGGGGGCAAGGTCGAGGTCAAGGCGGTCTTCCAGGGAAGCTACGACGAGACGATCGCGAAGTACAAGGCCTCGGTCCAGCAGAAGAGCACGCCGGCCCTGGTCCAGATCTACGACATCGGCAGCCGCTTCATGGTCGACTCGAAGCAGGTCGTCCCGATGCACAAGTTCATCGAGAAGGACGGCTTCAACGCGGGCGACATCGAGCCGAACATCGCCAGCTACTACTCGGTCGACGGCAAGCTGTGGTCGATGCCGTTCAACTCCTCGACTCCCCTGCTGTATCTCAACAAGGAGGCGTTCGAGCGGGCCGGCCTCGACCCGACGAAGCCGCCGAAGGACCTCACCGAGATCGGCGAACTGGCGAAGAAGCTGACGGTCAAGGACGCCAGCGGCAAGACCGTCCAGTACGGCTTCAACGCCGCCATCTACGGCTGGCTGTTGGAGCAGCTACTCGCCACCGACGGCAAGGAGTACTGCGACAACAGCAACGGGCGTAAGGGCCTGGCCTCGAAGGTGCAGTTCGACCAGGAGCCGGCCGTACGCGTCGCGCAGTGGTGGACGGACCTGGTGAAGGGCGGCTACGCGACGAACACCGGCCGCAAGACCGACGACGCCCAGGCGGCCTTCAAGGCGGGTACGGTCGCCATGCACCTGGAGTCCACCAGCGTGCTGCGCGGGTACGTCGACGCCTCGAAGGGCAAGTTCACCGTGCTCACCGCCCCGTACCCGAAGGTGAGCAGCTCGTCCACCGGCGGGCCGATCATCGGTGGCGCCTCGCTGTGGGTCAACGGCGTCGGCCACAGCGCCAAGGAGAAGCGGGCCGCGTGGGAGTTCGCGAAGTTCTCCGCCGGCCCGGTCGAGCAGGCCAAGTGGCACACCAGCACCGGGTACGTGCCGATCAACGCCAAGGCGCTCGACGAGCAGATCGACAAGGACTGGATGGCGAAGTTCCCCCAGTTCCGCACCGCGGTCGACCAACTGCACGCGCTGCCACCGTCGGTCGCGTCGGCCGGGTGCCTGCTGGGCGTGATGCCGCAGGCCCGCAAGGCGTCCGAGGACGGTCTTGAGGCGGCGATCGTCGGCAGCAAGCCGGCCGAGCAGGCCATGAAGGACGCGGCGGCGAGCGTGCAGGGCGCCATCGACAGCTACAACAAGTCGGTCAGCTGACGCCTGCCGTCAGCGCCGGTGCAGGGCCAGCCCCCGTCGAGGGCTGGCCCTGCACCGTCACGACGTCGCCCCACGGGCCGACCCGGCGCTGCCGGTCAGAGTCCGTCCCAGAAGGTCAACCGGTGCGCGGCGGTCCGGTCGAAGCGGCCCACCCGGTCGAGGTCCAGGCCCTGGACGTACGGGTGGTGCCGCCAGGACGGCAGGCCGTGGCCGTTGGGGTTGCCCGTGGCGGCGAACCGCGCCCAGTAGCCGATCATCAGATCGCCGAGCCGACGCTGCCGGTCGGTCAGCGGAGCGGACTCCCACGACGGGTCGAACAGGAACGGCAGCTCCGAGCCGTGCGAGGCCAGGGGCCGCACCTGGTCGTCGGGGTACGGGAACAGCGGCGGCGCCGTCCGGTCGAGGAACTCGTAGGAGTAGACCGGCACGTGCCTGGCCAGCAGGTCGTCGGTGTCCCGCGCCGACCGCGCCCAGTCCTGGTCGCTCATCAAGGCGGCGGCGGCCTGGGTGGGCACGTCGCCGGGCGGGTAAGCGGCCAGGACGGCCGGTGCCCGGTCCCCGAAGATCTGGGTGACGCCATCGACGTACTGCGCGGCGGTGAGCTTCGGGTACACCAGCGACGCGAACATGGTGCCCTCGTCGCGGGTGATGCCGGACAGGACCGGCACCCGGTGGAAGCGGCCCTCGGCGAACACCTTCGCCGGGTCCTCCGGCAGCACGACGTTGCCGTATCCGGGCAGGGGCAGTGCGGGCTGTGCGAGGAGTTCCGACACCGACTTGCCCCTGAGGCAGGAGACGTCGGGGCAGGTGAGCTGGTCGGCGACCAGTTGCCCGTGCCCCGCGTGGGCCGAGGCGGGGACCCAGAGTGGCACGTCCATGACCTTCGGCAGGTCGTCCTGGCCCCAACAGGGGGAACTCTGGGTGATCGCGCGGTGGAACAGGCCGGCCGCGGCCGGGGAGGCGAGCTGGGCGCACACCGAGTGCGAGCCCGCCGATTCGCCGGCCAGGGTGACGTTGCCCGGATCACCGCCGAACGCGGCGGCGTTGCGTCGTACCCACCGCAGCGCCGCCTGCTGGTCCTCCACGCCGAACGCGCCGGCGTCCGGCAGCCCCGGGTGGCCGAAGAAGCCGAAGATCCCCAACCGGTAGTTGAGGGTGACCACGACGACGTCGCCTCGGGTGGCGAGACGGGTGACGTCGTAGTCGCTGCCGGCGCCCTTCGTCAGGCTGCCGCCGTGCAGCCAGACCAGCACCGGCTTGGGACGGCGGGGTGCGGCGTCGCGTGGAGCGGTCACGTTGAGGTAGAGGCAGTCCTCGCTGTCGCTGGCCGGCAGGCCCCAGATGTCGGCCGTCTGGGCGCACCGGTCGCCGGGCCGCGTCGCATCGCGGACGCCGGCCCACGGCTCGACGGCTTGCGGGGAGCGCCAGCGCAGTTCGCCGACAGGTGCGGCGGCATAGGGAATGCCCTGGAAGACCCGGTGGTCGCCGCGTACCGTGCCGGCTATCCAGCCGGTGTCGGTGCGCACCGTGCGGGGCGTGGCGGGCGTGGCGGGCGTGGCGGCGGCCGGCGCGGGCAGCGCCAGGAGCGCGACGACGGTCACGATGGTCGTCAGGATTCGCATCCGTCCACGGTTCCATCCGGCGACGGCGCCCGCTAAGAGGTTTCCTACCCATCAGGGGTGGACCTACCTCCACCCCTGACGCGTCGACCGCGACCACCCTCCGTCGGTGTCTCTGCCCTTCCGTCACCCCCGCTGCGACAGGACAGTACGCAGCGCTACCGGTTGATAGCGTCACCGTGATCACGGTGACCGTCAGCGGGTGATGTCCCATGGGGAGGCGGAATGTGGGCGGACGCGGCCGCGCTGGACGCGGCGGCACGCCGAGTCGACGACTGGGAAGCGGCCTTCGCCGACCGGGCGCGGCGCACGCGATCGCTCACGTCGCGGATCCAGGCGCTGACCGGCACCGCACGCAGCCCGGACCGGATGGTCGAGGCCACCGTCGACTCGTCCGGCCAACTGGTCGCCCTGCGGCTGGACGAACGAACCCGGCAGCACTCCGCCACACACACGTCCGAGCAGATCGTGGCGACCGCCCGGGCCGAGCGTTTCCACGTCTCCGAGCTACGTGACGGGCAGCCGTACCCGACCACCCGTCACGAGGTCGACGCCTTCGAAGATCGGGCCTATGCACATGAGGAACGATGGTGGACGGACCACCCGGTCAGGCCGGAGAGAGCCCTCTGATGGCCACATTCGATGAATGGCTGGAGGCCTTCGACGCGGCATACCAAACCCTGCCTGAAGCACCAGGTCTCGCCTGCCCGAACTGCGGGCACCGAACGCTACGACTCGTGTTCACAGCGCGACCCTCGACTGACCACGGCTACGCATCGTTCTGGTGCGACACCTGCCTGGAAGGAATCTACGTCTCGCGGACATTCATTCCTGGTGGGGTCACGGCCCGCGCTGCGGACGACCCGGCGGCGGAGCGCAACCACGATATTCCCAACTATCGCCTTGTGACGTAACGGTTGCATCGACGCTGAACCGCCTGGACTAATCGAGCAATCTGCGTGTGGTCTTCGCGATGTTGGTAAGCCTCTCGTCGGCGCGGTTGCGTCGATGTTTCACCCATTCCTTGCCCTCGGCAGCGACACCTTCGAGGACGTGCAGGGTGTGACTGAGCCCGGCGGCGTCCAGCGACAGTTCAGCGATCTTCGTTGGATTCTCGTCGTCCTGAAGCGACTCGTTGTCAGGTGCACTCACAAGGATGGAGATGGGGTTTCCGTTGAACAGTGTCAGCTCGAAGGTCTGCTGCTGGGTGGCGATGCCGTCGATCCGGACGGCGGCGACGGCGTCGAAGCGGTAGTTGAGCCGCTGGTTGGTGCGGGGCGTGGCGGTTTCGAAGTCGAGATCGATGCTGGCCTGCCGGACACCATCGTCGGTGAGCAGGAAAAGCAGCAGGCGATACCGGGAATACCGCCACGGCCCCTGCGGATACCGAGCCCTTTTGCAGCTTGGCGCTGGTGCCTCGATAAAGGCGTGTGCGATCACGTGGCTGGGATGGAGCCGGTACTGCTGCATGGCCTGGTCGACCAGGACCTTGCGGTCACCTTCCAACCAGGCAGCCATTTCGGTGTCCGACGGCTTGTCGGACAGCTTCTGACACCACCGGTGGTAGGCGGCCCAGCGGGCCGTTTCCTTTTCGTCTCGTTCCGCCTGGTCATCGACGACCCTGCGCCGCTCGGCGACGATCCGAAACGACGAGCGCACCGCCGGCACCGCGGACGCCACGGCGAGCACGAGCCAACCTGCGCCGGACAGCCCGGCCCCGGCCATGACGGCAGGGACGACCCAGAGGTTCCCAACGGCGAGGAGAGCCAGGCCACCGATATGAAGAATCCTGGTCCGGGCCGGGACGGACAACTGCTCGCGATACGCCGTCAGCGTGTCTCGCTCCCACTGCCCTCGCACATCGCTCACCAGATGCCGGACAAGCCAGGCGATCCGGTCGGCCTTGATGCCTTGTTCCCGGTAGAGCTCGGCCACCTCGTCACGGAGGTGCCGCCGGATCCCCGCCGTCTGAGTGAGCCAGTAGGTTCGGTCGGTTCCTTGGGGGACGTACAGGCCGAAGTAGCGCTCGAAGAGCCGGTCCACCTTGCGGGCGTAGCCACCCGCTGGTGCCTCCCTTCCACGCTGGCGGGGCGCGCGGATCTGCGCCTCCTTAGCGCGGAGACGCGTCCTGCGGTAATACCGATCCGATCCGCCCGCACAGAACGCGGCCAGCCCCGTCAGCCCGGCGAGCAGGCCAAGGAGCGGATCGAACGCCCCACGAGCCACCACGAGCATGGTCAGCTGCACCGTGGCGAGGGTAAACACGGCCGTGCCCACGCCAGCACAGAGCCAGTCACGGAAGGCGATGACGGCGGGCCGCACCGGCAGCGTCCGCGGCTTCGCGGGTACGGGATGGAAGAACTTCCAGACTCGTGTGAACCGTTCGCCCGCCGTGCGCTGGAAGTCCGCGAGAGCGACGGACTTCCGCCACATCTCATCCTGCACCGCGCCCTCAAGCAGCGCCTCGAGGTGGCCGTAGATGTCGTCGCGTTGACGCTGATCCAGCGAATCGATTTCTTTGATCACTATCTCCGTCTCCGCTGGACGCACTGGAGCCAGGAGGCGGATGATGCTCTTCAACCCCACCACCCACTCATTGCGATCGTCGAGGTCCGGCAGGCTGGCGCAGATTACGGCGAGGCGATCCAACTCCTCGGGAGCGAGTTGGCGCAGGGTGCGTCCGCTCAGCAAGGCGATGAGCCGGTAGAACTGGACTTCGGCGGTGACGAGCCCGCCTGCGACCGCCTTCTCGATCAGCTCGCGTGCCTGATCACGAACACGGGCATCGAGATACTTCAAAGCAAAGGTAAACTGTTCTTCGGGACTGGCGTTCGGTGGCAACCGGTAGAAGTTGATGTCGCCGTGCACCACTCCTGCCTGCACGTCGACGCGAGCGTCTCCCTTCGCGACGTTGGTCGAGGTTGGGGCCGTCATGACATGCCCCGTACCACGGCGATGATCGCCGCAAGCCGGGCCGCAAGCTCAGTCACGTCGGCGACCAGGCCCCGCAGCCGCTTGAGCGCGACCATCAGGCCGCTCCTCTTCTCGGGCATACCCGCAGAGGCGCATTCCGTTGCCGCATCCAGTTCCGATTCGGCAGCGGCGTAGGTTTCTTGATCCAACTGTCCGTCGAGGTGGGCCTGCTTGAGATGGGTTCGTAGGTCCGCGATGCTGGCGGCCAAGTCGATTGGCCGCTCGGTGCCAGCGCCGACGGTGACGTTGCCGTAGATCTGCCCAGCCTGCACTCCGACTTGAGCATTCCCGGAGGCGGTGTTGCGGTTACTCATGGACATCGTGGGGCTCCCGTCCCGATCCGCCGAGCCTGATTGGCCGGTCGGACCGTCGATGAACAGTTCTTGCGCCAGAGCAGTCGCGAAAGCGGCCGCGTGACTTGCCGCCTTCGGCTGCCAGTTCTGCCCGTCGCTGGCGACCTTGGTGCCGTCGGCGTGGTCGCTGATGCCACGGATGACCACCACGGGCAGCGCGCGGTTGAGGTGTCCCGCCTGGGCCACACCCGCCGCTTCCATCTCGATCGCGACGGCGTCGTTGTAGTGCTGGCGGATCCAGCGGGCCTGCTCCGACCTCCCCGAGTCCTGCACCACCTCGCCGGCGGCGATCGGCCCGAAATGGACGACGGGCGCTGCCCCCGTGGGAAGACCCCGACGCCAGGCGCTGGACCTGGCGACGTGGTGGGCCACCTGGTCGGCCTCATGCGGGATCTCCCACGCCTTGGGGCGGGCCTTCAAGCCGTCGTCCTCGCTGGTGCCACCGTGATAGGCGTAGATCTTGCTGGCCACGACAACGTCGCCGAGCCGAATGTTGGGCCACAGGCCACCGGCGACTCCCACGAACAGCAGGGCAGCCGGGGCGAACTCGGCCATCGCCCGCTCCGCGAGTACGGCAGCAGGATGGTTGCCCTTACCGACCAGACCAAGCGCAACACTGCATCTACTATGGCCGATCCGGCCTACCTCGAATCGGGTGCCGGCGGGATGTCGACGTGGCCGCAGGCCGGTCAACCGATCGCGGACCGCTTCGTACTCAAGGTTCAGCGCCGTGAGGATCACGACAAGGCTGCTGTTCATACTCACGTTGTCTCCTTGCCTGCTCGACCGAGAGGGCGACTCATCGGAGGGTGAAGGGTCGTGCGGGGGCCAGGTCGGAACAGGCGAGCGGGACGCCCGCCCTCCGTCCTGCGAGTCGGGCCGGCGGGAACGATGAAGCCGTCCACGCTCTGCACTTTTCGGTAGAAGTTCCGTGCGTCGAGCGGCACGCCCCACACCGCCTCGTAGACGTCCTGAAGCTCTGAGATCGTGAACGTCGGGCCGCAGAAGGCGGTCGCGAGCGCCGATCGCTCCAACTTCTCCCGTGCCTGGTCGACACCGTCGGTCAAGATCTGCGCATGGTCGAAGGCGAGGCGGGCGTCATCGGACAGCGCCTGCGCCACCGGTGTCCAGCACGCCTCTGACGCGTCGGTACCGGCAACGGGTTCAGGCAGCCGAGGCGCGATGGCCAGGTAAGCCGCAGAGACCACCCGGCCCCTCGGGTCACGGTCCGGCGCACCGTAAAAACCAAGTTGTTCAAGGTGTAGCTGATCCGGCCCCAGGCCAGCTTCCTCGGCAAGCTCCCGATGGGCCGCGGCCAAAAGATCTTCCTTCTCGTGGCTGAGGAAACCGCCAGGCAGGGCCCATGCGCCCTGATAGGGCTGAACGCCGCGCTCGATCAGCAGCACATGGAGGCGGGATTCCCGCAGCGTGAGGATGACGAGGTCAACGGCAAGGAGAACAGCCGGAGCAACCCAGCGATCGTCGGACATGACTTGACCATAGGCTTAGTGTCATTCTGACAGGAAGCCTGGCGAGTGTCGGATTCCAGCACTCCAACCAGGGCGATCCCCGGACCCGACCGCCACATATTGACCATCGGAAATCCCTGGTCCTAGGCTCGGAGCACGCTGTTCACTTTCCGGAGCGGGAAACAGGGCGACACATGCGACGATCAGGGCACCGAGCCAGGGCAGTTTCCCCGAGACGACTGGCGGGCGCTGCCGCGTTCGTCCTGCTGGCCGCGACGACGCCGCTGCTGACCGGCCCTGCCGCCGGCGCCGCGCCCCGCGTACCGGCGTGCAGCGCCGATCCGACCGCCCGGCTGGCGTCGGTGCCGAGCCCGGAGGGCTTCCTCGGCTTCCCGCTCGGCGCCGGCCAGGAACGGGTGGTCACCAACGACGAGGTGCGCGGCTACCTCGGTGCCGTGGACGCCGCCTCGGACCGGGTCGTCACCGGCAGCATGGGCACCAGTGTGCTCGGCCAGCCGCTGCCGTACGCGGTCGTCTCCGCCGACGGCAACGTGCGGCGCGGCACCCTGCGGCGCATCGCCGACGACATCCGCTCGCTGCGGGACCCCCGCCGGACCAGCCAGCGGACGGCCAACGGGATCACCGAGGAGACACCGGCGATCGTCTGGATCACCGCGAACGTCCACGGCGGGGAGAAGAGCGGCGCCGACGCCGCCCTGAAAACCCTCTACGAGCTGGCCGCCGGGCTGTCCTGCGAGGTCGCGCGGCGCAACGACAACCTGGTCACCATCATCGTGCCGACCCAGAACCCGGACGGCCGCGACGCCAGCCGGCGGCAGAACGAGTACGGGTTCGACCTGAACCGGGACTGGTTCGCCCGCACCCAGCAGGAGACCGACGGCAAGATCGAACTCATGCGACGGTACCCGCCGCAGGTCTTCGTCGACGCCCACGAGATGGGCGGCCGGCAATACTTCTTCCCGCCCAACGCCGACCCGATCCACCACGAGATCGCCGGGGAGGCGGTCGACTGGATCAACCGGATCGGTGAGGCCAACAAGGCCGGATTCGGGTTCAACGGCGCCTGCGACGATGCCGTCACCACCGAGTGCTACTTCAACTACTCGACGTACGACATGTTCTTCATGGGCTACGGCGACACGGTGCCGGCCGCCGGCTTCGGCGCCGCCGGGATGACCTTCGAGAAGGGCAGCGCGTCGGCCGTGGCCGACCGGGTCCAACAGCAGTTCCACACGCAGTGGGCGACCCTCGACTGGGCCGCTGCGCACCGGCGCGAGGTGCTGGACGGCTACTTCACGATCTGGAAGGACGCCCTCGCCGAGGGCCGGGCCGGCGCGCTACAGCCGAACGAGGTGGTCCAGCCGGACAACACCGTCCAGTTCCCGGTGCCGGAGCAGACCGTCCGGTCGTACTTCCTCCTGCCGGACCGGCAGCTCGCCGACGCCCGCCGGCTGGTCGAGCGGCTGCGCCGGATGGACGTCGAGGTGTACGAGGTCACGAAGCCGCTGAAACTGCCCACCGCCCGCGTCTTCGGCGGACGGACCGCCACCAACCTGACCGTGCCCGAGGGCGCGTACTGGATCCCGATGGACCAGCCGCAGAAGCACTGGATCCAGGCGATCATGGGCGAGGACCCGTACGTGCCGTTCCCGTACTTCTACGACGTCTCGTCCTGGAGCAATCCGCTGCTGATGGGGCTGAACGCCGTCTGGACCGGTGCCACCGTACGGCCCCGCGCCCGCCTCGTCGAGCGCATCGAGGACACCGGTGGTGGCCGGGTATCGGCCGCGCCGAGGAGGGGCTCCTACACCTACGAGCTGGACTCCGCCGCGGCGGCCGAGTTCACCTTCACCCTGCTGGATCGGGGCATCGGGCTCGTCCGCGACCTGGACACGGGAGCGGTGGGGATACCGGCCCGCGCGCTGACCCCCGAGCTGGACCGGGCCGCCAGGAAACTCGGCGTCACGCTCACCCCGCGCCGCACGGCCGCAGCCGGCGCCCCGGTCGTCCGGCCGGACGTCGGGCTCTTCCAGGGCACCGGCATCTCCACCACCTCCGGCTCCCACGGGGAGGCACGGTACGTGCTCGGCAAGCGGTGGGGCCTCGATCTGACGCCGGTGACCACCGCCGACATCAACGACAACACGCCGGCCTTCACCGACCGCAGCGTGCTCCTCGTCCCGGACGGCAGCAGCCCGACCGGTGGGCTCACCGCCGCCGGGCAGGCCAACCTGCGTGCCTGGGTCGCCGAGGGCAACACCTACCTGGGGCTACGCAACGAGGGCACCCGGATGGCCCGCTCCGCCGGCCTCACCTCCACCACCGAGAAGCCGAAGCCCAGCGGGTACACGGTGATCGGCTCCCACCTGCGGGTCGACGTGGACGGCGACAGCCCGGTCGCGCTGGGCCGCCCGGCGGAGGACTTCGAGTTCAACAACAACGACCCGATCCTGAACCCGAGCAGCACCGGCACGAACGTGCTCCGCTACCCGACCGGCGACACCTTCTGGGCCAACGGCTACACCGTCGGGGGCGACGCGCTGAAGGGGACGGTCGCGCTGGTGGACGAGCCGACCGGCGATGGACGGGCGGTGCTGTTCGCGTTCAATCCGCTCTTCCGCGCGTACAACGAGAGCGGTCTGCACCTGGTCGCCAACGCGCTGCTCCACCCGGGCGGCGGCGGGGCGGCCCGCGCGAGCGGCGTCGACCCGGCCCGCGCCGCCGCAGCAGCCGCCCCGGTGACGGAGAACCTCGGCGGCGAGTGGCGGCCGTTCACCATCGAGGTGGCCGCCGCCGACCTGCCCCGCGCTGAGGCGGTCGTCAGCCGGTTCACCGGCGCCGCCCGGGTCTCCGTCGCGGGCGGCTCGGCGCACCTGGTGATCCCGAACCCGGACGGTCTCCAGGTCGACGAGCACCCGTTCCTCGGCGACCTCGTCCGGGCCCTGCGGGCGGAGCGGATCCCGCTGCGCTCGGTGGTGGGCTGACAGGCGACGCAGCGCTGCTTGTCCCCCGTGCGAGCTACCCGCAAGTGTCCACCGCACGGTGACGATTCCTGACCGGCGACTCCATAGCGTTTGACGTGGCCGCAGCGCTCCAGTTGCGGACCACGTTCAAGGAGTCGTCATGCGTTTGGTGAAGCAGCTCGTGGCCGTCGTGGCGGTCACCTTCGTCGGCAGCCAGGGAATCCTCGCGGTGCAGGGGAACACCTGGCTCACCCTGGCCCTGGGTGTGCTGACGGCGGTGGCCGCGCTAGGTGCGTACGCGTGGGTGGTACCGCGTACCGAGCGCCGCGAGGTCACGGAGCTGGCCCGGGCCGGGGCCGGCGCCCGAACCGCCCGAGGGATGCTGATCGGGTTCGGGATGTTCGCGGCAGTGATCGTCAACATCGCCTTCCTCGGCGGCTACCACGTCGACGGCCTGGGCTCGGTGTCCGGCGCGGTGGCGCTGTTCGGGTTCATGGCCGCCGCCGCCACGACCGAGGAGCTGATCTTCCGCGGCGTCCTGTTCCGCGTCGTCGAGGAACGCATGGGTACCTGGATCGCGCTGTTGCTGACCGGCGTGGTGTTCGGCCTGATGCACCTGACCAACCCGGATGCCAGCCTGTGGGGCGCGGTCGCCATCGCGATCGAGGCCGGTTTCATGCTCGCCGCCTGCTACGCCGCCACCCGCAACCTGTGGGTGCCGATCGGCCTGCACTTCGGCTGGAACTTCGCCGCGAGCGGCATCTTCAGCGTCGTGGTCTCCGGCAACGGCGAGTCGAAGGGGCTGCTGGACTCCACGATGTCGGGCCCGGCCCTGCTCACCGGCGGCGACTTCGGGCCGGAGGGAAGCCTGTACACGGTGGCGGCGGGTGTGGTGCTGACCCTGGTGTTCCTGTGGCTGGCCCACCGCCGCGGTCACCTCGTCCCACGCCGCCGCCGCGCGGTCGGCGCCGAGCCGGCGACCGCTACGGTCTCCTGATGATCGACCCTCGGATGCTCCCGGACTCGTGGCGGCGCTGGCCCGTCACGGTCCGGGATCTCCCGTTGGGGCTGCTGCTCGCCCTCACGTCGATGGTGCCGGCGCTGCGTCACCACGGTACGCAGCTCGGTGACCTACCGGCGCGTCCCTTCGACGCGCTGACCGCCGTGGTGGTCGCCCTGGAGTGCCTCCCGCTCGCCGTGCGCCGGCGCCGGCCAGCCCTCTGCCTCGCCCTGGTCTCGCTCGGCTTCGCGATCGACCAGCTCCGCGCCTACCACACGGTCGCGGGCTCCGCGCTGGCCATCGCGCTGCTGAGCGCGGGGGCCCACGTGGAACGTCGTCGGCGTACCACCCTGGTCCTGGCCTCCGCCGCGTACGTATCTCTGGCCGTCGCCCTCGACCGGCTCGGGTCGACCGAGGGCGTGACCGGGTTCGCCACGTTCTACCTGCTGCTGGCCCTGGCCTGGGGCATCGGGGCCCGGTTGCGGCAGTCCCGGATCGCCGAGGCCGAACGCCGCCGCCACATCGCCGTGACCGCCCGCGCCGCCGAACGCACCCGCATCGCCAGCGAACTGCACGACGTCGTGACCCATCATGTGACGGCGATGGTCGTGCAGGCCGAGGCGGCGCGCTATCTGACCGCCGCCCCCGAACGCCTCGAGGTGACCCTGACCGCCATCACCGACACCGGCCGGCGGGCCATCACCGACCTACGCCACCTGCTCGACCTGCTCAACCCCGACCACAGCGCCGAGCCCCGTACGCCGTCCGTCGGCGAGCTGCGCGCCCTCGTGGAGCAGACCCGGCAGGCCGGGCAGCCGGTGGAGTTCACCGAGGAGGGCACGCCGGCGGAGACGACCGGCGGCGCCGAGCTCGCCGCCTACCGGGTCGTGCAGGAGGCGCTGACGAACGCCCTCAAGTACGCCCACGGCAGCCGCACCATCGTTCACGTACAGCACGGCGAAAGGGAGATCACGGTGGAAGTCGGCACCGACGACGCAGGCTCGTACGCCGCAGCCCCCGGCGGGAGCGGGCGCGGCCTCGCCGGGCTCCGCGAACGGGTCGGCCTGCTCGGCGGCGAGTTCAGCGCGGGACGCCGGGCGGGCGGCGGCTTCGTCGTGCGGGCCCGCATTCCCATCGGGATCCCATCGTGACCGCGCCCATCCGGGTGCTGGTCTGCGACGACCAGGCGCTGATCCGCACCGGCTTCACGACGATCATCGACGCCCAGCCCGACCTCGAGGTGGTGGGCGAGTGCGGGGACGGGCGCGCCGCGGTCGACCTCGCCGGCCGGCTGCACCCGGACGTGGTCGTGATGGACGTACGGATGCCGGTGCTCGACGGCATCAAGGCGACCCGCCTGCTGGCCGGTGCCGGGGTCGCGCACCCGGTCAAGGTGCTCGTGGTGACGACGTTCAACCTCGACGAGTACGTCTACGAGGCGCTGCGCGCGGGAGCGAGCGGGTTCCTGCTCAAGGACGCCCCGGCGGCTCAACTGCTGCACGGCATCCGCACCGTCGCGAGCGGTGCCGCACTGCTGGCACCGGAGGTAACCCGGCAGCTCGTGGGCAGGTACGCGGCGCGGATCCGTCCCGCCGAGGGCACGCCGGGCGACGTGGGGCTGACCCCGCGCGAACTGGAGGTGCTGCGCCTCATCGCCGAGGGCCTGTCCAACAGCGAGATCGCCGCGAACCTGGTGATCAGCCAGGAGACCGTCAAGACGTACGTGTCGCGCATCCTCACCAAGCTCGACCTGCGCGACCGCGTGCAGGCGGTGGTCTACGCGTACCGCGCGGGCCTGGTGACCTGAGCGGGCGATCGCGTCAGAACGTCGTCCGGGTGCGATCAAGGCAGACGCGGCCACAACCGCGCGGAGATCACGTACCACTCGCTCACCGGCGACCGCCAGATCGGCTCCTCGAACCACTGTGGTCCACCCTGAGTTCGAAAGACAAACAGATCCGGTCGCCGTGGCACACCCACCGGCACACCACACAGTGCCACCGATTGATAACGTGACGGCGACGCAGACGGTCGGCGTCGATGCCCTGGGGAGGGTCAGGCATGTGGGCGGACGAAGCCGCGCTCGACGAGGCAACCCGCCGACTCGACGACTGGGAAGCGTCCATCGCCAACCGGGCAACCCGGGCCAAGGAGCTGTCCTCACAGGTGCAGGCGATGAGGGGCACGGCGACCAGCCCCGATCGGACCATCCAGGTCACCGTCGACTCGTCGGGCCTGCTGGTCGACCTGCGGCTGGACGAACGCGCCCGACAACGCTCCGCGGCGCACACCGCCCGGCAGATCCTGGCGACCACCCGGGCCGCTCACGCCGACCTCCTGAGCAGGATCACCGAGGCGACCACGGGCATCCTCGGTGCCGAGGATCCGACAGCAGCGGCGCTGGTCGAGTCGTACCGCCGCCGGCTGGATCCCGACCGGGGCACACCGGATGCCCGGCGATGACGGCATCCAGGTCGATCCCGACGGCCTGACCCGCCACGCCGCACGCCTCGACCGTAGCGCCGGAGACCTCGACACCGCCCGCCAGGCCGGCCAGCACGTCCGGCTGGGCGCCGAGGCGTACGGGCGGCTCTGCGCGATCATGCCGATGCTGCTCGACGGCCTCCAGCAGACCCTGGTCCAGGGCATCGACACTGCGGCCGGCTCGGTGCGCGACACGGCCGACAGACTGCGGACCAGCGCCGACCGCTACCGTGCCTCCGACGTCCGCGCCGAGCAGTCGCTGCAACGGATACGGGACAACCGGTGACCACCAATCCGCTCGTCGCCACGGCCGCCGAGACCCCGCCCAGCGCCTGGGCCGGCATCTGGATCTGCGAGGACATCGAGCTCATCGCCCAGGGCGTCCGCAACGGCAGCTGGATCGACGGCACCCTCGGCGTGGTCAGCGCCGGTCTGGACGCCCTGGCCTTCGTCTCCGACCCGGTCGGCGCGCTGCTCCAGTACGGCATCGCCTGGCTGATCGAGCATGTCAAGCCGCTCAGCGAGGCACTGGACTGGCTCGCGGGCGATCCAGCGCAGATCACCGCCCACGCCCAGACCTGGCGCAACGTCGCCGCGTCGCTTCGCAGGGAAGCCGCCGACCTGGCCGCCGCCGTACGCACCGACGTCGCGAGCTGGGGTGGCGGCGCCGGCCCCGCCTACCGGGCCTGGGCCGCCGAGCAGCAGCAGGCCCTCGGTGGGCTGGCCCAGGGCGCCGATGCCCTCGCCGCCATTACCGAAGGAGCCGCCGGCCTGGTCGCCGCCGTCCGGCTGCTGGTCCGCGACGCCATCGCCACCTGCGTCTCCCGGCTCATCGTGTACGCCGGCGAACTCGTCGTCACCGGCGGGTTCGCCGCGCCGCTGGTGGTGGAGCAGGTTACGACGTTGGTGGCGTCATGGGCGGCGCGGATCGCGCGGCTGCTGCGGGGGCTGCTGGCGAGTCTGCGGCGGCTGATGCCGGCGATCCGGCGGCTCGGCGACCTGATAGAAAGGCTGAAGCAGGCGCTCAACCGAATCGCAGGGATAGGTCCCCCCGACCGCATGGGGAGACGCCGGGACTGGGCGAACCCGGAGGACCAACCGATCGCACCGCAGCGGCCACCAGACTCGCATCTGCCCGCAGGCGATCCGGTGTATCACACGAACCATTCCACGGTGGTTGGATACGACGCGAGAACGATGCGCAACATGGAGAAGGTTCTCCCCCTTGAAGGCCACCATGATGTCGTCGTACATGGCACCGACAAGGGGTTCTTCGTCCCCGGTAAGGTCTCTGCCGAGGGTGGTGACATGAACGGGGTTCCGACCAGTGCGGCACAGATCGTCACGGCACTCAAGGAGAACCCTGCCTACGACGGGGGGCCCGTCAGGCTCGTTTCCTGCTACTCCGGGATGACCGACCCGAAGGCGCTCAACTCCGTGCCGCTCGCCCAACAGGTCGCCGACGTACTCGGCGTCAGCGTTGTAGCCCCAACAGAACGGGTGGGCACGAACCGGTGGGCGGCGAAACCGGAGCAACCCACCGTGGCCGACGGGGGCACATGGGTGACCTTCAAACCGAATGGATATCGATGAAAGCTGTTGGCTTCTTCCGCGAACTCGGACCGAACCCGGTTGAGGTCTACGCGGAGAGCATTCAAGACCATCTGGACGGCGCCCTACTGCCGGACGCCGCTCTGGTGATCCAGTATCTGCGTGATGGCCACGACCTGATCGACGTGATGGGCGCCGAGTCAGACGTTCTGGGAAGTGAGAAATTCATCATCGGTGGGGCGTCAGTGATGACCGACGGCGAATGGATCTGGCGCGAGGACCTACGGTTCTACGTGGCCACCTACCATGTGGGTCTTCCCGAGGATTTCCTAGCCTCCGTGCGGGCCAACAACTATCGAGTTCCCACCCTTCAGATCGAGGAACTCCGCGCGGCCAGCAAAGAGGCGATGCGCATCCTCGGCTACCACCAGGCCCCGTTCCCTCCGCTCCCGTGAAAGCGAACCGGCACTGAACTCCCAGCTTCCCGTCACTCGTCGGCACCACCCACACCGGGTGCGGGTCATGGCGGACTACGAGTGTTACCCGACATGGCTGGCTGGATTCGCCGGAGTCGACAACGTCGATCCGGCTGAGATGCCGATCTCGGACGAACTGGCGGCGGCGCTGTTGCAGTGGGCACAGACATACGACGGCACGTTGGATCGGGATGATCCAGCCTCGTCCGGATTCCCCGAAAGGGACCAGGAGGCGGACTTCTACGCCGCCGGGCACGAGCTGGCCCGGCGTCTCGCCGCCGAACTCTCGGGTAGGTACCCCGTCGAGTACTTCGACGGGCGGACCGGACGCCTGGCCCCCGCTGGCTCGTAGGACGGACACGCACTCCCAGCCAGGCGCGGCGGGGACCGGAGCCGGCGGCTCCTCGGCTACCCCTGGACATCAGGGCCGGCCCGCAGCCAGTGCTCGTCGGCCCTCACCGGGGCAGGCGGCGGGAGCAGGCGCCGTCGTGGTCGGCACGCAGCAGGCAGCGCCGACCGCCAGGCATCCGCAGGTCACAGAAGACCCGGTGACGTACGTGCTGGTTGTCCTCTTCCGAAACGGTGATCTCCCCCGGGTCGGTCTGCGGCAGCACCAGCAGCCAGCGGCTGATCACCCGGGCCAGCCGCTGCGCGGCCGGCAGGTCGACGGCGGCGACGGGCAGGTGGATGACGTACCGCTGGGTCATGCCTGGTGCCCCCGGTCGGCGCGGGCGCGGGCCTGCTCGGACTGCCAGCGGCGCAGCGCGTCCTTGACGACGGCGGTCTCCCGGCGGCTGGCGGCCAGGGCGGCGTAGACGTTGGCCATGTCGCCGGCGACGCGGTCGAGGAAGTCGTAGACGTCGGCCGGTTCCAGGCCGCGGCGTCCGAGGCCGACCGGCTTGAAGCGGCGCTCGCGCACCTGCAACGGCAGCAGACTGGTGTACGCCGAGGAGCGGTAGGTCGCTCCCGGTCGCTGGTTGCGGACGCTCATCTGCTGCCTGCCTCTCCCTGGTGGACTGGAAGGGGTGGCCCGTCCGCCCTCCCCGCACGCACGGGCCACCCCGCCCTGCCGCCGCAGCTTCGATCAGCGGTACGACAACAGAGCCTGTGGTCATCCTGTGACGGCACGCAGCATTGAGGCAACGTTCCACAGCAGAATTCTTCCCAGAAGTATTGACTTTCTTTGCTGCTACCTATAGCTGTTACATGACCAGGTGACGCAGTGTTGCGCGACGGAACCAGGGAGTGTCTAGATGGCCGAGGATGTCGGATCGACCGTGCCGCGCCGGCAACTCGGCCGGCTGCTACGCCAGTACCGCACCGAGGCGGACGTGACTCTCGACGCCGCCGCCGAGGCCCTCGAATACAGCCGGCAGAAGATCTGGCGGATCGAATGCGGCATGGGCCCGGTCCGGGTGCTCGACGTCAAGGCGATGTGCGAGCTGTACGGGGTGTCCGCCGAGATGACCGAGGCGATGCGCGGGCTCGCCACGGAGACTAAGTCGAAGGGCTGGTGGCACGCCTACGGCGACGCGGTGCCGAGCTGGTTCGAGCTCTACGTCGGCCTAGAATCCGCCGCCTCCCACCTCCGCCGATATGACGAGTCCCTGATCCCTGGCCTGCTGCAGACCCGGCACTATGCGCTCGGGCTCTACCAGCCAGGCAGTCGGCTGAGCACAGCGGAACGGGAACGCGCTGTCGAGGTACGTATGCAGCGGCAAGCCCTACTGACCCGTCGGCTTCCGAAGCCGCCACGGCTGGAGGCGGTGCTCTCGGAGGCGGTGCTCCGCCGGCCAGTCGGCGGGTCTGGTGTCATGACCGGTCAGCTCAATCACCTCCTCGAAACCTCCGAGCTGCCGAACGTGTCGGTGCGCGTGGTGCCACTGGCCGCAGGGCCGCATCCCGGAGCGGTCGCCGGGTCCTTCGTCATCCTCGACTTCCCCGCTACCAAGGGGGGACGAGCGGCGCCTGAACCGTCGGTCGTCTACAGCGAGTCGCTCACCGGAGCCCTCTACCTCGACAAGCCCGACGAACTCGCGGCCTACGAGAACACCTGGAGAGGCGTAGATGTTCTCGCGTTAGGTGAGGCAGAATCGGGGGACATGATCAAGCAGATCATCGGGGAGATGCGACATGACTGACCTCAGCGGTGCCCGCTGGCGGAAGAGCACCCGCAGTGGCGACAACGGCGGCGACTGCGTCGAGGTCGCCGACAACCTCCCCGGCATCGTCGCCGTACGCGATTCCAAGGACGAAGACGGCGCTGTCCTGACTTTCCCGCCAACGGCTTGGATCAGGTTCGTGACGGTGGCAAGTGTGGGCTTCGCCCACAACGGACGATGACGACTCGGGCACACCTCGCACCTTTGGTGCCTCACCATTTCAGCAACAGGGTGACGCTCAACGTCGCGGCACCCTTCCACCGATCGGAGGAAGAATTCGCCTACCAGGTAGTCGCCGATCCACTGCGATTGGCCACTGAGCCATTCCGCGCAACGGCTTGATTACCTGCAGTGATCAGGCAGGGCCCCGGCAAAGTCGTCAGGTGATGCCGAGTAGTGCCAGGGGGCGGGTGCTGTCGCGGGCGTGATGTCGGTTGGCGGCGGCGATGTTGGTGGCCCCGGTCAGGCGCAGGACGCTGATGGCGGCGTTGCGTAGGGCGGCCATGACTTGGGGTCCGGTGCCGGTGCGGATCTGGCTGCGGTCTTCGTCGTAGGTGACGTCGCGGACCCAGTGGATCTTGTTTTCGATCGACCAGTGGCTGCGGATCCAGCCGGCCAGTTGCGCCGGTTTCGCCTGGTGGACGCGGAGGTCGGTGATGGCGTAGACGGTTTCGGTGGTGAAGCGTTTCGGCTGGTCCAGACGTCGTCTGCGGCGGCGGATCTGGATGGCTTGGACGGCGTGCGGGAAGTCGATGCCGGTGGAGATCGTCAGGATCTTCAGGCTGCGGATCTCGCGGCGGCCGTGTCCGCGGTCGGTGTCGCGGGTGGCGTCGGGGACTGCCCGCCAGGGCAGCGCGGTGAGCTGGGCGTGCAGGTGGGGCTGGTTGCCTTTGACGGTCAGGATTCAGTGTGCGCCGCGTTGCGCGAGGTAGGTGACGTGCTCGCGTTGGCAGTGCAGTGCGTCGGCGGTGATCACGGTGTCGCGCAGGTCGCTGATCTGGTCGAGCAGCGGTGCGAACCGGGTGATCTCGTTGGTCTTGCCGTCGACGTCGATGCTGGCCAGGACCACACCGGTGGCCTGGTCGCAGGCGGCCATGACGTGCCGGGCGGCGGTGTCGGTGGTGCGGGAGCCGCGCAGGGCCTTGCCGTCGACGGCGATGGCCCGGCCAGCCGTCGAGGTGGTGGCGGTGGCCCGGCCGGCGAGCCAGACACCGATCGCCGCGGTCAGTAGCTGCGGGTCCATGGCCTGCAACAGCCGACGGATCATCGCCTCCGACGGGCGCCGATCGGGCGCCATGCCCAAAGCGAGAGCCGTCGCTGCCGGAACATCGGCGACCCACTCGGCGATCGCGGCATACGAGCGGTAGCCGGCCACCACGGCGCACACCGCCGCGGTCACCACGACCACCAGCCGGTGCCGGACACCTCGCCGGGCACGTGGATCAGGCAGACCAGCGAGCACCGCGGGCAGTCCACCAGCGGCTTCGGGCACGGTCAGAGCCGGTGCGCAGGACAGGGACGAGATCAGCGATGATGGCAGTGCGGGCATGACTCACTTCGGCGATCAGCATGGCGTAGGAACCTTGATGATCTTCCGAAGAGTCATGCCCGTCTTGCTGCCAACAACAACGGCGCTTCTACCCCAAGCATTACAAGTCAGACACCATCACGACTTTGCCGGGACCCTGCCCGGCGAAGGCCGCACCGCCGGCCCCCAGAAAGTAGCGCTGAAGGTCGAGAACTGACCAAGGATCATCCAACACAGCCAGAATCTCGGCGAGCGTCAGAGGCTGCTGCTTCATGCTTCTCCTTCAAGTCAGATCAGCGTCCTCGTCGTTTGAGGCTTCACATCCGGCAGTCTGCCTTCTGTCACGCCAGTTGGTTCTCCGAGGCGAACGACAGAAACGGGCTGGACGCCCCGCTCCAAGACACGTGCAGCGCCTCCCGAGCTCGAGTACTGGCGACGAAGAGCAGGCAGCGTTCTCGGAGCATGTCGCTGTCGTGCTGGAGCTGATCGACCTCGATTGGCGTGACTTCCTTGGCGAAGGGAACAGTCTTGGCCGTGACGCCCACCACCGCGACACAGCGGAACTCCAGCCCCTTCATCGCGTGCATGGTGGCGAGGCGCACTCCGTCGACGTCTGCGCCGGGCTGGTCCCGCACCCGCACGGCGGGGATCCCGGCCCCGGTCAGCTCGTCCTGCACGCTGCCCAGAACGGTGTTGAACCGCGCGCAGACACCGATCTCGCTCGGCTGGACGCCCTGTTCCAGCCACTCCCCCACCCGCTCGACGAGCGCTATCGTCTCGGCCTGTGGCGTCGGATAGCCCTGCGTGTGCGGTCGCTTGCCGTGCAGCAGTGACCGGTAACCGGTGAGGCTGTCCTCGCCCTCACCGCCGAGGTCATCGACGTGCGATCCGACGAGCACGCCGGTCGACCAGGACAGGATCTCCTCGGTGCTGCGGTAGTTGATGCGCAGCCGGCTACTGCGCCCCGCAACGGAGATCCCGAGTGCGCTGAGTGACACTCTGGAGTCGTAGATCCGTTGGTGCGGGTCTCCGGTGATGAACATGTCGTCGGCGCCGGGCACCACGGCGGCGCGCAGCACTCGCCACTGCGCGGGATGCAGGTCTTGCGCCTCGTCCACGACCACATGGTCGAACCCGTGGACGTCGAGGTCGGCGCCGTCGAGGAGCTGCGCCGCCCTCGCGCACACCTGCAGGTGCGTCATGGTGCCAGCTGCCGACAGCTCAGCCGAGAACATCTCGACGCCGTCCCACACCTGATCGCGCTGTCGGGAGCCCAGCGCCGACCCCCGTCCCCGCCGGCTGGCCACGCGGTACTCCTCCCGGCTCCGCACGTCCTGAGCGAGGACGACATGCCGGAACTCCTGGGCGAGGAACTGCTCGGTCCAGGACAACTTCAGTCGTCCGCACACCCGCCGCCAGACCTGCCGCTCGTCCGCGTCGCCGATGGGTGTCGGCACCCGCCCGGCGAGGGCGCGTACGGTGCGGTTCGCGAAGGCGTTCACCGTGGTCACCTCGACGCGCGCCAACTGCTTCTCGTCGCCGAGGAGCGCCGCGAGATTCTCCCGCAGGGTCGCGGCCAAGGCATTGGTGTACGTGGTGAGCAGCACCCGGCTGTCGGCGGACCGGGCCAGCAGGTGCTTGACCCGATGTAGGGCGACCACCGTCTTCCCCGTGCCGGGCCCACCCGTCACCTGCGCCGGCCCGTTGTACGACACCCGGTACGCGACGCGCCGCTGCGACGGGTGGAGAAACACCCGCCAGGCGGCGAACGGCTTGTCGAGGATCTCGGCCAGCTCGTCGGGCCGGGTCACCAGCGTGATGCGGCTGGTCGTGTTGGCGATCGCCATGGCCAGGCTCTCGCTCGGCTCCGGCGTGGCGTGGGCGGGTCGGCGCTGGGCGACGAGGTCGCGGTAGACGTCGTCCGGCGGAAATCCCTCGGCCAGGTGCTGCAACACCTCGAACTGGTCCTCGGGCAGTAGCGTGCCGAACGCTTCCAATTGCGGCTTGTCGATGATCGTCCGGACGGCCCGCAAGACCTGGTCGTCGATGCCCAGGTGACGCAACACCGTGTCGGAGTGGCGGGCGAAGAGCAGCGTCGGCGCCTGCGCCGCTGCTTTCTCCAGCGCCGGCGTGAGCTGCTCGATGGCGACGACGTTGCGCACCTCCAGCGCCCGCGTCGCCGTGTTGACGGTGTAGAGGCGCTTGGCCGCCCAGGTGTACGCGCCGTCGTGCGGCACGACGCTCAGCAGGAGGAAGATGTCGCTGCCATCGTCCGGCGCCAGCACCACCCCGCGCCAGAAGTCGTTGATCCGGATGGTCCGCATCCGCGGGTCCCGGGCGTTGTTCACCGACTCCAGGTGCAGGCCCTTGTCGGCGTACAGCTCCGCGATGGTGAGCTGCTGGAACTTCGCCATGGCCTTCCGTACGCCGGCCTTAATCGGCTTTTCCAGGACGTCAAAACTCTCCCAGAAGCTGTTGGCGAAGGCGAGCTGAGGCACGGACGGACCTCCGATGTGGTCGGTCGATGGCGGCGAGGGCGACATTACCGGCTGCCGCCCAGCGGGGCACCGGCAGCTATCTGGTACGCCCCCGTCCGTCAGGAACACGGCGGAGGGACCGACGAGACAGAGTTGAGGTGACACCACCGATGCGCGCATCCCCGTAGACCGGCCGGCACGACTCGCCGTGGATCCAACCCGAGGGCGGGCAGTACGAGGAGGATCCCGGCGCTACTTGATCAGCCGTTCGCTCTTGATCAGGTCGTACCGCCGCGCGCCCACGGTCAGCATGCGGATCGCCCATCCAACACTGCATCCGCCCGGGCCGCCAGCCCCGGCCGGCATGGGCGAACCGCCGCCGGCGGACCGGCACCTCCACCTAAACCATATATTGACCGCAGGAAATTCCTGATCCTACGCTCTCGGGGCACGCTGGTTCACTTCCCGGAGCGGGAAACAGGGCGACACATGCGACGATCAGGGCACCGAGCCAGGGCAGTTTCCCCGAGACGACTGGCGGGCGCCGCCGCGTTCGTCCTGCTGGCCGCGACGACGCCGCTGCTGACCGGCCCCGCCGCCGGCGCCGCGCCCCGCGTCCCGGCGTGCAGCGCCGACCCGACCGCCCGGCTGGCGTCGGTGCCGAGCCCGGAGGGCTTCCTCGGCTTCCCGCTCGGCGCCGGCCAGGAACGGGTGGTCACCAACGACGAGGTGCGCGGCTACCTCGGCACCGTGGACGCCGCCTCGGACCGGGTCGTCACCGGCAGCATGGGCACCAGCGTGCTCGGCCAGCCCCTGCCGTACGCGGTCGTCTCCGCCGACGACAACGTCCGGCGCGGCACCCTGCGGCGCATCGCCGACGACATCCGCTCACTGCGGGACCCCCGCCGGACCAGCCAGCAGAAGGCCAACGGGATCACCGAAGAGACACCGGCGATCGTCTGGATCACCGCCAACGTCCACGGCGGGGAGAAGAGCGGCGCCGACGCCGCCCTGAAGACCCTCTACGAGCTGGCCGCCGGACTGTTCTGCGAGGTCGAGCGACGCAACGACAACCTGGTCACCATCATCGACCCGATCCTGAGCCCGAGCAGCACCGGCACGAACGTGCTCCGCTACCCGACCGGCGACACGTTCTGGGCAAACGGCTACACCGTCGGAGGCGACGTGCTCAAGGGAACGGTCGCGCTGGTGGACGAGCCGTCCGGCGCCGGACGGGCGGTGCTGTTCGCGTTCAACCCGCTCTTCCGGGCGTACAACGAGAATGGTCTGCACCTGGTCGCCAACGCGCTGCTCCACCCGGGCAACGGCGGGGCGCGCCGCGCGAGCGGCGTCGACCCGGCCCGCGCCGCCGCAGCCACCGCCCCGGTCGCGGAGAACCTCGGCGGCGAGTGGCGACCGTTCACCATCAAGGTGGCCGCCACCGACCTGCCCCGCGCTGAGGCGGTCGTCAACCGGTTCACCAGCACCGCCCGGGTCTCCGTCGCGGACGGCTCGGCCCACCTGGTGATCCCGAACCCGGACGGTCTCCAGGTCGACGAGCACCCGTTCCTCGGCGACCTCGTGCGCGCCCTGCGGGCCGAACGGATCCCACTGCGTTCGGTGGTGGGCTGACCGGCCCTCCCCGGAAAGCTGATGGTGAACTGAGGCACCGGCGGGCCTCTCGGGTCGACGGGGCAAGGGTGCGGGGACGGGATGCCCCGAGTGGTGGTGGCGGTCGCGGCCACCGGCGTTCTCTCCACGGCGACCGTGCTGACGGGGCTGATCACCATGCCACCACCTTCCGACGAGCGTGGCGAGCGCCCGCCTTCTCTCCTCACATTCCCAGGGCCTTGCCCGCGAGCTCACGCCACTTCGGCACGTCAACGCCGTTCAGGTCGTCGGTGATGACCAGCGTCCCGCGCGGACCACCGCCCTCCTCATAGGAAAGGACGCCGTTGCGGGCGTACCAGGCCTTCTTCTCAGCCCACTTTGCGGCGTAACGAGGGTCGGTGAGCATGCCGAGGTGTTCCCAGTAGACGATGTCCCCGAGGTCGGTGTCGACGGTGAAGTCCGGCCGGACCGTGCGTCCGTCCTCACCGGTGAACGGCTCCTCGTACCTGTAGACGGCGTTCAGTTGCCGCAGCAGGTTTGCGATGATCACTTCACTCTTGCTTCGCACCAACTCGCCACCGTCGGTGCGGTGCACCAGGCCACGGTCGATGATCGTTCCGTCGACCTCGATCGGTTCGGATGGTACGAAGAGGTTCGTCAGGCGACCGGCGGTGTCGGACCAGACTGCCGAGCTGTGCTTCGCGACATCGTTCAGGTCGGCCTCGTGGAGTAGGACCACCTTCCGGCTCTGCCTGGTCAGCGCGGTATAGAGCAGCTCGCGGCTCAGGCCAGCGCCGTCAGCCGGCAGTACGACGAACGTGATCCCGAACTCGCTGCCCTGCGCCTTGTGGATGGTGATAGCCCAGGCCAGTTCCAGCATCGCCGCCCGGTCGTTGTCGGACCAGTCGTAGTAGTCGTACTTGACGCCCTCTCGTCCGCTGAACTCGACCTCGGTCTTCCACGGGCGCTTGACCCACTTGTTCCGGGTCTGCCCCACCGCCACGCCCAACTCGCCGTTGGCCACGAACGCTTCTGCGCCCTTCGGGTAGATCCCGGACTCACGGAAGGTGTGGTTGCGAATGTTGATCACCTTGTCGCCGACAACGATCCGCTCCGGGCCGATCGGCTTGGCGTTGTAGCGATTCCACCCGGTCGCCTGCGCCAGCGCCTTCGCCCCGAAGGCATCCTTGAGCGCCCGGTTGATTTCGGTGGTGCCCCAGCCCCGACCCCGCACCGGGGAAAGGATCTGCCAGGCGTCGGCCTTGGCCCCGGCCCCCATGGGAAAGTACAGGTTGCCCTTGCCAGAGACCTGGCCACCGTAGCTGAGGCCGAAAGCGGTCGCCATCTCCTCGCCGGAAGCCGTTCGAAGATCCTCGATCTCTTCCCGCAGCACCGCGACCAGCGTGTTGAACAGGTCCGACCGCTGGTACCGGACCGCGCGCAGCGTCATCATGTTCTCGCCGGATCGCAACCGCTCCCAGATAAGATCGGCGGCCGGGGACAGCTCACCGTCGGCAAACCAGTTGGCCAGGACCAGGTCGTCGCGTTCATCGCCGGTCTGCCGGCGCGGAATGGTCAGTTCGGCGTAGCCAGGTACGCAGCGCGGCTGGCGAGTGGCGATGTCCTCGGGCGCGAGTCGCCGAACGATGTCGACGAACGGCCGGCCGGCTCCGATCGGCGGAAGCTGGCGGGGGTCACCGACCAGCACCAGCCGCTGCACGCCGGCCACCGCGTCGAGGAGCGCGGCCAACTGTTCCTCGGTGAGCATCGACGCCTCATCGACGACCACGGTTTTATAGCTCGTCGTACGGCTCTGGGGATCTCCCGTGATCAGGTATCGCTCACGCTGCGGGTCGTACCGCCCCCTCCCGATCAGGAACTGCGCGAGAGTGACGGCGTCCGCCTGTACCAGGTGAGCCAGTTGCACGCGGGCCTTGCCGGTCGGGGCGACCAGGAGGACTCCCCCGGCGGCGACGGGCGCGGTGTGCCGCAGCACTTTCAGTAGGGTGGTCTTGCCCGTGCCGGCGGGCCCGATCAGCACGCTGATCCGCGACGAATACAGCGTCACGAGGGCAGCCGTCTTTTCCGCCCGCGCCCGCGTTTCGGCCTCCCTCTCGTCGGTGGTCAGGTCACCAGGGATATCGCCGAGTGCGTCGCCGAGCAGGGCGGCGAAGTCGGGTGCACCGCCGAGCGGCGCGGCCTTCAACCGCCGCTGCACCTGGTCGCGGATGAGGGCGGCGACCTCAGCCAACTCGGTAAGCTGCAACGCTGGCGCTCCGCCGGGCAGCATCACCCCGGTCAGCGGCGAATCCGGCGGCAGCGTGCCGGCCGAGAGTCCGTGCGCGTCGAGGACATCGGCGCTGACCGGGCACGGCGCGCTCAAACCGTCCTGGGCGCGCTCCCGGATGTGGTTGACCAGGTCGGCCTGGGGGCACAGGGTGTGTCCTGCGGTCTTTTCCCGTTGCAGCTCTTCGACGAGGAGGGCCCGCACCCGCCGCGCGTCGAGCCCGTCGTCCATCGCGGTGGGCCTGGGCAACGGATACGCGGAGGCGATCTTCGCATCCGGGAAGCAGCCGCGGTCGATGACGGAGAACGGCACGGCCTCCCGCTGACCGCGGTCGGCTTCGAACAGCAGGTACGGATCGGCAATGATATCCGCATCGGTCAGGGCGGCGTCACGCTGCTCGACCACGAAGAACCGCTCGGCCTGTTCCTTGGTCAGCGAGAAGCGGCTGAGAAGTTGCAGTAGTTCCCGCCGCTCGGGTCTCAGCGCCTGCCACGTCTTGCGCAGCGTGGGCGTCAGGTGTGCGGCAGCGGCGATGCCCAGGCGGTCCGGATTAGCCATCGCCTGTTCAAGCATCGGCCACGGATCCGCGTCGGGGCCCGCTGCCGCAGCCACCAGGTGGGCAAAGGTGACGGACTGCCGCACGCCGAACGCCGCCAAGGCGCTGGCCAGGCCGGGACGTGGGCCGCGCAGCTTCCACAGCCGATTGAGCTGGGCTTCCAGCCAGTCGAACCCGAGCGGGCGGGCGGCGTCGCCGAGGATCCGCTCAGCGTTGCGGCCGGCCGCCTGGAGGGCGAGCAGGGCATCGATGGCGAGGTCGTGGCTGACGTGCTCGCTCACGTACGAGAAGGCCACCCAGCCCGCCTCGGGTGCGAAGGCCAGGGCGTCGCTGATGTCGACCCCGTCATCGTCGCGGGCGGCCAGCAGCGCCTGGTACGGCAGGAGGAACCCCTCCTGCTGGTTCGGGCGCAGCGAATGCTCGATCGTGGTTTCCCACATCTGCGCCGGGAATCGCTCACCGCCCCCGCTGCGGTAGGCCCCGGTCGGCGTGACCTTGGCGACCGTAGCCGCCCCCACCAGGAGCCGGCGGGTGTCGTCGGTGAGCGGGCTGTGCTTGGCGTAGAAGAAGACAAGGCTGCGATCCGGCCGCACGGTCTCGAAGAAGGCGTCCAGCAGCGTGCGCTGGTTGTCGCCGTGCATCACCCAGTTGATGTTCTTCCAACCCGTGGCCGCGTCGACCTGCTCCTCGAGCTCCAACTGCAGGCCGATCTGGCGCTCCTCGCCGATTTCCTGCGCCTCGCTGCGGGACATCCACCGGAACGGAACCGCTTGGGCCGAGAACGGTAGAAGCGGCTGTGGCGTGGGGAGGAACGTCGCGAACGCCGGGTTCTTGTCCGTGAACGGGTGGACGCGCTGGAACTGGATGGGGCGCGGCGACATGAAGGTGGCCCGCTCGGCGACGCACGGCGGCGCGTCGGCCAGCGGCAGATCGGCGATCACCTTGCCGGCGAGGCTCGCTTCCTGCTGGTCGCGGCGGTTCTGGCCGATGTTCGGCAACAGCACGCACGTGCCGTTGCCGCGTGGGTCATGGCAGACCGTGCCGTTCCACCCGGCGTCGTGCCACGGCACGCGGATGGAGATGTGCTCGATCGGCCGGACCGGCTCCCCCATGGGCTCTCCTTGTTGTGAACGCGTGTTTCAGCGTGTCGACGCTGTCTGTCGTGAGTGAATCGGGTGTGCTCAGTCCGGCCCGGTCATCGGTTCCGAGGCAACGCGTTGAGCGTCCTGCGGGCCTCGTGCCGTTTGCCCCCGCTGAGCTGCAGCAGCCCGATGTCGCGCTGCAGCTCGATGATCCGGATGTCGTCGACGTCGAGGACAGGTCGGACGTCGCGCAGCAGATCCTCCAGTGTTCGCAGCGCACTGCTGCCATCGCCGATGCGGCTGTGGCAGGTCGCCTCCCGCTTCCCGCAGCGCAGCACCAGTTCGATGTCCTCGCGCACGCGGAGTCGGCCGGCGATGTCGGCGTACGTCCGAGCGGCGTTCCGGTAGTCGCCGCTGTCGAACCACATGTCCGCGCGGTGTAGTCGGCTGTCGAGGGCTCTCCGGTCCGCGTAGACCTCGCCCTCGCCCTCGAAGAACGGATCATCACCGCCGGTCGCGATCCGCGACGAAGCCGGTGCGGCTGCCGGCACGGCCGGTGGTACGTCGGCGAACACCTGGCTCAGCACGCCCGCGTACATTCGGACGGGGTCGCGCTGCGACGGCGGGTTGAGGGCGCCCGGCAGACGCCCCAGCTCGTGGACGAAGGGAAGTAGCCGCTGGTGGACGACCTCGGCGCCGGCCGGGCGATCCTCGGGGTTCTTCGCCAGCAGGTCGAGCACGAGCCGTTCCAGCCTGGCCGGCACCTCGGCGCCTACCTCGCGTAGCGCCGGCGGCCGTTCATGGACGTGTTGGTTCATGAGGAGATAGGTCGTGGACCCGTCGAACGGCCGCCCGCCGGAGAGCATCTCGTGCAGCGTGCAGCCCAAGGCATACAGGTCGCTGGCGTACCCAGGATTGTTCGCGTCGAGGAACTGCTCCGGTGCCATGTAGGCGAGGGTCCCGGGGTTCTCGTCGCTATGGGTGATCTTGGAAAAGCCCGGCAATGCGGGAGCAACCGCCAGGCCGAAGTCGAGCACCTTGACCGCGCCGTTTCGCTCTAGCATCAGGTTGCCCGGCTTCAGGTCGCGATGCACCAGGCTGGCCTCGTGTGCGGCAACGAGGACGGAGCAGACCTGCGCGCCGATCGCCGCCGCCCAGCCGATCGGCAGCGGCGCCTGTTCCGCGATCAGGTCGGAGACGTTGATGCCACGGACCCGCTGCATGACGAGGAACGGTTGCCCGTCCTGCTCGCCCCAGTCGTACACCGCCGGCACGCCCGGATGCTCCAACCGCGCCATGATGCGCGACTCACGCCGGAATCGCCGTGCGAGGGCACCGTTGTGCCTACCCTCGTCGAATCGGATGAACTTGACGGCGATATCCCGCTCAAGCCGGGTGTCGCGGCCGAACCAGACCTGCCCCATCGACCCACCGGGAACCGGAAACGGGTCGAGCTCGTAGCGGCCGCTCATCAACGTCCGCCCGGACACACTTATCTCCCCTGGCCCCTTTGCGACAAGTCCAATCCCGACCCGACATTGACACACGCGGGCGGAACCAGCAGATCCTAGTCCGACCGGAGGCGGCCTAGTGCTGATGGCCCTGGCGAAACTTGAACAAAGACTGTCGGCTATCTGACGCGTCAGCAAGCACCCTCGACGAACGGGTGACTTCCTTCGCGAGCGGCACCGCCCGCGCGGGTGGCACCGACCAGCCGCCGCGTGAGGTCGCTTGCCGTGCAGCACGAGCTGCTCGGTGGAAGGGCTTTCCACGCAGAACGGTTGGGATCGGGTGATGCCGCTGCCACCGCCACCGATTTGCGATGATCATCGTGGCGGACCGACAGCTGATCTCGGCTGGACGAATGGCCCTATGAACACGCGTCGTCGTGGGCCAGGATCAAATCAATCGCCGTGGGCATGGACAGGGAGCAGAAGTGCCGGACGACCTTCGCTACGAGCCGCCAAAGCACCGCTACGACTGGTTGATCGCCCTCGGTCCTGCCTCATGCCTCGTCATCGGGAACGTGCCGGACGACGACCGCGAGGTGATCTCCGGCCTGGCTCCGGAGGTCCGTACCGTCCCCGCCGGGGCATTCGACGATCTGGTCCACAGGGGCGCGTACGCCTTCCACCGGGCAGGAATCTGGCGGGCCGTCGTGATGGGCACCGGTTTGACGCCAACCGCTTCGGCGAGTGGACGTACCCGATACACGGAGGACGACAGCCACCTGGTGGCGGCGACCTTTCTACACAGGGCCCTCTGGCCGACTGCGGAGCAGTTCGCCGGCCGTGCGTTGTTCCGGGTGGGCGACATGGTGCGCGTCAGGGGCGGTGCAGGTCTGGTCGGCCGGATCAAACGGGTCGTGCAGTTGGCCGGCGCCTACCAGTACCAGGTCGACATGCAGGGCGAGATCAAGCGGTACAGCGAAGAGTCCCTGGTCCTGGAAGAGGGAGACCCGCGCGATCCGAGCTTCTGGTTGACTCAACCGCCCGTCGGGGCGGACGGGCTGTCGCTGACGTTGACCTGGACCAAGCTGCGTCATCCGTTGACCGACACGTTGTACTCGTTCGCCTCAAGCAAGACGGTTTTCCGGCCGTACCAGTTCAAGCCCGTGCTCAAGGTGGTGACCGCGTCGTCCGGCCGGCTGCTGATCGCCGACGAGGTGGGCCTGGGCAAGACCATCGAGGCCGGTCTCATCTGGAACGAGTTGGAGCAGCGGTCGCGCCTCGACCGGGTACTTGTCGTCGCACCCGCGGTGCTGACCCTCAAGTGGAAGTCAGAGATGGGGCGGCGCTTCGACCGGCAGCTCGAGGTGCTCCGCGCACGAGAGCTGGCGGACTTCGCCGACAGGCTGGCCGATGGCGATGACCCGCCGCTGCGGGGCATCGTCTCTTTGGAGTCACTGCGCGGTGCCGACGAGCTGCTGGACAGGCTCACCGACCTGCATCCGCGCTTCGGCCTCGTGATCGTCGATGAGGCGCATTACCTCCGCAACAGCGGCACCAAGTCCCACGCCCTGGGCCGGCTGCTGGCCGACTGGTCCGACTACCTCATCTTCCTGTCCGCGACGCCGTTGAACCTCGGCAGCAACGACCTGTTCAATCTGCTGAGCCTGCTCGACGAGGGTCACTTCGGCGATCCGGCCCTGTTCGAGGCCCAGCTCGAGCCGAACCAGGTCCTCAACGCCGTCGCGCGCTCGCTGCTGACCGAGGGTCGGCGAGAGCCGCGGAAGCTGGTGGGTCAGTTGGACATCCTGGACGCGATGGAGTTCGGCTCGTCGGTGACAGATCGGCCTGACTACCAGTTGCTCCGCCGTTTACTCGATGTCGACCGGCCGCTCATCCACGAGGAGATCGCCCGGGCGCGCCGGCTGCTCGCGGATCTCAACATGTTGGGCGGCGTCCTCACCCGTACACGCAAGGCAGATGTTCCCGACAACAAGGCGATCCGCGCGCCCCGGAGCATCGACGTCGAGTGGACGGAGCAGGAGAAGAGGTACTACGAGTCCATCCACGCGTGGTACATGAGCCGGGCCCTGCAGTCGAACACTCCTCCGGGTTTCGCGATGCAGATGCCGCTGCGGCAGGCGGCCAGTTGCATCGCCGCCTCGCAGGAACTCATGCGGGAACGCAACCCAGGGCTGTTCCGGCAGGAGATCGACGACGCCGATGAGGACGTCGCCGCGGACATCGCCGACCTGTTCAGTCTCCCGACGTTGGCGGTGCCGGTACGGGTCGACACCAAGTACGACCGGCTCCTGGCTGAGCTGGTACAGGTGCGGCTGGCAGGCCTGCGGCAGGTCATGATCTTCTCGTTCTTCCGGCGGACGCTCGGCTACCTCGCGAGGCGCCTCGGCGAGCACTTCACCGTGCGAGTGATGCACGGCGGGGTGGCGATGGCCGACCGCGAGCGGATCATGGACGAGTTCCGTGCAGGTGAGTTCGAGATTCTGCTGCTCAGTGAGGTGGGTTCCGAGGGTCTCGACTTCGAGTTCTGCAACGTGCTGGTCAACTACGACCTGCCGTGGAATCCCATGCGCGTGGAGCAGCGCATCGGCCGCCTGGACCGGTTCGGACAGAAACACGAAAAGATCTTTATCTACAACATGCACGTCCCCGGGACCATCGAAACCGACATCTTCCAACGCCTGTACGACCGGATCGGCGTGTTCGAAAGCTCCATCGGCGCGCTCGAGCCGATCCTGCGTGACGAGCTCAGCCACATCACGAGGCGGCTGCTGGATCCACGGCTCAGTGCAACGGAGCGGCTACGGGAGGCGGACCGCATCGGTGTGGCGCTGCAGCAGCGCGCGCACGACACGGACGAGCTGCGTGCGGCGCGCACGGACCTGTCCGGCCTGGACGGTCTGCTCGTCGAGGGGCTCACCGAAGCTGGGCCGGACAACGGGCGGTTCATCGGCGCGGCGGAAATCCAGCGGATGCTGGACGAGTTGTTCAGCCGTACGGGTGGACGGCGAGGCAAGCCCAACAAGGATGGCATTTTCAAGCTTGTCGGCACGGCCCAGCTCGCGGAGCGGCTGCGCTCCAGCCGCATCAGTGAGGACGGCAGCAGGCACCTCCGTCCGAAGCTGGCGGCGCTGATGCAGAACGAAGAGCCGCTCGACTGCACCCTGCGGCCGGAGGTGGCGAGCAGGCACGGCAACGTCGAACTGCTGTCGGCGCGGCATCCACTGATCAAGCTGGCGCAGGAGGTGCTCAGCGAGGAAACGCTTGCGTTGCCCCGTTTCGGCGCGGTCCGGGTGCCGGGAATCCCTGGCGGCCACCGATACCTAGTGACGCTCGACCTGGCCGAGACGACCGGGCTGCGTCCGCTGTTGGAGCTGTGGGCCACCGCCATCGACCTGGGCAGCGGGCAGCTCTGCGACGGCGTGGGCGACCTGTTGCTCACGGCGCTGGCCGAAGGACGCCTGCAGGACGGCGCAAGCAGTCAACCGGAGGACCTGCGGGATCTGTGGGAGCAGGCGCAGCAACACCTGGCGGTGCGGCACCGGGACACGGAGCGGGCCCGCCGCCAAGAGAACATGGCCCTGGTGCGGGGGCGAATCCGGGCGCAACAGGGGTCGCTCGACCTCCAGATCGGCAAGACCCGCGATCTGGTGGCACGGCTGCGGGCCGAGCACAACAGCCCGAGGATCATCCGGCTTCACGAGGGGCGGTTGCGTAACCTTCGGGCCCGACGTGAGGAGATTCGCCACGAGTTGACGCGCCATCAGGAACTCGCCGTTTCCCTGACGGCAGTCGCCGTCGCGCTCATCGAATAGGCGGGGCCCACTCCTTCTCCATGTACCAGGGCGTGGGTGGGGTGGGCGAGGTTCGCTCCGCGTTGCGCAGAACCAAGTGGGCGTGCTCCCGGCCGCGCACTACCGGCCAGCGATCGACCTTCATATCGAGGCGCCGTCCCGAGCCGTCCCGAAGGTGGATTCGCCCGTCGCAGTAGAGCTTGAAGCCCATGTTGCGGCCGAACGTCAGGCTGATGCCGTCCATAACCTGGTCGTTGAACATCAGTCCCAGAGGTTCTCCGGTCGTGGCGCGCACCCGCAGTCGACCCGTGCCGTGTTGCGGCCCCGGGAAGTCACGGCCGTGGCGCTCGTATCCGAGATTGGACTGACCGCTGAGCACCTGCCATGGCTCGTAGAACGGGGTGTAAGCGGCGTACAGGACCTGGTGGTGGCTCCGGCCGCCTTCCTCCCATTCGACCACGAAGTCAAAGCCAGGACGGTGCAGGTTGAGCCGATCGTATCCAGCGGTGTCGGCCAAGCCCGCCACGATGGCCTCGTCGGGCTGCACGCCCGCGTTGTCGAACACCTGAGCGTGGGGGAAGAGAGCGCCGAGGCGACGCTCCACATAGGGGACCCGGCTCATTCCCCCGGCAAGGAGAACGTAGTCGATGTCGCGGATCAGCGCCTCAGGGCCCAGGGCGCGGAGTTCAGCCGGCGAAGCGCTCTCGCGTTCGGTCAGCCGGGCGGCACGCAGAGCGGCCCAGACGAGGCGTTCGGCCTCGTCCATCTGCGGCCGGAATGCCTCTTCCAATTGCTCTCGCGTGTAGGTCAGCACGGGTGCGCGGCCGATCTGACGGGAGGGCAGCACGACGCGGTGCTCCAGCAGCCGGGACAGGTTCACCTTGGCGTCGCGGGCGGCCCGCAGGACGAGGGCGCGCAGCATCTCGGGGTGAGCCGTGGCGGTCACGTCGTAGCCGTTGTCGCCGAGGTCTTCGAACAGGTCGCGGGCGATGGCGTGGTCGAGCATGTCGCCGGCGAACTCGGCACCGAGGGCGGTCAGGACGGAGATCTCCGGATCTGGGCCACCGACGACGTCGAGCACGGCGATGTCCAGGGTACCGCCGCCCATGTCGAACACGAGCAGCCGTCCTTCGGGCTGCTCGCCGTAGGCGAGGTACCGATGGCTGACCCAGGCGATGCCGGCGGCGATCGGCTCGTCGACCAGGTCGCAGCCCTCCACCGGCAGACCGGCCTTCTCTGCCAGAGCCAACAGGCGTTGCCGTTGCGCACCGTCCCACATCGCGGGACAGCCCAGCCGGAACTCCCGCTGGGTGGTGAGGGGCTCACCGACGCGGGCGGCGCGGTCACCGATTTCCGCCAACAGGGCGATCATGACCTCGTCCGCCAACACCTCCGACATCCCGGCTGGGCCGGGAAGAGTCACCGCGTCCTCGTTCCTGGTGATGGCGCGTTTGATCGACCGGATCACCTGGTCGCTGGGCAGGGCGTCGGCATCCTCCCCCACGAGCAGTGTGCCGCCGCGATAACCGGCGACGGACGGGAACCACCGGGTGCTGCGGCCCAACGGCGCAATCTCAACGGGCCGGCGCCCGGCCCGGGTCGCCACCAGCGACGTCGACGTGCCGAAATCCACCCCGACGGCGTGGCCGTGGGCTCCCCCCATTGCGTACTCCTACGTGGTTACCAGCGCCTTTTCGATCAGCACGTCTTCGCCCGGCGGGCGCCAGTGATAGCCGGGCCGGATAACCGTAACGTCCGTGCCGTCTTTGGGAACACCGACGATAGGCTCGTGCACAGTCGGATCAAAGGTCATTTTCTGCCCGGCTTGACCGATCGGATCAAGCGCCTGCGCCATTACCAGAGCGCGACTGCGTTCAATGAGGACCTCCGCCTCAGTCCCGTCAGCAGCGAGTTCCTCTACCTCGGCGGCCAGGTTCACCAGAGACCGGATCACATCGATCTGGATCTGGCGGTCCTGCGCCGATCGCAGCGAGGCGGTGCCGCGGTGCTCCGCGCGTAGGGTCTCCTCCAGTTGCGTACACCGGTCCGCCATCGCCGCGGCACGTCCCTCGGCTGCCTCGGCCCGCTCGTCGGCGATCTTCGCCGCCGCCTGGGCCTGCTCGGCGTCGCGGCGCAGCGACCTCACGCGCTGCTCCTGCATAAGGGAGCCGGTCCAGATGGCCACGACGGGATCCGTTGTGGCAACACGGTGAAAGGCAGCGGCGACCGCCTCCCCAGGGACACCGACGAGGAACTCGCTGGGCAGGCCCAGCAGGAAGGTCAACCGTCCGCGGGATTCGACGACGGACAATTCCCGCACCACCAGTGGGTGCAGATAGCGCACGGCTACCTCGGGACGGGAGGTGACGCCTGCCAGGATTCCGTTGGCGCAACCTGCGAGGTCGTCGAGGTTCGCTCCCGTCCACCACTCGTCGTGCAGCATGCTCTTGCTGCGTACCTTGCCCACCGCAAGGATGAGCGCCGCCCGTCCCCCGTCGGGGGTGAACGGGAGACCCGTCACGAGCGGCGCGAGTCGATCAAGATCGACGCTGCAGCGCTCGTCGCGTGACATCGACGGCAGAAGCCGACTCAACGCCAGCGCGCAATCATCGAGCGCCCGCACCCCATCCTCACTGCACCCGGCCGCGACGGCGGAGGCCAGCGTGACCAGCGCGGGGATCGACGCTGTCGACAGCTCACCCGCCGCACAGACCCGGCGCAACAACGCGGCGGCAGCCGAGACGACATCCGGCTTCGGCTCGACGTACGCCTGAACCTCTGCGGCCGCCGCCGCCAGGAGCGGCGTCAGGGTCTGTCCGCTGGGCACGGCGGCGCGGTTCGCGACGGCCGACGACCGGGGCAGTGCGAGCAGAAGAACTTCGAGGGCGGCCGTCTCGTCGTCTTCGAGCTCGCGCACCAGGGCATCCAACTGCTCCTTGGTCAACTCGCCGAGACGGGCGCCGACGGCAAGTGGATTCGACAGGTAGTGCCCAAGGGATCGGGCGGCGTCCTCACCGGTCGCCTCGGCCAGCCGCTCGGTCAACGAGGCAGCCTTCGCTGCGGGAACAGGCTCACCGACCCGCACCGGCGTCGAGTCCGGCGCGGCAGGGCACAGCGTTACGGCCGGCTCCGGCTTCTCCGGCTCCGTCGACGCCACATCGGACGGCCAACCGGTGACCTCCGGCTCCCCGGCGACAGCCTCGGCTGGACCGTTCTCGGCGGGGGACGCCAACACGACAGGCGTGGGCGGTTGCGCCTCGGCCTGAGGCGAGGCCGGCGCGGTGGCGTCCGATCCTGGCCGCTCGCCCGCCTCATCCTGACTCTTCTTGGCCGGCTTGCACTCGAAGACAGCGGCAGCTCCCTTACCGCTCACCTGCACGTCGTCATGGCTGAGCAGAATCCGCTCGATGCGCTTCCAGCGGGCCCTCTTGAGGTCGACCTCGATGCCGAGGTCTTGCAGCTTCTGCCTGATCTGGGTCCGGGTCAGGCCTGACCTGCTCTCCCGCAGGAGCCGTAGCACCGGCCCGGTCGGGTCCTCGTCGAACGAGGCCATGGACGACGCGTGATCAAGCAGGAAATCGAGACGTAGGGAGCCCTGAGGAGCTCCGGCGATCCGGCCACCGAGCTTGACCATCTCCTCTGTGCCGTCGTCCTCCCAGCGGACGTGAAAAGCCCCGCCTCTTCTCGACAGAACCCCCCTGCCGAACCGGACTGGCCCACCATGCCGGTCCGGTTGCTGCACCAAAACCAACTCCGCCTCTTCCACGGCTGAGACTTTAGACGCGCCCGCCACCGGGCCGGCAGGGCGGCGGTGGCATCATGAACAGCACAGCCGGACCATGACGCTGGGTAGCTGTCGAAAATCCGACAGTAGTTCACGCCCTCTTGGATCCAATGGCCATCAATATCCACACTTATGCATGGCCTGCTCGGATGGTACGCCCAACGGAAGCCGGAGCCACAAACCAGTCGCGCCAGAGGTGAGCGCGCCCGAAGGACTCCCCAATGCGTTGCAGCCCCTGCTGACTCGCATCGCGGATCGCCGCGCTGCCCGCAGCGAGGCGACCCTCCAGGCCGACATCCGTCAGCTCCTGCTGGCCGGTGACTTCGGGCTCATCGGGAACGAACTCGACGTCGATCTCGAAGCTCCGGCCAGCGGTGGCCGACGCATCGACATTCAGGTCGGCTTCACCGTCATCGAGGTCAAGAAGCGGCTGCAGCCCGGGCGGACACTCCACGAGGCCGAGCGCCAGCTCGCTGGGTACGTCAGGTCACGCAGCCAGGAGACCGGCCAGCGTTACGTCGGCATCCTCACTGACGGCGCGAGCTGGCGCGCCTACCAACTGTGAAGCGATTCGCTGGTCCTGATCGACATCCACACCCTGGCTGCCGCCCGCCCCGACGGGCTGGCCCTGTTCTACTGGTTGGAGGGCGTTCTGGCGACGAGCCAGCGCGTCCGGCCGACTCCCGCCGAGGTGGCCCGCCGTCTCGGCGCGACCAGCACCTCACACAAGTTGGATCGTGCGGCGCTGGCCGCGCTCTATGAGGAGCACGAACAACTGCCCACCGTGCAGTTGAAGAGACAGCTCTGGGCGGAGCTGCTGGACAGCGCCCTCGGCACGCAGTTCGTAGACGACCCGGAACTCTTCGTCGAGCACACGCTGCTCATGAACAGCGCGCACATCATCGCGCACCTCGTCGTCGGCATCGACGTCATGGAGTCACAGCCGGAAGGCCTGATCACCGGGCAGCAGTTCGACCAGGCCGGCATCCTCGGCGTGGTCGAGCACGACTTCTTCGGCTGGACCACGGAGGTGCCCGGCGGCCGCGAGTTCATCCATGGGCTTGCCCGCCGACTAGCCCGCTTCGAGTGGACGAGCGTCGACCACGACATCCTCAAGGTGCTGTACGAGTCAATGATCGGCACCGAAACACGCAAACGGATGGGCGAGTACTACACGCCGGGCTGGCTCGCCGAGCACATCGTCGAGACCGCCGTCACCGACCCGTTGCGGCAACGGGTGCTGGACCCGGCCTGCGGCTCCGGCACGTTCCTCTTCCACGCCGTACGGCGATACCTCGCCACAGCGGAGGCGGCGGCTGTTCCGCTCGACGCCGCACTGACGCAGCTCGCCCAACAGGTGGTCGGCGTCGACCTGCACCCCGTCGCGGTGGCGCTCGCACGGGTGACCTATCTCCTCGCAATCGGGCACGACCGCCTCAACGACCAGCGCGGACCGATCACCATCCCGGTGTACCTCGGCGACAGCATGCAGTGGCGCGATCGCCTGGACCTCTTCACGGAGGACCACGTGCGGATCAGCGCCGGCTACAACGCCAACCAGGTCGAGGACTGGCTGCGCTTCCCGAGGAGGCTACTCAGGGACCCTGGCCACTTCGACCGGATCGTCGCCACGCTCGCCGCTCTGGCCGCCAAGCCGCGAGATCCGGACACCCCACCGTCCCTGGCGGGGTTCTTCCTTCGGATGAGGATCACGCCCGAGGACCAACCGATGATCCTCGACACCTTCGACGCGATGTGCCGGCTGCACGACGAGGGGCGCGACCACATCTGGAGCTACTACCTGCGCAACCTGGCCCGGCCGGTCTGGTTGGCGATGCGGGAGAGCCGCGTCGACGTCCTGATCGGCAACCCACCGTGGCTGTCCTACCGGCAGATGCCGCCGAAGATGCAGGCGAGCTTCAAGCGGCTCTCCGCCGACCGCGGCCTGTGGCACGGCAGAGAGTTCGCGACGCACCAGGACCTCTCTGCCCTCTTCGTCGCCAGAGCGGTCCAGCAGTACCTCACCGACGGCGGGACGTTCGCCTTCGTGCTGCCCAACGCGGTGCTCGACCGCGAATACTACGAGGGCTTCCGCAGCGGCTGGTACGAGGATGAGGGGGAGCCGACCGGCGTCGCCTTCACCAGTTCCTGGGACCTACGTCGCCTGCGGCCCCATCCCTTCCCTCGCGGTGCCGGCGTCATCTTCGGCGACCGGGCAACCCTGAGCACCTATCGCCGCCTGCCCTCGGTGACCGAGCGGTGGACCGGACGTCTGCCCGCGAGCGCCAAGTCGTGGAAGCTGGTCGAACCCCTCATCACCCGAGAGGCCGCCGAGCTGGTCTTCGGCGAATCGGCCCACAGCGAATCACCATACGGGCCGCGTTTCGCGCAGGGCGCCACGATCGTGCCTCGGTTGCTCTTCTTTGTCGACAAAAAATCGGGAGGTCCGCTCGGCCTCGGTGCAGGCCGCCGCGCCGTACGCTCGGCGCGCAGCAGTCTCGAGAAACCTCCGTGGAAGACACTGCCCGCTCTGAAAGGGGTCGTGGAGGCGGAGTTCATCCGGCCTGTGCTGCTCGGTGAGAATCTGCTGCCGTACCGGATCCTGCCGCCCAGGGAAGCGGTGCTGCCGCTGGACGGTTGCGCCGTGCTGACCGGCGACGATCCCCGGCTCGACTACCACCACGGTCTCGCCGAGTGGTGGCGGCAGGCGGAGGCGGCATGGGAAGCCCACCGCAGCAACGACCGTCTCACCCTCGCCGCGCAGCTCGATTACCGACGCAAGCTCACCGCCCAGCTCCCCGCGCCCCCACTACGCCTGGTCTATGCCGCATCCGGCATGCACATCGCCGCCGCCGTCGTCGACGACCCGGCCGCGATCATCGAACACGGCCTCTACCACTGCACGGTTCAGACGCGAGCCGAGGGCCATTACCTCAGCGCGATCCTCAACAGTCCGATCCTCACTGCGCTCGTCCGTCCCTTCATGTCGTACGGGAAGGACGAGCGGCACATCGACAAGCACGTGTGGAAGCTGCCCATCCCCCTGCACGACGCGGGGAACCCGACGCACCAGCGCCTCGCCGACCTCGGCCGGCAGCAACACGAGACGGTCGCCGGGCTGCGCCTCGCCGACGGCGCGAACTTCGTGGCCCTACGCCGTCAGGTCCGCGCCGACCTCGCGCGACACCCCGCCACCGGCGAGATCGAGGCGATCGTCATGGAGATGCTCGGCTGACGGGAACGCCTAGTCCGTGACCAACTCGTCCGAGGTGGGCAGTTGCGCCTGGTCGTAGAACCAGCGGAGGTGGTCGAGCAACGCTTCGCGGGCGTCGGCGTCCGCGAGGACTTCCAGGGGGACACCCGGACGCAGGGCGAGTTTGGCGGCGGCAATGTTCACACCTGGTAGTTGGTTGAGCCGCTGCCGAAGCTCCTCTCGCAGCGTGACGTCGTTGAACGGCGTCCGGACGCTGAGATGCTGGAACACCACCTCAACCTTCCCACCCGGGTAGATCACCGCCGGCCAGACGCTGCCGAGCTCGTGCTCCCTGCGCCGGGCCATCAGGAAGCAGGACGTCTCCCCGCCGGTCCCGTAGGACAGGGTGCCGCCCATCGTGGTCCACGCTTCGAGCAGGACGAACGTGGCGGTGGCGACCGCCGGGCTCTGCCGCGCGGTGAGCTGCTCGATGAACCTCTCGGCGTAGGTGCCGCCCTGGCTCGGCCTTTGTCGGGGCACGCGCTCGGGCAGTTCCTCCGGCGTGATGCCGGCGAGTTGCGCCAACTCCTCGGTGCGGATGCGCTGCGCCTGGTCGGCACGGCCCTGCTGGTCGAACGTCACGCCCTCCACCCGGAGCACCTCGCGCGGGTCGTCGGCGCGGTCCGGTTCAAGCCAGCGAAAGCCGGGCGCGACGGTCCCCTCGGCCTGCAACACCCGGTGCGCGTTCGGTGCCGGGTGGTTGGCCAGTCGGGTCCCGACCGGCATCGGCGCGGTGCCGATGAGTGCGGCCAGGTCGCCATACGTCGTCCAGGAGCCGGCGGGCAGTTCGGCCAGCGCCTTGGTCATGAGGTCCCAGGGCACCTCGGACTGGTTGCCGGCCTGCTCGGTGGGGCCGGGCCATTCCTTGATTACGCGGTCGGCCATGGCGTCGGCGCGGGCGAGGATCTCCGGACGTCCCCACTGGCGCTGATCCGCAATCTGCCGACTGAGCCGGATTCCGCTCTTCTCCAGTTTGGCGCGCTTCGCCGCGAAGGGCTTGTTGCCCAGCTCCGGGTTGTAGCCGGTGAGGGTCAGGTTTCCCAGGGTGTGGAGCAGCGCCTCGTGCATCTCGTCAAGGTTTTCGTCCGGCCCGAGGTCGGCGGCGAGCATCTGCCGCCACTCGTCGGTGAGCGTCTGCGGCAACACGTGCTCGATGGTCGCCTTCTCCAGCAACACCGGCTCCTTGCTGCCGTACGACTCCTCCAGCCACCGCAGCACCAGGCTGCGCTGGGGCGCGCGGCCGTGGAGGTAGAACGGGATCGACCGCACCGCGGCGCGCACGGCGGCGTCGGTGGCGTAGTGCTTGCGCCCGGTCGACAGATACGCCCGGACCGCCTCGTCTACCGGCAGGTCCTTGCTCATCTCGGTGACGACGGAGAGCAGAATCCGGTTGATGTTCATGGTGCTCCGCCCGATCAGCAAGCGGCGGACGAAGAAGCTCTCGACGTACAGCATCGCCGAGGCGACCTGTGCGGAGGTTGCCGTGCCGTGCTCCCGGCGATCGAGCAGGTGCAGGGCCAGCGGGTAGACGGTGGTGGTGCCCCAGGCGCTCAGCCGCTCCAGTCGCTGTCGTACCCCCGGGTCCTTCTCCTCGTCGGGATGGAGGATGACCCGCAGCAGCGCGCCGAGGCGGGCGAACCGCCGCACCTCCGCCTCGATCTCGGCCTCCTCGCGGAGCTTCTCCAGCCGCAGTTGCTGGGCCGAGTAGATGTCGGTCTGCTTGACGCGCGGGTCGCGGTGCACCAGGTCGAGCCAGAAGAGCAGCTCCAGCTCCGTCGATGCGAGCTGCTCTTGGAGCGGCCGCCAGAGGAACTCGTAGACGGTCGGTCCCTGCTTGGGCAGCCGCATGAAGAGGTAGTTGCGCAGCAGGTCAGCCTGGGTGAGTTTCAGCCCGGTGTTGTTCAGCGACTCGAAGATCCGATAGACGTTGTCCCCGGGTTGGGCGGTGACGGCCACCAGCCCCAGACCGGTGATGACAGCGCTCTCGATCCGCGTGATGTCCAACGGGTTGTCCGGGTCGTCGGTGGCCAGCGCGTCGGCGAAGAACTTGTATGCCACGCTCACCGCGTCGGTGCCCCCGGCCTTCACAGTCGACTTCAAGCAGGCCACGTACGCGTCGCGGTCATGCTGGGTGGGGACGAGCTTCTGCCAGCGCTGCTCCTCGAAGGGGTTGGTGAGGTATTGGTGGTCAATTCGGACGCGGTGCTTCGGGTCCTCGTGCGTGGCTCGGTGATCGCGGATGGCGCAGAGCAGGATGGAGAGGGTAGTGAGCCGCTGCTGCCCGTCCACCACCAGGAACTCGGCGGTCCCAGCGGGACCATTCGTGGGGCTCGGCGCAAGGACGAGCGAGCCGATGAAGTGCGTGGCGCGGGGACTGTCCACCCTGTCCTCGGCGAGCTTGCGCACATCGGCCCAGAGCCGCGCGAGCTGGATCTTGTTCCACGAATAGGTGCGCTGGTAAAGCGGCACGTGATATTGCTTTGCCCCCTCCAGCAGAACCTGCAACGTGGTTTCCATCGCCGTGACCATCCCCGGCCCCTGTCTCTTTCGGACCCGCCCTCAGCCCGGCAAGACAAACAGATCACCAGCGCTCGAAGCAACTCATGTCAGGCAGTGCTGCCGGTCGAGGCAGACATCCTGTCCTGACGGCCGATGCAGGCCAGAGCCCTTTGGCAATCGGCTCGCCACCCATTCCCCTCCGCCAATCACCAGGAGTCGGAAACACGACAACCATCGTCGGCGGCGAGGACGTAGGCCTCCTCGCTGACCTTGATGATCAGCCGTCGGGACTCCTCCTCGTCCAGGGCCAGCGCGTCGAGGCTGGTCCAGATCTTCTCGTACGCGGCCAGTTCCCACGGCCGGTCGAGATACAGCGCGCCGGTCAACGACTCGCTGTAGACGACTGGCGGTTCGGGCTCGACGCGGTTGCCGACCGAAAAGTCGAGCAGCACGAACGCCCCCGCGCCGGCACCGACGTGCAGCCCGGCGGCGAGCGGGAGGACCCGGATCGAGACGTGCGGCAGCCGGCCGGCGTCGAGCAGGTGCCGGAGCTGATCCGTCATCGTCGCCGCGTCGCCGACCACGCGCAGCAGCACCGCCTCGGATAGCACCACCTCGAACCGGGGTAGCGGGGGCAGCCGCAGCCGGAGCAGGGACTGCCGTTGCACCCGGGCCTCGACCAGTCGGTCCCGCTCGTCGGCGGTCACCCCGGGGCGGTGCAGGCAGACGGCCGACGCGTACGCCCGGGTCTGCAACAGCGCGGGGACCAGCATGCCGTGGTACTCGCGGAGCCGACACGCAGCGGACTCCAGGCCACCGTGCAGGTCAAACCAGTCGGGGACGGCGACGCCGTAGGCGTGCCACCAGCCCTTCTCCTTCGTCTGCCGCGCCAGACCGATCAGGGCGCCGGCCAGCTCGGAGGCCGCGCCGTACAGCTTGCACATGGCCTGCACGTCGGCTTTGCCCACCGCCCCGATGCCGCCCTCGATGCGCTGCACCTTCTGCCGGTTACACCGCAACGCCCCGGCCACGCCATCCAGCGTCATGCCCGCCTCGTTCCGCAGCTCCCGCAGCGCCCGCCCGAGCTGCCGGCGCGGCACGGTCGAGCCCGGGTCCTCAGCCATCAGAGCCCCGCCAACGCCGCCGGTCGGACGCCTGCGCCTGGTAGCGGCCCGCGCGCTGGTTCGGCCCGGGCGCCGCCCACCGCCGCTCGGGCCACTCGTAGACGATCGCGCCGTCGCACCGCGAGGTCTCCACCCCATCGGGTACGACGCCCTCGACCGTCTCCCGCCGGCAGCGCCCCGGCATGTCCCCGTCGGGCACCACCTGCCCGGTCAGGTCGACCGCCACCTTCCCCGGCCGCAAGAACCATTTCCACCGCTTACGCATGCACCCTCCCTCGCTGGCCTGCGATAGAACCTAGCAGACCTGTAAAGCCTGTAAAGACAGGACGGGGATGCTTTACACGTTCTTCAAAACGGCTGCTTTGCTGACCTCATGCCGTACGCCCAGCCGCTCTGGCGACAGATCAGAGATGACCTGCGCGCGAAGATCAAGGCTGGCATCTACCCGCCAGGGAGCAAGCTCCCCTCCGCGCGCCTCCTAGCCGAGGAGTACGACACAAGCCACATGACCGTCCGCCGCGCCTTGGACTCCATGATTGAGCTTGGCGAACTGGTCGGCCGCATGGGCATCGGCGTCTTCGTTTCCGACGGTTCGGCGCAGCACTCTTAAGGCCGAAGTCCCGCCAGATCCGTCCGATCGTCGACTTCGACAGCCCGGACCGCTCGGCCATCAACTTACGGGACCAGTGCGTGGCGTTGCGTGGTGTCTGCTCCAGGGTCGCCACCACGACGTCCTCGACTCGGTCCAGAGCTATGGAGGGTGGACGGCCCGGCCGCTGCTCGTCGACCAGGCCGTCCAGCCGCAGCTTCAGGAACCGACGCCGCCACTTACCCACTGTAGACAGATGCACCCCGAGGTTGGTTGCGACATCGACGTTTGAGATGCCCTCGGCGCACACCAGGATGATCCGCGAACGAATCGCCACAACCTGCGACGGCTTCGCCCGCCGCGACCACGCCTGCCGAATCGTTGGCTACCTGCATGGAAGCGGGCCGCGCCGGTCGGCCCCGGTTTACTGGCAACCTCCGCCCGGTATCCGTCGGGGCCGACCGGCAACACTGACGGGAAGGCCGCGTCTACTATGCCGCGCCAGAAGTTCGACTCATAAGTGGGTGTAGCATGCGGAGGTGCCGGAGGACCGGGCGTCCGACCCCGCCATTGACGCTGACAGACGAAGAGCGTGCGACGTTGACGCGATACCGCGTGGACCCTTGACTTGACCATTGGTCAAGAGGCGCTACTCATAGCCAACTTGACTAATCTCGGCCCCCAAAACGCCAAAGACGGCTGGTCCAAGTACCGAATCAGCCGTCTGAGCTGCGTCGGGACGGCCCGATTCGAACCGACGACCCCTTGCCCCCCCCCGTTACCTTTTTGATTGTCCCCAGTCGGGGACCCTCGGTCGCCCGGCCCGGTATGACTTACTTCCCCTGTCGTGTGGATGATCCGGGGGGTGTTGTCGCCGGGTCGGGTGGCGTCGGCGGACCGCTGATAGGGACACGGCCACCCGTGTTGGGGTAGGTCTCTTCGTAACGTGGCTGCCGGCAGTCCGACGCCTGACCAGCGGCCGGGGCCACGAGAGGATGCGTGGAGGCGGGTGTGGTGCACGACGGTTACGGCGTCTACCTCGGGTTGGACGTCGGCAAGGGTGATCACCACGCGGTCGGGTTGGCCCCGAACGGCAAGCGGCTGCACGACGCGCCGTTGCCGAATACCGAGGCCCGGCTGCGGCAGCTGTTCGACAAACTCGCCCGTCACGGCACGGTGTTGGTGGTGGTCGACCAGCCGGCCTCGATCGGCGCCTTGCCGGTCGCGGTGGCTCGGGCGTGTGGGCATCAGGTGGCCTATCTACCGGGGCTGGCGATGCGTCGGATCGCTGACCTGCACCCGGGTTCGGCGAAGACTGACGCTCGTGACGCCTATGTCATCGCTGACGCGGCCCGCACCCTGCCGCACACGCTGCGGCGGGTCGACATCGGCGACGAGACCTTGGCCGAGTTGGAAGTCCTGGTTGGCTTCGACGACGACCTTGCTGGCGAAGCCACTCGAGTGTCGAACCGTATCCGGGGCCTGCTGACGCAGATCCACCCCGCCCTGGAACGGGTCCTCGGCCCGAAAGTGCATCACAAGGCGACCCTGGAGCTGCTGTCGCGCTGCGGCGGTCCGGTCGGGTTACGCAAGGCCGGCCGCCGCAAACTGATGTCCATCGCCGCGCCTCACGCACCACGCATGGGTGAGCGCCTCGTCGAGCAGGTCATGATCGCCCTCGACGAGCAGACCGTCACCGTCCCCGGCACCCAGGCTGCGGAGACGATCCTGCCTCGCCTCGCCGACAGCCTCCGCGACGTCCTGCGACAACGCGACCAGGTCGCCACTCAGGTCGAGAGGATGCTTGATGCGCACCCTCTTGCCGGGGTCCTGACCTCGATGCCCGGCATCGGCGTCAGGACCGCAGCCCGGATCCTGCTCGAAGTCGGCGACGGCACCGCCTTCGCCACGCCCGGGCACCTCGCCGCCTACGCCGGCCTCGCCCCGGTGACCCGACGATCCGGCAGCAGCATCCGCGGCGAACACCCACCGCGAGGCGGCAACAAAAACCTCAAACGCGCGTTCTTCCTCGCCGCGTTCGCAGCCCTCGCCGACCCCACCAGCAGGGCCTACTACGACCGCAAACGCGCCGAAGGCAAACGCCACAACGCCGCCCTCATCTGCCTCGCCCGCCGCCGCTGCGACGTCCTGTTCGCCATGCTCCGCGACAAAATCCCCTACCAACCCCGCCCCACCACCCCGATCGCCGCTTGACGAAACACATAGGGACACCCCCCCGAACGCTTCGCCGCACGTCACACACGTTATCCCCAAGATCAGGCTGTGCAGCCAGCCGCATGCCGCCCGCTATCGCGCACGTCGTGCGGTCCCCATCTGGTCCCCAGACGAACGGCGGAGTTCAAGCCAATCCGCTCGACGAGCACCTGATCAGTCACCCCAGGTCACTTGCGCGGACAGTTGCGCTTGTCGTGCCCGTGGTAGGAACACACGCTGCACCGCCCAGCGTTGGGAGAGACTCCGCACGACCGCTTGTCGTGCCCTTCTTCACCACACCAAGAGCAAGTTCGGGTCCGGCTCGCGCTCATTTTTGTCCTTTGTGTTGTCCGTACCTCGCCACGCCTTGGGGAGGGCAAACTCAACTGCGCCTAATCCAGCGCGTTCGCGGAATCGACCCTATCGCTTTCCTGGTTCGTGGCCAGCAGGTCCGGCGACCCTCTACGCGGCCAGCACCCTGACGAACAGCCCGCCCTCGGGCGAGCGGACAAGAGCAGGACCTTGACTCCACGCCTATTTCCACGCCGCCCGACTCGCACCCTTCGTCCGTGTAACACCAATCAACCCTTATGTGTTGCTGAGATCACCTCAGTAGACAGATCCAAACATCCTGCTTGGGAACAACTCAGGCTTCTCGTCACTGAACACGCTAAGCCAAGTGGCGTTGCAGCGATGACAATGGCCTTCAGCCTAGGAGGAAGCGCCAGGAACCGGCAAGTGTCGCGGACCGCGTCCAGGCGGCGGAGTGAGTGTTGATCGATAGTTACCTCCGTCAGCCACTGGGGCCGTCAAGCCGATGCCAGCGGCGGCCATCCGGTCGTACTCGGCAAGGACCATATCCCTAGTCCGGTACATGCCATGCCTAGCTTCATCCTTACGCCTGAGGACAGTGAACGTGTTCATAATGTAGTTCACGTCATCCCGTGCAATGCCGTAGAGATGAAAGAATAGACCGTCCAGTTCAGCACGGATGACGGCACGCCGCTCTTCGTTCCAGCGAAACGGCGCACCATCATCACCTATATCACGAGCAAAAAAAGCCATATCGTGAGCAGTGTAAACCAACTCCAGGATACGTGGCTCAAGAAAAGAAGAATGAATAGACAGCAATTCCGGCGGAAGTGCGGGTAGCTGCTTGATGACAAAGTATTTAAATGCCGTCCCGCCGAGCTTTTGTCTCGCTACAAAGTCAAAGATCAGACTTGTCCAGTTGGCAAGCAGAAGCTCCATTCGCCCTTCGCCGCAGGCTAGCAGAAACTTGTCGCCAACCGCAGTCAGCGGCATTACAGTAGTAATCATGGTCCGCTCATCCAGGCTACTGGTCACGTCCCGCCAGCCCAGAAGCCACTGACGACCCCATCCCTTTCTATTAAGCTTGGACCGAACCTCGCCTTCACTTACCCAGTACCGGGGCTGGATTGTATAGCTTGGATCATCCAGCCTGCTGGCCGACGGAGTCGGGAGTGCGCGAACTCCCTTACCTTCCGACATGCTGGCGAGTGCGTAGTCGCCAAATCGATGCGTATAATGGTGCAGCATTTTCGCTTCATACAAGGGAAGCTTCCTGCATTCTCCCTTCGCAAAAATATTACCGGTCAAGGCCCAGCCATCAAGTTTGAGGTCCTCCCGCGTTTGAAACAATCCAGAGTCATTCGCCATATGGAACATCGCCATAAATGACAACGCCCAAGGATTACCCTTCGGGTCACCCTCCTTCCAGAGAATCGGAATACGACGATAGATGTCGAGGGTAATCTCCGCATCACGACGGGAGCGAAAAATCGGGCAGGTGCCGGTATTGGGGTTCACCAATTCAATCTCATCGCTATTCATGCCGACGTGCCGTTCGGAAACATCAAGCTCGACTAGCTCCGAAATTCGGTGCACCATGTCAACCGCCGCCTCATTCGGCAACCTTTGAAGCGTTAGCAGGCAAAAACGATTCCCTTGCGCGCCTGCCACATCACCAAAAAATCCTGCATTCCGAAAATCATACAAGGAGACGATGGATCTCTTGCGAGTGAGATTCTGAAAGAATAATTTGGTCGTGTCATCCGTCGCTATGCCGGTCGGAACGATTACCCCCAAGCGTCCACGCTCGCCCATGAGCGCATAGTCGGTTTCCGAGAAAACGGCGTAGGTGTTGATATCTCCTCGCCCGGTGAGCGGATACCGGCCGCCATTGCGCATAAAGTGGCTCTCGCCTTCGGCCCTCCGTTTAGCTGCCCCGAACTCCTCGTACAACGAGCGACGGTCCGCGTTATCCTTAAGCACGGCGATCAGCTTCTTCCGGGCGGCGGCGTTCGGCGCGGTTGCGATTGCCTCGTCCCGCTGGGCGAAGAACTCCTGCTCTTGCAGCTTGATGCGCTCCCACGGCGGGTTACCCAGAACGCTGTCAAAGCCGCCGGCCCAGCCCGTCGCCGGCTCGATGCCCGCGCCATGCGCCGGCACGTCGAAGACATCCGGAAACTCTAGGTGCCAGTGGAAGAACTCGTACTGCTTGCGCAGTCGATTGATTTCCTCGTGGGTCGCCTTCGAGGCGGCTGCGGCGGCGGGGTCGGCCAGCGCACGGAAGACCCCGTGAGTCACGGCCGGCGGAGCGTCCGGCGTCTTCCGCCACATGAACGCGGCGCACCAGGCGTCGGCGACGTGCAGCGCGTTTGCGTACTCAGTGGAGGTCTGCCACGTCTCGTATGCGGACGCCTGCCTGCGGACCTCCCCGAGGTTGCCGGCGGGGGCTGTGGTGATGTGGCGCAGGTCCCGGGCGAAGGCGATGTTGGTGACCCGGGCCTCGGCGTTCAGGTCGAAGAGGCTGGCCTGGTTCGCCCGCTGCTGGGCGTTCTGCTTCTCCAGGCCCTTAGCGTGCTTCTTGTCGTCGCCCTCAATCGGCTTGAACGCCTCGTCGGGGATGCCGCGCTTGAGCAGCGCGGGTGTCGCCCCGATCAGCGCGTTCCCGTGCTTAATGTGCGCGTCGAGGAAACTAAGCGGCTTGCCCGGTTCCAGGGCTTCCAGCCACAGGGACACCTTGGCGAGTTCCACGGCCATCGGGTTGAGGTCGACGCCATAGATGCAGCGGGCGATGACCTCGTGCAGGGCGCTGCGTACCGCGTCGAGGGTCGGCTCGGGGTTGCGTTCGCGCACGGCCGCGACCCGCTTGGCGATCCGGCGGGACGCCGCGACCAGGAAGTGGCCGGAGCCGCAGGCCGGGTCGCAGACGGTGAGCGACAGCAGCTCGGAAACGATCGTGTCGGACGGGTCGGGCTGGCCGGCGGCCGTGGCCGCCACTTCGCCGCGCTTCACCGCGTCGTCGATCACCGGGTCGAGCGCCGAGTCCAACAAACACTCGATGAGCGAGGACGGGGTGTAGTAGGAACCGGTGGTCTTGCGGGTGTTGCCGGCGAGTTCGACCAGCTCGAACGTGCGGTCGACGGCGCTGTGCCTCGGCACCAGCTCCAGCAGCGATTCGTAGATGGAGCCCAGTTCCTCCGCGTCCAGGTTGCGATAGTCGACGGACCGCCAGCGGCGGGAGCCCGTGTCTCGCACCTGGCAGAGGTGACGCACGGCGGTCAGCAGATGTTCGTTCGACAGCGACAGCCCGTGCAGCGGGGCGTCCGGCTCGCGGTCGTCGAAGATGCCGCCGAGGCCGGGCACACCGATCTCGGGCCGGCCGTCCACGTGGCCCAGCGCGTCGAGGACGATCCGCAGCGCCTGATAGAGGTCGGCGTGGGTGGTGCCCCGGCGGCGGCGGGCGTGGGCGCGCAGCCGCGCCGACGAGAAATACTTCGCGTACCGCTCGCGGGTTTCGTCGTTGGTCTCCGGCGGGTGCAGGGCGTCGCGGTCCTCGGCGACGAAGAGGAACAGCAGCCGGTAGACCAGGCGCAGCAGGGCGTTGTGGAACTCCTGGACGTCGAGGCTTTCCCGGAGCCGGTTGTTGTCGGGGTGGCGCAGGAAGCCGGTGCCGAGGGTGGCGATGGCCTCCTGGACGCCCCGGCGGAGCTGGTCCAGCGCGCGCACGCCGGTCTTGATTGCTTCCGCGCGCCACTTCTCCAGCCAGCACGTCGATGGGGCCGCCTCCTCCCCCACCGCGAAGCGGGAGACGTGCAACAGCCGGTACAGCAGGACGAATTCGCTGAACAGCTCGCCGTCGAAGATGGCTTCCAGGTCGAATTCGACGTACGCGGCGGTGGCGAGGGCGTTGGAGTCGCGCAGCAGCCGGAGCTGACGGCCATTGGTGAGCACCCCCCACAGGTGGGCGTCGGTGCGGTTCAGGCATTCCTGCACGAGCGACTGCGGCGGGACGCCGCCGTTGGCCGGACGCTTGTCGAGGGTGGCGTTCCACGGAGCCAGGTGCACCGGGACGTGGTTCCAGCGGTGGCTGATCGGGAAGGTCTTGCCGCCGTCGTCGGCGGTGATGCCGGCCGTCCCGATGGGGCTGAGGGCACCGAAGCCGAACGCGGTGAAGAGCGGTTCGAGCCACTGGGCGGCGGCTAGGCCGGTCGGGTCGGCGGGGGTGTCGGCCTCCGGGGCGGCGGGGAGCGTGCCGCGCAGGTCTTTCCACACCGCCTTGAGCCAGTCCCAGTGCCGTTCGGCGTCGTTCTGCACCGAGCGCGCGCCGACCACCCGGTAGTCGGCGGGCTTGCTGCCGGGAACGTCCCGGCCCTCAGAGATGCGGACCAGCATGTCGGCGGGGAGCAGGCCGCCGATGGTGTGCACGGCGGTGAAGACCTGGTTGCGGGCGGTGGCGGACATCAGGCGTTGCCTCCGGCGGCGGTGGGGGCGGGCAGGTAGACGTACGCGCCGAGGACGTCGGCGCCGTCCTGGGCGGTGACGGTGAGGCCCCGGACGATCTCGCCGGAGGCGCTGCGGACCCGGCGGTGCGAGACGAGCAGCTCGGCGGCCAATTCCTCGCCGTACCCCCGGAGGTGGTCGGCGACGGCGGGCAGTTCGTCGAGGACCCGGGCCATGGTGCGTTCGCCGAAACCGGGGTCGGTGTTGGCGTCGGCGGTGGCGTCGAGCAGCCCGAGCGCGTCGTCGGCGGAGAGCCAGCGGGCGTTGGCGGGTGCGCCGGCGAAGGCGAGCAGCCGGGCGTCCTCGGCGACGAGCTGCCGGGTGCCGGTGCGTGACGGCAGGGTGAGGTGGAAGCGGTAGCGGACCACCAGCAGGGTGGTGCGGGTGGTGACGGCCCGGGTGCGGATGACGCCGCAGCGCCGGGCCGGGCGGGGGCCGCTGGCCTGGTCGTCGAGGGCGGCGTTGAGGACGTACCCGGCGAGCGCCACCACGGCCGGGTCGGTGCGGACCAGGGCGGCCTCGCCGCGCGCCACGGCCGCCGTGCTGCGGAACGGGACCGGGCGGCCCAGCTCGACCACGTCGCCGCCGAGGACGGGGGCGAGGGCGTCGCGTAGGCCGGCGGGGGTGCCGCTCACCTCCGCCGTGAAGTCGCCCGGGCGGCCCGGGTCCTCGCGCAGGACGCCGTCGAGGGCGCGCAGCGACTGGCGTACGAAGCCTCTGATCTCCCCGGCGCGGCCGAGGGTGTCGCGGACGGCGGCGACCTCGCGGGCCACCTCCTCCGGGTGGATGGAGTGCTGGGCGAACCGGGAGCGGGAGGTCTTCTCCCGCTCGGCGGCGGACTGCCAGTCGGCGGCCAGGGCGGCGGCCTTCTTGTCGAGGGCGCGGTATTCGTCGGCGTCGAAGAGGCTGCCCTGCTCGCTGTCGCGCCCGCGCATCAGCACCCACTCGACGATCGCGTCGGTCACCCCGGCGGAGGCCGCGTCGGGCACGGAGACGGAAACCCCGAGGTCCTTGCGGATCTGGCGGTGCTTGCGGATGAGGACGTCGAGGACCCGGCCGTCGATGCCGTTGTCGCCGCCATAGAGGGTGATGACCCGCACGACGTCGCGCTTCTGGCCGTACCGGTCGACCCGGCCCTCCCGCTGGTCGTGCCTTGTGGGGTTCCAGGCCAGGTCGTAGTGGACGACGGCGTCGAAGTGGTGCTGGAGGTTCACGCCCTCGGAGAGGCAGTCGGTGGCGATCAGGACGCGGCGGGCGGCGGGGTCGTCGCCCGCGGCCTCGGCGAGCTTCTCGATGCGTTCGATGCGCTGCTGCGGGGAGAGGGTGCCGGTGACGGCGTGCACCACGGTCTTGCGGCCGAGCTTGCCGTCGAGGTGCTCGGCGACGTACTCGGCGGTGGGGATGTAGCGGCAGAAGACGATCGGGTGGTAGCCGTCCTTGAGCAGGGCCTTGAGATGGGTGACGAGGGCGGCGAGCTTGCGGTCCTCGGTCGGGCCCTCCAGCTTCGCGGCCTGCTCAGCCAGCTCCGCGAGCCGCGCTCCCCCACGGTCGGCGTCCCCGGCCGGGTCGCCGGTCTCCGCGCCCGGCACGACGTCGAGCCCTTCCAGGGCGTCGCTGTCGGACGAGTCACTGGTCAGCGGTGCGCCCAGCCGGTCGGCTTCCTCGGCGCTGCCGGCCGCCACGGTCGCCGACCGGGTGCGCAGGGTCTGCGCGGCGGCGCGCGGCGACGAGACCAGCGAGCGCAGCAGCGCGATCGCCGACCACCAGGCGATCCGGGCCTCCCGCCGGCCCTGCCGGTCCGCGGCGGTCACCCGCTCGCTGGCGTACGCGATGGCGTCGTCGAGCAGCGCCCGGTACGCCGGGGAGAGCTTGTACGTCTCGTCCTTGAAGTGCCGGTCGCTGGGGAAGGACGTCTCCTCGGCGAGGCTGTCGTCGGCCAGCCCGTCGGAACGGGTGAGATATTGGCGCACGTCGGCGCGCTTGCGGTGCACGAAATACGGGGCGAGCGCCCGGCGGCCCGCATCCGAGCTGAGGTCGACGGCGGCGAGTTCCGGCTTGACCAGGCCCAGCAGGTTGCGGAAGGCGCTCTCCTTGCCGCTGTGCGGGGTCGCCGTAACCAGCAGCAGGTGCCGCTCGGCGTCGGCGGCGACGCGCTGGAGCAGCTCGAAGCGGAGCTGATTCTGGGTGGAGATGCTGTCGTCGGCGGCGACGCAGGTGTGCGCCTCATCGACGATGACCAGGTCGGGGCAGTGCCGGACGAAGTCGTCGCGGTGCCGGGTCGACTTGATGAAGTCGGTGGAGACGATCACGTAGGGGTGTCGGTCGAACAGGGACTGCCCCAGGTCCAGGCCGCGTTCCAGCCGGGAGACGGTGGAGGCGAGGACCAGCTCGGCGTCGATGCCGAACTTGGTGCGCAGCTCCCCCTGCCACTGCTCGGCCAGCGCGGGCGCGCATAGCACGGCGAGACCGCGCGCGCCGCCCTGGGCGAGCAGTTCGCTGGCGATGAGACCCGCCTCGACGGTCTTGCCGATGCCCACGTCGTCGGAGATCAGCATCCGGACGGTCTTCTGCCGCAGCGCCATCATCAGCGGCACGAGCTGGTAGGCGCGCGGCTCGACGGCGATGCCGGCCAGCGAGCGGAACGGGCCAGCGCCGGAGCGGAAGCCGATCCGCAGCGCGGAGCGGAGTAGGCCGGCGGCCTGGGCGTCGCCGAGGTCGGCGGGCGACGGGTCGGCGAACCGGGCGCCGGTGACGCTCTCGAAGTCGGGGAAGACGGCCGCGATGTCGTCGTCCGCGCCGCCGAGGGGGCGCAGCACGAGCATGTCGGGTGCGCTCTCCGGCAGTACGACCCAGTCGCGGCCTCGGGCAGAGACCAGCGTGCCGGCGCTGAAGGGGGTGGTCATGAGGGGGTCCTCGCGCGTCGTGATGTGCGGTGGGGTGGGGGTGCTGGCCAGGGGGACGGTCAGCCGGTGACGCTGGTGCCGAAGCAGTACCGGTTCTGGTCGACGATCGCGACCCAGTCGGCGTCGTGCGGGAAACGGATCACCTCCCAGCCGGCGTCGCGCAGCCGCTCCTCGGCCTCGCGGTCGCGGTGGGCGATCGCCTCGTGCTTGTGCACGGGGCCGTCGACGAAGACCGCGACGGTGGCGCCGGGCAGCCGGTAGACATAGTCGGGGCGGGCCAACGCCTCGGTGACGAGGGTCTGCGTCTCGTCGGGCAGCCGCAGGCCGCGCTCCTTGAGCCAGGTGATGAGCTTGGCCTCCAGGGCGGTGTCCGACTGCTCGGTGAGCCGTTTGAGCTGCTCGGTGCGCGACTCGCCCTGACCGGTGGGGGCGGCCTTGGCGGCGGCGAAGCGCAGCAGCAGGTCCCGCACGCTGTGCCGGTCAATGGACCGGTGGCTGAGCTGGTTGCCGTAGGTGAGCAGGCACTCGTAGCAGCCCCGGGCGCAGGGCCGGTCGTGGTGCGCGCCGCCCTGGTCGGTGCCGTCGGGAGCGAAGTGGCAGATGGCCAGCGCCTCGGCGGCGGCCCGTGCCAGGGCGGCAGGGTCGGCCTGCATCAGCCGCAGCACGCCCGCGCCGCCCTCGGCCGCCTCGGTGAAGAGGAGGCGGTTGCGGGGGCCCTCGTTCGGCGGCAGCAGCTCGGTGGTCAGTTCCGAGTCCTCCAGCTCGAAGGCGGCCTCGATGCCGCGCTCCAGCGCGAACATCAGGGACAGCGCGACGTCGACGTCCAGTGGCTCGTCGAGCTTGAGCACGAGGATGTTGCGCCGGTCCTCCACGTACGGGATGACCCGCTTCTTGCGGCGCTTCTCGTTGCCGTCGGCGTCGACGAGCGGCATCTCGCTGGAGTCGCCGGAGGCGTCGCCGGCGTCGCGCTCGTTGAGCCAGCGCCCGTCGGCGGGGTCGAGCCAGAATCCGTCCGGCTCGTTCGGCTTGGCTCGCACCCGCCCGACGTTGGTGATCCGGACGGTCGCCGAGTCGCCGTACGAGAGGGTCGCCAGGCCCCCGGCGGAGTCGGCGACGAGGGCGTCGCGGCGGCCGGGGCGGGCGCCGTGGTCGTGAAAGCGGTACGAGGTGACCAGCCGGTATCCTGCCCGGCGGCGCTCCTCCTCGTCGGAGGAGATCCGCTCCCGGCGCTTGGTGTAGACGGTGTGCAGGTGCAGCAGGCCGGTCGTCTTGTCGTTCAGCGGCTCCTTGCACATCTGGCAGAGGTCGGCCTTCTCCCGGTCGGCGTGGTGGTACCCGCACCTGCCGCACCGGTTGGCCACGCCGGTGACCACCTCGCCCGCCGCTTCCGGAGGGAGTTGGATGCGGGTGACCTGGTAGCGCGCGCCCTCGTGGTAGATGAGGGCGCCGGGGCCGAACTCGCGGATGGCGAGGAAGCGGGGGCGCTGGAGGTAGTCGCCGTCGCCGAACCTGCGCCCGGTGGTGGGTACGTAGGCGGCCAGCGGCAGCCGGGGGAACGAGTAGCCGGGCAGGAAGCCCTCGCTGGCGAGGTACCGGTAGGGGTTGAAGTCCGACAGCACCGACTTGCTGTCGACGCTCTCGTTCTTGAGCAGGTTGAGCTGGGTCTCGGCCTCCTTGCGGCGGCCCACGGCGATTCGCCGGTCGCGCTCGGAGAGCGTGTGGTCGAGGACCCGCCGGTTCTGCTCGGCCTGGTCGACCAGTGCCGCCTTGAACAGGTCCCGCCACCGGTCGAAGGCCGCGTGGAACCGGTCGGGCGTGGTACGGACGGTGTCCTCGATCCACCGGTCGTCCCACCAGCTCGACTGGGCGTACTCGGCCAGCAGACCGGCGAAGACCGTGCGGGCGGATGCCGCCGCCTGCTTCTGGAACCGGGGGTCGTGCAGGGCGGCGCGGATGTGGTCGTGCAGCTCGAGGGCGGGGTTGGGCACGCGGGTGCCCTCGGCGTACGAGATGTCGACGGTCTCCGGGATGGCGCGGCCGAGCTTTAGTCCCGTCTCGGCCAGCCAGATCGCCTGCACGTGGGAGCGGACCAGGTCCTCGTTGGCCAGGTCCAGGCGCGGCGGGGCGACCGCGCCGGCGACCATCCGCTCGGAGCGGCGGAAGTAGTACTGGTCGTGGCTGTTGCCGGTGGCGCAGTAGGTGGTCACCAGCGCGGGCTGCCCACCCCGGCCAGCCCGCCCGCTGCGCTGGGCGTAGTTGGCCGGGGTGGGCGGCACGTTGCGCATCATGACGGCGTTGAGTTCGGAGATGTCGACGCCGAGTTCCATGGTGGGCGAGCAGTAGAGCAACTTCAGTTCCGCCTTGCGGAAGGCATCCTCGCGCCGCTCCCGTTCCCCCGGGTCGACCTGGGCGGTGTGCTCACGGGCGGTCAGCCCGGCGAGGGTCCCGGCGGCCTCCCGGTAGAGCTCGCGGAAGAAGGTGTTGACCCGGGGGCCGTCGTCGCCGGTGTAGGTGCGGGTCAGCGGGTCGTGGGTGCCCGTCTCCCCGGTGCCGGCCCGCCAGACCAGCGAGCCGGCCGACACCCGGTAGCCGGTGCCGCTCGGGCCGGCGGGGCGGCGGTAGCGGCCGGCGCGCTGCGGCGCGGCCTCGATCCTGGTGACCAGGCCGGCGTTCGCCAGCACCTCCAGCAGGTCGGCGATCACCAGCTGCGCGTCGTCGAAGCTCAGGCGCGTGCCGAAGTGCACCCGGCGCAGGTACTTGCCGAACTTGGCCCGGCCGGAGAGGAAGAGCCCGGACCGGTCCATACCCCGCCCCGACGGCCGCGGGTACGCGGTGCCGACCTTGGGGCTGTCGGTGGCCGACAGCACCCACGGGTCGGTCAGGCGCTCCTCGCTGGCCCGCTGGAGCGAGTCGAAGTCGTCGCGGAAGTACTGCACGTCGATGGCGAGGGATCGGCGCATCTCGTTCAGCAGCGCGCGCATGATGTCGACGCGCTGGCTCGACTCGGCGTTACGCAGCACCTGGTGTGCCTTCGACCAGCGTTCCTGGTTGCCGGCGAGCCAGTCGAGGTCCTGGTAGTCGATCTCCAGCAGGCCGGTCTGTTCGAGGTTGGGCATGGTGACCCGCCAGCCCCGTTCGAGGTCCAGGTAGAGGCGGTAGGCGACGACGTCCCGCAGGGTCCTGTTGGCCCTGTCCAACATCATCGGCGGCAGGTCGTCGCCGCGGGCGTAGTCGGCCTGCCGCAGGCCCAGTGCCGCCGTCACCTTCTCGGCGAGCTTCTCGTGGTCGATGCCCTTCTTCCCGGCGGCGACGGCCGCCTGGTAGAGCGCGCCGCGCAGCTGGGTGATCTGCACGAAGTCGTTGAAGTGGCCGGCCTGGAGCGAGGCGTCCTGCCGGTTGTCGACGAACGTCAGCAGCTTGCGGGCCTTCGGGTCCAGCGCCTCGGCGGGCGCGCGGAGCAGCGACCGGACGATGGACGCGGAGACCAGCGAGGTCGCCGAGGACCGCCCCTCCTGGTCGAGGGTGGCGAGCTTGGCGAAGTCCGTGCCCCGGACCTGCTCGTAGCTGACCCCGCAGTGGGCGCAGAACAGGAATGGCGACGGGATGAACGCCGCCCGCAGGCCGCCCCGGCCCTCGTGTCCGTAGGGGTCGACGGTGACGGCTCTCGGCAGCCGCTCCCGGTAGGAGGCGCGGACGACGTCCTGCCCTTGGTCGTCGGGCTCCAGCCAGGACTCCGGGAGCCGATGACCGTCGATGGCCTCCTGGGTGGCCGCGGGCCAGGCCCGCTCGGAGTCGATGTAGAGGTACCCGGGGGTGGTTTGGCCGCCAGTGGCGACGGTGTCCCGGCGGGGCTCGTAGACGACGTCGCCGTCCCGCTCGGTGCGCGACACCGTCAGGTACTCCTGGCCGCACTCGCGGCAGAACGCCAGCGGCAGCAGGATCTTGCCGTCCGAGCCGGGTAGGACGAGCTGGTAGTCCCGGGTGAGGTGGCGGGTGAGCGCGTCCTCCAGGGTGACGTAGACCGTGTCGCCCTTGGAGAGGAACTGGTGCAGCCGGAAGGCGAACAGGGGACGCTCGGTGACCGGGTGCCGCGCCTCGGATCCGGCCTTGAGGGTGCGCCGGATCGACCGGCCGCACTCGGCGACGGTGAGGCCGCTGGCGTCGGCGAGTTCGAGCGCCGCCTCCTCGATCTTGGCGGGCTTCTGCCGGACGAGCCGCCCACCGTTCACCGCGAGGCCGAAGCGGGTCTCGATCCAGCGGGCCAGTGGGTCGTTGACTAGGTCGGCGTACGCGCGGGGTGCGCCGGGTACCCGCAGCCGTTCGGCCGGCACGGCGTCCGGAGCGGGCCCGGTGGCGCGGACCAGGGTCTCGCCGATGACGTTGCCGGGCGTGACCTCGGTGCCGAACAGGGTGCTGGCGACCCGCGCGACGACGGCCCGCTGTTGGTCGGCAGTGCCCTCGCTGGAGATGGTGGCGGAGGTGCCGACGCACTGGAGTGCCTGCGCCTGGCAGGCCTCGCGCACCCGGCGGATCAGCAGGGCCACGTCGGCGCCCTGCCGGCCCCGGTAGGTGTGCAGTTCGTCGAAGACGAGAAACTCCAGCCCTCGGGCCATTTTGATCAGCGACCGCCGGTCGTCCGGGCGGGTGAGCATCAGCTCCAGCATCACGTAGTTGGTGAGCAGGATGTCCGGCTTGCTGTCACGGATCGCCCTGCGTCGCTCGTCGCTCTCCTGGCCGGTGTACCGGGCGTAGGTGACCGGCTCGCGACCGGGCCCGTAGCCGTCCTGGAGGTACTTGTCCAACTCCTTGAGCTGGCTGTTGGCCAGCGCGTTCATCGGATAGACGATGATCGCCCGGACCCGCTTCTCCGCCTTCTTCCCCTCCTGTTCGCGGGCCTTGAGCACCTTGTCGACGATCGGCACGATGTACGACAGCGACTTGCCGGAGCCGGTCCCGGTGGTCAGGACGTACGACGCCCCAGACTGTGCCTTGTCGATCGCCGCCCGCTGGTGCTGGTGCAGCGTCAGCGGGCGGCCGTCGCAGGCCGTACCGCCCTCGGTCTTCCTGGCCTGGAAGATGCGGGCGCACTCCTCGTGCAGCACACCCTGGCTGACGAGTTCGAGGATCGAGCCGCCGGAGGCGAAGAACGGATTGAGCGACACCCACGGGTCGGGCCACTGCGACTTGGCATCCAGGTCGTCCTCGACGAAGGTGGCGATCCGATCGTCCCGGATGATCGTGCCGCCCTGGGTGAATGCCCGGTAGTCCTTGATGAGCTGTCCGTGCACTCCGAAGACGTCCATGCCGGCGCTCGTCGGGTCGGCTGGCTCGGCCTCCTTGTCCCGTGCCTGCGGTGCGGCGGCTTCAGCGGCGACACGCCCCTGCGCCAGGTACCGCACAGGGTCGAAGGCCTCCCAGCCAAGGACCTGGTCGGTGCCGGTGGCGAAGGGCAAGAGCGTCTCCCGGACGGTCGCCGCGTTCGCCGGCCGCTCGGCCGGGTCCTTGGCCAGCAGGCGGTCCAGCAGCCGCACCACGTCGACCGGCACGTCCGAGCGCATCAGCCGGATCGGTGGGACCGGCTCGTAAAGGTGCTTCTGGCCCAGCTCGATCCCGGTTTCGCTGAGGAACGGCGGAACGCCGGTCAGAAGCTCGAAGAGCACGCAGCCCAGCGCGTACAGGTCGGCTGCGGGGGTGACCGCCGCAGCGAGGAACTGCTCCGGCGCCATGTAGCGGGCCGTGCCGACCGTGACCGACGAGCTCGTCAGCTTGCCGTCCTCGCCCTCGTCGAGGATCCGGCCCATGCCGAAGTCCAGGACCTTGATCGCCCCGGTCCGCAGCAGCATCACGTTGGACGGCTTGAGGTCGCGGTGCACGACGTCGGCTCTGTGCGCCGCCGCCAGCCCGTCCGCGATCTGCGCCCCCACGGCGGCGACCCACGAGATGGGCAGCTGCGGGTGCTCGGACACCAGGTCACGCAGGGTCTCCCCGTCGAGGAGCTCCATCGCGATGTACGGCAGTTCCTTGACCGCTCCGGCGATGATCCGCGGCAGATGCGGATGGCTGAGCTTGCGCATGATGCGCACCTCGCGCTCGAAGCGCTGCCGGGCCTTGTTGTTCAGAGAGGTGTCGATGACCGCCCCGGAGCGGCTGCGCAGGATCAGCTTCAGCGCGACGATCCGGTCGCCGGAGCCCTCCGCCGCCGCCATGTCCTCGGCGCGGTGGACCTCGCCCATGTTTCCTTTGCCGATCGCACCTTGCAGACGAAACCGGCCCGCCACCCAGTCATTCGTTCCCGTCACCCTCAAAGCCCCCAGCTCGTAGCCCTGGGCCCGTGTGGCGTTCATCTGCTGCCGATATCAGCGGTCGACAATCAGCGGAGTCCTGTCGACAGGACTCCGCTGGCTAGCCGCCTGTTGAACGTTCCTCACGAAGCCGCCCGTGGAGTATTGCCAGCTTCGTCGATCGCTGAAAGGGGCACGAACGGGTGAGGAACCCCAACCACTCCGCGGCGCTTGACAGGACGGCCTGCCATCTCGGCCACGAATGTTGCGTCAGATTCCGGCGTTATCTGTGCCGAAGGTGCGCATGACGCACACTCCCGCCGTAGCGGGCATGACCAATGTGAGCAGGCCTTCCGAATCTCCACTCCGCCCGCCGCACAGTCCTGTGTCGATATACCCGGCCGCCACCCACCGGTGCCGCCCTACGGACGTAGTTGTCCACCGGCCAGTCCGTCGGCAGCCAGTTGAGCGAGATCCGCCCCCAGCAATGCGATGTGTCGGATTGCCGACTCGAACTCAGCGAGGCGCCGAAATGCTTCGCCGTGCGCCCGCTGCTCGTCCAGCGGCAGCCGCCGCACCTGCGCCCGGCGGATGTCGAAGCGCAGGGTTCCGGACAGGCTCGACGCCTGCTTCTCGTTGGCCGAGGTGCGCAGTTGCCCGGCGAGGAACCACGGGTCGAGCGCGGCCGGGTTGGGGCGCAGCAGGTAGAGGTTGCGGCCGAGCAGCGTCCCCTCGGCGGTGATCACCCGGGCGGTGAGCATGTGGGCGATCATCGGCACCACCACGTCGCCGACCATCAGGGGAATCTCCTGGCCGAGCCGCTCGTCGACCTCCCCGGAGGCCTCGACGCCGGCGAGCACGTCGGCCACGGTCAGCACGGGTGACCTGCTCTCCGATCGGGGTAGCACGTCGACCTGCGGCTGACCGGCTGCGGAGGTGACGCGCACCGGCCCGATCAGGTGGAGCGCCCCGCCGCGGATCAGGTCGGCGACCGAGGTGACCAACGGCGCGGCCCTCTCGCTCGTGGGGTTGACCTGCGGCATCAGGGCGGGCAGGCCACCGACGATGGCGGCCAGCCGCTCTCTGGTGCGTACGAGATGCTCGCCGGTCTGCTCGCCCCCGACGGCGGGTTGCCGGCGGGCGGGGGTGAGGTCGACCTCCTCGTCGAGCAGTTCGATGACCGGGACCGAGCGGGCGAAGCCGGCCTCCTCGACCTCGGCGTCGGGCGCGGCGGTGAAGGCCCGCCAGGCGGCGAGGACCCGCGGGGACAGCTCGGCGACGTCGCCCTCGGCCGCGTCGACGAGCAGCGCCCGCGCCGGGGCGGGCGCGTCGGCCGCGGGCCGCCGCAGCACCCAGAGGTGCAGCGGTACGCCGTGCGGGGCGGCCACCCCACTGGGCAGGGCGACGACGGCGCGCAGCGCACCGCGCCGCAGCAGTTCCGCGCGGATGCGCCGGCCGGCCCGGCGTCCGGCTGCCGCGGGTGGCATGAGCAGCACGGCGTGTCCGCCGGGCCGCAGGTGGGCCAGCGCGTGCTGCACCCAGGCCAGTTCCGGTTCGGTGCGTGGTGGGGCGCCGTACTCCCAGCGGGGGTCGTAGGCCAGTTCCTCGTTGCCCCAGTTGGTGACGCCGAACGGCGGATGGCAGATCACCGCGTCGACGGTGCGGCCCTGGAAGGCGTCGGCGCGCAGCGAGTCGCCGGCGCGGACCTCGCCGGGCACGTCGCGCAGGGCGAGCCAGAGCTCGGCGAGGGTGGCGAGGTCGGCGTCGAGTTCCTGCCCGTACGCCGTGGTGCAGCCGGCACGGGCGGCGGCGCGGAGGGTGGCGCCGGAACCGGCGGCGGGGTCGAGGATGGTGCCTGCGCCGACGTCGGCGAGGGCGACCATCAGGTCGGCGAGTTCGTCGGGGGTGGCGAACAGCCGGCCCGGACCGGGGGCGGAGAAGCGCAGCCACAGCTCGTCGAAGGCGGCTTGAGGGCCGATCTCGTCGGCGAGCGCGTCGACGTCGGGCAGCAGGGCCGCCAGGTGTGCGTCGACCTTGCTGCGGGTGGGGCGTTCGCCGCGGTGGCGCGCGAGCAGCAGGGCGCCGACGCCGGCGAGTGCGGACGCCGGGGTCTCCGTCGGTGCGGCCAGGTGCTGCCAGAGGCGGTCCGCGCGGGACAGCTCGGGGAGCTTGCCCTGGCCGCGCAGCCACTGCTCGACCTGGATCAGGTCGAACTCCGGGCTGGCCGTGGTGCCGCCCACGGGAGCTGGGAAGTCGGGATGCCGCTTGCGCCAGTTGCTGACCGCGGCGCGACCGACCCCGGCGAGCCGGGCGATCTCCGCCGCCGTGACGGTCGGTGTCTTCACGCCCAAAGTCTCGCACGCATGTCAAGGTTCACAATGTCTGTTGACACCGTTGTCGGACGATGCTCTCATTGACGCCGCAACGTTCACACCGGGAGGACAACAATGCGCAAGACCACCACTCTCGCCCTCATCGTCACCGCCCTCGTCGCCCTGGGCTGTGGCTCCGGAGCCACCGACAGTTCCAGCACCACGGGTGGCGACAGCGATGCCAAGGGCGAGGAGAAGGCGGCGAAGACCGCCAAGATCGGCCAGCCGGCCCGCGACGGAAAGTTCGAGTTCACGGTCAAGTCGTCGAAGTGCGGCGTCGCCAAAATCGGCACCGACCTGCTCGGCGAGAAGGCTCAGGGCCAGTTCTGCCTGGTCACGCTCAACGTCAAGAACATCGGCAAGGAGGCGCAGATGTTCGACGGCAGCAGCCAGAAGGCGTACGCGGCCGACGGCACCGAGTACTCCTCCGACACCGGCGCCGCCATCTACGCCAACAAGAACGCCGAGACGTTCCTCAACGACATCAACCCCGGCAACCAGGTCACCGGTGTCGTGGTCTTCGACATCCCCAAGAACGTCAAGCTCGCCAAGCTCGAACTGCACGACTCGCCGTTCTCCGGCGGCATCACCGTCGCGCTGAACTGACCTCCCGCCGGCCCGTCGGGGCGGGCGATCCGCCCGCCCCTCTTCCCCGGGCGTCAGCCCACCGCCGCGTCAGTTCACTGAGGAGCGCTGTTATGACGGATCCGACCACCCCGATGCCCGCCGAGCGGCCCCCGTCCCGCCCAAGCCCTCGAACGCCCGAGCCTGGGCCGTCGGTGGCTTGGCCCTCGTCGTCGCGCTGTGCTGCGGTGGTGCGGTCATCGGTGCGGTCACTGGCGACGAGGACGAACCGGCCACCAGCGCCAGCAGCCTCCCGTCAACCACTCCGAGCAGCGCCGCGCCGAGCACGGCTGCTCCCACCACAGCCGCCCCGACCACGGCGGTTCCGACGACGGCCGCTCCCACCACCACCGCCCCCGAGCCGACCACGGCCCCGTCGACCCCTAAGCCCAAGGTGGTCAAGGGGCGCGGCGACGACATCGTGCGGGTAGGCGAGCTGACCGACCTCTCGGTCGTCAAGTTCACCTGCAAGTGCTCCAGCAACACGGTCCTCAAGAGCGACGGGGACGGACTGCTGGTCAACGAGATCGGCTCCTACAGCGGCAAACGTTGGATCAACCTCGAGGATGGCTCGCTGACCACCCAGTTCGAGGTGGAGGCGTCCGGGTCGTGGACGTTGACGATCGGCAGCGTGGCTCAGCTGGCCACGAAGGCAACCACCGGCAAGGCCGCAGGCAAGGGTGACGACGTGCTGGTGCTCGGCGGTGCCGGCACCGCCGCGAGGATCACCCACACCAGGGGCACGAGCAACTTCGTCATCCACGCCTACTCGACGGAGACCGGGGAGGGCGGTCTGCTGGTCAACGAGATCGGCGGCTACTCGGGTGTCCGTCCGCTGGAAGCGCCCGCCCTCGTCCAGGTGACGGCGGACGGCAACTGGACCATCACGCCCGCCTGATCCGTTCACGACATCAGCTCCACAGCGGCGAGGGCGGGCAGAACGCGTTGCCCTCGCCCCTCCCCCGCTACGAGACGTCAGGAGGCGTCGTGCGTCCCGATGAGTTCCTGCGCGCCCTGGACCTGCTCCCCGCTCCCCTGCACGACCGCGCCGTGGCGCTGCGCGGCTACGCCCGGGTCACCGGCTGCGAGGACTGCCAGCGGATCGGCGACGCGGTGCGGCTGGCGCTCACCGCCGCGCGCTACGACGAGATCGCCTCGGCCCGGCAGTTACTCGACACGGCAGGACAGCAGGCCGCCCGGCACGGTTCGACCTGCCGGCCGCAGCCGGACCACGAGCGCGGTCGCGGCCGGGTCGGCCGCTGGGCGACGGCGTCCGCGGCCGTGGTCGCCGCGACCGACGCCAGCTGGAAGGGACGCGCCGGCGGCATCGGGTACGTCGTCAGCGACGGCCACTACGGCCTGCGCGGCCGGGGCACCGACCGGATGGATCCAACCGGGGTCTCGCGCGTCCTGATCAACGAGCTGCGGGCGGTCGACTTCCTGCTGTCCGCGTACGGCGAGGCGCCGGCCGGCATGATCGTGCTGCTGGACAGTCTGACCGCCCTGCGGTACCTGCACCGATGGCAGGCCGGCGAGACCGACTCCGTGCCGGCCGGTTACAGCCTGCGGCCGCGCAGGTCGGCGGCCCAGCCCACCCTGGTCCGGCTCGCCGAGGTGGTGAGCCGGCGACCGGATCTGTCCTTCGCGCACGTGAAGGGACACAGCGGCCACGCGCTCAACGAGGCCGCCGACAGCCTGTCGCACATGGCGCGCCGCCGGGTCGGCGAGTCCTTCGACGTACGACCTCGGGCCCATGCCCTGGTCGACGCCTTCCTCCGCGACTGGCACACCACCGTCGCCGGCTGACCATATCGACTGACTTCTCACCCCCGGGAGATGACCGTGGTTCTCGCTGACCAGCGCACCGCCATTCCGCCCACGGGCTCGTCGATCCCGTCCTGGGTCGGTCCCGGCCTGATCTTCCGGTAGGTCGACGACCTGCGGCCCACCGGACCACGCCCCCTCCCCTGGCCGTCCTGCCTGCTGACACAGCCAGGCGGGGCAGCTCGACAGCGACGCGCAGAGCTCTGACCCGTCCACGGGATCAGCTCCACACCATCCGAACCTAATTTCCCCGCTTCCCCACGGCGGGCCGGCACATCCGCCGGCCCGCGGGGAGCACACGCCTGGAGACGATCATGCCCATTCCCCGTCAGCCCTTTCCCACCACTCCGGCCCTCCCCACCCGCCGTACCGAACCACTGGTCGAGCTGATCTTCGAGCGGCTCACCGCCGAAGACGTGCCCGATCACACCGCCGAACTGGTGCTCGCCGCGCTGAGCGGGCAGGACGACCTGGCCGCCGCGCTCGACGGCGGCAAGCCCAGGCTGGACCTGGGCGCACCGGCCGACGAGGCGCCGGCCGGGCGGATCTGGCTCTCCTCGATCACCGTCGCCGGGTTCCGGGGCGTCGGCCCGGAACGCACCCTCCAGATCGACCCCGGCCCCGGCATCACCCTGGTGGTCGGGCGCAACGGCTCCGGCAAGTCGAGCTTCGCCGAGGCCGTCGAGCTGGCGATGACCGGCGACAGCGCCCGCTGGGCGGACCGCAACAGCGTCTGGCGTACGGGGTGGCGCAATCTGCACTCCCCCGACCCGTGCTGGATCGTGGTGCAGCTGCGCGTCGACGGGGTGGCGAGGCCGGTGACGGTGACCCGGTCGTGGCCGCTCGGCGCGACGTTGGCCGACGCGGAGGTCACCGTCAGCAGCGAGCAGGGGCGACACGGGGGCCTGGCGGAGCTGGGGCTGGCCCGCCCGCTGGAGTTGTACCGGCCGTTCCTCACCGCCGCCGAACTGGGCCGGCTCACCGCCGGCACGCAGAGCCAGCTCTTCGACGCGATCTCCGCCATCCTCGGCCTGGAGGCGATCACCGACGCCGACCAGCGGCTGGTGGCCGCCGCCCGGCCCTTCGACGCCACCATCAAGGAGGTACGCGCCCGACGCGGCGCACTCGCCGATGAGCTGACCGGTGTCGCCGACGACCGGGCCCGGCGGGCGGCCGTGCTGCTGAAGGGGCGCGGTGCCGTCGACGTGGCGGCGCTGAGCGCGATCCTCGACGAGCCGGAGGAGGTCGCCGCCGACCGGCCTCTGCTGCTGTGCCGGCGTCTGGTCGAGCTGGCCGTGCCGGCCGGGGAGGAGGTGTCGCGGCTGGCGGAACAGATTCGTGAGGCGTCCGCCGAGGCGCAGCGGCACGACGATGGGCGGTCCCGGGCGGCGCTGCGCACCGCCGAGCTGTTCCGGCTCGCGATCGAGCACCACGAGGACGCCGGCGACAGCCCGTGCCCGGTCTGCGCCGCCGGCACCCTCGACGGGGACTGGCGCAACGCCGCCAGTGCGTCGCTGGCACAGCTGCGGGACCGCGGTCTCGCCGCCCAGTCGGCGGCGGCGCGGCTGACCGCCCTGCTGCGGCAGGCGCACCACCTGATCGACGACCTCACGGTGCCCGACGGCGACGCGGCGGAGGCGCCGCTGAGCCAGCCGCACACCGCGGCGCCACCGCTGGACGGGCCGCGTGCGGAGGTGCCACGGGACGAAGCGCACGCGGCGAAGGCGCTGGCCGGGCCGCGCGCCGAGGTGCGTTCGGACGGAGCGCACGCGGTGAAGGCGTCGCTGGACGACCTGCGCGGGGCGGTGGTGGCGCTGCGGCGCGTACCTGCGGAGCCGGCGGAACTGGCGGCGCACCTCGACGCGCGGTATCCGGCCGTCGTGGCGGCGGTGGGGGCGGCCCGCGCGTACGCCGAAGGGGTTCTGCGGCAGCGCGACACCGGGTGGCGGCGGGCGGCGGCCGAGCTGCGCGGCTGGGTCGACGCCGCGGCCGGGCTGCCCGAGCGGGAGGCGACGCTGGCCCGGGTGAAGGCGGCGCGGGCCTGGCTGAAGTCCACGGCGGCGCAGCTGCGCAACGAGCGGGTGGCGCCGTTCGCGGAGCACTCGCAGCGGATCTGGGCGCAACTACGGCAGGAGAGCAACGTCGAGTTGGGGGCGATGTCCCTCGAAGGGGCGAACACCCGGCGGCGGGTGGTGTTCCCGGTCAGCGTGGACGGCGCCGACAACGGGACCGCGCTGGGCGTGATGAGCCAGGGTGAGATGCACGCCCTCGGGTTGGCGACGTTCCTGCCGCGCGGGTGCGCGCCGGAGAGCCCGTTCCGGTTCATCGTCGTCGACGACCCGGTGCAGAGCATGGACCCGGCCAAGGTGGACGGCCTGGCCAGGGTGCTCGCCGCGCTGGCCGAGCAGCGGCAGGTGGTGGTCTTCACCCACGACACCCGGCTGCCGGACGCGGTCCGCCGCCTCGACCTGGGCCAGGCTCGGATCGTCGAGGTGACCCGCGCGGAGCGGTCGGTGGTGACGCTGCGGCCCGGCTCCGACCCGGTCATCCGTCACCTCGACGACGCGTACGCGCTGTCGCGCAACGAGGAGATCCCGGCCGAGGTGCGCGGGCCGGTGGTGGCGGAGCTGTGCCGCTCGGCGGTGGAGGCGGCCTGCCACCGGATGGTGTGGCGGCAGCGGGTGGCACGCGGAGTGCGGCACGACGACATCGAGGTGGCCATCGTGGACGCGTCGCGGCGGCTGACCACCACGCTCGCGTTGGCGCTCTTCGACGACGCCGACCGGGGCGGCGACGTGCTCGGCTGTCTGGGGCGCCGGTACGGGCCACGGGTGGTGGCCGCGTACAAGGCGTGCCGAGAGGGTGTGCACGGGGCGTACCTGGCGGACCTGCCGGGTCTGGTCGCGGACGCCTGCCTGTTGGCGGAGGCGCTGCGGTGACCGCGCCGACGCCGCAGCGCTGCCTGGCGGCGGCCGAGGAGTTGCTGCGGGGCGCCGGCGCGTTCGGCGGGGCCGCCGTCACCGGCGGCTGGTGGCCCCGGGCATGCGCCTGTCTGATCCGGCTCGCCCTCGAGGGTGGCGTCGACGCCTACTGGCGGCGGACCAGGCCGGCGGTGGCGCGGTGCGGGCAGGGCCGGGCGAAGCAGCTGATGCTGCGCGGTCGGCTCGGTCCCGGTGTCGTCGTCGCCCGCCGCGTCGCGTTCGCCTGGGCGACGCTGTCGGCCGCCACCCACCACCACTGCTACGAGTTGGCGCCGACGGCCGCTGAGCTGCGCCGCCTGCACACCGAGGTGAGTGTCCTGCTCGCCCGGCTCGACGACAACCGCCCTCCTGCCCCACCGATCGGGGCACGGGCCCCGAGACGTTCAGCGGCGAATACCGGCCGAGCGGGTGACGACGGTAACCGTACCGGCGCGTTCTGTCGGGTTCGCGTCGCAACACGGTCGGGTGTCCGCTAGGGGGCGCTGACCTGCGGGCGGAGGGTGTGACCAGCCGACTTTCCACTCCGAGACGAGGTAGTCATGCCCGTGACTCCGAGCTATCCCGGCGTCTACATCGAGGAAGCCCCGAGCGGCGTCCGACCCGTCATCGGCGTGGCGACCGGGTTGGCCGCCTTCGTCGGATACGTCCGGACCGGGCCGGAACACCGGGCCGTCCGGGTCAACAGTTTCGGCGAGTTCGAGCGCCGGTTCGGCGGGGTCGACCGGGACTCCGAGCTCAGCCTGGCGGTGCAGCAGTTCTTCCGCAACGGCGGCTCGGCCGCCCTCATCGTCCGGGTGCCCCGGGCCGACGCCTGCCCGGCCTCGGTCACCCTGCTGGACAAGGTGGGCGCCGGCCCGAAGCCGGCGCTGGTGCTGGACGCGGCGAGCAGCGGCGGGTGGGGCAGCGACCTGCTGATCGACGTCGACCACGACGACGCGGCCGACCCGAAGACGTTCAACCTGAGCGTCCAGGACGCGGCCACCGGCGCGACCGAGCGGTTCACCGGGCTGTCCTCGGACCCGGCCAGCGCCGCGTACGCCGTCACCGTGCTCAACGATTCCGACCGGGGCTCCTCGCTGGTGCGGGCCCGGGCCGGGGCGAGCGGAGCCGGCCGGCCGGTGCCCAGCGGCACCCTCGGCGCGGCGATCGGCTCGCCCACCGTGGACGCCGCGAAGAACTACCGGCTCACCGTGCAGCCCGACCGGCCCACCAAGCCGGACCCGGCGGACCCCACCAAGACCGTCCCCGCGGTGAGCGCGGTTACCGTCACGGCGCTGGAGAAGGACGAGCGGCTGCCGTCCTCCCCCGCCGGGGTGGCCGCGCTGCTGCAACGGAAGATCAACACCGCGCTCGGCGCCACCGACGGGGCCGCGGGGCTGCGGGTGCGGGTGCTGCCCACGGCCGACGGCGGGCTGCGCATCCTCGGCGACGTCGATTCGCAGGTGGCCCCGGCGGCCGTCGACGCGGCCTTCACCGTCACGGGCGCCACCGCCTCCGGCGACGTGGCCGACGGCGCGGCCCTGCTCGGCCTCGGCGGCGCCACCACGAACGTCGGCCGGTACACCCCCCTCGGGGCCAAGCGGCTCGGCCAGGGCGACCTGGTCACCGGCTCGGACGGCACGACGCTGCCCGGCACCGCCGCGCTGATCGGCTCCGAGGCCGCCTACACCGGCATCTACGCCCTGCTCAAGACCGACCTGTTCAACCTGCTCTGTATCCCCGACGCGACCCGCGCCAAGCCCGGCGACCCCAGCACCGTCGACACTGGGCTAAACCCGGAGGCGGTCTGGGCCGCCGCCTACGAGCTGTGCGCGCGGCGCCGGGCCGTGCTGCTGGTCGACCCGCCGCCCGGGGTGGACGACCCGGATCGCGCGCTGGACTGGATCAACCAGCTCGGCGTGAAGGGCCCCAACGCGGTGGCGCACTTCCCCCGGCTGCGGGTCCCCGACCCGACCGACGGCTTCCAGCCGCGCACTGTCGCCCCCGCCGGCACCCTCGCCGGCCTGTACGCCCGCCAGGACACCGAGCGGGGCGTGTGGAAGGCCCCGGCGGGCACGGAGGCGCAGCTGCGCGGGGTGACCAACCTGGTCTATCCGCTCACCGACGCCGAGAACGGCGTGCTCAACCCGCTCGGGCTCAACTGCCTGCGGACCTTCCCCGTGGTCGGCACCGTCAACTGGGGAGCCCGCACCACCGCCGGCGCCGACGTGCTGGCCAGCCAGTGGAAGTACACGCCGGTGCGCCGGCTGGCGCTCTACATCGAGGAGAGCGTCTTCCGGGGCACCCAGTGGGCCGTCTTCGAGCCCAACGACGAGCCGCTCTGGTCCCAGCTGCGGCTGAACCTGACGTCGTTCATGCAGGACCTGTTCCGCAAGGGCGCGTTCGCCGGGCGTACCCCGCGCGAGGCGTACCTGGTGCGGTGCGACGCGGAGACCACCACCGCCGACGACCGGGACCGTGGCGTGGTGAACGTGGTCGTCGGCTTCGCCCCGCTCAAACCCGCCGAGTTCGTGATCGTGCGGATCCAGCAGCTCGCCGGCCAGAGCCCGTCCTGAGAGGTGTGAGTCATGGTGCAGTTCGCGGTCAATCCGACGCGCTTCGACCCGTACAAGAACTTCAAGTTCCGGGTGAAGTGGGACGGCCGCTACGTGGCCGGGGTCAGCAAGGTCAGCGCGCTGAAGCGGACCACCGAGGTGGTCAAGCACCGCGACGGCGGCGACCCGTCGACCAGCCGCAAGTCGCCCGGGCGTACGGAGTTCGAGGCGGTCACCCTGGAACGGGGCCTGACCCACGACGCCGAGTTCGCCCAGTGGGCCGGCCGGATCTGGGCGCTGCACGCCGGCCTCGGCTCGGAGGCGTCGCTGGCGGACTTCCGGCGGGACATCACCATCGAACTGCTCAACGAGGCCGGGCAGGTCGCCCAGTCGTACCGGCTGTTCCGCTGCTGGGTGTCGGAGTACCAGGCGCTGCCGGAGCTGGACGCCAACGCCAACGCGGTGGCGATCGAGCACATCAAGCTGGAGAACGAGGGCTGGGAGCGCGACGAGGCGGTCAACGAACCGGCCGAACCCCGGCTCGGGTCGTGAGCACGGGGCCGCCGCTGACCGAGGTGGAGCTGGTCTCCGCCTGGGACCGCGCGCTCGGGCAGCCGGCGGCGCGGCGTCCGCTGCTGCTGCTGGGCCGCGAGGACGCCGACCGGCTCCCGGTGGGCGAGGTGGCGGCCATGCTGCTCAGGACAGCGCGGGACTGGGCCGGCGGCCGGGTGGAGGCCGTCCTGGACTGCCCGGCCTGCCCGGAACGCCTCGAGGTCGGCTTCGCCGTCGCCGACCTGCTGGCCGCCGCGCCGGACTGGCCGCACGAACCCGGTCCGACCGGAGACGAACCCGGCGCCGCGACGTTCACGCTGCGCTGGCGCGGGCACCGGCTCACCCTGCGGCTGCCCACCCCCGCCGACCTGGAGGGGGCGGCGCGGGCCGGGGACGCGGCGGCGGCCGAGCGGTGGCTGCTGCGGGCGTGCCTGCTCGCTGCCGACCCACCGCTGGACAATCCCGTCGCAGCCCTGCCGGAGGTGTCGGCCGCGATGGCCGAGCGCGACCCGCTCGGGGTCGTCGCGGTCGGCCTGACCTGCCCGGGCTGCGGCACCGCGACGGAGGCGCTGCTCGACCTGCCCGCCTGGGCGTGGCAGGCCGTCGACGCCCGGGTCCGGCGGCTGCTCGGCGAGGTGCACCGGCTGGCCCGCGCGTACGGGTGGTCGGAGGCACAGGTGCTCGGCCTCGGCCCGCACCGCCGCGCCGCTTACCTGGAGCAGGTGCCGTGACCGGCTACCTGGCGGCGTTGGCCGCCCTGGCCGTCGACGCCGCGCCCCGGCTGCGGCCCCGCACCGTGGGCCGGTTCGAACCGGAGCAGCCGGAGTCGGGCGGTGGCTTCGAGGCTTTCGACGTCGAGCGGGAAGTCCCCGCGCCGCCCCGACCGGCGACCCGTTCCGCCGCACCGGCCACGCCGGGCGCGGCACCGGCGCCCGCTGCGGTGCCGACCGCCGTCGCCCCGCTGCCGGTGGCCACCGCGCCGGCCCCCGACCCGGACCGGCTACCGGCCCCGGCCGCCGCGCGGACCACGCCACCGGCGCCGGTCGCCGCCCGACTGCCCGAACCCGCGCCTGAGCCGGCGCCGACGACGAGCCATGCGGAGGCGGTACGGCGCGCGACCGGGCCGGTCGACCCGGGCCGGCCGGCGCCCCCACCCCGGCCCGCACCGTCACCCGCTCCACCGGACCCACCCACCGCCTCGGCAGCCCGGCCGGCGACGGTGTCGCCGGTGGTCCCGGCGGTCGTGGTCCGCCCCGCGCCGCCCACCCCGCCCGCGCGCGCCGTGCCGGTGACCCGGGCCGCCGCCCGGGCACCGGAGCGGCCCACCGTGCACCTGCACATCGGCCGGATCGACGTCCGACTCGCCCCCGGGCAGCGCTCCGCGTCCGCCGCGCCCGCGCCGGTCGCCCCGGTCGCGTCGGTCCCGGCCGTGGACCCGGGACCCGCCCCCGAGCTGGAGGCCTACCTGCGCGCCCCGGAGAGGCAGCCGCGATGAGCACCGCGTACGCCCTCGCCGCCGTCACCGCCGTGCTACGCGCCCAGCTGATGGCGTACCTGCGGGCCACCGGCGCGTCCTCGGCCGTCGGCGGGGTGTCGGTCTCCGCCGGCCCGCCGGACCGGGTGACGGTGGGCAACCAGGAGGGCAACCAGGTAAACCTGTTCCTCAGCCGGGTCACCCGCAATCCGACCTGGGCCAATCTCGGCCCGCCGCCGCGCAACGCCGCCGGTGACGACGTCGCCGCTGCCCCGCTCGGCGTCGACCTGCACTACGTGGCCAGCGTCTACGGTCACGACCCGCTGACCGGCGAGATCCTCCTCGGCCACCTGCTGGCGATGCTGCACGAGACGCCGGTGCTGACCCGCGCCGCGATCCGCCGGTCGCTCGCCCCCGATCCGCCGGATGCGACCCTGCCGGCTCCGGTGGCCGGGTCGCGCCTCGCCGAGCAGGTCGAGCAGCTGCGGATCACCGTCGCCAACAGCCCCGGTGGCGAGGAGAGCTTCCGGCTCTGGTCGGCGTTCAGCGCCCCGTACCGGACCAGCGTCTTCTTCGACGTCTCGGTGGTGCTGATCGACCCGCTACGGGGAGCGCGGGAGCCGCTGCCGGTGCGGTCGGTCACCGCCGGAACGGTCGACGTGCACGGCCCCGAGGTCGACGCCGTACGCGCCGACGGCCCCACCGGCACCCCGGTCACCACCGGCGCGACCCTCGTGGTGACCGGCCGTAACCTCGCCGGCCCGGACACCCGGATCCGGGTCGGGGCGGCCACCGCCAGCCCCGCCACCGCGTCGGCCACCGAACTGCGGGTGCCACTGTCGGCCTTCGACCGGCCCATCCCCGCCGGCCTGCGGGGGCTGGTCGTCACCCACTCCGTCGACCTGGGCGACCCGCCCACGCCCCGGGCGGCACTCAGCTCCGACGCCGTACCGGTCAGCTACCACCCGACGATCACCGTCGCCCCCGCCGACGTGGTCGTCGACTCCAGCCGCACCGTCGACGGGGTGCTGCTGCGCACCGGTGCGGTCACCGTCACCGTCGCCCCACGGGTCGAGGCGACGCAGCAGGTCACCCTCTCGCTGACCGGGACCGCCGGCACGATCCTGCCGGCGCCGCCCGGGAACGGGGTCGCCCCGGGCGACGAGGACACCGACCGGATCCGCTTCGCCTTCCGCGACCTGCCCGCCGGCACGTACCTGGCCCGGCTGCGGGTGGACGGGGTGGACAGTCCGCTGAGCACCGACCCCACCGGCCGGTACACCGGACCTCCCGTGGTGCTGTGATGCCCGCCCCCCGCGCCGCCGCCCGCTGGCCCGCCCCTGCCGCCGTCGAGCGGGGCGACGACGGGCTGGCCGCCGAGGTGGAGCGGATCCGGCTGCTACTCAAGGGCGAGCCAGCCCACGGGCCTCGCCCGGGCGGCGCGCACCTGGACCGGCTCGCCGCCGGGTTCGGGCTGACCGACTTCGAGCGGGACGTGCTGGTCGCCGCCGTCGCCGGGGAACTCGGGCTGCTGGACCGGCCGCCCACCTTCGCCTGGTGCCTGGACGCCCTGCCCGGCGGGCACTGGGACGCGCTGGCCCCCGACCGTCCGCTGCGCGCCGCCCGGTTGGTCGAACTCGGTGAGGGACCGCTGCCGCACTCCCCGATCCGCGCCGACGAGCGGATTCTGCACGAGATGCGCGGCGCCGGGCGGCTCGACGAGCGGCTGCGGCCGTACCTCACGGAACTGCCCGCGCCGCCGGCCGGCCTGCCGGCCAGCCGGCGGCGGGCGGCGACCGACCTCTGCGCCGCCTGGCAGACCGGCCGGCGCGCGCTGCGGGTCAGCGGACCGGACCACGCCGACCGTACGGACGTGATCGCCGCCGCCGCCGCGACGGTGGGCCGGCCCGTCCACCGACTGGCGGGCGCCGACCTGCCGGGCGCGGTCGCCGACCGGGACGCCTTCGCCCGACTGTGGAACCGCGAGGTGGTGCTCGCCGACCCGGTGCTGGTGGTGGAGCTGACCGGCGACGAGCCGCCCGAGCTGACCGGCGTCGTGGCGCACCTGCTGGGGCGGCTCATCGGTGACGTGGTGGTGTCCGCCCCGCGCGCCGTCGCGCTCGACGGGGTCGCCGCCGGCCCCACGGTGGACCGGCCGACCCGCGAGGAGCAGCGCACGCTGTGGCGCCGGCTGCTGCCCGACCGCTCCGCCGCCGAGTTGGCCCGCGAGTACGACCTCGGGCACCACGAGATCCTCGGCACCGTCGCCCGGCCCGCCGCCGACCCGACGGCGCTCGCCCGGGACCTGGTCCGCGAGCGGGTCCGCCGCGACCTCGACGGGGTGGCCGAGCGGATCAACGTCCGTGCCGGCTGGGACGATCTGGTGCTGCCCGCCCCGGCCCTGGCCCAGCTACGGCAGCTGACCGCCGCAGCAGCGGGCCGGGCGGTGCTCGCCGAGCGGGGCTTCGGACGGCGTACCGGGCGGGGGCTCGGGGTCACCGCGCTCTTCGCCGGCCCGAGCGGCACCGGCAAGACCCTCGCCGCCGAGGTGGTCGCCGGTTCCCTCGGCCTCGACCTGCACCGGGTCGACCTGGCCACCGTGGTGAGCAAGTGGATCGGCGAGACCGAGAAGCAGCTGCGCCGGATCTTCGACGCCGCCGAACGCGGCGGCACGGTGCTGCTCTTCGACGAGGCCGACGCGCTGTTCGGCCGGCGGTCGGAGGTCAAGGACAGCCACGACCGGTACGCCAACATCGAGGTGTCGTACCTGCTGCAACGCATGGAGCAGTACCGGGGCGTGGCCGTGCTGACCACCAACATGCGTACCGCCATCGACCCGGCGTTCCTGCGCCGGCTGCGGGTGCTGGTCCCCTTCGGGCATCCCGGCCCGGCCGAACGGGCCGACCTGTGGCGGCGCGCGTTCCCACCGCAGGTCGGCACGGAGGACCTCGACCTGCGCCGCCTCGCCGACCTGGACCTCACCGGCGGCGACATCCACACCGTCGCCCTGCGGGCCGCGCTCGTCGCCGCCGGGGAACACACCCCGGTCCGGATGCGGCACGTGCTCGACGCCGTGGCCGCCGAGTACGCCAAGCACGACCGGCCCGCCGACCCCGGACTGTGGACATGAGCATCGAGGTGCACATCCGCGAACTCGTCCTCACCGGGATCGAGGCGCCCGACCCCGCCGCGCTCGGCCAGGCGGTGACCGCGCGACTGACCCGGCTGCTCGCCGAGCGGGGCCTGCCGCCCGCCTCACCCGCCCCCGGCCCGCTGCCGGCCCGACCGGAAACGGACCTGCCGAGCGCCCTGGCCGAGGCGATCTGGGCGCAGCTGGGCCGGCCCGCGTGCCGGGAGGCGGGCCGATGACCGAGCGCGAGGCGGCCGTCCGGCCGCAGGTCCCGCCCGGTGACCGGTCCCCGGCCCGGGACGCGGACCTGGCCGAGCTGACCCGGGATCTCATCGACCGGTACGCCCCCGCGCTGGGCCTACGGCCCGACGCCGTGCGGGTGCACCTCGGCGAGGCCGGCCGGCGGGCCGCCAACCACGGCGCGCGGGGGCTCTTCGCCGACGGCGCGCTGCACCTGGCCCCCGGATACGACCCGCGTCGGGCGGCCGGACGGGCGCTGTTGGCCCACGAGTTGGGGCACCTGGCGCAGGCCGGCGGGACCGGCACCACGTACCCGGCACAGGGCAGAGCTGGCGGCACCGCCCGGCCGGTGCGGCGCGGGACCGACCCGGAGGCGGAGGCCCGGGCGCTGGCGGAGGCCGCCGCCGCCGGCCGGGCGCTCTGGACGCCGACGGCGCGGCTGCCGGCCGGCGCGGTCGCCGCCGACACCGGCGCGGTCGCCACCGCGCCCCGGCCCGCAGCGGCCCCCGACGCGGAGGGCGCGACCGGGCCGCTGGAGGCGGAACTCAGCGAGCTCGTCGACCGCCGGTACCGGGCGGAGCGGGCCCGGATCATCGACCTGCTCGACGGGCTGTGGGTCTCCGGCGACGACGTGCGGGGCTGCCTGCGGGTGCTGGACACGCTGCCGTTCCTGGTCGCCCGCAGCCTCGTGCACAGCCTGCCCGCACCACGCCGCACCGACCTGGGCCGCAACCTCGACGACGGCCACCACCGGCTCTACCCGCGCGCCGCCCTCGCCGCGCTCGGCGGCCAGACGCCCTACCTGCTGCGGGTGCTGGAGGCCGACAACGTGCACGGGCTGAGCACCGAGGAGCTCGGCCCGGTCGAGTGGCGCACCGCGTTGAACGTGCTGCGTGCCATGCGCACCAGCGTCCTGCGGGAGCTGCTCACCGGCGACCGGAAGACGTACTTCCGGGGCCTGCTGACCGGGGCGCTGCCGCGCGGCACCGACGCCGACGCCCTGCGCGAGCAGATCGCGGCGCTGTCCGGCGTGGACGCCGAGGCCGGCCGGTTGGACGAGGACACCGGCCTGCGTGACCGGCTGCGCCGCGTCGAGCGGCTGATCGGCGAGCGGCAGGGCCGTCAGGCGCTGGAGCTGCTGGCGGGGTTGGCACCCGCGCCGCCCACCGCCGGAAGCCCGGCCGGCACCGCCTCCCCCGAGCCGCCCGAGCCGGGCGCCCGGCTGCGGCACGTGGTACGCCGGCTCGACGAGGCCGACCTGATCGACGCCCTGCTTGGAGAGCTGCCGTGGGAGGAGAAGCGGGTCAGGGCGTCCCTCGGCCCCCGGCTGCTCGTCGTGCTGGCCGCCCGGGAGGAACACCGGAACCTGACCCGGATCGAGGGGTTGCTGTCGTACGGGGTCTTCGACTGGGCGGTCCGGGACCACGAGGCCCGGTTCGCGTACCTGCTGGTGCGCAGCCTGCCGCTGGCCGCCCAGGACCGGTGGCGGCGGCTGGAGCAGGGCCGCTGGTTCGAGCGGCTGGAGGAGAACATCCCCGCCGAGGACATGCTCGCCGGCCGGTACACCGGCGTCGGCAGCCTCGCCGAACCCCTCGACCCGGCCCGCCGCGGCACCGGGGCCGTCGACGCGGACCGCCTCGTCGCGCAGCTGCACCAGGCGGTGCAGGCCGGCCTGGACGGCACTCGGGCCGTCGAGCTGGTCCGCCGGCTGATCGGCGTCGACCGGCCCACCGCCGCGCCGGCCGGGGGCCCGGGTGCGGGCCCCGCCGGCCGGGACGTGCTGCGGACCGTCATCCACCGCCTCGACGCGCTGCGCGACCTCGACCGCATCCTCGACGCGCTGCCCGACGCGTACCTCACCCACGAGATGTGGCGGGCCGAGCTGCTGGACCTGCTCGCCCTGCGCGACCCCGCCCACCTGGAACGGCAGGCCCGCCAGCTGCTCGCCGTCGGGCTGACCGACTGGGCGGTCAACCCGCGGGAGGCGTGGTTGGCCTTCCAACTGGTCCGGAACCTGCCGGTGGCCGACCAGGCCCGGCTGGAGGCGGAGGATCCCGACCGGTGGGCCCGGATGCGCTCGGCGATGACGCCGCAGATGCGCGCCTCGCTGGCGGTCACCGCGATCTCCGGGCCGCGCCGGGTCGAGGCCCGCGACCAGTTGCGCGACCGGCTGCGCGACGACCGGCTGTGGCGCGGCGAGCGCGCCACCGAGCTGCGCTCGCTGATCATCCAGCTGTACGCCCTCGACGACCGCCGCTGGGTGTTCCTACGCTCCCGCGACGTCCGCGCCGACCGGGTTCCCGCACTGGCCGCCCTCGTCGACGAGCTGCGCCTGCACCACGCCGAACGCCGGCCCTCCTTCGATCCGGAGACGCTGCGCACCGACGACGCCCCGACCGTCGTCGGCGACCTGGCCCGGCTGGTCGCGGTCGGGCTGAAGCTGCTCTTCCTCAGCCGCACCGGCCTGAGCCTGTTCACCCAGGAGGTCACGCTCCGCGAGTTCGACCTGCACGACGCCCAGTGGATCAGCGGCGACCTCGGCGGCGCCCGACTGCGCGACACCGACCGCGAGCGCACCAACCGGCTCTCGCTGTCGGTCGACGCCCGGCAGGGCATCCTGCGGATCCGGCTGCCCCGCCTGGAACTCGACGGGTTCAACCGGACGTTCACCGGCAGTTCCCTGCGTACCGGCCGGGTCACCCTCACCGACCTGGACGTCGTGGCCTCGTTCTCCGACCGGGGCTACGAGCGGCCGGTCGGCGCGCAGGCCGGAGTGGGCGCGCTCAGCGTCTCCGACGTGGTGTACGCCAGCGACTCCCTGCCGGGCGGACTGCTCGGGCTCACCAGGTTCGGCCTGTCCAGCCTGTTCTTCCGCACCGGGGCGACCGGCCAGGAGGACGTCACCGAACCGGGCCGACGGGGCTGGATCGGCATCCCGCTGATCGACCCGCTGATCCACCTGCTGCACAACGTGCTGTCGTTCTACGGCGGGCTGCCGTTCCTGTCGAAGATCAGCGACGCGTTGCTGGCCCCGTACACGGCCGGCGCACCCTTCCTGGCCCGGCAGCTCACCTCGCTGACCGCCGGGGAGATGTTCACGCCGCTGGCCAACGCCACCCTCGGGCTGATCACCGACGGGGTGTTCCGGCCGCCACGCACGGTGGGCGAGCGGGCCACCGACGCGGTCGCCATGCTGCACTCGTTGCAGGTCAGCTTCGCCAGCGCCACCGCCGAGGGGCTCTCCTTCGCCGGGATGCAGCAGATCGGCCGGATCGAGGTCGGCCGCACCCTGATCGGCCTGGGCAACAGCCTGCCGGCCCGGCTGCGCGCCGAGCAGCGGTCACTGCGGGAGCGGCTCGGCCGGGCCGGCGTACCGGAGCGCGCCGCGCTGGACCAGCGGCTGACGGCCGTCACCACCGAACTCACCGCGCTGGAGCCGCTGGAGCGGGAACTGCACGCGCTGGAGGCCCGGCACCGCTGGCACGCCGACTCGCTGAGCGAGGCGGAACGGCGTCGGCTGATCGGCCTCTCCGACCAGCTGCGCCATTCCTTTGGCAGCACCGTCGACGTCGGCGGCATCCGGGTGACCGGGCTGACCGGCCGTGTCGAGGCGGCCGGACTGGAGATCGACCCGATCCACGGCGAGATGTCGGTGCCCTCCCGCTCCGGGGAGTACCTGCCCGACGACGAGCTGATCGACCGGTTCCGCCGCGACCGTACCTCCGTCGATCCCGCCGCCGTGGCCCGCACAAGCACCGCGTCGACCAGCTTCGCCGGCGTACGGCTGCTGCCCGGCACCGCCGGGGAGCCGGCCCTGCGGATCACCGCCGCGAATCTGCCCACCGGTGAGCAGGTCGCCGAGCAGTTGCGGGCCCTGCCCGACGAGCCGCGCTGGGCCGCCCGGCGGGCCGAGCTGACCCGGTGGCTGGCCGACCTGGCCCGGCTCCGGGCGCTGGAGGCGCTGCCCGCCGAGCCGGTCGACGCGGCCGGCGCGTACCTGCCCGGGCACCGCACCGCCGCGCAGGAACGGGAGCTCCAGGAGCTACGGGAGGCGGCCCGCCGGTACTTCGGCCTGTCGGTCGGCGGGCTGGCCGTCACCGGGCTGAGCACCGCCCTGGACCCGGCCACGCTCGGCATGGAACTGCGGTTGGCCGAGGTCACCGCCACCGACGTGCGCAGCGGCGCCGTGCGGGTCGAGCGGGTCGAGGCGCACCGGCTGCGGGTTCGCGCCGACCTGGACGTCACCGGCGGCGGCGCGCTGCCCGCCGAACTGGCCGCCTCGGCCGCCGCGCAGGGGCTGCCGGCCGGCCGGACCGCAGTCGGTTTCGGCGTCGGCGACCTGACCGTCGCCGGGTTCTCCGGCCCCGGCGCCGAAGCCCGGCGGATCGCCTTCACCGCGCCCGGCCGGGCCGACGGCCGGCCCGGCGAGGCCATCCACGGCCGGGTGCTGCCCGACGGCGACGACCTCCGCCTGCCCGATCTGGTGGTGGAACAGACCGAACTGACCGGGGTCAGCTTCCACTCCCCGGGCCGCAGCCTCTACTCCCGGGGCAGCACCCGGATCGGCCGGATGAGCCTCGACGTGCGGGTACGCACCGGCCCGACTGCCACCGGCCGGCAGGTGCGCGGCGCACTGGTCCGCAGCATGGTCATCGATCGGATCGACGCCGACCAGATCGGCATGGACGTCACCGACCCGGCGCCCGGCTACTCCGTCGAGGTGGTCTCCGGCTCGCTGGTCGGCGTCCGGCTGCGCGACCTCGACGTGGACCTCTCCACCGAGGAGCTGACGTACGCCGGCCGGCTCACCGTCGGGCAGGTCGACCAGTTGCGGTTCAGCGTGCTCTCCCGCGCGTTGCAGGGCGCCCCGACCACGATCAACGGCACGGTCGACGGCCGGCCGACCGGCCCGGGCGCCGCCGCCGTCACCGTCGACCTGATCCGGGCCGGCGCCCACCAGGTCGATCCCGCCACCGGCCGGATCGTCAGCGACCCCACCGACAGCCAACGGATCCAGCTCGACGGGCTCACCCTCAGCGACACCACCCTGCGCACCCCGGACGGGGCGGTCACGGTGCGCCGGGCCGGGCTGGGCGGCCGGATCGTCACCGAACGGGCCGGCGGGCTGCGCTTCGAGGACATCGGCCCGGCCCGCATCGAGCTCGGCGCGATCGACTGGCGGGCCGGTGACGGCCGGATCGTCTCCCGTGGGCCGACCGTGCTGGACGGGCTGACCGTCAGCGGCCGGTGGGACAGCGCCCCCGAGGGGCGCGACCCCGCTGGGCGGGTCGTCCCGGCCACCGCCGACTTGCACGTGGAGCGGCTGCACATCGACCGGGTCACCGGCCGCGACCTGCGCTACCGCGACGGGACGCTCGACGTCGGCCTCGGCCGCGCGGAGCCGCTGCCGGCCGGCGCACCCGACCTGCCGCCGCTGGAGATCCTCGACGTGGAGCTGCGTGGCCTGCACTGGTCGCGGGCGGCCGGGCTGACCGCCGGCCGGCTCACCACCGGGGCCACCCGCCTGGAGATCGCCGGCCGGGTCAGCGCCGCGCTGCACGTCGACGGCGCGCTGTCGGCCGCGCAGCTCACCCTCGCCTTCGGCCGTGGCGGACGGATCCAGGCGCGGGTGATCGGGGGCGAGGGCCACCTCGGCGTCGGACCCCGGCCGGGCGAGCACACCCAGCACGTCGGCATCCAGGGCCTGGACACCGGGCTGATCAGCGTCGGCCCGGACCGCATCGAGATCGGCCCGGACGGCCAGCCGGGACTGAGCCTCGCCAGTATCTCCGTGGACGCCCTCGACTGGCAGGGCGAATCCCTCGGCCTGCGGATCCGCCCGGGCGAGGGGGCGATCACCCTGATCGGCATCACCGCGCGGGCCCGGGTCGACCTGCACCCGGCCGGCACCCCGGGCGGCCGGTTCCGCCGGCTGCTGCTGCGCGAGCTGGTGGTGCAGCAGACCCGGGCCAGCGGCCTGCTGGTCGACCTGCACGACGGCAACACCATCCGGCTCAGCCCGGAGATCGAGGCCGTCCTCGGTGAGCTGCGGCTGCGTCCCGCCGCCGGCCAGGAGGGTTTCCTCGTGGAGGCGACCCGGACGGCGGCCGGCATGCGGATCCTCGGCGGCCTGAGCATCGGGGCGATCGACGCCGCCCGCGTCGGCTTCGACATCGGCACCTTCCTCAGCGGCGGCTCGGCGAACTTCGCCGCCGCCGGGCTGAACGTCGACTTCCTCGACCACGGCGGTCTGCGGCTCAACCTGGCCAGCCCCACCCTCACCGGAATCCGGGCGCAGGTCACCGCCGACGCCCGCCGGGAGCTGCGGTTCCTCGGCGCGCCGGCCGGCCGGCCCGAGTACGGGCTGCGGTTCACCTCGATCGGCTACGAACAGGACCCGGCGGTGCCGGGCAGCACGACCACTCCCGGCCGCCGGATCTCCGTACGCGGCGGCGAGGCCACCGGCCTGACCTTCGACGACGGCGGCCTCGGGCTGCACATCTTCGTCGAGCAGGCCCTGCTCGGCGACCTCACCCACGACCTGAACTCCGGCTCCGGTGAACTGCCGTCGCTGGACATCCGCAACGCCACGTTCAGCCTGGACCTCGCGACGCTGCTCGGCGCGGCGGCCCCGGCCACGCCGACGCGGACCACCAGCGCGCAGCGGCGGGCCGCCATGGCGTCGCAGTGGGACGGGCTGCTGCGGATCCTCAACACCTACCACCTGAGCGAGGTCGTCGACAGCCTCAACGGGCACGCCAACTTCGACGTCGCCCACGACGGTTTCCTCTGGGGCACCCGGACCTGGGAGGTCCGACTGTCCCTGCGCGACGGCGCGCTGGACTACCGGCGGCTCACCGGGGCCCTGCCGTGGTGGACTCCGGGTCGGTTCGTCGTCGAGGGCGACGCCCTGGTCTACCGGGTGCATGTGCCCTCCTTCGCACCGGAGGGGGCGCCGCCGCCCGACACCGACATCGACGTGCTGCGGTGGCAGCTCAGCACCGGGGAGGTGGAACAGGCCCGCAGCGCGCACCTGGTCCGGCTGAACCGGCTGCTCCAGCCGACCGCCGAGTCCCGCGACGACCTGTTGCACACCATCGCCAACCACGGTGACGACGAGCCCTCGACCGAACCGCCGGGCCGGCTGGAGATCCGCAACGTCGACGTGGACCTCTCGGTCAACAACCCGCGCGAGATCACCCTGCCGCTCGGCGGGAGCAACGAGATCGTGCTGGCCCCCGACTCGCTGCTCCACCTCACCGTCGGCGGCGGGATGCGGCGCGCCGCAGGCGGGGCCGGCCGCCCCGGCGCGCTGCGCCCGATCGCGCTGGAGCGCGCCACCGTGGCCCGGATGAACCTGCTCTTCGACTCCGTCGGCGTGTCCACCGGCCAGATCCGGATCACCGACCTCACCGACGCCCGGCTCACCTTCGACGGGCTCACCCCGCAGCTGCTGACCGGACGGATCACCCGGGCCGTCGCCGAGCGGATCCGCTGGCGGCGTACCACTCCAGGAGGCACCCCGTGACCAGTCCGCTCAGCCCCCGCCTGCTCCGCGCCGGCCTGGTCGTCCTCGACCCGGACAGCGGCCGGACCCGGCGGGTGATCACCCTCCAGTACAACCCGGACGCGCTGACCCGGGGCTTCCAACTCAAGACCGGCGGCGCGGAGGGCGGCGCGAAGGGCGAGGCGCTACGGATCACCGGCCCGCCGGTGCAGACCCTCACCCTGGAGGCCGAACTCGACGCGGCCGACCAGCTCGCCGAACGGGACACGACCGAACTCGGCCTGACCGCGCAACTGGCTGCCCTGGAATCGCTGGCGTACCCCAGCCTCGCCGCCGTGCAGGACGCCGCCGCGCTGCTGGCCGCCGGAACCCTGGAGGTCGTACCCCCACCGGCTCCGCTGCTGCTGCTGGCCTTCGGGCGACGCCGGCTCTGGCCGGTACGCATCACCGAACTGACCATCACGGAGGAGGCGTTCGACCCCATGCTGAACCCGATCCGCGCCAAGATCCGGCTGGGTCTGCGGGTGCTGACCGTCAACGACGTGGGCACCGCCGGGCGGGCCGGCGGCCTCGCCATGGCCGCCCACCAGCAGCTCGAACAGCTCGCCGGCCGGGCCCGCGGCGGCCGGCTGGGCGACCTCGGAATCGACCGGCTGCCGTGAGCGGGCCGAGCGACACCGACCCGGCCCTGGTGGCCGCGCACAGCCGCGTCGCGGAGACCCTCTTCGCCGCCACCGGCGCCGGCGGCGTCGGTGAGCCGTCGCCCGGCGCGATCCCCCCGGAGAGCCGGTACGCCGGCGTCGGCACGTCGGTGACCGTCGACCCCGACACCGGCCAGGAGCTGGTCCACCTGCGCCGCCGGTTCGTGCCGCCCGCCGAGCGGCTGGCCACCGCCGGCTGGGAGCAGGTCGCCGACGGCGACCGGGTCGACCTGCTGGCCGCCCGTACCGTCGGCGACCCGACCGCGTTCTGGCAGCTCTGCGACGCCAACGGCGCCTTCGACCCGGCCGAGCTGGAACAGCCGGGCCGGGTGGTGCGGGTGGCGCTGCCCGAGGGCTTCCCGGGAGGCGGCGATGTCTAGGGGCGTGCGCCTGCAACTGCTGGTCGGGCCGCTGACCTTCCGCCCCGCACCGTACGAGCTGGTGGAGGCGTTGCAGGAGGCACAGGTCACCCAGAACGCCGGGCAGCGTTCCGGCTTCCAGCTGCGCTTCGCCCTGGGCCGGGGCTCGGTGGCCGAGCGGATGCTCGCCGACGGCAGCCTCGACCCGCCGACCCGGGTGCTGCTGGTGCTGCACCTCGACGGCCGGCCGCAGGTGCTCTCCGACGGGGTCGTTACCCGGCACGACGTGGCCCGCAGCAACGACGCCGGGGCGTCCACGCTCACCCTCACCGGCGTCGACGTGAGCCAGATGATGGACCTGATCGACCTGTCGGACCTGCCGATGCCGATGCCGGCCGAGGCCCGGGTGCTGACCCTGCTCGCCCCGTTCGCCGCGTACGGGGTGGTGCCGATGCTGGTGCCCAGCGTGCTGGTCTTCGCGCCGAACCCGATCCAGCGGATCCCGGCGGTGCGCGGCACCACCTTCGCGTACGTGTCGCAGCTGGCCGACGAGGTCGGCTACACGTTCTACGTCGAGCCGGGGCCCGTCCCCGGCATGAACACCGCCTACTGGGGGCCGGAGGTCCGTGCCGGCCAGCCCCAGCCGGCGCTGACCGTGAACGCCGACGCGCACTCCAACGTGGAGTCGCTGTCGTTCTCGTTCGACGGGGTGCAGAAGACCCTCTACCTGCTCACCGCCTTCCCGGAGCAGGTGCGGGTGCCGATCCCGCTGCCGGTGCCGGACGTCACCCCGCTGAACCCGCCGCTGGGCCGCAGGATCCCGGTTCCGCTGTCGTACCGGCGGATGAACGTCGGCCGGTCGAACCCGGGCGGCACCGACGACGCCACCGCCCGGATGGACGTGGTGCAGACCCTCGCCCGGGGCCTGGCCCGGGCCGCCCAGTCGGCGAACGTGATCACCGGTTCCGGCTCGCTGGACGTGCTGCGCTACGGCCGGCTGTTGCAGTGTCGGCGGCTGGTCGGGGTGCGCGGCGCCGGGCGCGCCTACGACGGCGAGTACGTGGTGAAGAGCGTGACCACCACCGTCAAGGCGGGCGAGGTGAAGCAGCGTTTCACCCTCGGCCGCAACGCCCACATCTCCACCTCCGGGAGGGCACAGGCATGACGACCAGGTACTACGGCAAGTATCGCGGCACGGTGGTCAACCACATCGACCCGTTGCAGCAGGGCCGGATCCAGGTGACCGTCCCCGACGTCACGCTGCCCCCGTCGAGCTGGGCGATGCCCTGCTTCCCGCTGGCCGGCATCCAGGCCGGCGTGTTCACGGTGCCGCTGCCCGGCACCGGCGTGTGGGTGGAGTTCGAGCAGGGCGACGCCGACCATCCGATCTGGACCGGCTGCTGGTACGGCTCGAAGGCGGAGATCCCCGCGCTGGTGGCCGCCGCCCCGCCACCCACCCCGCCGATCGTCCTGCAGACCCCCGGCCAGGCCACCCTGATGATCTCCGACGCGCCCGGCCCGGCCGGCGGCATCCTGCTCAAGACGCTGACCGGGGCGATGATCTCGATCAACGACACCGGAATCATCATCTCCAACGGCAAGGGCGCCTCGATCACCCTGGTCGGGCCGACCGTGGCCGTCAACCAGACCGCGCTGACGGTGACGTGATGCCAGGCCCGCCGCTGCACGTCGCCGCCGTCGTCTCCTGCCCGCACGCCGGGCCGGTCACCGCGCAGACCGGCAACTCCCGGGTGCTGGTCAACGGGATGCCGGTCCTCACCGCCGCCGACGCGTACCCGGTCACCGGCTGCCCGTTCCAGGTGCCGGTCGGCGCCGGCACCAAGCCCCAGCCCTGCGTCCAGATCCAGTGGACCACCCCGGCCGCCCGGGTGCTGGTCAACGGCCAGCCGGCGATGCTCGCCACCAGCGTCGGGCTGGGCGTGAGCGCCGAGGGCATTCCGCAGGGCCCGCCCACGGTGGCCGGGTTCCAGATCAGGGCGGTGGCGTCGTGACCTACCCGGCCTTTCCCTGGCGTCCCGACAACCGGGGCCGCTCCGGGCTGGCCGGCCCCGAACGGCATGTCGCCGACCTGGTGGAGGCGGTGCTGTTCACCGCGCCCGGCGAGCGGGTCAACCGGCCGGACTTCGGCGCCGGCCTCGGTCAACTGCTCTTCGCCCCCGTCGACGAGGCGGTGGTGGGTGCCGCCGAGTTGCAGGCCCGCAGCGCGTTGCAGCGCTGGCTCGGCGAGCTCATCGAGGTGGACGAGGTCCGCGTCGACCTGGCCGAGGCGGCCGTACGGGTGCACGTCGGCTACCGGTTGCGCGCCACCGGCCGTCCGGCGCAGGTGCGGATATCGAGGGGGACCGGATGAGCGTGCGGTGCACCGACGACGAGCGCCGGGCCGAGGTCGCCCGCCCCGGCAGCGCGTTCAACGGCATCGACTGGGTCGAGGTGGACGCGGCCGACCAGAAGCTGCTGCGGGTCGGGTTCCTGCACCCGCTGCCCGGCCAGCCGGGAGGTGTGCCCGGCGGCGCGGCGCTGGTCGCCGGCAACGTGGTCGTCGACGGGGGCGTACGGATCACCGGCGTGCGGGTGCTCACCGTCGCCGCCGCCGGTCCGGTGCTCACCGTGCGGGTGGACCGGGCCGGCGACTTCTCCCCGTACACCCTGCGGCTGGTGCGCTCGGCGGTGGACGACCGGGTGCCGCCCGGATTCGATCCGGTGCTGGCGGCGGCCGTCTTCTCTTTCAAGGCCAACTGCCCCAGCGACCTGGACCCGGCCCCCGCCGCGTCGGTCGGGCCCGCGTCGCCGGCGTCCCCCGCGCCGGCCGACTACCTGGCCAAGGACTACGCCGGTTTCCGGCGGCTGATGCTCGACCGGCTCGCGGCCCTGCCCGGCTGGGCCGAACGCAACCCGGCCGACCCGCTGATCACCGTGGTGGAGGCGTTGGCGCACGCCGCCGACCGGCTCTCCTACCGGCAGGACGCGGCCGGTACCGAGGCGTACCTCGGCACCGCCCGCAGCCGGATCTCGGTGCGCCGGCACGCCCGGCTGCTCGACTACGCCGTGCACGACGGCTGCGCCGCCCGGGCCTGGCTCAGCGTGCGGGTAGCCGCCGGTTCCGGCGCCGAGAGCCGGGGAATCGCGGCCGGCACCCCGGTGCTGGCCGCCGACCGGGCCACCCCGGTCGTGGCGCCCGCCGACGCGGCGGCGCTGCTGGCCGGCGGCATCGGCTTCGAGACGCTGACCGCGCTCGCCCCGCGGGCCGCCCGCAACGAGATCGCCCTGCACGTCTGGGGCGGCCGGGACTGCCGCCTGCCGGCCGGCGCGACCCGGGCCACCCTGGTCGACCTGCCGGCCACCGGGCTGGCCACCGGCGACCTGCTGCTGCTGGAGGAGGTCCTCTCCCCCGCCACCGGCCGACGCGCCGACGCGGACCCCACGCACCGGCAGGTCGTCCGGCTGGTGTCGGTACGCCCGGGCACCGACCCCGTGCAGGGGGTGGACGTGCTGGAGGTGGAGTGGAGCGCCGCCGACCGGCTGACGTTCCCGCTCACCGTCACCGCCTCCGTCGCCGGTACGGGCACCGGCCAGCTGGTGACCTGTGCGGTCGCCCGGGGCAACGTGGTGGCCGTCCAGCACGCCGTCGCGGTCGACGGCCAACTGCCGCCCGCCGCCGAGGCGCGGTGGCGGCCGGTGCTCACCGCCGAACCCGTGGCGGCGGCGGCGCCGTTCCCGACGGACACGCCGGCCGGCCAGGCCCTCGACCAGGACCCGCGCGCCGCGTTGCCGCTGATCCGGCTGGAGACCACCGAGGGCAGTTGGCGGCCCCGCCGGGACCTGCTCAACGCCGACCGGTTCGACCAGGGTTTCGTGCCGGAACGCGAGCGCGACGGCCGGGTCTGCCTGCGCTTCGGCGACGACGTGTCGGGCCGCCGGCCGCCGGCCGGCACGGTGTTCGAGGTGACCTGGTGGCGCGGCGGCGGCGCGGCCGGCAACCTCGGCCACGACGCGCTGACCACCCTGGTAACCGACCGTTCCGGCGTCCTCGGGGTGACCAATCCGCTGCCCGCCGTCGGCGGCACCGACCCGGAGGACATCGAGCACGCCCGCCAGCACGCGCCGGTCGCCTTCGCCACCCAGGAACGCGCGGTCACCACCGGTGACTGGGTGGCCGCGGCGCTGCGGCTGCCGGAGGTGGCCGGCGCCACCGCCCGGATCCGCTGGACGGGTTCCTGGTGGACGGTGTTCCTCACCCTCGACCTGCTCGGCGGCCAGCGGCTGGCCGCTGAGCCGGGGCTGGCCCGCCGGTTGGCCGGCCGGCTCGACCGGTTCCGGGTGGCCGGGTACGACCTGCAACTGCGCGACCCCGTCGACCTGCCGGTGGAGTTGCGGCTGTGGGTGTGCGTGCCGCCCGGGGCGTTCCGCTCCGACGTCCGCCGGGCCCTGCTGGAGCTGTTCTCCGCCCGGGACCTGCCCGGCGGCGGGCGCGGGTTCTTCCACCCCGACCGGTTCAGCTTCGGCGCCCCGCTCTACGTCAGCCAGCTGCTCGCCGCCGCGGTGAGCGTCCCGGGCGTCACCGACGTCCGGGTCACCGAGCTGCACCCGGTGGGCGTGGCGCCCGGCGGCGAACTGGCCGCCCGGGTGCTGCGCACCGGCGACACCGAGGTGATCCGCCTCGACAACGACCCCAGCGTGCCGGAGCACGGCATCCTGCACCTCGACCTGGTGGGTGGACTTTGACGACACGAGCGGGCCGGGGGCCCAACCCGCCCGGGCGGGACGGCATCGACTACCGGCTGGGCCGGCAGGCGGACTTCGCCGCCGACATGCTGGCCCGGCTCGGCGCCCGGCCGGAGCTGGCCGGGCTGACCACCCGCGAGGCCGACGACCCGGCCGTGGCCCTGCTGCGCGCCTGGGCGGGCACCCTCGACGTGCTCGCCTTCTACCAGGAGCGGATCGCCAACGAGGGGTTCCTCGGCACCGCCACCGAGCGCGGCTCGGTGCTGATGCTGGCCCGGGCCATCGGCTACGAGCTGCGCCCCGGGGTCGCCGCCACCACCTGGCTCTCCTTCACCGTCACCGCCACCCCGGGGGCGCCGGACGGGGTGCCGGTCCCGGCGGGCAGCCAGGCGCAGAGTGTGCCGGGCCCCGGCGAGCTGCCCCAGGTGTTCGAGACGGTCGAGCCGCTGCTGGCCCGCCCCGAGCTGAACGCGGTGGGACTGCGGGTCACCGAGCCGCGTGCCCCCCGCCCCGGCGACGACACGCTGCACCTGGCCGGCACGGACACCGTGCTCACCGCCGGCAGCACACTGCTGGTGCTCGGCCCCGACTGGTTCGACGTACGGCGGGTGCGGGCCGTCACGGCGGTGCTGCCGCAGGCGGCGACCGCCCTCGACGGCGGGCAGGTGGTGTCCGCGTACACCGTGGTGGGGTTGGACGCGCCGGTGACCGCCCGGGCCCTCGGCGCGGAGCTGCACCACCAGGTGCCCGGGGTGCAGGTGCACCTGCTGGCGCAGCGGGCCGCGCTGTTCGGCTACCAGGCCCAGCCGTGGTCGGCGCTGCCCGTGGCGCTGCGGGTGGGCGAGCTGAACCCGGGCACGAACCAGGTGCTGCCCGGCGCGTACGCGAACCGGCAGGCCAGCTGGGTGGACGCCGCGTTCGCCGCGAACGTGCGCGACCTGCACCTGGACCAGTCGTACCCGTCGATCATGGCTGGGTCGTGGCTGGTGCTGGAGACCGGCGGCACGCCGCAGCTGCGCCGGGTGGGCGCGGTCGCGGACCTGCCGGTGGCGGACTTCGGCATCGCCGCCCGCACCACCCGGGTCACCGTGACCGGCGGCGACTCGGACGCCTTCTCCCGCCGCTCGACGACGGTGCTCGGCGACAGCCGGCTGCTCCCTCTCGCCCCGCTGCCGCTCACCGCGCCGTTGGCCCGGGTGGCGACCCTGGAGCTGGCCCGCCCGGCGCCCGGGCTGGTGCCCGGCCGGCGGCTGGTGCTGACCGGCGTCGATCCGGCCGGCGCGACGGTCTGCGAGGTGGTCACGGTGCTGCGGGTCCGCGACGCCGCCACGGTCGACCTTGAGGCGGGCGTCGCGCGCACCTACCGGCGTGACAGCGTGCGCGTGCTGGGCAACGTGGCGAAGGCGACCCACGGGGAGAGCCGGGCCGAGGTGCTCGGCGGTGGTGACGCCCGGCAGGCGTTCCAGCGGTTCACGCTGCGGCACGCGCCGCTGACCCACGTCTCCGCCGCGACCGCCAGCGGGTCGCGCACCACCCTGGCGATCTGGGTGGACGGGGTGCGCTGGCAGGAGGTGCCGGCCCTGCTCGGTCAGCCCGCCACGGCCCGGGTCTACACCGTGCGCCGGGCGGACGACGGCACGGTCACCGTAACCTTCGGCGACGGCCGGACCGGGGCGCGGCTGCCCACCGGGCAGGACAACGTGGTGGCCACCTACCGCTCGGGGATCGGCCGGCTGGCCGACCTGGCGCCGGGACGGCTGACCATCCCGCTGTCCCGCCCGCTGGGCCTGATGGAGGTCACCAACCCGGTGCCCGCCGCAGGCGCCGACGACCCGGAGGGTGTGGACCGCGCACGGCGCAACGCCCCGCTCGCCGTACGGACCCTGGGCCGGGTGGTCTCCCTGCACGACCACGCCGACTTCGCCCGCGCGTTCGCCGGCATCGGCAAGGCCCGCGCGGACCTGGTCTGGGACGGGCACCGGCAGATCGTCCTGCTCACCGTGGCCGGCCCCGACGGCGCGGTGCTCCCGGAGGACGCGCCGGTGCGCGCCGACCTGCTGCGTGCCCTCGACGCCGCCCGCCAGCCGGCCGTGCCGGTGCGGATCCTCGGCCACCGCCGCCGCCGGGTCGCGGTGACCGCCCGGCTGCTCGTCGCACCCGGGCACCGGTTCGCCGCGGTCGCCGCCGCCGCCCGGTCGGCGTTGGTCGCCGGGCTGAGCTTCGACGCCCGCGACTACGCCCAGCCGGTACGCGCCAGCGAGGTGCAGGCCCTGCTGCACACGGTGCCCGGCGTCGCGGCGGTGGTGCTGGAGCTGCTGCACGACGCCGAGCAGCCCGCCGGGCGGGCCGAGGTCATCGCCGCCGCACCGGCCCGCCGCACCGGCGACCTGCTGCTCCCCGCCGACCTGCTCCCCGCCGACCTGCTCACCGCCGACGCCGGTGACGTCACCCTGTTGGAGGCATCGTGAGGGCCGAGGAGATCTGGACGCTGCTGCCGGCGGCCCTGCGCAGCCAGGACGAGGCAGCCGGCGGCGTGCTGCGCGCCTTGGTGGAGGTGATGGCGGAGCAGTCCGAGGCGTTGGGCGCCGACATCGACCAGCTCGCCGACGACTGGTTCGTCGAAACCTGCGCCGAGTGGGTGGTGCCCTACCTCGGCGAGCTGGTGGGCGCGGGCCGGCTGCACCCGCTGGCCGACGGCACCGGGTTCTCCGAACGGGCCCGGGTGGCCGACACGATCCGGTTCCGGCGACGCAAGGGCACCACCGCCGCCCTGGAGGAGCTGACCCGGGCGAACACCGGCTGGAGCACCGCCGCCGTCGAGTTCTTCGAACGCCTGGTGATCACCCAGCACGTCAACCACGTCCGGACCGGGCCGGCCACCGCGGCGATCCGCGACGCCGGGCCCCTCGAACTGGTCGGTGGCCCGTTCGAGCCGGTCTGCCGGACGGTGGACGTGCGGGCGATGGACGCCGGCCAGGGCCGCCCCAACATCCCGAACATCGGCATGTACGTCTGGCCGCTGCCGTCGTACCGGCTGGACCGGGCCACCGCCGCCCCGGCCGCCGACCCGCCGGACGGCCGGTGGTGGATCGACCCGACCGGGGTGGGCCGGCAGCTCACCGGGCCGACGGTGACCGAGCCGGACATCGACCACCGCGCCGACGAGGCCAACGTGCCCGGCCCGCTACGCCGCCGACCACTGCGCGACGAGTTGGCCGCGCTCGCCTCCGGCAGCCCGCCCGCCGCCGACGAGCTGCGCTGGTTCCGGGAGGACGACCCCTCCTTCGTCGTGTGGATCCAACCGGCCCCGGGCGACGAGCTGCGCCCCGTACCGCTGGAGCATTTGCGGATCTGCGACCTGGCCGGGTGGGAGCGACCGACCGGCAGCCTGGTCCGGGTCGACCCGGTGCGCGGCCGGGTCACGGTCGCGGCCGGCCGGCCCGTGCATCGCCTCGCGGTCTCCTGGTGGTACGCCTTCGGCGCCGACGTGGGCGCCGGCCCGTACCCCCGCCGGGGCGACCTGGGCGCGGCCGACGGGCCGGTCGACTGGCAGCTCGCGGTGAGCGTGACCGAGCCGCCGCGCCCCGGCGAGGTCGTCGCCTCGGTCGGCGAGGCCGTCACCGCCTGGCACGACTGGCAGGCCGCCCACCCGGGCACGGCTGGGCGGATCGTGCTCACCGACAGCCACCGCTACCCGGAGGACCTGACCGTGCGGGTCGGACAGGGCAGCCGGCTGAGCGTCCTCGCCGCCCGGTGGCCCCGACCGCCGGACCGGCCGCGCCGGCAGAGCGACCTCGCCCCGGTCGGCGTCCGGCCCTGCCTGCTCGGCAGCCTGTCGGTCGCCGGCACCGGCACCGGCGAGCGCCCCGGTGAGCTGGTCCTCGACGGCCTGCTGGTCTCCGGACCGGTGACCGTCGCGGCACCCGCCGACGGCGGACCCGGCCTGGGCCGGATCGAGCTGCGGCACTGCACCGTCGGCCCGGCGGCGACCGGCCTCACCGTCGCCGCCGGCAACGACCGGACGCGGGTGGCGGTGCACCGCTGCGTCACCGGCGAACTGGCCGCCGGTGACGGCCCGCTCAGCGTGGCGGACACCCTGGTCCACGGCGGGATCACCGCCCCGGACGCGGAGGCCGAGCTGGTCGGGGTGACCGTCCTCGGCGGCACCGACGTGCGGGTGCTGACCGCCACGGACTGCCTCTTCGACGAGCCGGTCACCGTGGCCCGGCGCCAGCAGGGCCACGTCCGCTTCAGCTACCTGCGGCCCGGCTCGGTCACCCCGCGCCGCTACCGCTGCCAGCCGGACCTGGCCCAGCAGGCCCACCCCGGCGACCCAGACGTGGCCACCCGGGTCGGGCCGGCGTTCGCCAGCACCCGCTACGGCGACGCCACCTACGGCCGGCTCGCCGGCACCGCCGCCACGGAGCTGCACACCGGCGCGGAGTCCGGCGCCGAGATGGGCGCGTTCCGGCGCGCGGCGACCCCGCAACGCCTCAACAACCTCGCCCTCGCCCTCGCGGAGTACCTGCCGCTGGGCCGGGTGGCCGCTGCCCTGCCCGTCCTGCCGACCGGAGGAACCCCATCATGAAGGGCGACATCAGCCGCTCCACGTTCGACCAGCGGCGGCACGCGACGAGCGTACGCAAGCAGCAGGGCCGGGTGGACCTGGACGCCGACTGGAACGAGCAGCAGGACATCCAGGCGCATTTGCGGGCCACCGCGCTGACCGACGTGGTCGGCGCGACCGGCGCGCCGCTGGCCGGCGGGGCGTTCGCGCTCACCGGCGGGGCCGACCTGACGCTGTCGGCCGGCCGCTACTACCTCGACGGGTTGCTCTGCGAGAACGACGCGCAGGTCTCCGTCTTCGCCCAGCCCGACCTGCCGGCGGCCGGCCCGTTCGTACGCCGTCTCGACGGCAGCTGGCTGCCCACCGGCACCCCGGTGCCGGCCGGTGTGTACGCCGCGTGGTTGCAGGTGTGGCCGCAGCACGTGACCGCCATCGAGGATCCGGGCCTGCGCGAGGTCGCCCTCGGCGGGCCGGACACCGCCACCCGGCTGCGTACCGTCTGGCAGGTGCGGCTGGTGCAGGCCGGGCCGCCGGGCACCCCGGTCGGCTGCGCGGACACCCCGCCCGGCTGGGCCGGGCTGACCGCCGCCTCCACCGGCACCCTCGCCGTACGCGCCGACCCGACCGGGGCCGCCGGCGGTGACTGCGTCATCCCGACCGGCTCGCCGTACACCGGTCTGGACAACCAGTACTACCGGGTGGAGATCCTCACCGGCGGCACACCGGGCACCGCCAGCTATGTGTGGTCCCGCGACAACGCCTCGACGGTGGCGACCTGGGAGAGCATCGACGTCGACGTGCTGACCGTGAAGGTGCCCGGCCGCGACGGCAGCGCCGGCTTCGCCAACGGCTCCTGGGTGGAGCTGACCGACGACAGCCGGGAGCAGAACGGTGTGCCCGGCACCCTGGTCCAGGTCGACCGGGTGGAGGGCGACCGGATCGTGGTCCGCCCCGCCACCGCCACCGGCAGCCTGAACCGGGCCGACTTCCCGAGCCGGCCCCGGGTACGCCGCTGGGACGGGCGGGGCACCGTCCCGGCCGGCGGCGCCGAACTCGACCTGGAACTCGGCATCAAGATCCGCTTCGCGGCCTCGGGCGGCTACCGCACCGGCGACTGGTGGTCGTTCCCCGCCCGGGCGTCGGTGCACGACGTGGAGTGGCCGCGGGTCGGCACCACGCCCGTGCCGCAGACCCCGCACGGCCCGCGCCGCTCCCACGGCCGGCTCGGCGTCGTCGCGTACGACGGCAGCCAGTGGAGCGTGCTGCGCGACTGCCGGCCGGTGTTCGCCCCGCTGACCGGGCAACTCACCCTCAGCCTGCTCGGCGGCGACGGCCAGGAGGCCGTACCCGTGCCGGCCAGCCCGGCGACCCTGGTGCCGCTCGGCCACGACCTGGTGGCCGGCGTCGCCACCGGCGGCCAGCCCGTCGCCAAAGCCCGGGTCAGATTCAGCGTCACCATCGGCCAGGGCCGGGTGACCTCCGGCGCCACCACCGCCGCCACCGTCACCGTCGAGACGGGCACCGACGGGCGGGCCCGCTGCGCGTGGCAGCTCGACTCCGCCACCGCCACCCAGGAGGTCACCGCCGTCCTGCTCGACGAGGCCGGGCAGCCCACCGGCCTGCCGCTGACCTTCACCGCCGCGCTGTCCCGCGCCGACCGGGTGTCGTACGACCCGACCGGGCACCCGGCGCTGGCCGGATCGACCACCGTGCAGGCCGCCATCAACCAGCTCGCCGCCGCCACCACGGGCGGCTGGGCGACGGTGACCATCCGGCCGGGCATGGACTGGGTGCAGGCCCTGACCACCCTGCCCGCCGGTGACGTACTGATCTGCTTCGCCCCCGGCCTCTACACCAGCAACACGCCGGTCACCTTCGCCGGCCGGGCCAACATCCGGCTGCTCGGCAGCGGCCCGGCCAGCCGCATCCGGGTGCAGGGCCACGAGCACGCGCTGCTGTTCGTCAACTGCGGCACCGTGTCGGTGGCCCACCTGGCGGTGGAGACCGCCGGACCGGCGGCCTCCACCGGCCGGCTCGGCCCGGTCACCGCGATCAACTGCGCCGAGGTCAGCGTCGAGCACGTCCAGCTCACCGGGGTGGCCGGCGCGTCACCACAGAGCACCTGCCTGACCGTCCGCAACGACCAGGGCACCCCGCCCGGCCGGGTCCGGGTGCTCGACTCGGACTTCCGCATCGGCCACGGCCAGCAGGGTGTGCTGCTGGTCAACCCCGACCACGCCGTCATCACCCGGTGCCGCTTCTCCTGCCCGCCCCGCCCGGCCTCGCTCACCCTCGCCGAGCTGGTCAAGGACGAGAAGTTCCGCAGCCAACTGGCCACCCAGCTCGTCGGCCGGCTCGCCCTCGACCGCGACGACCGGCTGGAACGCGGCGAGTGGAACACCGTCGTACGGGTCGGCCAGTGGGGCGTACGGATGAACTCGATCGTCCCGGAGAGCGAGTGGCGGACGCTGACCACGCTCAACCCACCCACGGCCGAGGATCTGCGCGGCGACGAGGCCGCCGGGGCGTACGTGCTGCGCCTGGCGGACCTGGCCACCCAGGACCCGGGCCGGCTGCCCAGCTACAAGCGGCAGCTCACCTCACTCAAGGGACGCCTCGGCGAGAGTGCCGGACGGATCTTCGACACCGACGAGGGCCGCCAGACGCTGCGCGACTACCTGGTCGGCGAGGGGGTCGACGTGCGGCAGGCCGACGACATCGCCCGGGACCGCCGCGAGGTCGCCCTGCCCGCCCCCGGCGCCAGCCTGCGCTTCGACTCGGCGCTGGGCCAGGGCGCGTGGGAGGCCGCCGTCGCCGCCTCGCCGCCGACACGCCCGGTGCAGACGCCGTCCGCCGCCGCCAGGCACCTGCGCGGCGTGGCCGACCGCATCCTGGTGGAGCCGGCCTTCGGCGACAGGTACGCCCGCGCGTACCGGCTGGAGCTGGCGGCGGCGGCCGAGACGTCGGTGGGCGCCTGCGGGGTGGTGATCGGTGGCGGGACGGCCGTCGGGGACGTCGAGGTCTCCGACTGCCGTTTCGACCAGGTGGCCGAGGGCATCCACATCGGCGTGTCCTTCGGGCTGGGACCGCCCATCCACGGCCGCACGATCCGGGTCACCGGCAACGACATCCACCTCTACAAGGCCTGGTGGCGCGGCTCGGGCACGATCCGCGGCATCAAGATCGGCAACATTCGCCACGTGTTCGTCTCCGACAACCGGATCTCGGTGGCCGCCGGCACCGGCCTCGGCGTCTGGGCGTACGGGGCCGGCGGGCCGATCATGGCGATCCGGGACAACCTCGCCCAGAACTGCGATCCCGGGATCATGTGCAACCCGTCCTGGTCCGGCGCACCGGCCAAGCGCCTGTGGTCGGTCACCGACAACGTCTCGACGGACGGGCAGATCCTGGTCGGCGGCGGTGCGCGGAACTCGGGCAACGTGAGCTGAGCTGTCACATGGGCGACTGCGCGGCCATCCGGTCCGGCCTACGCTTTCGGTGACTGCCACTTAGCACGGTTGCGGATTGCGGATGTGGTCTAGGGGTTCAAATCCTCTGGCAGTCACCAACAGTGGCAAGGCGGGTCCTCACGGGCCCGCCTTGTCCCTTTGGCCGTCACTTTCATTCAACCCGCGCCCTGCTGTCCGGCCCTGGTGCGCTCGGGTGGCGTCACGCTCCGGGCGAGCCGGGCCGCGTGACAGCGTCCAGCCTTCGTCGCAGCAGGGCGCGTTCGGGTTCGGTGCCGGCCAGGGCGAGCGCCTCCCGGTACGCCTCGGCGGCCTCGGCGTGCCGGCCGAGCCGGTGCAGCAGGTCGCCACGGGCGGCCGGGTAGGGGTGGTGGCCCCGCAGCAGCGGTTCGTCGGCCAGCTCGTCCAGCAGCGCCAGTCCCGCCTCCGGGCCGTCGCGCATCGCCACGGCGGCGGCCCGGTTCAGTGCGACGACCGGCGACGGCGCGAGGGCGAGCAGCACGTCGTAGAGGGCCACGATCTGCGGCCAGTCGGTGGTGGCGAGGTCGGCCGCCTCGACGTGCAGGGCGGCGATCGCGGCCTGCACCCCGTACGGACCGGGCGGGCCGCCGGTCAGCGCGACGGGTACCAGGTCGAGGCCGTCGGCGATCATCGAACGGTCCCAGCGACCACGGTCCTGCTCGTCGAGCAGCACCAGTTCGTCGTCCGGGCCGGTGCGGGCGGCACGCCGGGCGTGGATCAGCAGCATGAGCGCGAGCAGCCCGGTGACCTCCCGTTCGGCGGGCAGCAGCCGGCGCAGGATCCGGGCCAGCCGGATGGCCTCCTCGGCGAGGTCGAGCCGTTGCAGACGCGGGCCGCCGCTGGCCGCGTAGCCCTCGGTGAAGATCGAGTACACCGCCTGGAGCACTCCCGGCAGCCGGTCCGGCAGTTCCTGCGCGCCGGGCACGCGGAACGGGATCCGGGCTTCGTGGATCTTCTTCTTGGCCCGCGTGATCCGCTTGGCCATCGTCGCCGTCGGCACCAGGAAGGCCCGGGCCACCTCGGGCGTGGTCAGTCCGGCCAGGTAGCGCAGGGTCAGCGCTCCGCGGTCCTCGGCGGCGAGCGCCGGATGCGCGCAGGTGAAGAAGAGCTGGAGCCGCTCGTCCGGCAGGTCGCCGCCCACCGCCGGAGCGGGGGCGGGCTCCGCCCGGTCCGCCTCCGCCTGGAGGATGGCCAGCCGCGCGGCGAGGGCCTGGTCCCGGCGCAGCCGGTCGACCGCCCTGCGCCGCGCCGTGGTCATCAGCCAGGCTCCGGGCCTGAGCGGAACGCCGTCGACCGGCCAGTGTGCCAGTGCCGCCTCGACGGCCTCGGAGGTGACCTCCTCGGCCAGGTCGAGGTCGCCGAAGCGGCGGACGAGGGCCGCCAGCAGCCGGCCGCGTTCCTCGCGGAACACCGCCTCCACGACTGCCGCCGGCGCCTCGTCCGTCCCCCCGTTGCCGGTGGGCGCTTCGCCCACCGCGCTCAGCCGCCGAACTCGGCGACCGGCCGCACCACGACGGAGCCGCCCGCGCGCGCGCCGGGGCAGCGCGCCGCCCAGTCGAGCGCGACGTCGAGGTCCGGCACGTCGATCACGTAGAACCCGCCGAGGATCTCGCGGGTCTCCGCGAACGGCCCGTCCGTCACGGTCCGCCTGCCGTCCTCGCCGACCCGGACCGTCGTGGCGGTGACCAGGTCGGCCAGCGACTCGCCGGAGACCAGGATCCCCGCCTCCCGCACCTGCTTGTCGTAGGTCATCCAGTCGCTGACGTCGCAGCCGGCCGCCCCGCCGTCCTCGCCGACCGCACCGGCGTTGATGAGCATCATGTACTTCACGATCCGACTCCCCTGATGTCGTCCCACCCTCGTACAGCAGGACCGCCGTACGCCATCACGACGGACGGGAAGCCGTCGAATGGACACACCCTCCCAAGTTTTTTGCGCCGTGGCCCGGCAACTCCCCGTCCGACCCTCCGGCGCAGCGCCGGCCCGGCGGCTGAACGACCAGGTAGCTACGGTGACCGGATGGCCGCACCCCGACTGATCCCCATCGCCCACGAGCCCGGCTACCACACGGACCAGATCGGCCGGTACGCCGACGGGATGTTCCTGGCCTCGGCGTGGGACCACCTCGCGTACGTGCACCTCTTCGACCACGACGGCGCGTACCGGCACTCGACGGTCCGGCGGGTCGAGGATCGCGGGGCGCTGGACGCCGCGCTCGCGGAACTCGTCGCGGACCTGCCCGGCAGGGCGTACGGCGACATCGCGGTCCAGTTGTTCCAGACCCGGCAGGAGGACACCCTCTTCGGTCTGGTCGACGAGTCCGGCGACCGGGCCGGCGACGGGAGCCACGTCGACTGGGTCGAGCTTTATCCGGACCGCCTCGGCTTCAGCGAGCCGTGGGACGGTCTCTACGACACCTGACCCGCGCGGCTGCCGACGTCGGGCGTCGCGGTGCACGGCGGTCCTTGACCATGCCGGCCGATTGGCCGTAGGTTCCAGCCTTACATCGACGATCATAAGTCGGCGTGGCCGGTGCTCCGGCCCGGTTTCCCATGTCCGCGGCCCATGGGGCCCATCGCGACAAGGACGGCCATGACCATCACCCGCCGCTCACTGCTCGGCACCCTCGCCGCGGCCGGCGTGGCCTCGGCCGTCGCGCCGGCCCTGGCCCCCGGCACGGCCCACGCCGCCGTCTGGCGGAAGCGCCTCACCGGCGCCGACCTGGACACCAACCACCGCTGGCGGGTCGCGGGCACCGACCTCGGCATCCCGTACGTGCTGGAGAACGGCTCGATCGGCTACCTGTTCGGCGACACCTTCGACACCCCGTGGCCGGAGGGCCCGCCGCTGCCCAACGACTGGCGCTCACCGGTGCTGCTGCGCTCCGCCGTCCATCCCGGCGCAACCGGGGGGATCGTCTTCGACAGCGCCGCCCGCGTCGCGGGCAACGGCCGGGCCCCGGAGCTGATGCACAACGGCCACCACGGGATCGGCATCGACGGCCTCTGGGAGGTGACCGTCATTCCCAACGACGGCATCGCCTTCCCGGAGACCGGCCGCCAACTCGTGTCGTACATGAGCATCGAGAACTGGCACTCCGCCGGCCCGGCCGGGCCGCACTGGCGGTCGCGCTACGCCGGCCTGGCCTACAGCGACAACGGCAACGACTTCGTCCGTACGCCGTTGAAGTGGTGGAACGACGGCACCAACACCGACCCGTTCCAGATGTGGACGATGCAGCGCGACGGGGACTGGGTGTATGTCTTCTCGGTGCGTTCCGGCCGTCAGCACGGGCCGATGATGCTGCGCCGGGTCCGCTGGGACCGGCTGTTCTTCCCCGAGTCGTACGAGGGCTGGGGCTTCAACGGCAGCGGCTGGGGCTGGGGCCGGCCGTGCACGCCCATCCTGACCGGCCGCTTCGGCGAGCCGTCGGTGCGACGGCTCGCCGACGGCACCTGGGTGATGTCCTATCTCAACTGCGCCACCGGGTGCATCGTCACCCGCACGGCGACCGGGCCGGACCGGGTCTGGACGCCGGAGAAGATCCAGGTCACCTCCTGGCAGGAGCCCGGCCTCTACGGCGGTTTCATCCACCCGTGGTCCAGCCGGCGGGCCAACGACCTGCATCTCATGGTCTCGAAGTGGACCAGGACGCCCGACGACCGGAGCACCGCCTACCACGTCAGCCAGTTCGCCGGATCGGTGTGAGCAGGCCCCCACCACCCGCGACGGCCCGACACCCCCTCGCCGGTCAGGCACGACGACGGGCAACGCCGGAAAAGATGCCGACAGTGTGTTGATACGATCCTGACATGCAGTCGACAAAACCCGGCCCGCGGTGGTGGGCATGTTCCTAGCGGTACGCGAACTTCGGTTCGCCAAGGCCCGGTTCGGTTTGATGGGGGCGGTCGTCGCGCTCATCGCGGTGTTGGTGGTGCTGCTGTCGGGGCTCTCCTCGGGCCTGGTGAACGACGGCGTGTCGGGACTACAGCGCATCCCGGCGACCTCCTTCGCCTTCGCCGACGGCGTGCAGCACGACGCGGCGTTCTCCCGCAGTGTCATCGACATCTCCGCGGTGGACTCGTGGAAGGCGCAGCCCCGGGTCGCCGACGCGGCGCCGTTCGGCAACGCGCTGATCAACGCCCGCAGCGGCTCGGGCGTGGAGATCGACCTCGCGTTGTTCGGCGTGCCCACCGACTCCTTCCTGGCCCCACCGGTGGAGGAAGGCTCCCGGTTGGGTGCCGCGAACGGCATCGTGGTGAGCCGGACCGCGATCGACGCCGGGCTGCGCGTCGGTGACACGGTGACCGTCGACCGGATCGGCACCCGGCTGACGGTGGTGGGCGCCATGGCCGACCAGCACACGTTCGGTCACGTCGACGTGGCCTACCTGCCGCTGCCGGTCTGGCAAGAGATCAAGGCCGGCGTACGCCCCGGCGAGCCGGTCCCGGACGGCACCTACGACGAGATCACGGCCGTGGCGGTGCGGGGTGCCGACGGTGCCGAGATCGACCTGGCGGCCGGCGATCTGGCCGCCGGCACCGAGAGCCTGACCCGCACGGAGTCGTTCGGCGCCTCGCCCGGCTACACCGCCGAGACGTCGACCCTGCGGCTGATCGAGTGGTTCCTCTACGCCATCTCCGCGCTCGTGGTCGGCGCCTTCTTCACCGTGTGGACCATCCAGCGCCGCGCGGAGATCGCCGTGCTGCGGGCCATGGGCGCCCCCACGGGCTACCTGCTGCGCGACGGTCTGGCCCAGGCCCTCGCGTTGCTGCTGCTCGCCGTCGGCGCGGGCGTCGCGGTCGGCACGGCCGCCGGCAGCCTGGTCGGCGGCGGTATCCCGTTCGCGCTCAGCGCGCCGGCGATCGCGGTGGCCGCCCTCCTCCTGCTCGTCCTCGGCCTGGCCGGAGCCGCCGTGGCCATCGTCCGGATCGCCGCGGTCGATCCGCTGACCGCACTGGGAGCAAACCGATGACCGACACCGGCCTGGTCATGCGCGGCGTGACCCTGCGCTTCGGCGACGGCGACGACACCGTGCAGGCGCTGGACGGGGTCGACCTGACCGTCGCCCCCGGGCAGTTCGTCGCGGTGGTCGGCCCCTCGGGGGCGGGCAAGTCCAGCCTGCTCGCGGTGGCCGGCGGGCTGACCGTCCCGACCTCGGGTTCCGTCACCCTCGCCGGGCAGGACATGACCGTGCCGAGCGCACGGGCGCGGGCAGCCCTGCGCCGGGAGTCCGTCGGCTTCGTGTTCCAGTCCGGCAATCTCATTCCCGCGCTGACCGCCGTGGACCAGATCCGGCTGCCGGCCAGGTTCGGCGGTCTCGGCTCCCGGGCCCGCGACGCGGTGGCCCTGCTCGGCGAGGTCGGGATGGCCCAGAAGGCGAACCGCCGCCCGCACCAACTTTCGGGGGGCGAGCGGCAACGCGTCGGCATCGCCCGCGCCCTGGTCAACCGGCCACGACTACTCTTGGTCGACGAGCCGACCGCCGCCCTCGACCGCACCCGCAGTCACGAGGTGGTGGAGTTGCTCGCCCGCGAGACCAAGGAGAACGACGTCGCCACCGTCATGGTCACCCACGACCACGACGTACTGCGCCACTGCACGACGGTGTACGAGATGATCGACGGGCGACTGATGCCCGTGCCGTGACGACAGGGAGACCCGTGCCGAAGATCCAGGCGCCCACGGTGGCCGAACACCGTGCCCGGCAGCGACGGGCGATCCTGGCGGCGGCCCGCGAGATCCTCGCGGAGAACGGGACGCAGGCGCCGAGCCTGGCCGAGGTCGGCAAGCGGACAGGCTTGGCGCGCCCCAGCGTCTACCAGTACTTCAGGTCACGCGAAGACCTGCTCAACGCGGTCATCACCGACATGTTCCCCGAGTGGTCGGCGTACGTCACGCAGCAGATGGACCGGGCCACCGACCCGGGCGGACGGGTGCTGGCCTACGTCGAGGCCAACCTGCACCTCGTCGCCCAGGGCGAGCACGCGGTCATGCGCGGCCTCGCCAGCAGCGCGTCGGGCACCGTCCTGGCCGAGGAGAGCCGCACACTGCACCACCAGTTGCGTACGCCCCTGGTGGCGGCCCTCGCCGACCATGGCGCCACCGATCCGGACAGCGCGGCGGAACTGATCCAGGCGGTCGTCTACGCGTCCTCACAGATGATCGAGAACGGCACACCGGAACCCGCCGTGGTCGCTCTCACCCGAGAACTCCTCTGCCCCTACCTGCGACAACAACACTGACCTGCCGACGGATGGGATCGTCGCGAACCGGGGCAGCCGCCGACGCCCCGCCCCGGTTCGCGGGGCGGGGCGTCGACGCCTCCTCACCGCTGGACGGCGGGCTGCCTCCCGGGTACGCCGGGCCCGGTGATGTTGACGTCGAAGACGTCGAGCAGGCCCAGCAGTCCGGCGAGCACGACGGCCTCGTCGCGTCTGAGCGTGATGCTGCGGGTGGCGTCGGGGTCGTCGCCGTCGTGGTAGACCAGCTCGCGCCGGCCGCCTGCGTAGTGGGTCACCACCCCGATGCGCAGCCCCGCGTCAGTGGTGAACATGCGGCGGAACCCGATACCGGGCAGGGGGGTCAGTTCGACGTCCATCGAAGCTCCAGGTGGTGCGGGAGGGTCGGGGCGGTCCGGTCCCCGGCCGGGCAGGCGGCCGGTGGGCGGCAGTGGTCAGCCGCACGGCACCGCCCACCGGGACGCCGTGCGGGACCACCGGTCAGCCGGTGAGCAGCAGACGCAGGCCGGCGAGCGTGGCCAGGTGCGGATCGGCGGGCATCGTGACCATCCGACCGGTCAGCGCGGCCAGCCGGGCCGCGAGTTCCGGATGTGCCGCCCCGCCGCCGGTGATCAGCAGCCGGCGTCGGCGCGGCCACACCGGCTGGGTGCCCAGGCGGCGCACCGCTGCGGCGATCAGCGGGATCTGGTCGATGGCGTTGGGCACGTCGATGCGTTCGGCCGCCTCCACCGCGCGGTCGGCGATGCGGGCGATCTCGGTCCGACCGTGTCCGATGTCGACGGCGACCACGTCGTCGCCGTCGAGGTCGGCCCGACAGGCCAGGGCTGCCGCCAGCGGCTCCTCCACCGTGGCGACGCGCCCGCCGAACGCCCGGTGGACCACCTCGACCAGGAATTCCTTCTGCCGCAACGTGGCGGTGGCCGGCACGCCGACCACGACCGGGGAGACGTCGTCACCCGGCCGCCCGGAGGCCGCGGCCAACACCCGCAACAGGTGTACGCAGGCGAGGAAGTCGGCCACCACGCCGTACCGCACCGGCCACAGGAGCTTCGCGTCACCGGTGTCCCGCAGTTCCATGGCGGCACGCCCGACGGCATAGCCACCGGACGGCATCCGCGCGAGGACGGCGGGCTCGGTGACGACCCTGCCGGACACCGGCGTCCAGAGGCGCACCGTCGAGGTGCCCAGGTCCAGGGCGACGGGATGCCGTAGGCCGAGGCGGGCGTACGCACCGGGGGCCAGCATGGTCACCACCCCCACAGCAGGGTGCCCGTGACGGCGTACGCCACGGCTCGGGGTCCGACGGACCGGGGCAGGGTGGATCGATCATGATGCGGGGTCGGCATGGTGCTCCAAGCCACAGGCCCGGTCGGACGACACGGGGAGGCGGACAGGCTTCAGACGGCGAACGTCAGCCTGGGCGGAGCGCGGTCGGCCGACCACGCCGGCACACAGCCGGGGACGGCCCGAGCGCACCGGAACACGATGCACAGCCCGACGGCCCGGGCCGCGGACAGCACCATGACCAACACGGCCAGCATCAGCAGCGCCGGCAGCGAGACCCGCTTGCCGACGCGGCGGAGGCCGTGTCGATCCTGCATGCCGACACCATAGCCGGGCGACCCGCCGATCGGCCATGCCGCCGCCCGGCCGGCAGGCGCCCACCGGGACGCCGGGAAGGGTCGGGCCCGTCGTCCCGGCCCGCCGGGTCGATCGGCCCTGCCGAACGTGCTGTCCCACGCCGAGGATGGGATTCGGACCTCGTCGTGATCCTGGAGATGATCAACGTGTGCAACTACTGCGGCTGTCGGGAGTTCCCCCTGATCGGTCGGCTCTCCGCCGAGCACGAGGCGATCGCCAACGCCGCCGGCCGGGTGCGTGACGCGGTGCGGGCCGGCGGCGCGGACGCGCCCGCGGCGCTCGACGCCCTGCTGGCCCTACTGATCCCGCACACCGTCACCGAGGAGCAGGGGCTCTTCGTCGAGCTGCGGGCCGAGGGCAGCCTGGCCGACGCGGTGGAGAAGCTCTGCGCCGAACACGACGACATCCACGGTGTGCTCGGCGGCGTCGACCGGACGGCACCGGACTGGCCCGCGGTGCTGGCCGCGCTGGACCGGCTTCACCGGCACATCGACAACGAGGAGCACGGTCTCTTCCCGGCCGCGGTGATCGCGCTGCCCATCCCGGCCTGGGACCGGATCACCCCGACGGCCGGCGCCGCACTGTAGATCGCTCCGGGCTCGTCACCGTCGGCCCGTGGCCGCCTGCACCCCCGCCGGCTTCGTGGCCGGCAGGCGCCGCCGCGAGGCGCTGGCATCAACCTTGGATGCCTGACTAAAGTCAGGCGTCATGGAGTCGGAACTCATCGCCGCCGTACGGCGGTTCAACCGGACGGTCACCCAGCGGGTGGGGGCACTCGACGACGAGTACATGGCGCGTGCACGCCCGCTCGCGCAGGCCCGCCTGCTGTGGGAGATCGGCCCCGGTGGCGCCGAGGTCGCGGCGCTGCGGGCCCGACTCGGGCTGGACTCGGGACATCTCAGTCGACTCCTACGCGCCCTGGAAGGCGACGGGCTCGTCACCGTCGGCCCGTCCGACCAGATCGGCGGCGACGGGCGGGTACGCGTCGCCGCGCTCACCGACGCCGGCCGCACGGAGTGGGCCGAGCTCGACGAGCGCTCCGACGGGTTCGCCCGGTCGATCCTGACACCGCTGACCGGGCCACGCCGCGATCGGCTCGTCGCGGCGATGGCCGAGGTCGAGCGGCTGCTCGTCGCGTCGATGGTGGTCATCGAGCCCTGCCCGCCAGGTGACCCAAGGGCCCGGGCGTGCGTACGGGCCTACGCCCGGGAGGTCGCGCGACGGTTCGACGAGGGGTTCGACCCGACCCGGAGCAACCCGGTCCACGACGACGAGCTCGTCCCCCCGGCCGGCGTGTTCCTGCTCGCCACCCTCAACACCGAACCGGTCGGATGCGGCGCGGTCAAGCTCCACCGCGACGCGCCCGCCGAGATCAAGCGGGTCTGGGTGGCGGACACCGTGCGCGGGCTCGGAATCGGGCGGAGGCTGCTGAGCGAGCTGGAACGACACGCCACCGAACAGGGCTGGAGCGCCGTCCGGCTGGACACCAACCGCAACCTCACCGAGGCGATCGCGATGTACCGCGCAGCCGGCTACCGCCAGATCGAGGCGTACAACACCGAGCCCTACGCGCACCACTGGTTCGAGAAGCGGCTGGCCCCGTGACGGGACGTCCGCTCACCCCCGACACCGCCGGGAGAGCCTTGCCAGACCCTCGTTTGCGATAGAGAATTGTCGATGTTCCTGAGCCGGACGTGATCGGGCAGCCGGGCAGCCCTCGATCGGAACCCCGCCCTGTCCGCCGTCCTCCGGAGGAACCATCCATGAAAGCCAGACTCCGACTGCTGGGCGCCGCCCTGGCCGCCGCCGTACTGACGCCGCTCGCGGCGGTGTCGATCGCCCCGCCGGCGTCCGCCGCGACCCTGACCGAGGTCACGAACTTCGGCCCCAACCCGAGCAACCTGCGCATGTACCTGTACGTGCCGGACTCCGTCGCGCCCCGGCCGGGACTGCTGGTCGCGGTGCACTACTGCACCGGCACCGGCCCGGCGATGTACTCCAACACCCAGTACGCGGCCCTCGCCGACCGGTACGGCTACATCGTCGTCTACCCGTCGGTGACCCGCAGCAGCCAGTGCTTCGACGTCTCCTCCCCGCAGGCGCTGCGCCGCGACGGCGGCAGCGACCCGGTGGGCATCAGGTCGATGGTCGACCACGTCCGGCAGCGGTACGCCGTCGACCCCGACCGGATCTTCGCCACCGGCATCTCGTCCGGCGCGATGATGACCAACGTCCTGCTCGGCCTCTACCCCGACGTGTTCAGCGCCGGGGCGGCGTTCTCCGGGGTGCCCTTCGGCTGCTTCGCCACCACGAACGGCTCCGAGTGGAACAGCGAGTGCGCCAACGGCCAGCTCATCAGGACCCCGCAGGAGTGGGGTGACCTGGTCCGCAACGCCTACCCGGGGTACGCGGGACGCCGACCCCGGATGCAGACGTGGCACGGCACGAACGACGAGGTGCTGCGCTACCCGAACTTCGGCGAGCAGATCAAGCAGTGGACCGACGTGCACGGGCTGAGCCAGACGCCGACGTACACCGACAGCCCGCAGGCCGGCTACACCCGCACCCGATACGGCGGCAGCGGCGACCGGGCGCCGGTCGAGGCGATCAGCATGCAGGGGGTGTCGCACAACCTGCCGGTCGACGCCGTGCAGGCGGTCCGCTTCTTCGGGCTCGACAGCACCGCGCCACCCACCACCCCGCCGCCCACCACGCCCCCACCCACGACACCGCCACCGACCACTCCCCCGCCGACCACTCCCCCGCCCTCGACGGGTGCCTGCCGGGTGGGGTACGCCGTCAACGCCTGGAACACCGGGCTGACCGCCTCGGTCACCGTCACCAACACCGGTGCCACGACGCTCAACGGCTGGTCCCTGGCCTTCACGCTGCCTGCCGGCCAGAGCATCACCAACGGCTGGAACGCGACGTACGCCCCGACCAGCGGCGCGGTCACCGCCCGCAACGTCTCATACAACGCCACCCTCGCGCCTGGCGCGTCGGTCAGCATCGGCTTCCAGGCCACCCACACCGGTGACACGTCGCGACCCGCCTCGTTCACCCTCAACGGCGCCACCTGCGCGATCGCCTGAACCGGTCGGGCGGCGCCGGCACCGGTGCCGCCCGACCCCGGTCGCCGCCACCGGGACGCCCGGAGACCGGTCGGCTCAGCGATTGTCGGAAACGGTCACCCGAAAGCCCGACTCACCCCGGCTCGCGCCGATCCGACCGGGCACCCGCAGCGCCGCCTCGCAGCCCCCTGCACCTGGTAGTCACTCGCCAGTAGGTGCGCCAGCTGCCACCGTCGCCGGCGCTGCACTGGGCGGTGTACGTCGGTGCGTGCGGCCTGCGTGCTTGCCCCTCCAGCTCAACCGCCCAACTGCAAGGTCGGTCCGCCGCTACTAGGCCGTGTTTCGTAGTACGTCGACTTGTCGCGCGGTTCCAGCTTGTCGACCAGCTGCAACGTCCCCGACGGCAGCTTGACCGGTCTCACCTCCACCGTTCCGCCTGGTGGCCTGCGCCTCGGCGCCTGCCGCGAACCGGCCTTCTGATGTTTGTCGGACCCTTCAGGCATCATGCCCGGCCATGGATGTACGACAGGAGTTTCGGGGCGCAGCCCGGGAAAAGGGCGTGCCGATGGACGAGATCGAGCGCTGGGTGCGGCTAGCCCGACCACAGACGGAGCTGGTTCCGGAGGGCGACGGCCTGCCTGTGGCCGGTCGGTTCGGCGGTCTCGCGGCGTTGCCGGAGGGCGAGGAGTGGCCTCCCGGGCAGTGTCTCGTATTGACGCTCAACCTTGCCGCCATCCCCTCGCAGGGGCACGACCTTGACCTGCCGGCCGACGGGTCGCTGCTGTTCTTCGTCGAGCCGGACTTCACGCCCAATGACTGCCGGATCGTTCATGTGCCGGCCGGCACTCCGGTAACCGAGCACCCGAACCCCGGGGTGCCAGTCTTCGGTCCGATTCTGCTGCACGCTCGTGCCGGCTGGAGCCTTCCGGAGAACGAGCACGAGGTGCCGTTCGACCTTCGCTTGGATGACGAGGTCGAGGAAGTGATCGGAGAGGTGATGTGGGACCTCGAGGACAACAATTGCGAGTTTTCTCTCGGCGGTTACGGCAGCGCCAGCACCGGCGGCGCGGACAACCCCATCCTCAACGCAAACGAGCACACCGTGCTAGCCACCGTCTGGCTGGACAAGGGGCGGGTGGGTGACGCATTCGGCGAGACGCTGATTGTAGTCAACTTCATGATCAAGCATGCAGATCTGGCCGAGCGCGCCTTCGACCGGATCTGGCTGATGACTGACTTCAACGGCTGACGCGGTCAGGACTCCGGCGTGGTCCGCGGCTCGGCGTCCACCGCGTCGCGGGCGGTTCGGCGCAGAGCGGCGACGCCCAGCCTGTGGTACTGGGTCGACCAGCAGACAACTGCGTCGGTACTAGGCTAGGCCGTGTCTCGTAGCGCCGTCGATGTTGCGTCGTGGCGGTTCGATAACTGAAGAGGTCTCCGGTATGCGGTTCAGCGACCAAACCAGAACTTCACACCGGAGACCTCGTGCCGAGCGTAGCGGCAGCGCGACACGACCTGACCGACTTGCAGTGGGCGGCGCTGGAGGTGTTGCTACCCGCGGGAACGGGTCGTGATCGGCCACGCAGATGGACCATGCGAGTGATCATCGACGGGATCCGGTGGCGGGTCCGGACCGGCTCACCGTGGCGCGACGTGCCCACGGTATATCCGCCGTGGCAGACCTTGTACCGGTGGTTTCGCCGGTGGCAGCGCGACGGTGTCTGGGCACAGATCCTGGCCTTGTTGCAGGCCCGCGCGGACGCGGCCGGATTGATCGGCTGGACGGTGAGCGTGGACTCGACCGTCGCCCGGGCCCACCAGCACGCCGCCGGGGCCCGCCGTGACGGGCGGTCCGCAGTCGGCAGTCGGCGCTGCTCGACGTGTACGGGCCCGTCACGCTGGCCGCGCTGGCCACGGTGGCGCTGGGCGGTGCGCTGCTGCCGGCCGGATGGGCGGCCAGGAGCCGGACATCGGTGGCACTCCCCCCGGTTGGCACCAGCGCTGGGTCCCGCACTCGCCGTCGCGCTCCCACTTGGCGACCGCGTCGAGCAGCGCCGTCCGGTCCTGGCCCGGCACAGTCGCCGGCCTCTGGTGGTCGGGAGGGCGGTCAATCCGCGACCTCCCGGCCACCGCCGGCTCGACGACAATCCCACCATTATCAATTTATCGCTGGCAATATATTTAGCAATAGCAAAACAACGTTCCCGTAATCGATCCCAACTGAAGGCTCATACTTGCGATCATCAATGTGTCGCCCCTAGCATCTCAGCCAGTTCCACACATCTTCCGTGCGGCAATTGACGACGAAGCTCGTCGCGCTTCCACCGCATCTCTCGGTGCTCGGACCTCCCAGGAGCAACGCATGACGGAAAAAATGTCGGTGAGTCGGCGGAAAGGGCTTGTCGCCCTGGGCCTGACCCTGGGCGTGACCCTGCTGGGCGCGGCGCCCTCGGCGTCCGCTGCGGCCACGGCGTCGAAGGGCCGATCCGCCGCCGGCCCCGCCTCGACGACGTACACCGTCAAGATCGTCAACAACTCCGCGATCGATGACGAGAACGCCATCGTGTTCCAGCAGCAGCCGAACCAGCCCTCGGACGTCCACTCGCTGGCCTGGCTGTCGAAGATGTGCCATGCGGGCACGAGTGTCGCGTTCACGTGGTCGGTGGACTACAACTTCGTCTGGGGTCAGACGGGAACGCTCAAGCCCGGCGTCAACTACGACGCGGGCCAGATCATCTCGGCCGATCTCGACAGTCTGAACACGGTCCCCCTCTCGTACGTGGATGACGGATTCGAATTCGGCAAGCCGGTCTCGGGAGCCCCCAGCGGGTCGCTTCTCGTCCAGGAGGACGACTCGGTCCCCGGCCCGGACTCGTCCGCTCAGGGCAGCGTCGGTATCGGGATGTCGGGGGCGGGGACGTTCGTGGTCTCGACACAGCCCAACGCGGGTGTCGAGTTCGAGATCACGCCGACCTACTGGCTGGCGTTTGGCAGTTACACGGCCGGCACGGTCGTTAGCGAAGACATTCTGACCAATCCCTACCAACTACAGTTCCCGGACGGCGAGACCAGCGCCGTCGCCACCTTCGACGGCAAGAACTGGACGGTGCAGTACGGCTGACGGCCATCGAACCGCCATCGCCGCGGCAGGCAAGGCGGCGATGGCGGTGTGTCGATGCTCCACGCAGGACGAGACTCCCGGCAGGACAGTGGTTCGCGCACCGGCCCTCCCCTGTCCAACCTGCACGAGCAGATCGCGCTGGCCGGCCCCATGACGAACTCAGAGGCCTCGCCGACACCTTCGACTCGATGCTGGAACGGCTGGTCGGGCTGAACGACCGGCTACCGGACCACCTCATCGAGGTACGGCAGAACTGCTGACCACCAACCAACGCACCGAACGGCTGATCGACTCGCTACTGCTCCTCGCCCAGGCAGAACACGGCCTGGACACCACCCATCCGGTAGCCCTCGACCCCGGCGCGGGGTTCTCCCGCGCCGGGCCGTGGGCGGGTCAGCTCGCGGTGCAGGTGGGCGTGCCGGTCGGCCCGGTTCCGGTGCCCTGGAAGCCGAACTCGGTGGCGGTCCCGGCGGAGAGCCGGCCGTTGTAGTCGACGTTGCGGAACGTGACGGCGCCGCTGGTGCCGCTACCGCGCGCGTTCCACGTGTTGGTGACCGTCGCGCCGCCCGGCAGGGTGAGGGCGACGGCCCAGCCGTTGATCGCCGCGGATCCGGCGGTGACGCGTACCGTCGCGACGAAGCCACCGTTCCACGAGTTCAGCGACACCGTCGCGGCGCATCCGCCGGTGGGCGGCGGGGTGGTGGGCGGCGGGGTCGTCGGGGGCGGGGTGGTGGGCGGCGGGGTGGTGCCGCCGTTGAGTGCGTCGAGGGTGGCGGTGTACGCCGGCTTCTTGTTGCCGCTGCCGTCGAAGAGCAACGGGGTGCCGCTGGCCCGCCAGGAGTCGGTGTCCCGGATGCCCCACACGGTGATCCCCGTGCAGCGGGACACCGCGAGGCAGGCGCGCACCACCCGGCCGTAGTTGTCGGCCTGCGTCTGGCCCGAGCCCTCGATGTCCAGCTCGGTGATCTGCACGTCCACGCCGAGGTTGGCGAAGCGTTGCAGGTTGGCCTGGTAGTCACCGGGCACCGGTGAGGCGCTGTTGAAGTGCGACTGGAAGCCGACGCAGTCGATCGGCACGCCCCGGGCCTTGAAGTCCTGCACCATGGCGTACACCGCGTTGCTCTTGGCGTTCTGCCCGTCGGTGTTGTAGTCGTTGTAGCAGAGCTTCGCGGCCGGGTCGGCGGCGCGCGCGGCGCGGAACGCCACCTCGATCCAGTCGTCGCCGGTGCGTTGCAGGTTCGAGTCGCGGCGGGCCCCGCTGCCGCCGTCGGCGAACGCCTCGTTCACCACGTCCCAGGAATGGATCTTGCCCCGGTAGTAGGTCGCCACCTGGGTGGCGTGATTGAGCATCGCCTGACGCAGCGCGCTGCCGGTGAGGTTCTGCGCCCACCCCGGCTGCTGGGAGTGCCAGGCCAGGGCGTGGCCGCGCACCTGCATCCCGTTGGCACGGGCGTGGTTGACGATCCGGTCGGCGTTGGCGAAGGTGAACTGGCCCTGGGACGGCTCGGTCGCGTCCCACTTCATCTCGTTCTCCGGGGTGACCGAGGTGAACTCCCGGTTGAGGATCCCGACGTACGTGGTGTCGGAGAGCTTGTTGGCGGCCACCGCGGCGCCGAAGTAGCGCCCCTTCTCGGCGGCGGACGCCCCGAGGGTCGTTCCGGCGTTGGCGCCGGACGCCACCGCGAGCGTCGCGGCGGCGACGGAGAGACCGACCACGACTGACGCCAGCGCGACGCGCCGGCTGCGGGCCACCGGGCGCCCGCTGGCGCGGGCGAGCATGTTGTCCATGACAGAGCCTTTCGATGGACAGGATGGATGAGGAAGGTCGCTCCGGCAACCGCCCGCCACGGCGCGCGGCCCGTGGCGTGGTCGCCCGGAGACCACACCGCCGTCAGCATCCTCGACACCGTGAATTGATCGAAGCCCTTCCATCGGACCGTATCGGAACAAGCCCGGAAGCTCAACGCCCAATTATCGGATTCTTCCGGCAGGCGGACTCCGCGCCTCTCCGTCCAGCATCGATACACCCAGCCCGGACGTTGGTTCGCCACCCGACATTGTCCCCGGAAGTTTCGGAGTTCAGTTCGCTGAGCCGGACAGGGCAAGGTCCAGGACACCGACGGTCTCGCCGCCGCTCCGCTCGCCAGTCATCCGCCGCCACCTTGTTGACCGACGGCCGCCTGATCAGCCCCAAGGTCACATTGGGTGTACGAGAACCTGTCCTGATCCCGGCGGCGTGGCGGTGGCGCCGAGCGGGTCCACAGGGTAGAAACATGCCAACCCTTCCTTCCCGGCGTGACACCAGCCACGGCGGCGAGAGAGCGCTCTCACCCGTGCGTTGTCCCCCGCCACCACCCCACGAGGCAGGTCGACGACGACCGCGAGCCGGCTTCGGCGTACCCACCCGCGCCCGCGCCGGAGCACCTGCCCCCACCGCGTCGCCGTGCCCGGCACCTGTCCCGGCCGGCGGAGAGGACGAACGATGAGAATGCAGTCCCCCGACAGGCGACGGCGGCTTCGCCGGGCGCTCGCGCTCGGCCTGGTACTGACGGCGGTCGCCAGTACGACCGGCACCGCCGCCACCGCCGGTCCGGTCCGGCACGGCGCCCCGGACTTCGGGCCCAACGTGACGATCTTCGACCCCCGCACGCCCGTCGCCGAGATCCAGGCCACCCTCGACGCGGCGCACGCCCGGCAGGTCGACGCCGAGATGGGCACCGCGCGGCACGCGTACCTCTTCAAGCCCGGCAGCTACGGTACGGCCACACAGCCGCTACAGGTGAAGGTCGGCTACTACACCGAGGTCTCCGGCCTGGGCGCCTCCCCCACCGACGTCGCCGTCAACGGCAAGATCGAGACCTACAACCGCTGCCTCGAGGGCGGCGGGACGGGCAACTGCATCGCCCTGGTCAACTTCTGGCGCACCCTGTCCAACCTGTCGCTGTCCGTCAACGCCGCCGGCCAGGACGGCTGCCGGTCCTCGGCGAACTTCTGGGCGGTGTCCCAGGCGGTGTCGATGCGCCGCCTCGACATCAGCGGCGGCGGGTTGTCGCTGATGGACTACTGCACCGCCGGCCCGCAGTTCGCCAGCGGCGGCTTCATCGCCGACTCCCGGCTGCCCGCCACCACCAACGGCTCCCAGCAGCAGTGGCTGACCCGCAACAGCGAGGTCGCGAGCTGGTCCAACGCCGTGTGGAACCAGGTCTTCGCGGGCACCGTGGGCGCCCCCGACGACGCGGACTTCCCCGACCCGCCGTACACCACGCTGGACACCACGCCCCTGAGCAGGGAGAAGCCCTACCTGTTCCTCGACGACCGGGGCAGCTACCAGGTCCGGGTGCCCGCTGCCCGCCGCGACACCCGGGGCATCTCCTGGGGTGCGGGCATGACGCCGGGCCGGACCATCGGAATCCGGGACTTCTTCGTCGCCAAACCGTCCGATCCGGTGCACGTCATCAACCGCCAACTCGCTCGCGGCAAGCACCTGCTGCTCACCCCCGGCGTGTACGACGTCGGCCGCAGCATCGAAATCAAACGGCCCGACACCGTGGTCCTCGGCATCGGCCACGCCACGCTGACCGCCGTGAACGGCGCCGTTCCACTGGACGTCGCCGGCGTGCCGGGCGTGATCGTGGCCGGGGTCACCGTCGACGCCGGCCCGACCGAGTCGCCGGTGCTGCTTCGGGTGGGGCGCGAGCACGGCCGCAACACCAGCAACCCGCGCAATCCGATCACGCTGTCCGACGTGTACTTCCGCGTCGGCGGGCCGCACATCGGCAGGACGGACACCGCGTTGGAGGTCAACGCCGACCACGTTCTCATCGACCACACGTGGGTGTGGCGTGGGGACCACGGCGTCGAGGGCTTCACCGAGGGGGTCAACGGCGACACCGACCGCTGGCGGACCAACACCGGCCGCTACGGCGCCGTCATCAATGGCGACCACGTGACCGCCACCGGCCTCTTCGTCGAGCACTTCCAGCGGTACAACACGGTCTGGAACGGCGAGCACGGCACGACGATCCTCTACCAGAACGAGTTGCCGTACGACCCGCCGACGCAGGCCGACTGGATGAACGGCGACGTGCGGGGCTGGGCCGGTTACAAGGTCGGCACCCGGGTGCGGCACCACACCCTGCACGGCGGCGGGGTGTACGTGTTCAACCAGAACAACCCGTCGATCCGCACCGAGAACGGCTTCGAGGTCCCCGTCACCCCGGGCGTCCGGCTGCGCCACATCATGACGGTGAACCTGAGCGCGGGCACGATCGACCACGTGGTCAACGGCGTGGGCGAGGCGGCCGACACGACCCGGGTCGGCGCGCCCGTCTACGTCACGCGGTATCCCACCGGGTAGCCATCACACGCCGACCGGCTGGCCGGGCCTGCCGCGCGGGAACGGCTGGTGGCCGGAACCCGGGATGCCCGTCGGTGTTCAGCCCGACCTGGCCGGTGGGGTACGTCGCGATGAGCATCGCGTATCTGGCTTGGGACGCGGTGGGTCAGGTGGTGGTGGGCGTCGCCGACTGGCCCGCCTCCGCGCCAATGGCGCCCCAGCGGGGCGCTGAGCCACGGCACCTCAATGGGCACAGAAGATCGGTTGACGTTCCGCCGGGCTCCAGGCCGCGTCCCGCCCGGGCCAGCGTCAACCGATCATGGAACGGGCTGGTGCGCGAACAACTCCACGACACCGAGGCCACCCAGCGGTGATCAGGACGCCATGGACGCTAAAACGGCCAGGTAACGTCCATAGCGTCCTGATCACCGGGGCACCACGGGGGCAACGGGTGCGTCGTGTCGGTACCCCCGCCCACGCAGGGCGCCCCGACACCACGCGGCGCTGCCCCCGACACCACACCGCCCACCGCGCCAAACGCCGCAGGCCACCGACCCGACAACGCAGTTGACCGCCGACAAGGCGCGCCCGACAAGACCTCCCCCGTCGGCGTACGCCAACTGGGGCTCACCCCCGACGGGGAGCACCCTGCCGGTGACCGTCCGGTAGCCGGACGGGGCGCGCACCCTGCCCCGTCCGGCTCGGCCGTCAGCCGGCGCAGTTGTTGTTGCGCGCGGGCTGGGTCAGCTTCTCCTGGGTGCCGAACTGCGCGTAGACCCGCAGGTAGCACGGCAGCTCGATGTCGCCGTAGTAGCTCTGGACCGCGTTGTCGTAGTGCGTGGTGCCGCTCTGCGCGACCTGCCAGCTGCCACCGTCGCCCGACTGGATCTCCCAGTAGACGTCGCCGGAGCAGCCCTGCAGGCCCTGCGACCAGGCGATGATGTTGGCCCCGTTGTAGATCTCGGACTGCACGAGGGTGCAGCTCGCCGCCTGCGCCGGGCTGGCGCCGACGAGCAGCCCCACGGTCAGCATCGCTCCGGCTCCGACCGCCGACATCAGCTTGCGCATGCTCGATCTCCTCCACGATGGACGACAGGTGGTTCACCGGAGGGTAGCCCGTTTCGGAGGTTAGTTCCACGACGATCGTCGATGTTGGCGATAACTTTTACCACATTTCCGACCGCCACAGGAGGAGTCCCGCCGCTTACGCTTAACAAAGTTAACTGATAACCTCCCGCCATCGACGAGGAGGAATGCCATGCGACTTCGACGTACGATGCCCGCTCTGCTGGCCGGGGTGGCGCTGACGACCGCCCTGGCGGCCGTGCCCACCGTGGACGGCCTGGCCGCCACGAGGACCGGCGCCCCGCAGGTCGCCCTCGCGGCCTGCACCGCCCCGGCCTGGGCCGAAGGCGCCAGCTACCCCGCCGGCAGCCGGGTCAGCTACGCCGGGCGCTCCTACCAGGCACGGGTGACGCACACGCCCCCACCGGGCGCCGGTTGGAACCCCGCGGCGGCACCCGCCCTCTGGACCGACCTCGGGGCCTGTGACGGCGGTGGCACGCCGTCACCGACCCCCACCGGCACTTCGGGGCCCTCCCCCACCCCCACCCCGACACCGACACCGACGCCGACCGTGACGCCGACGGCAACGCCCACGCCGCCCGGCCCGGACACCTGCGCCGGCAGGCCGAAGCCGGCCGGCAAGGTCCTCCAGGGCTACTGGGAGAACTGGGACGGCGCGGCGAACGGCGTCCACCCGCCGCTGGGCTGGATCCCGATCACCGACGCCCGGATCACCGCGCACGGTTACAACGTGATCAACGCGGCGTTCCCGGTGATCCGCGCCGACGGCACCGTGCTCTGGGAGGACGGCATGGACGTCACCGTCAAGGTGCCCACCCCCGCCGAAATGTGCCGCGCCAAGGCAGCCGGCCTGACCATCCTGATGTCGATCGGTGGCGCGACCGCCGGTATCGACCTCAGCTCGGCCGTGGTGGCCGACCGGTTCGTCGCGACCGTCGTGCCGATCCTCAAGCGGTACAACTTCGACGGCATCGACATCGACATCGAGACCGGGCTCACCGGCAGCGGAAACATCTCCCAGCTCTCCGCGTCGCAGGCGAACCTGATCCGCATCATCGACGGGGTGCTCGCGCAGATGCCGCCGGGCTTCGGCCTCACCATGGCGCCGGAGACCGCGTACGTCACCGGCGGCAGCGTCACCTACGGGTCCATCTGGGGCGCGTACCTGCCGATCATCAAGCGGTACGCCGACAACGGCCGGCTCTGGTGGCTCAACATGCAGTACTACAACGGCAGCATGTACGGCTGCTCGGGCGACTCCTACCCGGCCGGAACCGTGCAGGGCTTCACCGCCCAGACCGACTGCCTCAACGCCGGGCTGGTCATCCAGGGCACCACCATCCGGGTCCCGTACGACAAGCAGGTTCCCGGGCTGCCGGCGCAGCCCGGTGCCGGCGGCGGCCACATGGCCCCGGCGACGGTGGCCCAGGCGTGGAACACCTACCAGGGCGGCCTGAAGGGGCTGATGACCTGGTCGCTGAACTGGGACGGGTCGAGGGGCTGGACCTTCGGCGACAACGTCCGGGCCCTCCAGGGCCGCTGACGCACCAGGCACCACAGGCCCCGACCGCGCGGTCCCGCCCCTCCCCACGGAGGAAGACCGCGCGGTCGGCACGTCCGGTTGCCGGTCGCCGGTCGGCACGTCCGGTTGCCGGTCGCCGGTCGGCACGTCCGGTTGCCGGTCGCCGGCCTCCGGCAAGGGCCGTGGCGACCGTCAGGAAGGGCGACCCATCTCGGTGAGGATGCCGGTGGCCTGACCGAGTTCGATCAGGTAGCCGTCCGGATCCCGCAGGTAGCAGCGGATCTCGGCGCCGTGGTCCTTCGGCTCGGTCAGGAAGCGGGCGCCCCGTGACCGCCACCGTTCGTAGACCTCGTGGACGTCGGTGACGCGGATGTTCATCGCCCCGCTGAGAGTGTCCGGGTCCGGCGGCGCCTGCGCCCGTACGGTCGGCTTGTCGTCGGTCGGGCCACCCTCGTCGTTGATCACGATGTAGCTGTTGTGGAACCGCAGGATCGCCGGCCGGCGGTCCCGCACCACCGTCGCGCCCAGGACGGTCCGGTAGAACTCCCGGGAGTGGTCGACGTCCCGCACGATCAACAGGTGCGTGAGCACGATCCCGCCCTCGGGCTGAAAGTAGTCCGGCGCCTCGCTGGCCATGCACGCCTCCCCCGGTCGGACCCGGCACGGCGTACCCGCTGGTGGCATCGGCACACCTGCCGCCGGCCCAGCTCGCGAGCGCGTGCAGAAATCCTTCGATCCATCCATTGACTTCAATTGTTTACGCCACAACAATCACCTCCATAGGAATTGATTAGCTTCGATCAATGAACCTGGAGGGAGGCACCCATGGCAGCACTGACAGGCGAGGTTTCCTGGTTCTGCTGCGGCAGCGCGTGGGGTCCGTGCGGCACCGCTGGCGGAGGCGCCTGCGGCACCGGCTCGTCCGGCAACTACCAGCACGCCTGGCCGAACACCTCCGACGCCTGCCTGGCCATCACCCGGCCGCACGCGTGCGGGATCACCGGGATGAGCCGCCGCGGCTGCGGCTTCCGGCACTACACCACCAACCTCTGCAACGGTGCCCGGGTCGGCACCGTCATCGCCGACTGCGGCCCGCAGACCGACCTGTTCTGCGGCGAGCGCACCTGCTGCGGCTCGGCCTGCGGCAGCAACCGGATCATCGACCTGACGCCCGCCGCGTACAGCGCGATCGCCAGCCTCACCACCGGGCTGCGGCCCTGCTCCGTCAACTCCGTCTGAACGGGAGGACCGCCATGCACCAGACCCTGGACCGGCGCCGGCTGCTCGCCACCGCCGCGCTCGGCGGCGTGGTCGGCGCCACCGGTCTCGGCTCGCTCGCCCCCGAGGCGGCCTTCGCCGCCGAGGCCGCCACCGTCGAACCCGGCGCGCCCGACCCGAACTTCGCCGAGGGCCGGATCAGCAAGATCTCCGGCAGCATGCTGCTGGTCACCGGCTCGGACACCGTGCTGCACTCGATCCGGATCACCGACGGCACGAGCATCTGGAAGCTGCACCCGACGACCTTCGACCGGGTGGCCGTCGGCGACGGGCTCTACGCCCGCGGCGTACGGCTGCCCGACGGCACTCTCGCCGCGGACTCCGTCTGGGTCAACATCGTCAACCTGCACGCGCACATCGCCGCGGTCGGCCGCAACCTGCTGCACCTCGACCACAAGGGCCACCGGATCGTCGCACACGTCGTGCCGGACCGCTCCGCCGCCGTCTACAACGGCACCCCGGCCGTCAGCGACCTGTCACTGCTGCGGGTCGGCCGGCATGTGCAGGTGCTCGGCGCCTGGCATCCGGACACCAACGAGATCGACATCGCCACCGTCTACGCCGCCGCATAGCCCCGGAGGCCCGGTGGTGCGCGGGTCGCGACCGCCGGGACCTCCGCCGGACCATCCGATGGAGATGCCATGGTCGACATGCTCGCGGCACTGCAACCGCTGGTCGTCGGTGCGGTGCTGATCTGGTCCGCCCGGGTGAAGCTCGTCAGCCGGCACGCCGCCGCGACGGCCGGACGGTCGGCGCTCGCCCCGCTGCTCGGTCAGCGTCGGGCGCTGACCGCGTACCGGCTGCTCGGCGGGGTCGAGCTGACGCTCGGCGCGCTGCTCCTGCTGCCGCCCGTCCGGCGCCTGGAGGCGGTCGCCGCGACCGTGCTGGCGGCCGGTTTTCTGGCCTACCTCGGGTACTCCCGCCGGGCCGCCCCGACGTCGTCCTGCGGCTGCCTGAGCGCCGCCCCCTCCCCGGTCACCGACCGGAGCCTGGCCCGGGCCGGGCTGCTGCTGGTGGCGGGCGCACTGGCCTGGACGGCCACCGACGGCTGGTCGGCCGCGCTCGCCGGCCGACCGGTGACCGGTGGCGTGGTGCTGCTCGTCGAACTGGCGGCGGTGGTGGCGCTCTCCCCCGAGCTGGACCGGTTCTGGCTGCTGCCGCTTCGCCGGCTGCGCGCCCGGCTGACCCATCCGCTGCGCGGCGGCGCCGGCCTGCCGTTGCTGGCCACCGTGCAGCAACTGCAACTCAGCGACGCATACCGGCGGGTGGCACCGCTGCTCCGCTCCGACGTACGCGAACACTGGGACGACGGCGACTGGCGCTTCGTCGGGCACGCCGCGCGCTACCAGGGTCGCCCGATGACCGCGGTGTTCGCCGTGCCACTGGCCGACCGGCAACCCGACGCCGTACGGGTCGCCGTGGTCGACGACGCCACCGGACACACCCTGCTCAGCCTGGCTGCCACCGCGCCACCCGCCGGTCCTCGGCTCCCGGTCGCTCCCGCCTGACAGTGCTCGTCGGCGGCGGCCGGCGCTCGTTCCGGTGTTGCCGCCGCGGGCGCCCGACCTCGTCGGCCGGCACCACAGGGGTGTCCGGGGGCGTCACTTCGACGCGCACGATGGCGTGGCGGGTGTCAGTCGGCCAGCCACTTCCGGATCTCGTCGCCGTGTTCGTCGAGCCCGGGTGGTGGCAGGTCGTAGCGCGGCGGGGTGGCGGTGAAACCGATCGGGTTACGGATGCCGGGCACACCACCGGCGACGACCACGGGTTCCAGCCCGAGGTCCCGGGCCAGGTCGACACCCCCGGCGACGGTGTTGATCGGGGCGCACGGCACGCCCGCCGCGCGCAGGTCCCGGAACCACTCGTCGCGGGTCCGCCGGACCAGTCGCGCGACCAGGATCGGCCGCAGGGCCTCCCGGTTGACCGTGCGGTCCTGGTTGCGCCCGAACCGGGGGTCGTCGGGCAGTTCGGGCAGGCCGAGCACCTGGCACAGCTTGCGGAACTGGCCGTCGTTGCCGGCGATGACGACGAGGTCGCCGTCGGCGGTGGGAAACGGTTCGTACGGGAACAGGCTCGGGTGCCCGTTGCCCATCCGGAACGGCATCGCGCCGCCGGCGACGTGGCCACTGGTCTGGTTGACCAGGCCGGACAGCGCGGAGGAGAGCAGGTCCACCTCGACGTGCTGGCCGGTGCCGCAGCGTTCCCGGTGACTCAGGGCGGCGAGGATGCCGACGGCCGCGTGTAGGCCCGCGATCACGTCGAACACGGCGACCCCGGCCTTGTAGGGCGGGCCGTCCGGCTCGCCGGTGAGGCTCATCAGGCCGGACGCGGCCTGGACCACGAGGTCGTAGCCGGGCAGGTTGGCGCCGGCCCCGGCGCCGAAGCCGCTGATCGAGGCGTAGACGATCCGCTCGTTGACGGCGGCGACGCTGTCGTAGTCGAGGCCGAAGCGCCGCAGGCCGCCGGGCCGGAAGTTCTGGATCATGACGTCGGCGCGGCGGACGAGTCGCTGGGCGACGTCCAGGTCGCCGGGCTCGGCGAGGTCGAGGGCGATGGACCGCTTGTTGCGATTGACGCCGAGATAGTAGGTGGAGGTCCCCTCCCGTACGGGCGGCATCCAGGTCCGGGTGTCGTCACCACCGGGCCCTTCCACCTTGATCACCTCGGCGCCGAGGTCGGCGAGGAGCATGGTCGCATACGGCCCGGCGAGAATCCGCGAGAAGTCCGCGACGAGGACGCCGCTGAGCGGCCCGGACCGTTGCTCCCCCATCGCCGCGCTCCCCTTCCCCGTCGACGGCCCGGCCGACGCGGTGGCGTGGCACCCGCCGGGGCGCCGATCTCCGGCGCGTCCGGATGGAAGGACCACGATGGCACAGCGGTCACGACGTACGGCGGTCACCCCGACGCGCCGGCCGCCACACCCCACCGTCACACCTGGTCGACACCACCCCAGGCGGCCTGCACGAGGGCCGGAAGCACCTGAGCGGCCGGACCGCGCAGGTTCACGTCGGCGACGGCGTCCAGGGGCGTCTGCTCTGGGTTGACCTGCATCACCGTGGCACCGGAGCGGGCCGCCACCTGGGGGATCTCGGCGGCGGGATACACCAGGCCGGAGGTGCCCACCGTCACCAGCAGGTCGCAGGTGGACGCCGCCTCCACGGCGGCCTCCAGGGCCATGGCCGGCAACGCCTCACCGAACCACACCACCCCGGGTCGGACGAGGCCCGCGCAGCGCGCGCATCGGGGCGGAACCACCCGCCGGCCGTCACCCGATTCCTCCGCCACCTCGTCCGGCACCGGCGCCGGATGCGCACACGCCGAGCAGCGCGGCGCGAACAGACTGCCGTGCAGGTGGATCGGTGCGACCGAGCCGGCGCGCTCGTGCAGATCGTCGACGTTCTGCGTGACGACCACTCCGCTGGGGACGCGGGCCTCGATCGCGGCCACGGCCAGGTGGCCCGCGTTCGGGCGGGCCTGCCGCACGGTGGCGCGTCGCCACTCGTACCAGCCCCAGACCAGTGCGGGATCGTCGCGGAAGGCTTCCGGCGTGGCGAGCCGCTGCGCGTCGAAGCTCCGCCACAGGCCGGTGAGGGCGTCACGGAAGGTCGGCACACCGCTCTCCGCGGAGACGCCCGCACCGGTGAGAACCACGACGCTATGCGCCTGCGCCAACAGCGCCCCGGCCTCCCGCACCATCCGCTGCCCCATCTGACCCCGTTTCCTCCGCACCGACACGAGTGCGGCACCGGGCCACGCCGACCCGGCCGCACGACCAGGTAAGGCTAGTTGCGGCCCGGTGACGGCGCTGTCCCGGCAGGGCTGGGGTACCTCGTTGTCAGCCCGTGCCCAACCCGGAGGCTGTCGCGGCTGGGAGCGGCGGGGCGGGGCGCAGCGCTTCGCCATGGAGGTTGGTCTCGTCGGCCAGGCTCCACCACAGCTCGTCGTCGGCGTTCAGGTAGGGATGCCAGTGGCCGACCGCCCCGCCCGCAGTCAGGGCGTCGGCGGTCGCCGTGAGGTAGGCGGCCAGCGACGGCCACGCGTCGGAGAAGTCCCCGCCGTTGTCGTGGACCGCCCGGCCCAGGCGGCCGTGGCCGGGCCCCGGCCGCAGGTCGATGACCTGAGAGTTGCCGTTGTCCTCGGCGACCGGCAGCCACCGTTCGTGCCACCACGGCTCGGCCCCGGGCTCCGTCGGGGTGAAACCGTCGACGTTCTCAGCCACGTCCATGCACATCTGCCGGTGCTCCACGATCTGGGCAACCGAGAGCAGCGGCGCCTCCGGGAAGACGTTCGCCCACGCGGTGAGGCCGTCGTGCCGCCGCAGCGACTCGACAAGCTCGTCCGGGAAGATCAGGCCGAGGGTGACCTGCGCGGCGGCGAGCTCGCCCGGGTCGGCGGGCGGCGCCAGGACGGCGGCGCTCCTCGGCGCGTACCGGCGCAGCCAGTCCTCCATCCGCATCCACGCCTCGGTGACCGTGCCCACCCGCGCAGGTCCGAGGCTCATTGTGCGGCGCGGACGGCGAGGAAGCCGTCGACCGCGGCGAGGAACTCCGCCGGCCGGCTGGCGTGCACGTCGTGGCCGGCCGCGATCGTGACGAGGACGGCGTCGGGCATCCGGTCGACCATCTCGGCGAGCAGGTGCTGCGGAATCTGGCTGTCCGGGCCGCCGCCGATCACCAGAGTCGGGACCTCGATCGTGTCGGTACGGTCCCACCAGGCCGGATCGGGATCGCTGAGCTGGGCGCGGATGGCGTTGACGGCGGCGAAGTCGAACGGTGTGGGCGTGTCCGGCGGCGTCAGGGGCGGGCGGTCGAAGGCGCCCGGCCGGGGTGCCGCCACGTCCTCCACGATCAGGTGGGTGAGTCGGTGCGGGGCGACCTCGGCGAGCAGGATCGCCACTGTTCCGCCCATGGAGTGGCCGATCACCACGCACCGCTCGACACCGACCGCGTCGAGGAAGCCGATGACGTCGTCGCGCATCAACTCGAACGAGTACCGGCCCGGGTGGTCGCTGCGGCCGTGGCCCCGCAGGTCCAGCGCGTACACCCGGTATCTGTCGGCGAGCGTGGGCAGCACGATGTGCCAGTCGCGTTCGTCTTCGCCGAGGCCGTGCAGCAGCAGCATGGGCGGGTTGGTCGGATCGCCGGCGACCCGATGGGCCAGGACCACCCCGCCGACCGCGACGGCCCGCAGTGCCCCGATGTCCGGCTCGGTCATGCGTAACACCCTATCGCCGGGCCGGCGGGTCCTCCCGCCGAGAGTGAGTGGGCCGGGTACGACATTTCCGATCGCTCCGCCCGTCGCGGCCCACGGGCCTTGCGGCGTCGGGCCGGAAAAGACTTCTTCGACGATGCGCACTTCACCGACGTACGCCCGCGACACGGGCCGGAGACTGGTGCGATCGCGCATTGGCCGATAAGAATGGTCCAGGCGCTCCAGCGGAAAGGCGTTTCGTCCATGATTGATCTGAAGGTCGTGTCCCGGGACGAGTGGGTCGACGCCCGCAAGGAGCTGCTCGACCACGAGAAGGAGATCACCCGTCTCCGGGACAGGGTCAGCGCGCTCCGGCGTCGACTGCCGGCGGTCGCCATCGAGAAGGACTACTCCCTCACGGGCCCCGCCGGCCCCGTTCGGCTGGCGGACATGTTCGAGGGACGACGACAGCTGATCGTCTACCATTTCATGTTCGACCCCGAATGGGCCGAGGGATGCACGAGCTGCTCCCTGCTGGTCGACAACTTCGGGCACCTCGCGCATCTGCACGCCGGTGACACGACGCTCGCCGTGGTCTCCCGCACGCCGTTTCCGTCCGTCGCGTCCTTCAAGAGCCGGATGGGCTGGCGCTTTCCCTGGTACTCGTCGCACGGCAGCGACTTCAACTACGACTTCCACGTCACCATGGACCCGGCCGTCGCCCCGGTGGAATACAACTACAAGGACGCGGCGACCCTGGAGGCGGAGGGCCTAACCCACCACCTGCGGGGCGAGTCACACGGCCTGAGCGTCTTCGTCCGTGACGGCGACCGGGTCCTGCACACGTACTCCGCGTACGGCCGCGGCCTCGAAGCGATGCTGAACACGTACAACTATCTGGACCTCACGCCGCTGGGCCGGCAGCGCTACGTCAACGAGTTCCCCCACCACGACACCTACGGCCCGGATCCGGCCGGCAGCCACTGCCACTGACCTCCCGCCGGAGGCGGGCGGCGATCATCCGGGGACGCAGTTGTTGCTCTTCCGCCTGACCGTGTACTCGGTGTCGTCGTGGGTGATGCCCGACGGCGCGCCGTCGAAGTACGCCTCGACCTTCTCCCAGCCCCGGCGCTGCTCGTAGTGCAGGTGGGGCGCCCCGGAGTTGCCGGTGCTGCCGACCCGCCCGATCTGCTCACCCTGGGTGACCCGCTGACCGACCTGGACAAGCGGCGGTTCGAGCAGGTGGAGATACTGCGTCTCCCATTTGCCGCCGTGGTCGATCTTCACCCAGTAGCCGCCGCCCCGGCCGCGCGGCCCGTTCGGGTTGTCGGGCGTACGGCCACCCAGCGACCCGTTGATCCCCGCCACGGTGACCTTCCCGGCGTAGGAGGCGAGCACCGGGCGCCCCCATGCCTTCCCCTCGATGGGAAACAGGTCCACGTCGTAGTCGTCGTGACCGGGGTAGGTGCCCAGCTGCCACGTCTCGCCGCAGGCGACGGGAAGCTGGAAGAGCGGACGCGGACCCGCCGGCCGCACCAGCGGCACGACGACCACCGCGACGGCGACCGCAACGACGAGGACCACCGCGACGGCACCGGAAACGAGCACGATGCGGGTACGGCGGCTGCGGACGCGACGGTGGGTGCGGGGACTGGTGGGGCGGCCGGTCGTCACCGGCCCGAGCATGGCAGACGCCGGCAAGGCACCGTCACCCGCGTAGGCAGGGCCATGCCGAGGCGACCGAGACGAGCAGTGACCACTGATACAGCCGCGCGGTCACGGCGGTGCCGGGGCGGCGGTGACGGAGCGCGCTCAGTCGTCGGCGGCGGGAATGTCCTCCGGCAGCAGCGTTCGCAGTTGCTCCGCGCTCGGCGCCGGCACGTCCGCCAGCCGTTCCGCCTGGCATTCGATCATGGCGTTGAACAGCTTCCGCGCGCCACGGCCGTTACCGAACACCGGGTTGTGGACGGCCTGCGCGAGCCGGTCCAGCAGGGCGTCGACGGCCGGCCCGGTCAGGTCGTAGCCGTGCTGCCCGGCCAGCGCGGAGATGATGGCGAGCAGTTCGTCGGGGGCGTAGTCGACGAACTCGATGCTCTTGGTGAACCTTGACGCCAGGCCGGGGTTGGTGTCCAAGAACCGCACCATCTCGTCGGGGTAACCGGCGACGATGACGACCGTCTCGTCGCGGTGATCCTCCATCAGCTTCACCAGCGTGTCGATCGCTTCCAGGCCGAAGTCCGAGTTGGTGCCGAACGTGCGGGCCAGCGCGTACGCCTCGTCGATGAAGAGCACCCCGCCGAGGGCCCGTTCGAAGGCCGCGGCGGTCTTAAGCGAGGTGCTGCCCAGGTATTCGCCCACCAGGTCGACCCGCGCCACCTCGACGACCTGCCCCTTGGCGAGGACGCCGAGTTGCGCGAGCAGCCGCCCGTAGATCCGCGCGACCGTGGTCTTGCCGGTGCCCGGTGATCCGGCGAAGACGAGGTGCCGGCTCACCGGCAGCACCGGCAGGTTGGCCCTGCGGCGTTGCTCGCCGACCCGGATGAGCTGGACCAACGTCCGTACGTCCCGCTTCACCGCGGCCAGGCCGATCATGCCGTCCAGTTCCTTCAGCACGGCGTCGACGTCAACGCCGGTCGACGTCGCCCGGCCGGCCGGAGCGGTCGTGTCGTCGGAGCGGGCCCGGTCGTCGGGAGCGGGATCGGCCCCGCCGGCAGGCTGTTCCGGGACGGTCACCGACACCTGCGGACGGTCGGCGCCCCGTACCGGTTCACCGGTCACGTCGACGAACTCGCACTGGTCGACCAACACCGGGGCGTCCGTCTCCACCTGCACGCCGTCCCCACCGCAGGCGCGTAGCGTGCTGGTCCGCAGGGTCAGCCTGGACTGCTCCCGCAAAAGCACCCCGGAGCCGGCGGTCCCGGTGACCGTGCTGCCGGTGAGGTGCAGGCCGGCCTGGCCCGCCCCGGCCACGCCGACGGTGCCGCCGGAGAACACCGCGTCGGTGAGGGTGATCGAGATCGTGTCGATGCCGACCAGGCCCACCGGGACGTTCTCCACCCGGATACGCGTACCGGTCAGCCGGCCAGGCCCCCCGGCGGCGATCCCGCTGCTCGTCGCGCCCTGGATGGTGGCGCCGTCGATCCGGACGTCCGCCGCGACGGTGCCGTCGAGCACCACACCCGCCTCGCCACCGCTCGTCGTCAGGTCCACGAAGGTCGGGTCGCCACCCTGCACGATCACCCCGTACCGGCCCGGATCCTCGATCCTCAGGCCGGTGTACCGGCCGGCGGCGGCCCGGACGAGCAGCGCGTCCTCCCGCGACCCGCGCAGGACGCCGCCACGGACCACCGGTGCCGCCCCGTCTACCACGGCGATGGCGGGCAACCGGCTGGCCGTCACGTCGCAGTCGGAGAACGTCCCACGCGCGGCGCTGACATGGATTCCGTTCCGGCCGACCCCCTCGATCCGGCACCGGCGGATGTCGGGCTCGGCGCCGCCGGAGACCTCGATCCCGCAACCCTCGAGGTCCGTCAGCTCACAGTCCTCGACCAGCCCGCCGGCGGACCCGCTGAACACCAGTCCACTGCCCCGGCCGCCGGAGACCCGGCACCGCCGCACTGTCGGCCGGGACCGTCCGCCCGCCGTGACGGCCCCCACGCGTACGCCGGTGAAGTGGCAGTCCTCGACGGTGCCGCCACCGCCCTCGAAGGCCTCGAAGCCCCGGTCCACGTCCCGGACGTGGCAGTGCCGCACGGTCGGCCGGCTGTCCCGCTTGGTCAGGACGGCGTACTCGTCGAGGTCCCACAGCCGGCAGTTCTCGACCACCCCGCTGCCGTCGACGAATGCCACTCCCCGGCGCATCCCGCTGACGTCGCACATCCGCAGCTGGGCGGTGCTCCGCTCGCAGAGCACGGCGTTGAAGGCCTGCCCGGTGATGACACAGGACTCGACTGTCAGGGCGGCCCGCAGCGCCGACACCGTCGCCGGCGAGTCCGCGCTCCACGTGCGCAGCATCAGCCCCTGTAGCACGACCTGGGCGTCCTCGCAGTACACGGCGGGTGCAGCGGTGCCACTCTCCACCACCACCGGCGGCCCACCCGGCACGGCCGCCCGGATCGTGACCGCCTTCGCCCGGACGACGACCTGCCCGTCATAGCGGCCCGGCTCCACCACGATCACCGCGCCGTGGGGTGCCGCCGCCACCGCCGCCCCGATGTCCCGGTAGGCGTTCGTCCTGGTCAGCGAGACCAGCAGCGTCGGTGCACCCACTTGACCCGTCCCCCCGCCCCGGCCGCGCCACCGACAGCGGCGAGCCACCAGGAGCATAGATCGCCCGGGTCGCCACACGGCGGCCCGGGCGTCACGATCAGCTCAGAAGTCGTCGTCGAAGGCGACCGTGCCGGTCACCCCGACCTGGTACGCCGACACGCGCCGTTCGAAGAAGTTGGACAGTTCCTGCACGTCCTGCAACTCCATGAACGCGAACGGGTTCGACGACCCGTAGTGGGCGGGAATGCCGAGCTGCGCGAGCCGCCGGTCGGCGACGTGTTGCAGGTATTCGCGCATGTCGGTCAGGGACATCCCGGACACACCCTGGCCGAGCAGGTCCTCGGCGAACTGGACCTCGCACTCGACGGCCTCGGTGAGCATCTGCCGGACCTGACCGGCGAGTTCGTCGTCGAACAGGTCCGGCTCCTCCCCGCGAACCGTCTCCACCACGTCCAGGGCGAAGGCCATGTGCATGGACTCGTCGCGGAACACCCAGTTGGTGCCGGACGCCAGGCCGTGCAGCAGCCCCCGGGAACGCAGGAAGTAGACGTAGGCGAAGGCGCCGTAGAAGAACAGCCCCTCGATGCAGGCGGCGAAGCAGATCAGGTTGAGCAGGAACGCCCGCCGGTCCTCCCGGGTACGCAGCTCACGCAGGTCGTTCAGCGAGTCGATCCAGCGAAAACAGAACTCGGCCTTACGCCGGATCGACGGAATGTTCTCGATGGCGGCGAACGCGGCGAAGCGTTCGGTCTCGTCGGGCACGTAGGTGTCGAGCAGGTTTAGGTAGAACTGGACGTGCACCGCCTCCTCGAACAACTGCCGGGACAGGTAGAGCCGCCCCTCCGGCGAGTTGACGTGCTGATAGAGGTTGAGCACGAGGTTGTTGGCGACGATGGTGTCGCCGGTGGCGAAGAACGCGACGAGGCGGCTGACCAGGTGCCGCTCGGCCGGGGAGAGCCTGTCGAGGTCGGCGAGATCGGCGTGCAGGTCGACCTCCTCCACGGTCCACGTGTTGCGGATGGCGTCGCGGAACCTGTCGAAGAAGTGCGGGTAACGCATCGGGCGGAGGGTGAGATCCATCCCCGGGTCGAGCAGCATGTGAGTGGCCCTCGGGTCGCTGGTGGTCGTGGCGGTCGTGGTGGTGGTCACTGGCAGGCCTCGCACGACTCGGGGTTCTCCAGGGAGCAGGCCAGCGCCTCGTCCACGGGCGCCGGCACCGCGACGAGGCCGGCGGCCCGCCCCGGACCGGCAGGCGCGACGGTGGCCTGCTGGATCCGGGTGGCCGGGCGGGACCGCAGGTAGTAGGTGGTCTTCAGCCCGGCCTTCCAGGCGTAGAGATACATCGAGGAGAGCTTGCCGATCGTCGGCGCGGCCAGGAACAGGTTCAGCGACTGGGACTGGTCGATGAACGGGGCACGGGCGGCGGCCAGGTCGATCAGCGCCCGCTGAGGCAGCTCCCAGGCGGTACGGAACAGCTCACGGACGTCGGCCGGCAGCTCCGCGACGTCCTGCACCGACCCCTCGGCGCGCTTGATCGCCGAGCGGACCCGCTCCGTCCAGAGGCCACGGGCCTTCAGCTCCCGTACGAGAGCGGTGTTGACCTGGAGGAACTCCCCCGACAGGGTCTCGCGCTTGAACAGGTTGGAGACCTGCGGCTCGACGCACTCGTAGCAACCGGCGATCGAGGCGATGGTGGCGGTCGGGGCGATCGCCACCAGCAGCGAGTTACGCAGTCCGTACGCGGCGACCCGCCCCCGCAGCGCGGTCCATCTCTCCGCCTGGGTTCCCGCCACGCCCCAGAGGTCGGGCTGCAACTGCCCGCGCGCCGCCCGGGTCTGCCCGTACGCCGGATGGGCACCGAGCCGTTGCGCCAGGTCGGCGGAGGTCTCCAGGGCGGTCAGGTACAGCTCCTCGCTGATCCGGGTGGACAGCTCCCGGGCGGCCGGGGAGTCGAACGGCAGCCGCAGCGCGAAGAACACGTCCTGTAGGCCCATCAGCCCGAGCCCGACCGGCCGCCAGCGGGGATTGCTCGCCGCCGCCTGCGACGTCGGGTAGTAGTTGATGTCGATGACCCGGTCGAGGAACGTGACGGCGGTGCGGACGGTGGCACGCAGCCGCTCCCAGTCGATGCCGCCAGCGGTCAGGTGGGCGGCGAGGTTGACCGAGCCGAGGTTGCACACGGCGGTCTCGGCGTCGCTGGAAACCTCGATGATCTCGGTGCACAGGTTGGACAGGTGCACCACGTTGCCCGGCTCGGCGGTCTGGTTGCACAGCCGGTTCGCGGCGTCCTTGAACGTCATCCAGCCGTTGCCGGTCTGGGCCAGGGTCCGCATCATCCGCCCGTACAGCTCCCGGGCCCGGACCTGCCGCACGTACCGGCCCTGTTCCTCGGCCGCCCGGTACGCCGCGTCGAACTCATCCCCCCACAGGTCCGGCAGCTCCGGCACCACGTCCGGGTCGAACAGCGACCACACCCCGTCGGACTCCACCCGCCGCATGAACTCGTCCGGAATCCAGTTGGCCAGGTTCAGGTTGTGGGTCCGCCGGGCGTCCTCGCCGGTGTTGTCCCGCAACTGCAGGAACTCCTCGACGTCCGGGTGCCACGGCTCCAGGTAGACGCAGGCCGCACCCTTGCGCCGGCCGCCCTGGTTGACCGCCGCCACCGAGGCGTCCAGCGTCCGCAGCCACGGCACGATCCCGTTGGACTGCCCGTTGGTGCCCCTGATCAGCGCGCCCCGGGAACGGACCCGGGAGAACGCGATGCCGATCCCCCCGGCGAACTTCGACAGGTTCGCCACCTGCGCGTACCGCTGGTAGATCGAGTCGAGTTCGTCGCGCGGGGAGTCGACCAGATAGCAGGAGGACATCTGGGTGTGCCGGGTGCCGGAGTTGAACAACGTCGGCGAACTCGGCAGGTACGCCAGGCTCGACATCAACCGGTAGAACCCGATCGCCTCGTCCGGTGTCTGGGACAGGCCGCAGGACACCCGCAGCAGCCAGTACTGCGGGGTCTCCAGCACCAGCCGGCTCGTCGGGTGGCGCAGCAGGTACCGGTCGTAGACCGTGCGTAGCCCGAAGTACTCGAACCGCAGGTCGCCACGCGGATCGACGGCGTCGTCGAGGGCGGCGGCGTGGGCGGCGACGAACGCGGCGGTGTCGTCGCCGATCAGGCCCTCGGCGTGGCCCCGACGGATCGCCTCGCTGAACGAGCCGATGTCCTGCCTGCGGACCTCCTTGTCGACGTACCCGGCCAGCAGGCGGGCGGCCAGCCGCGAGTACTGCGGCTCCTCACCGATCATCTCGGCGGCGGTCTGGATGGACAGCCGGTCCAACTCGGCCGTCGTCGCTCCGTCGTACAGGCCGCTGATCGTCCGGGTCGCCACCCGCAGCGGGTCGACGTCGGCGAGGTCGTCGGCCCACCGCTCGACGGCCCGGACGATCCTGTTGACGTCGACCGGTTCGGTGCCGCCGTCGCGCTTGCGGACGTGCATCTGCGGCCGCCGCTGGCCGGCCAGGGCCGCATCGTCGGACGCCGTACCGGCGGCCGGAACAACCTCGGTGACTGTCACCACTCACTCCTCGCGAGCCTTGATCCCAGACGGACTTCCTGGGCACGCGGGGAGCGGACACCGACGACGACGCGGCGCGGGGCACGCGTCGGGATGGCGTCGGCCGTCCCACGCGGCCTCGGACCGCCACACACCCGGATGCGGGCGTACGGCGCACTGGCAGGTCTTCGGACTCGCGGGCGTGACCGGACTTCGCCGGTCTCCTACTGGCCGTCGCTTCCCAGGCCGCGGGCGGCCCAGTGCTGATGACGGCGGTCGTTCCCACTCACCGCTGCGGGGCAGTCCCGGATTCCCACCGGGTTCCCTCTTGCCTCGACCGCCCCGGATGAGCGGTCGAACCAGCTGCGCCGACACCATATATAGGGACAGCGCCGTTGTCACACCCAACATGTCGGTCTCGGGCGTGTCGACGGCGACCCGGGTGACGCCCGTCGATCGCCCCCTGGGCGGCCTACCGCCGCCGGTGACGGTGGACGGCCGGTGGGCGCCGCGGGACGCCTACGCCAGACGGGCGGGCCGGGCCGCATCCTCACGCGACCCGACCCGCCCGTCTGGCGTAGCGCTAGACCCGGGTGACCCGGACCGCGTCGGCCACGACGTAGCCGGTGGCGCTGGTCCAGCGACTCACCCCGACCACGTTGCGGTCGCCCGCGGCGAGGGGGAAGTCACCCAGCGAGCGCCAGGTGCCACCGTTGGAGCGCTGGTCCACATTGACCGTACGGTTGCCCGCGGAGGTGACGACGACGTGCGGAGCCGAGCTGCTGTAACCGGCGTCGGCGGGGTACCGCACCTCGACCCGGTAGTTCCCGGCCGCCGGAATGTTCACCTTGAACCAGGCGGCGTCGCTGGCGGGCGTGGGGTTGGCGAAGCGGTAGTCGGCCCCGTAGCGCTGGGCCGAGTAGGAGGACGTGCCCCAGTTGGTGCTCGCCGTGAACCGCCCCGCGGTGGCGTTGTCCACGATGACGCTGAACGTGGGCGGGTTGGGAGTGCTCAGGCCGAGGTAGGCGGCGATGCCCTGCGCGTGCCCCCGGGCGGTGGCGGTGATGAAGTCGGCCCGCTTGAGCAGGTTCGCGTCGGCGAGGGTGTCGATGAAGAGATTCTCGGTGAGCACCGAGGGCATGGCCGCCTCGCGCAGCATGTGGAAGTTCGCGGTCTTCAGCCCCCGGTCGGTGACCGAACCGATCGTCCGCTGGGCGGCGATCACCCTCGGGTGCAGCGCGTTGTGCAGGTTGACGGTGGCGCCGCTCGCCGTCGGGTACCGATAGCTCTCGAAGCCGGTGCCGCCGCCGGAGTTGATGTGCACGCTGACGAGCAGGTTCGCGCCCCACGCGTTGGCGTCGTCGGTGCGGTAGGCCAGGCTGCGGGTGATGTCGGTCGTCCGGGACATGCGGACGTCGACACCCCAGTTGGCCAGCAGGATGCTGCGCAGTTGCAGGGAGATGTCGAGCGTCAGGGCCTTCTCCTGCAGCCCGTTGCCGACCGCCCCGGGGTCGGTGCCGCCGTGGCCCGGGTCGATGTACACCTTGGGCAACGCAGCCCAGGCAGGGCTGGCAACGACGGGGACGGCCGCAGCACCGGCAATGGCCGCCAGCAGGGTACGCCGCCGAAGCGTCGGGTTGTCGCGCATGAGCACCTCGTCATCAGGAACCGAAGAGATCGACAGTGCCCGCAATATAGCGGCAGATCGATGCCCGGTGAAAGATGTCTACGTAACTTGGTCCAGCCGACGAAGATTTTCGCCTCCGGAACCGGTGCGCCCTGCCGGCGACAGGTCAGCACCCGCCCCGCTCGGGCAGGGGCGCCGGCCACTCTCGACCGCGTGCTGGGCGCCGCCGCTCCTGCGCCACGTACCGGGACCGCGGGTCGCGGCAGTTGAGGACGTGCGCGTTGGCCGGCCCGTCCCACGTGGCCGTACGCTCGCGGTTCCCCAAGAACTCGTGCGGTCGAATAGCCTCGCGCCTGTGACCGCAGGGCCTGCCCAGGATTTCGCGCTCGTATCGCGCATGCGTAGCTGGTGGGTGCTGGCGTTCGTCCTGCTGTCCGTCGCGGTGTCCGGCGCCTTTCTGGTGTCGTGGGTGTCCGCGCCCGCGCCCAGCGAGCGGAAGCTGCCCACACCGCTACGGGACCAACTCGCCGCGCGGGTCGTGGAGACGCTCGAACACGACCCGACCTTCCGCACCGAAGTCACCCGGGAGCCCGGTCCACGGCCTGTCTGTGTGGCCTCTGTGTTCGGGGTGGCGCCAGACTGGGCCGCCACCGTGGACGAGGCCCGCACCATCTATTCGTGGGTGAACTGCTCCTGGCTGAGTCCGGCAGATTTCGCCAAGGGGCCGGCTGGCCTCGACATCAGTCAACTCTCCGGGCTGTCGATGCCGGTCGCCCTGCAACCGGGCCCACCCGTCACCTATCAGGCCCCAGGCGATGGAGGAGAACACGCGGACAGCATCCGGCGGATCTTCCCGAAGCCGCTGGAAGACGCCGCCTTCTCCCACCCGGTCCCGTCGCTCAGCCACGCGCTGCACAAGCGGATCCTGCATGTAATCGGCTCGCCGCCGCTCCCGCCGTCCCCCTCACACTCCTGACTACCCCGGCCATCTCGGTGCTCGCTGTGCCACCGGACCGGAAGACGGCCCAACCGTCGCCGCTGTTCTTCCGGCCCGTCGACCGTTCGGGTGCCTGAAGGAGATGATCGGCTATTTCCATGTGCGGCGGGCACCCCGCGACGCCTAGGAAGGGAGGCATGACCAACGAGGTGACCGTTCCGCTGCTGCCCTGCGCCTCCGTCGACGACATCGTCGCCTTCTATGCGGTTCTCGGGTTTCGTACGACCTACGAGCAGCGCAAACCCAACCCATACGTGGCGCTGCAGCGTGAGGATCTGCACCTGCACTTTTTCGAGATCGCCGGGTTCAGCCCGGATCAGTCATACGGCTCCTGCCTTGTGCTCACCTCGGACATTGATGGACTGCACCGGGCGTTCGCCGCCGGCATGCGCGCCGCATACGGCAAGGTGTTGGTGTCCGGGACACCGCGCATGACCCGCCCCAGGGCGCGGAAGAACTACGACGGGTTGGGCGGGTTCAGCGTCATCGACCCGGGCGGCAACTGGATCCGCGTCGTTCAGAACACCACCGCTGCTCCCCAACCGGCGGCCACGCCCCCGAAGCCTCTGGCCAAGGCACTGGCGAACGCAGTCGTGCAAGCCGATTCCAGGGGCGACATCCCACAGGCCGTCCGGATCCTCGACAGCGCACTGGCCCGCCTGCAAGCCGACGACGACCCGGTCACGCAGGTGGAGGTCCTGGTCTACCGCGCCGAACTGGCGATGGTGTTGCACGACTCCGAAACCGCGGCCATAATGCTGGACCGCGTCACACACGTCGTACTCAGTGAAGACGAGACCGAACGGGCGATGTCTACGTTCGAAGCCGCCGCCGACCTCGCAGCGGCACTACGGTGATCCGGCGTACGCAAACGAGCTTCCGCACATCGACCCAGGGTGGCCAGCTCGGGCGGTTGCGGTCAGTTCGCGTCCCACTCGGTGGCGAGCAGCCCGAGAATGACCTGATCAGCGAAGTCCCCATTCACCCATGCCGCACGGCGCAGGGTGCCCTCGGGCACGAACCCCGCCTGGGTGGCTGCTCGTATCATCGCGGCGTTGTCGGCCAGCGTCTCGACCTGCAACCGTTGCAGGCCGCGCACCACGAGGCCGTAGTGGCACAGCACCCGGATGACGTCGGTGCCCAGCCCACGGCCACGGAAGGCCGGCCGCAGCGAGATTCCGATGTGAGCCGTTCTGTTGTGCAGGTCGATTCCCCACAACAGCGCCTCGCCCGCCAGTTGGTCATCGGCGAGCTGCACCACCGAGAAGCAGGCGGCATCGTCGGTGGGGTCGGAAACCGTGTATGGCGACGCGGCGGAGCCGGGTGCGATCGGACGCCACGGACGGGAGTCCGCCTGTGACCGGGTCGCGACATCGTCGTAGAGCTCAGATTGGAGGACGGGAACGTCGGTTTCGTGTCGGGCCCGCAGCCCGATCTTGTTGCCACGCAGCATGCCGTGTTCCTACCCGATTCGACCTGTCATGATCAACCTATTTGTTCGCGGGCAGCCCGGGCGCAGAGGTTCCAGGGCCCAAGGCGGCCGTAGGCCGTCGCGATGCGACGCACCCTTGAGGTTGGAAGGGCAGTCCCGCAACGACGCCACCGCGCCCCACCACCCCGGACCGACGCCGACGCCTTCAGCACGGCACGCCCACCCCGGTCGACAGCGACCCACCCGACGGCACGGCATGCGCCGAGCGGGCCGCGCGGCAGCTCAGGCAGGGCGACGACGCGGTGGCCGCTGCTGGGCTGGCACCAGTCGCTGGGTTACTCCCGCGATACGACGAACCAAGCCAGCACAGCTACGGCAACCAGCATTGCTACCGCCAACAAGATGCCCGAGATCAGGAAGGGCATGGGTATGAGCGACGTGCCTTCCAGGATCAGCTGGCTCGCGGCAACCAACATGACGCCGACACCGACGCGGACCTGTCGGGATTGCTGGATCTCCGTCGGATGTGCGGGCCGAGCCCAGGTAACGGGAAACCGTCGCGACACGGCGAGACGGACGCCGAGTACGAACAGGAGAAAGAAGAAGATCACGAGCAGCAGGCGGAAGACGACCAACACGGAGTTCGCGTCTCTCATGCGGCCATCATTGACGGGGGCGTCAAAGCTTTTTTGCACGAGCCATCGCACGATGACTTGCGGCGGCTACCTGACCTGCGGCCTGGAGAAGGCATGATCATGGTTCAGCTCCTCCGGACGACCTAAATTGCAGGTCAGAGCACCTGCACTCGTCACTTGGCGTTGAAGTAGCTTGCCTCCGGGTGGTGCACCACGATCGCGTCCGTGGCCTGCTCCGGCATCAGCTGGAACTCCTCCGACAGCTGCACGCCGATCCGATCCGCGCCGAGCAGCTCCACGATCTTCGCCCGGTCCTCCAGATCCGGGCAGGCAGGATAGCCGAACGCGTACCGGCAGCCCCGGTAGTCGTTGCGCAGCAGACCCGCCAGCTCCGCCGGATCGCCGTCGGCCACCGTACGGCCGCCGGGCAGGGTCAGCTCGGAGCGGATCCGCCGGTGCCAGTACTCCGCGAGGGCCTCGGTGAGCTGCACGGACAGCCCGTGCACCTCCAGATAGTCGCGGTATTCGTTGCGGGCGAACATCTTCGCCGTGTACTCGCTGATCGGCTGTCCCACGGTGACCAACTGCAACGCCACCACGTCCAGCTCGTCGCCCCGCGGCCGGAAGAAGTCGGCCAGGCAGAGCCGCCGCTCCTGCCGCTGTCGGGGGAAGGAGAACCGCGCCCGCTCGGAGTGCCCGTTCTCGTCCAGCAGCACCAGGTCGTTGCCCTCGGCGTACGCCGGGAAGTAGCCGTAGACCACGGCCGCCTCCAGCACCTTGTCGGCGATCAGCCGGTCCAGCCAGTAGCGCAGCCGGGGCCGACCCTCGGTCTCCACCAGCTCCTCGTAGGACGGGCCCTGCCCGCTGCGGGCGCCCCGCAGGCCCCACTGCCCGAGGAAGGTGGCCCGCTCGTCGAGCAGCGCCGCGTAGTCGGCCAGCGGCACGCCCTTGACCACCCGGGTGCCCAGGAACGGCGCGGCGGGCACCTCCACGTCGGTGGCCACGTCGGAACGGACCGAGGCGTCGTTCAGCTCCGGCAGCGACTCACTGACGATCGCCCGCTGACGATCGCGACGTGCCCGGCGGGCCGCGAGCGCCGCCTCCCGCTCCGCGTCGATCACCGGCGCCCCACCGCGCTTCGCGGTCATCACCCGGTCCATCAGCGACAACCCCTCGAAGGCGTCGCGGGCGTAGTGCACCTGGCCGGGGAACATCGACCGCAGGTCGTCCTCGACGTACGCCCGGGTCAGCGCCGCCCCGCCGAGCAGCACCGGCCAGCGCTCCGCGACCCCGCGCGACGCCATCTCGGCGAGGTTCTCCTTCATGATCACGGTGCTCTTGACCAGCAGGCCGGACATCCCGATCGCATCGGCCCGGTGCTGCTCGGCGGCCTCCAGGATCGCGCTGATCGGCTGCTTGATGCCGATGTTGACGACCTCGTAGCCGTTGTTGGACAGGATGATGTCGACCAGGTTCTTGCCGATGTCGTGCACATCGCCCCGCACGGTGGCCAGCACGATGCGGCCCTTGCCGCCGTCCTCGGCGGTCTCCATGTGCGGCTCCAGGTACGCCACCGCGGTCTTCATCACCTCGGCGGACTGGAGCACGAACGGCAACTGCATCTGACCCGAGCCGAACAGCTCGCCGACGACCTTCATGCCGTCGAGCAGAATGTCGTTGATGATGGACAGCGGGCTGCGCCCCTGCGCCATCGCCGCGTCCAGGTCGGCCTCCAGGCCGTTGCGCTCGCCGTCGATGATCCGCCGCTTGAGCCGCTCCTCCAGCGGCAGCGCGGCCAGTTCCTCCGCCCGCCCGGCCCGCGCCGACGCGGCGTCCACGCCCTCGAAGACCTCGATGAACCGCTGCACCGGGTCGTAGCCCTCGCGGCGCCGGTCGTAGATGAGGTCCAGCGCCACCTCCCGCTGCTCGTCGGGGATCTTGTTGAACGGCAGGATCTTGCTGGCGTGCACGATGGCGCTGGTCAGGCCGGCCTCCCGGCACTCGTGCAGGAAGACCGAGTTGAGCACCTGCCGGGCGGCCGGGTTGAGCCCGAAGGAGATGTTGGAGATGCCGAGGGTGAAATTGATGCCCGGATAGCGGCGGGCGATCTCCCGGATCGCCTCGATCGTCTCGATACCGTCGCGCCTCGTCTCCTCCTGGCCGGTGGCGATCGGGAAGGTCAGCGCGTCGATCAGGATGTCCGATCGATCCATCCCCCACCGCCCGGTGAGGTCCTCGATCAGCCGGCCCGCGACCCGCACCTTCCAGTCGGCGCTCCGCGCCTGCCCCTCCTCGTCGATGAGCAGCGCCACCACGGCCGCGCCGTGCTCCTTGACGATGGGCATCACCCGGGCGTACCGGGATTCCGGCCCGTCGCCGTCCTCGAAGTTCACCGAGTTGACGACGCACCGGCCGCCGAGCATCTCCAGCCCCGCCTCGATCACGGGCGGCTCGGTGGAGTCCAGCATGATCGGCAGGGTGGAGGCGGTGGCGAAGCGGCCGGCGAGTTCCCGCATGTCCTGCGTGCCGTCGCGGCCGACATAGTCGACGCACAGGTCCAGCAGGTGCGAACCGTCGCGGGCCTGGCTACGGGCGATCTCCACGCAGGCCCGCCAGTCGCCGGCGAGCATTGCCTCGCGGAACGCCTTGGAGCCGTTGGCGTTGGTCCGTTCCCCCACCATCAGCAGGGAGGCGTCCTGGGCGAACGGCACCGGGTGGTAGACCGACGAGACGCCGGCCTCGTGCCGCGGCTCGCGGGGCGCGGGGCGGATGCCGTGCAGGCGCTCGGTCAGGACCCGGATGTGCTCGGGGGTGGTGCCGCAGCAGCCACCGACCAGCGAGACGCCGTACTCGGTGACGAACCGCTCCAGCGCGTCGGCCAACTCCACCGGGGTCAGCGGGAAGTATGCCCCGTCCGCGGTCAGCACCGGCAGGCCCGCGTTCGGCATCACCGACAGTGGGATCCGCGAGTGCCGGGAGAGGTAGCGCAGGTGCTCGCCCATCTCGGCCGGCCCGGTCGAGCAGTTCAGCCCGATCAGGTCGACCCCCAACGGCTCGATGGCCGCCAGCGCCGCCCCGATCTCGCTGCCCACCAGCATGGTGCCGGTGGTCTCCACGGCGACGTGGCAGATGATCGGAACCGGCCGGCCCAGCCGGGCCATGGCCCGCTTCGAGCCCACCACCGCCGCCTTGACCTGGAGCAGGTCCTGGCAGGTCTCCACGATCAGCGCGTCCGAACCGCCCTCGATCAGGCCCTCGGCGTTCTCCTGGTAGGCGTCGCGCAGGGTGGCGTAGGCGGCGTGTCCGAGGGTGGGCAGCTTGGTGCCCGGACCGATCGAGCCCAGCACGAAGCGGGGCCGCTCCGGGGTGCCGTACGCGTCGGCGGCCTCCCGGGCCAGCCGCGCCCCGGCCTCGGAGAGCTCGCGGATGCGGTGCCCGATGTCGTACTCGTTGAGGTTGGCCAGGTTGGCCCCGAAGGTGTTGGTCTCGACGCAGTCCGCGCCGGCGGCCAGGTATGCCTCGTGCACCCCGCGTACGACGTCCGGTCGGGTGACATTGAGGATCTCGTTGCAGCCCTCGTAGCCCTCGAAGTCGTCCAGGGTGAGGTCGGCCGCCTGCAACATCGTGCCCATGGCGCCGTCGGCGACAAGGATCCGGTCTGCCAGTACGTCGAGCAATGAGGTACGCACGGGATCAGGTTAGTGCCGCCGCGACCCGATCGATTGCCCCGCACGTGCCTTCCCACATTGTGTCAGCGGGATCACGCTGTCCGGTTCATCGTGGTATTGCCGGCCGTTGCCGGCACGACCGGCGCGGCCGGCGGGCCGCATCCCGCCCCGACCCGTAGGCTGACGGACGTGAAGGACTACAGCGACAACACCACGCCCGGCGGGCGGACGACCGGGTCCGGTCCCGGCAGCGCCCCCGACGAGCAGGGTGAGGTGACGGCGTGACCGAGTTCGACGGACTGCCGGTGCTGCGGTCCCCCGTGGCGATCGCCGCGTTCGAGGGCTGGAACGACGCCGCCGACGCGTCCACCGCCGCCGTGGAGCACCTGGAGCAGGTGTGGCAGGCCCGGCAGGTCACCGAACTGGACCCGGAGGACTTCTACGACTTCCAGGTCAGCCGGCCCACCATCACGATGGCCGAGGGCGAGACCCGCCGGGTGGAGTGGCCGACGACGCGCTTCATGGTGGCCAGCCCCGAGGGCACCGAGCGGGACGTCGTACTGATCCGCGGCATCGAGCCGAGCATGCGCTGGCGCACCTTCTGCGAGCAGGTGCTGGAGATCTGCCACAGCCTGGAGGTCGAGCGGGTGGTCGTGCTCGGCGCCCTACTGGCCGACGTCCCGTACACCCGGCCGCTGCCGATCAGCGGCAGCGCCTCCGACGCGGAGGCCGCCCAGCGCTACCAGCTCACCCCCACCCGCTACGACGGGCCGACCGGGATCGTCGGCGTGCTGCACGACGCCTGCAACCGCGCCGAGGTCGACGCCGTCTCGTTCTGGGTGCACGTGCCGCACTACGCCAACAACCCGCCCTGCCCGAAGGCCACCCTCGCCCTGCTGCACCGCGTCGAGGAGGTGCTCGACCTGCCGGTGCCGATGGCCGACCTGGCCGAGGAGGCCGCCGAGTGGGAGCAGCGGGTGCGCGGCGCCGCCGAGCAGGACGCCGAGCTCGGCGAGTACGTGCGCGAGTTGGAGGAACGTGTCGGCGACGCGGGCATCACTCCGCTGACCGGTGACGAGATCGCCCAGGAGTTCGAGAAGTACCTGCGCCGCCGGGGCGGCTCCGCCGGCCCGACCGCCGGTTCCTGGTAGCAACTCTCCTCTGCCCCACCGGGCCCCGGACGCGACGCGTCCGGGGCCCGGTCTTTCGCGTGTCCGGGGTGGCGCTGTCACCCCCTCTAGGGCATCCTAGGAACCTAGCTGATCGAGGAGGCAGGCATGCAGATCAATCCGGGGGCGGCCGAGTTCCCGCACCGGCAGATCGCCGCGCAGCTCAAAGCCCAGATCCGCCGCGGCGACTGGGCGCCCGGCGAGCGGCTGCCGTCCATCCCGGCCATCGCCGAGATGTTCGGCGTGGCGAAGCAGACCGTGCAGCGCGCCGTCGACCAGCTACGGGTCGAGGGCATCCTGATCACCAAGCCCGGCTCCGGGACGTACGTCCGAGGCACCCGGCGGCGGCTCAACCGGCTCTCCCGGGGCCGCTACGGCGGCTTCCGCGGCTACCACACCGACCTGGCCGCGCGGTACCGGCAGCAGCTCGTCTCGGTCGGTCGCGCCGCCGCCCCGCCCGAGGTGGCGGACGCGTTCGGGGTGGCCGACGGCACCGAACTGCTCTGCCGGCGCCACCTCGTGCGCACCGAGGACTCCCCGGTCGAGGTGGGCACCTCGTGGTTCCTGCCCGCCGACACCGCCGGCACCTCGCTGGAGCGCACCGAGGCGTTTGGTCGCCCGCTCTACCAGGAGGCCGAGGAGGCCACCGGCCGGCGCTACGTCTCCGCCACGGACACCATCAGCGCCCGCCAGCCCAGCCGGGAGGAGGCCGAGATCCTCCAGATCCGCCCCGACACCCCGGTGCTGCACCTGCTGCACGTCGCCTACGACGGCCACCGCAAGCCGATCGAGGTCGCCCAGGCCACCTGGCCCGGCCCGGTCACCACGCTGACCGAGGAATACAAGATCCCCGCCCCTACCCCCGATCCGGCACCCGACCCCGGCCTCGTCCTGGGCTGATCCCCCGCACCCCCAGTCCCCGCCCTCCCTCGCCCCGCCCTCCCTCGCCGTCGATCTTGCAGTTGTCGCCCCGACAAAGCGGGCCAACATCGCATATCGAGGGCCGAAAGTGCAAGATCGCGGGTGAGAGAGGGCGTCAGCGGCGCGAGGGGGGGTGAGGGGGGGTGAGGGGGGCGGGGGGTGTCAGAGGTGGAGGCCGAGGAGGGCGTCCAGGGTGGCGGCGAAGAGGGCGGGGGCGGACGGGTCGGGGGCGGTGCCGGCCAGGGTCGCCTCAGCCCATCCGTCGGCCAGGGCAAGTGCGCCCGGCGAGTCCAGGTCGTCGGCGAGCCGGGCGCGTACGCCGGCCAGGAACTCCTCGCCCGACGGGCCGGCGGGCGCGGCGGCGGCCCGGCGCCAGCGGGCCAACCGCTCGTGTGCGGTCGCGAGCAACTCGTCGGTCCAGGCGCGGTCGGCACGGTAGTGCCCGGACAGCAGGGCCAGCCGGACCGCCATCGGGTCGACCTGGTCGGCACGCAGCCGGGAGACGAAGACCAGGTTGCCCCGGGACTTCGACATCTTCTCGCCGTCCAGGCCGATCATGCCCGCGTGTACGTAGTGGTCGGCGAACGGCGCCGCGCCGGTGAGCCGCTCGGCGTGCGCGGCGGAGCACTCGTGGTGCGGGAAGATCAGGTCGTTGCCGCCGCCCTGCACGTCGATCCGGTCGCCGAGCAGGTTGAGCGCGATGACGGCGCACTCGATGTGCCAGCCGGGTCGGCCGGCGCCCAGTTCACCGCCCGGCCAGGACGGCTCGCCCTCGCGGGCGCCCCGCCACAGCAGCGGGTCGAGCGGATCGCGCTTGCCGGCCCGATCCGGGTCGCCCCCGCGCTCGGGGAAGATCTCCAGCATCTGCTCCCGGGTCAGGTTGGACTCGTAGCCGAACCGGGGCGTGGCGGCGATGTCGAAGTAGACGTCGCCGGTGCCGTCCTCCAGGCGGTACGCGGCCCCGTCCTTGAGCAGCAGGAGGACCTTGTCGGCGATGTCGGGGATCGACTCGACCGCGCCGACGTAGTGCGCCGGCGGGATCATCCGCAGCGCCTCCATGTCCTCCCGGAACAGCGCGGTCTCCCGCATCGCCAGGACCTTCCAGTCCTCGCCGTCCCGCTCGGCGCGCTCCAGCAGCGGGTCGTCGATGTCGGTGACGTTCTGCACGTAGCGCACGTCCCGGCCGGCGTCCCGCCACACCCGCTGCACCAGGTCGAACGCGATCATGGTGGCGGCGTGGCCCAGGTGCGTGGCGTCGTACGGGGTGATGCCGCAGACGTACATGGTCGCGGTGCCGGTCGGATCGCTCGGGTGGGTGCCCTGCCGCGCCGAGTCGAACAACGACAGCGGTCCGCCTCTGCCCGGCAGCCGCGGCACCTCATGTCCCGCCCAAGAGTCCATGACCGTCAGCCTAACCAGCCGGCGCGGCGCGGCAGGCCCGGCCCACAGTGATCATCACGACAACGCGGTGGGCGGCGCCCCGGCCGGATCGCCACCCGGCGCGCGCTCACATGGGGGGCCAGGGCACCGCCGGCCAGTCCTGCGACGGCTGCGGAAACAAGCCGGTGTGCCGCAGCCGGTCGACCCGGGCCGCCAGCTCGGCGACCTCCCGCAGGGTGAGGTGCTCGGCCAGCTCGGCACCGAGCGCCCCGGCGAGCTGACCGGCGAGCCCGTCGAGCATCTCCACGGCGTCCGCCGGCAACTGCCGGCCGGCCCAGCCCCAGAGCACCGTGCGCAGCTTCTCCTCGACGTGGAAGCTCACCCCGTGGTCGACGCCGTGGATCCGGTCGTCCGGACCGACCAGCACGTGCCCGCCCTTACGGTCCGCGTTGTTGATCACCGCATCGAGCACCGCGAGCCGGGCCAGCCTCGGATCGTCGGCGTGGGCCAGCGCGTACGGTGTGCCGTCGTCGTCGCGAGCCGCGGCGATCGGGAACCAGCGGGGCGGCAGCTCGTCGGCCGGCACGAACCCGACCAGGGGCTCGGCCTCCACCGGCTCGTCGATCCAGAGCTGGCACGATCCCGGCCCGAACGGGCCGTCGCGCAGCACCGTCGGTGGCACCAGGTCCCAGCCGGTGGCCCGGGAGACGACGTACGCCGAGACCTCCCGGCCGGCCAGCGTGCCGTCCGGGAAGTCCCAGAGCGGACGCTCACCCCGCACCGGCTTGTAGACGCAGCGGGCCGTCACCCCGTCGAGAGTCAGGATGCCGCGCAGTGTGGTGTTGGAGGCCTCGACGAGCCGCCCCTCAAGGTCGAGGTGGCCGTCCCGGAGCAACCGGAGCGCGGCCTCGCCGTCCTGTCGGGGCTGGAGATCCGACGTCACCGGTGGTAGCCGTTGTGGCGCGGGCAGAGGTGACCGGCGGGATCCAGCGGCTGGCCGCAGAGCGGGCAGGGCGGACGGCCGGCGTTGACCACCCGCCGGGCCCGCTCGATGAACTGGCGGGTCGCCTCGGGGGTGAGTCGCACCCGAAGCCGGTCGAGGTCGTCGTCCGGCTCCTCGTCCTCGGCGTCGGCATCCTCGTCGTCGTCGGGCTCACCGAGGTCGACCTCGACCTCTGTCTCGCCGACGGCGATGGCCTCGATCACCACGGTCGCGGTGTCGACGTCGAAGGCCAGCCCGAGCGTGCCGACCCGGAACTCCTCGTCGACCGGTATGTCCAGCGGGTCGTTGTCACCGATGGCGGCCACCAGCTCGGGCAGATCCACCCCGAACCGGCGCTGCGCCTCGGAGAGCAACTCCTCCAGCTTCTCGGCGAGCAACGACACCTGGACCTTCTCCAGCGCGACGCTGACCAGCCGGCCACCGCCGCGCGCCTGGAGGAAGAACGTGCGTTCCCCCGGCGGCCCGACCGTCCCGGCGACGAACCGCTCCGGCGGCTCGAAGGCGTGCACCTGGTGGGTCATACCCACGACCCTATCCGGCGGGCCTCAGCGCCGCGCACCCCACCGACGCGAATCGCCGGGCACCCGCCGCGCCCGGCGCACCGGCCGTCGTAGCCGGGCGTGGCGGCCGGTCGGACCCTCGGTCCGCCCCGGCGGCGCCCCGCCGGACGCCGTACCGTGCCCCCAGGTCGCGGGCCGGGTCGGCGCCGGCCCGTCACCGGCCCGCTCCCGCGCCGCCGCCGACCGGCGCGTCGGAGTCGGCCGCGCCGGCCGCCCGCGCCGCCCGTCGGCGCCGCCCGCGCGGTGGCGGCGGCACCAGCCCCGCCAGGTCGCCGCCGGTGTCGTTGAGGCGCATCAGGAACGGCCGCAGCGGCGTGTAGCGGATCGCCGTCACCGAAGCCGGGTCGGCCACGATCCGCTGGAACAGATCCAGGTGTACGCCGAGCGCGTCAGCCACGATCGCCTTGATCACGTCGCCGTGGCTGCACGCCAGCCAGACCACCTCCGGGCCGTGCTCGGCGGTGACCCGGGCATCCCACCCGCGCACCGCGGTGACCGCCCGCGCCGCCATCGCCGCCATCGCCTCCCCCTGCGGGAAGACCGCGGCGCTCGGGTGCTGCTGGACCACCGGCCAGAGCGGCTCCTTGGCCAACTTCTTCAGCGGCTGCCCCTCCCAGGCTCCGTAGCCGCACTCGATCAGCCCCTCCTCCAGCACCGGGGTGGCCGCGGGCAACGCCAGCTCCAGGGTCTGTCGGCACCGGATCAGCGGGCTGCTCACCACCGTCGCGAGCGGCACCGCCCGGAGCCGCTCGCCCACCGCGGTCGCCTGGGCCCGGCCCGTCTCGTCCAACTCGACGGGCTGGCGCCCGGCCAGCCCACCGTCCGCGTTCGCGGTCGTCCGGCCGTGTCGCAGAAGCAGAAGGGTCGCCACGGGACCACCCTATGACCTGCGCCCGACGGCGGTCGTCCGCCGGCGTGCGCGGGCCGGCCAGACCTGCACCATTCGTGAGGGATACTCGCACAAGATGAGGGTTTGTCGGATAGATTCCGATGGCAGGCGAACGGATACCCGGGTCCTCACTCGGAGGGTGCGTGAACGCGATGGGCGACTCTCAGCCCTCGACGAACGGCGGCACCTCGGACCCGGAGGACTCGTACCGGGAGTTCCGGCACCCGCTGCTGGTCCTGGCCCTCACCACCGGTATCGCCGGCTTCGTGGACGCCTTCGCCTTCCTGCGCTATGGCGCGTTCGTCGCCAACCAGTCGGGCAACGCCGTCTTCCTGGGCATCGGTCTGGCCGGGCGACACGCCACCTGGCTCGAGTCGGCGGCCTCCCTGGTCGCGTTCGCCGTCGGGACGGGCGTGGTCTCGCAGCTACGCGCGGCACACAGCCGCTGGTCGCCGTCCGTGCGAGCACTCGCCTGCGCCCTGGTCGCACTGTCGCTCTGGGCGGTGCTCAACGCCCTGCTCCAGTACGGCCGGCAGGGCGGGCTGCCGCGGATCGCGCTGGCCGCCGCCGGTGGCCTCGCCATGGGCGCCCTGGCGACGCTGTTCGCCCGCACCGCCGGAATCACCACCGCCATCACCTACCAGTCAGGCACGGTGGCGAAGACCGGCGAACGCGTCGGCCGTTGGCTCGCCGGGCCGGGCACCGCCCGCAGGCGGGCCAGGCAGGGCATATTCCTCGGGCTGCTGGCGCTGACCTGCTATGCCGTCGGGGGTGGCATCGGCACCGTGACCCAACAGGGACAACCTCGCTGGGTGCCGGCCTGGGGGGCGCTCGCCCTGTCGACCGCGGCGTTACTGCTCCGCCAGACCCGTTCCCGAAGGTGACCCGCTCTCCGCGCCGCCGGCCACTGCGCGGCCCGCGGGCGGGCCGCGCAGTGGTTCAGCGTACGTCCGTCGCGAGTTGGACGTCCTGCACGAAGCTCTCCGCCCGGTCGACGCCGTAACGGCTCAGCACGTCCAGCACCGCCGGCACCGCCTTTCCCTCCACCACCACCTCGACCCGGGCCCGGTCCAGGAGATCCTGGTCCTGCCAGTAACCCCTGGGCAGCGAACGGGAGGCCGGTTCGGCGGCGGAGACCGTGGCGTCGAAGACCACGATGGAGGCGGCTCCCGCACCGAGCAGGGCGTCCCGTAGCTCCCGGGTGGTCGGCAGCAGCATCGGATCCACCGTCGCGGTGACCAGCCGGGCATGCTGGACCGGCTGGGCGGGCCGGGCGGCGTCGTTGTCCCGTCCGGTCCGGCGCTGCGGCGCACCCGTGCCACTGAGACCTGCCACGCCGCCCAGGTGGTACGCCTCCGCGCCCTGCTGGGCGTGGTCGAGATCCTCCTGCACGTCGGCCGGCGCCCGCAGCCCGACGACTGCCTGCACGGCGGCGGCGATCGCCCAGCTGAGCACGAAGGCGAAGGCCACCACGGCGACCACGCCGACAAGCTGGTGCCAGAGCAGGGATCCGCCGCCACCGAAGAAGAGGCCGTCCTTGCCGAGCGGGTTGATGCCACTGTCGCCGAAGAGGCCGAGCAGCAGCGAACCGAGCATGCCACCGACGAAGTGGACCGCGAGTACGTCCAGCGCGTCGTCGAGCCGGAGCAGGTACTTCAACCGCAGCGCGGTGTGGCAGACGATGCCGGCGATCGCACCGATGACGATGGCGGAGAGCGCGTTGACGTACCCGGCGGCCGGGGTGATCGTCGCGAGACCCGCGACAGCGCCGGAGACGCTGCCCACCACGGTGCTGTGGCCGTCCTTGAACCGCTCCGCCACCAACCAGACGAGCATGCCGGCCGCGGCGGCGAGGTGGGTGTTGATCAGCGCCTGGGCGGCCACCCCGTTGGCCTGGAGTCCGTCGCCGCCGTTGAAACCGAACCAGCCGAACCAGAGGATGCCCGCGCCGAGAATGGTCAACGGGATCGAGTTGGGTGGGGCGGCGGTGTGCGGCCAGCCACGGCGGCGCCCGACGACCAGCAGCACCGCCAGGACCGCGGCGCCCGCCGAGGCGTGGACCACCATCCCGCCGGCCCAGTCCTGGGTGCCGAAGTTGGCCAGCCAGCCGTCGGGGTGCCAGAGCCAGTGCGCGACCGGCGCGTAGACCACGATGGACCAGATCGCCAGGAAGATCGCCCAGCCGAGGAACTTCAACCGACCGGCCGTGGCCCCGGTGACGAGCGCGGGAGTGATCACCGCGAACATCATCTGGTAGGCGACGAACGCCAGGGTCGGAATGGTCACCTGGCCGGCGACCACATGCAGGTTGGGCGCGGGCGGGACCCGCAGGTCGGTCAGCCCGAGCAGTTCGAGGTTACCGAAGAGGCCGGTGCCCGCGTCGTCGCCGAAGGCGATGGTGTAGCCCACCAGAACCCAGGTCAGGCTGACGACGCCCAGCGCGATGATGTTCTGCTGCAACATCGCGAGCACGTTGCGGGTGCGGACCATTCCGCCGTAGAAGATGGCCAGGCCGGGGGTCATGAACAACACCAGGCCGGCGCAGACCAACACCCAGGCGGTGTCGCCGGGATTCACCGCGTCCTGAGCGAGCACGGGAGCTCACCTCTCTTCTCGATACGGTCAGACGGCGCGTTTCAGCGTCGAGACGACGCTCTCCTTGACGCGTTCGTGGTTGGGCACCGGCGCGAAGTGCCGCTGGGGCAGCAGCAACAACCAGGTGGCGATGTTGAACGGCCCGGTCAGCACCGGGATGGCCAGCGGGGTGAGCACGGTCGCCAGGGCCATCTGGACGAAGAGCGTCAACGCGATTCCGAACAGGGTGTAGACCGTCACCAGCGCGCCGGGGCGGTGCATCACCGCGCCCACCGCGATCGCCGTCAACACCGCGTTGAAGCCGTACAGGCCCTTGTCCAGCGAGGCCCCGTCGGCACCGAACCAGAGCGCCAGCAGGGTCGCGCCGACGGTGCCGACCACCGCGAAGAGTGCCGACCAGCGGGAGTTGACCAGCAGCGCGATCACGATGATCAACCCGCTGACCCAGCTGTTGATCAGGAACACCTGGGACACGCCGCGCAGGAAGGTGGGAATGAGGTCCCAGTCGAAGCTGCCACCGGTCAACGACCCCTCGCCAGGAAACTTCGGCGTCATGTCGGTCAACACGGTGAACCGCTCGAACTGGTACGCGGCCATCAGCAGCACCCACGTGGTCAGCACGAACGGGAACGTGAACGCGGTCAGGCCCCACTTCTTGAAGATCGCGTTCAGGGCCAGCGTGACCACGGTCGTACCCACCGCGCCGAGCACCAGGTAGAGCCACATCAGCGGCCGGTCGTCGAGGAACGTCGGCACGGCGAGCCCGGTCAACAGCGGGCTGAAGCCGAACAGCCCCTGTCGCAGCGAGGTCCGGTCCACCTGCAGGGCGAGGGCCGTGGCGGTGCCGACGACGAGACCGAGGAGGCCTCCCCCGAAGACCCGTGGCTGCCCGCTGTCGAACGCTCCCCAGGCGAGAGCGACGAGGATGAGCAGGCCGGTCAGCGGATTGTTCTGGAAGACGACCTGCGCGGGCCCCCGCAGACAGGCGTCGACGAACTCGACCAGCGGGTTCCGGTTGCTCAACCTGTGCCAGGCGTGCGTCACGGCGCTCACGGTGACCTCCTTGGCTGACTCAACGCCAGCTGAACGCGGGTGGGAAGGTGTGGCCGGTCACCTCTTCGCGGGCGGCCACACAGAAGGCGCGTACCGCGGCGCGAACCGGCTCGGTCTCCTGTCCCAGGACCTTGAAGATGAGCCCCGCGTCGTTCGGCAGCCGGCTGACGGCACTGGCCAGCGGGATCTCCTCGTCCCAGACCGGCGCCGAGGTCCGGTCGAAGACCCGGGCGGCCCGCTCGGGACCGGTGAGCAGCACGACGTTGCCGAAGATGTGGAAGCGGTCCATGACCCCGACCCGGCCCACCTCGAACTGCCCGGGCGAGACCACGAACTTCTCCACGAACAACTGCTGGCTGTCGGGCCGCTCCGCCCGCAGCGAGCAGGAGAAGAGGTCGTAGGCGAAGAGCTCGCCGTCGCGGTAGTGCTTCCGGCCAGGCTGAAGGATCTCGCCGTAGAGCATCGTGGCGCTCTCGGGGAGCCGCACCCGGCTGTCGGTGACGAACCGGCTGCCCCGGTACGGGATCACCGGCTCCGGGAGGAACTCGAGGTAGGAATCCTCCCCGAGGGTGAACCGCTGGATCTGCGACCCGTAGTTCGCGTCCATCTCCTGGATCTTGGTGGCGGCCTGGGTCACCAGGTGCGCCTGGCTGCCGGGCGCCAGGTCGACGTCCATCCGCAGGCGGTCGCCCTGCAGCACGCCGCCGGAGGTGGTGAGGATCATGACGCAGGGCAGCTCTGGCATCTCCTCGTCCCAGTAGAGCGCCCGCTGGACCAACAGCGGTGACTGCCGGTAGAGGTCGTGCAGGATCGTGCGGTCCCCGCGGCGCTCGAACCCGAGGCGCAGCACCCCGACCTTGCCGTTGTACCCGGCCGGCAACTGGGCCGGTTGGTCCTGGTACGGATCCAGTTCCCGCGCGGTGTCCAGTGTGATCATGCGACCACTTCGGCGTCGAAGAGCGCGTTGCGGCGGATCAGCGAGACCAACTCGTCGATGCCCTCGCCCGTCTTGCAGTTGGTGAAGACGACCGGCTTGCCGTTGCGCATCACGTCCGCGTCGCGCGCCATCACGTCGAGGTCGGCGTCCACGTAGGGCGCGAGATCGGTCTTGTTGATCACGAGGATGTCGGACTTGGAGATCCCCGGGCCGTTCTTGCGGGGGATCTTGTCTCCGGCGGCGACGTCGATGACGTAGATGAAGTAGTCGACCAGGGCGGGGCTGAAGGTGAGGGTCAGATTGTCCCCACCGCTCTCGATCAGTACCACGTCGCTGTCCGGGAACCGGGCCTCCATGTCCTCCACGGCGGCCAGGTTCATGCTCGGGTCCTCACGCACCGCCGTGTGCGGACACGCGCCGGTCTCCACCCCGATGATCCGCTCCTCGACCAGGACCCCGGTCAACGCGCGCCGTACGTGCTTCGCGTCCTCAGTGGTGACGACGTCGTTCGTGATCACCAGTACCCGCAGCCCGTTCTCCACGAACCGGGGCACGACAGCCTCGATGATCGCGGTCTTGCCACTGCCCACCGGGCCGCCCACGCCGATACGACTTGCCGACTTCATGATGTGTCCTGTCCTTCTGGGAAGACGTTTCAGGTTCGGGGAAGAGGGGGTGGATCGCGGGATTCCCGCTGTCGAACGGGAGCGCCGCGGAGCTGGCGAGGGAGCCCTCAGCTCATGAACATCCGTACGTGGACGTGCTGGTGTGCGGCGGCCAGGACATCCAGGTGGGGTCCGAATGTCTGCATGTCGTCGAGGTTGGCGGTGCGTACCTCGCGGTAGTCGTCGGCGACCTTCTCGTTGACCGCGAAGAGGATCGACTGGGCGTCGAGATGGTCCACCCGCATCAACCGGATCGCCGCGCCGAGCACGGTGGAGGCCGTGCCGTACTGGTGGGCCGCGAAGGCGTCCTGCTCGGTCACCCCGAGATCGGCGAAGACCACCCCGAGCGCGACCGGGTAGGTGACCGGCACGCCGTTCGCCGACTCGCCGATCCGCTTCTTGAGCAGCGTCTCCCCGACGATCCGGGTCGAGGCCTCGGCCAACTTGCGACCCATGCGTACGGACATGACGCGCATCTCTTCGTTGATCTTGCGCAGGTTGACGGCCTCGTCCGCCTGCCGGATCCGGTCGAGGTCCCCGGCGGTGGCCGCGCGGTGCCCGGCGAGCAGGGCGACGCCGTCGCCCGTGGCGGCGAGCCGGGTGACCGTCCGGACGAAGTCCTGAAGGGTGCTCCGGTCGTGGACGACCCCGTGCTGGACCGCCATCTCCAGCCCGTTCGAGAAGGAGAAGGCGCCGACCGGGAACACCGAGTCGCCGAACTGCAACAGCTTCAGGGTCTCGACCATCTCGCGCACCGTCCGGCCCTGTCTCAGTTGAGCTCGGCGGGCAGGTGCGTGTGTGGCGTGGAGTCGGCCCCGCCGAACAGCCGCCGCGACTCGTGCGGCGCGAGGTACGCGATGATCTCGGTGCCCGGAAGGAACTCGTGCGTGATCCCGGTGAAGGCGTGGGTGCGCATCACCGAGTCCATGACCTTGCGGTCCACGGTCAGTGGGACGTACATCTTCGTGCCCTTGACCACGGCCGGCCAGTGCTGGTTGCCGATGGCGTGGCCGAGTTCGACGGCCGAGCGGATCAGCAGGTCGGCCGACTCGCCGCGCAACTTGTCGAGGTTCACGACCATCACCTCGCCCAACTGCACGCGGGCCACCACCGCCGTGGCGGTCAGGTCGTCCCAGGCGAGCACGTCGCCGTCGCGCAACCGGACGCCACGGGCCAGCGAGACCGACAGTTCCGCCCCGGAACTGGTCATCTTGCGGATGCGGCTCTTCTGGGCGTCCCACTGGTCGAGCACCAGGTCGTCGATGCGCGCTTCCTTCAGCCGGACGGTCCAGTCCGGCTCGTTCATGTTGCCCAGCACCGTCTCGACGAGCACGGGCTTCTCCTTTCGGTCGGTGTGCCGGGACCGGGTGCGTGCGAGACCGGTCCCGGCGGCGTCAGCTGAAGAAGTAGAGCTGGCTCAGGGGCAGGTTCCTGGCCGCCGGCACGGTGGCGTGCACGCCGTCCATCTTCACGGCGAAGGTCTCCGGATCGACCTCGAGCTTCGGCGTCCGGTCGTTGCGGACCATGTCCCGCTTGGTGAGACCCCGGGTCCGGTACACGGGCATGACCTGTCGTTGCAGGCCGAGCTGCTCGGCGACGCCGGCCTCGTGCGCCGCCCGGGACACGAAGGTCACGCAGGTCTTGGCGATCTGACTGCCGTACGCGGCGAAGTTCGGCCGGTAGTAGACCGGCTGCGGGGTCGGCAGCGAGGCGTTCGGGTCACCCATGATCGACCAGGCGATCATGCCGCCCTTGAGGACCATCTTCGGCTTGGTGCCGAAGAAGGCCGGCTCCCAGAGCACGAGGTCGGCCATCTTGCCCGGCGTGACCGAGCCCAGCACGTGCGAGATTCCCTGGGTGATGGCCGGGTTGATGGTCATCTTGGCCACGTACCGCAGCACCCGGAAGTTGTCGTTGGCGCTGGAGTCCTCGGCGAGCTTGCCGCGGACGGTCTTCATCTGCCCGGCGAGCTGGATGGTCCGCAGCCAGGTCTCACCGACGCGCCCCATGGCCTGCGAGTCGCTCTGCATCATCGAGATGACGCCCTCGTCGAGCAGGACGTCCTCGGCCGCGATCGTCTCCGTGCGGATCCGGCTCTCGACGAAGGCCACGTCCGAGGGGACCTGGGGATTGAAGTTGTGGCAGACCATGATCATGTCGTACAGCTCGGACTGGCTGTTGATGCCGTAGGGCACCGTCGGCGTGGTCGAGCTGGGCAGCACGTTCATCTGGGCGGCGATCTTGATGACGTCCGGCGCATGCCCACCACCGGCGCCCTCGGTGTGGAAGGTGTGGATCGTGCGGCCCTCGAACGCGGCGATGGTGTCCTCGAGGTAACCGCTCTCGTTGAGGGTGTCCGTGTGGATGCTGACCTGCACGTCGAACTCGTCGGCGACGTCCAGGCAGGCTCGGATCACCGCTGGCGGCGCACCCCAGTCCTCATGGATCTTGAAGCTCGGCGCGCCGGCCATGATCTGTTCGACCAGGGGCGCGCGGCCGGTGCTGTTGCCCTTCGCCATCAGGCCGATGTTGATCGGGATGTTCTCGAAGGCCCGCATCATCGCCTGGATGTTCCAGGGACCGGGGGTGATGGTGACGCCGTTGGTGCTGTCGGTCGGGCCGGTGCCGCCGCCCCACAGGGTGGTCACGCCGTTGCTCAGGGCGGCCTGCGCCTGGAACGGCGTCACCAGGTGCACGTGCGCGTCGATACCCCCGGCGGTCAGGATGAGGTGCTCGCCGGAGATGGCCTCGGTGCCCGGCCCGGTGATCAGCTCGGGGGTGACCCCGTCCATGACGTTCGGGTTGCCGGCCTTGCCGATGCCGGCGATCTTGCCGTCCTTGACCCCGACGTCGGCCTTGACCACGCCGAGGGTCGCGTCGAGGACGGTCACGTTCGTGATGACCAGGTCCAGCCCGCCCTCGGCGTTGGTGTACTGGTTGTGCACCCCCATGCCGTCGCGCAGCGTCTTGCCCCCGCCGTACATCACCTCGTCGCCGAGGACCCGGAGGTCCTTCTCGATCTCGATGTACAGGTCGGTGTCGCCGAGCCTGATCTGGTCGCCCGTCGTGGGGCCGTACATTCCGGAATACTCTTGCCGGGAAATCTGGCTCATCTGATCTTCTCTCCTGCCCGAGGCTGGCAGCCCTGCGGATAGTGGACCTACTGCTTCTTGCCCTTGGGGTTCTCCTGCTGTTCCGGGCCGAACTTGAAGCCCCGGGTCTTGGCGTTGTGGATCGCCTCGGTCCGGTCCGGCCGGTAGCTGGGGGTCGACTCGCTGCCCGTCCAGCCCTGCACCAGCCCGTTGAACCCGTACACGCGCTGCTGACCGCCGAAGGGAATGAGTTCCACCGTCTTCTTGTCGCCCGGCTCGAAGCGGATGGACGTCGTCGCCGGAATGTTCAACCGCTTTCCGAAGGCCGCCTCGCGGTCGAAGGCGAGCATCCGGTTGACTTCGAAGAAGTGGAAGTGTGAGCCGACCTGAATCGGCCGGTCACCGGTGTTCTGGACGACGACTTCGGTAACCGGCCGACCCGCGTTCAGCTCCAGCGGCTGGTCGCTCAGCACGTAGCCACCGATGGGTCGCACGTGCTTCGAGTTGGGGCCGGGATGTTGCTTGGCCATTTCTGCTCCGCCTTCCTGAAGATCGCGTCTGGGCTGCTGCGCCTATCGGATCGGTGAGTGCACGGTGACCAGTCGGGAGCCGTCGGTGAACACCGCCTCGACCTGGACCATGGGCAGCATGTCCGGCACGCCCGGCATCACGTCGGCGGCGCTGAGGGTGCTGCGGGCGTCGTTCATGACCTCTTCGACGGTCTTGCCCTCCCGGGCCCCTTCGAGGGCGGCGGCGCAGATCACCGCGACGGACTCGGGATGGTTGAGCTTGATCCCTCTGGCCTTGCGCGCGTTGGCGACGACGGCCATCGAGAGGATCGTGAGCTTGTCGAATTCCTTCGGTGTCAGATGCACTGTCCTGGTCCTTCGTGACTGTCGTTCGGGAGCCGCCAGCCGGCCGGCCGGACTCGGCTCGGGCTCTGGTACCGGCACCTCGGCTCGACGTTGAACAAACGTCCTTTAAGCCTGTTTAGTGCCGCTTCGAGTAGGACCGTACGCTTCGCCTTGCCGACGCGGACCGAATTCGGGGAACTGCCGCTCCCGGCCACCAGAAGCGATCAGCCAGACCGGCCGGCGGCGCCGTGAGAACGCCGGGCGCGGCCACCGGTCGCCCACATCTGCTGGATCTCTTCGAGGGTCTTGCCCTTCGTCTCCGGCAGGTACCGCCAGATGAACAGGAAGCCGATCACACAGGTGCCGGCGAAGAGCGCGAACACCCCGGACCGCCCCAGGGCATCGAGCATGCTCAGGAAGAACTGCGTGACGAGATACTCCGTGCCCCAGTGCGTGGCGGTGGCGATCGCCACGCACCGGCCCCGGATGCGGCCCGGAAAGATCTCGTTGATCACGGTCCAGGCGGCCGGCCCGATAGACATGGCATAGAACGCGACGAACATGACCACGCCGACCAGCAGGAAGATGCCCGCGTCGGTGGGGTGGTGCCCGGTCGCTCCGGCCCGCTCCGCGCCCGGGCTCATCTTCGCGAAGCTGATGCTGACCACCACGAGCGAGACCGCCATGCCCAGCAGACCGACCAGCAGCAGCGGGCGGCGGCCGAGCCGGTCCAGGAAGGCGACCGCGACCAGCGTGAAGAGCGAATCGACCCCACCGATCGCCCAGGTGGTCGCGGTGAGCTGCTCCTGCGGGGTGTGGAAACCCGCCGCCGAGAAGATCGAGTCCGCGTAGTAGATGATCCCGTTGATCCCGGTCAACTGCTGGAACAGGGCCAGGCCGACACCGAGCGCCAACGGTCGCCGCCACCGGTGCGAGAGCACCTCCCGCCAGCCCGCCTTCTCGGTCGTGAGGCTCTCCTCGATGGCGTGCAGCTTGTGGGCCACCTTCCGCTCCGGCGTGGTCGCCTTCAGCGACGCCTCCGCCCGGCGCTTGTCCCCCCGTTTGAGATACCAGACGGCAGAGTCGGGGATCACGGTGGTGACCAGGGCGAGGGCCACCCCCAGCAGCGCCGCCGCCCCCAGCAGGTAGCGCCAGGAGTCGCCCGACTCGAACAGTTCGTCGGCCAGGTAGCCGATGAAGATGGCGAATGTGGTGGAGAACTGGTAGACCGCCAGGAGACTGCCCCGGATCCGTTCCGGCGCGGCCTCCGCCGCGTACATCGGTCCGGCGACCGAGGCCACCCCGATGCCCAGCCCCAGGATCAGCCGCGCGCCGAACAGGACCCCGATCACCGGCGCGACCGCCTGCAGGATCGTGCCCGCCCCGAACGTGGCGGCGGCGACCCACAGCGCCCCCCGGCGACCGAGCCGGTCGGCGAGGTGACCACCGAGCAACGCGCCCACCAGCGCCCCGGGGGTCACCCAGCTCGCCGCCACCTCGACGGCGAAGGTGTCCGCCTGGAAGGTCTGACGGATGTCGCGCAGCGCTCCGCTGATGACACCCTGGTCGTAGCCGAAGAACGCACCGGAGAGGACGACGACGGAGAGGACCGCGATGAGGTTACGTCTCGGTGGCCTCCCCCGCCTGCGCTTCCCGCCGCCGTTGGCAGTCACGGTCGCCCCCCTCCGGCGCGAGCCACGGACAGGTCCATCCGAGAGACAGCGCGACATCCAGAGGATAGATCCGAAATGTCCGGCTAGCGTGGCGGATGGCGGACGCGGGGCCCCGACACGGGCCGGCCCCCGTACCCGCTGCGGGGTCCGGGGGCCGGCGGGCGCGGGCGGATCAGGTCGCGCTGATGGTGCCCGTCATCAGCAGGGCGAGCACCAGGGTGCCCAGCGCGACCCGGTACAGCACGAAGACGTACAGGGTGTGGTGGGCGACGTAGCGCAGCAGCCAGGCGATGGCCGCGTACCCGACGCCGAAGGCGATGATCGTGGCGATGATCATCTGGGCGCCGCTCGGCACCGACGTGCCCGGGGCCGCCGGCGCGAAGACGTCACCGACGCTGAAGATCCCGGACATCACCACCGCCGGGATGGCCAGCAGGAACGAGTAGCGCGCCGCCGCCTCCCGGGTGAGGTTGAGCAGCAGCCCGGCGGTGAGCGTGCCGCCGGAGCGGGACACCCCGGGGACCAGCGCCATCGCCTGGGCGAAGCCCATCACCACGCCGTCGCGCATCCGGAAGTTCTCCAGGGTGCGACTCTGCCGACCCCAGTACTCGGCGAACGCCAGCACGAACGCGAACACGATCAGCGTGGTGGACACCACCCAGAGGTTGCGGCCGGCGGTGCGGATCTGGTCCTTGAACAGGAAACCGAACAGCCCGATCGGGATCGAGCCGATGATGACGTACCAGCCCATCCGGTAGTCGAGGCTGGAACGCACCGACTTGTCCCTGATGCCGACCAGCCAGGTGCGGGTGATCCGCCAGATGTCCTTGGCGAAGTAGATCAGCACCGCCGCCTCGGTGCCCAGCTGGGTGACCGCGGTGAACGACGCCCCGGCGTCCTGGTCGAAAAAGATCGCCGAGGTGATCCGCATGTGGCCGGACGAGCTGACCGGCAGGAACTCGGTCAGTCCCTGGACGATGCCCAGGACGATGGCTTCGAGCCAGGTCACTCGCCGACTCCCGAGAGGTCCAGCGCCTCGGCGACGGTACGCAGGGTCTGCACACCGCTGTCCCGGTCGGCGGCGAACAGGCTCACCGACAGGGTGGTGACGCCGGCGGCGGCGTACTCCCGCATCCGCTCGGCGATGCGCTCCTTCGGGCCCAGCAGCGAGGTGCGGTCGATGAACTCCATCGGCACCGCGGCGGCCGCGTCACGCTGCCGCTTGGCCAGGTAGAGGTCCTGCACCTCGCGGGCGGCGTCGCCGTAACCCATCCGGGTGGCGAGCTGGTTGTAGAAGTTCTGCTGCCGGCTGCCCATGCCGCCGACGTAGAGGGCCGCGTACCAGCGGACCAGCTCGGCACAGGTGGCGATGTCGTCGCCGACCACCACGGGCACCGTGGGGACCACGTCGAAACCGGCCAGTTCCTTGCCGACCTTCGCCCGCCCGGCGCGTACCGACGCCAACTGCTCCTCGGCGAACTCGGGGGCGTAGAAGACGGCCAGCCAGCCGTCGGCCACCTCACCGGCCAGTTCCAGGTTCTTCGGGCCCACGGCGGCGAGGTAGATCGGTATGTGCTCGCGCGGCGGGTGGAAGCCCAGCTTCAGCGCCTTGCCCGGGCCGTCGGGCAGCGGCAGTGTGTAGAACTCGCCGTCGTACGCGACGCTCTTGCGCGCGACGGCCAGCTTCACGATGTCCACGAACTCGCGGGTCCGGGCCAGCGGCTTGCCGAACCGGACGCCGTGCCAGCCCTCGGAGACCTGCGGGCCGGACACGCCGAGGCCCAGCCGGAACCGGCCCCCGGAGAGCGCGTCGATGGTCGCCGCGGTCATCGCGGTCATCGCCGGGGTACGGGCGGGGATCTGCATCACCGCGCTGCCCAGGTCGATCCGCTCCGTCTGACCGGCCATCCAGGCGAGCATGCTCGGCGAGTCGGAGCCGTAGGCCTCCGCCGCCCACACCACCGAGTAGCCGAGCCGGTCCGCTTCCTGAGCGAAAGCCAGGTGATCGGCCGGCGTGCTCCACGCTGTCTGGTATCCGAGGCTGAGCCCGAGTCGCACTGGTCCTCCCCCATCCGCACCACAGGTCGCATCAGGTTACGCAATGCCCGGAGGTGGCCCGTTCACCGGCTCACCACCACCGAGGGTGGCCTGGACGGTCGGAAACGCGACGCGCCCGGCACACTTGACGGGAGCGAGGATATCGGCGGGGCCCGGTTCGAAATAAGGTTCACCCATGCAACAGCGACCGCTCGGCCGAAGCGGGCTGGCGGTTTCGCGGCTCGCGCTCGGCACCATGACGTGGGGCCGGGACACCGACGCCGACGATGCGGCCGCCCAGCTGAAGAGTTACCTCGATGCGGGCGGCAACCTGATCGACACCGCAGACGTCTACGGCGACGGCGACGCCGAGTCGGTGATCGGGTCCCTGCTGGGCTCCCTGGTGCCGCGCGAGGACCTGCTGATCGCCACCAAGGCGGGGCTGCGGCCGGGCAGCGGCCGACGTCGGGACGCCTCCCGGGGGCACCTGCTGCGCACGCTGGACGCCTCGCTGCGCCGGCTCGGGACGGACCATGTCGACCTGTTCCAGCTGCACGGCTACGACCCCGACACCCCGCTGGAGGAGACTCTCGCGGCGCTCGACCACGCGGTGGCCAGCGGCCGGGTCCGCTACGTCGGGGTGTCGAACTTCGCCGGCTGGCAGACCGCACGGGCGGCCGCCTGGCAGACCGCCTGGCCGGGACGTGCTCCGGTGGTGGCCGCGCAGGTGGAGTACTCACTCCTGGAGCGGGGCGTCGAGCGGGAGGTGCTGCCCGCCTGTGAGGCCCTCGGGCTGGGGGTGCTGCCCTGGTCGCCGCTGGGGCGCGGGGTGCTCACCGGAAAATACCGGCACGGCCGTCCCGCCGACTCGCGGGCGGCCTCGCCGCACTTCGAGCGCTTCGTCGCCACCTACCTGGAGCCCCGCTGCTCAAGCATCGTGGAGGCAGTCGCCACCGCTGCCGGCGGGCTGGGCGTGTCGCCGTCGGAGGTGGCGCTGGCCTGGATCCGCGACCGCCCCGGGGTGGTGGCCCCGATCCTCGGCGCACGCACGGTCGGGCAACTGCTCGGCGCGCTCCAGGTCGAGCGGATGACCCTGCCGGAGGAGATCGTCACCGCGCTGGACGACGTGTCGGCCGTGCCGGTGGGCTACCCCGAGCGCGACGCCTGAACCGCCGGGCGGCGGGCCAGGCCGACGATCGGCGGGCCAGGCCGGGTGCCGTGCCGGCGGCACCGGCCGTGCCGTCGCAGCCCCGCGGGCACCGCATCGCTCAGGTCGTGGGGCGCTGGCCGGGGAGGTCGCGTACGGCGGCGAGGAAGCGGGACTGGTCGTCGCGGGTGGCCGGGTTGACGATCCGGATCCAGGACCCGTCGTCGAACACGATGGTGGACGGGAACTGCGCGAGGCGGGCCGTGCCGTGCTCGCAGTCGATCCGGGTGATGCGCCGCCGCGGCACGCTCCAGAGCACCTGGGGGCGCCGCCGGTCCTCGCGGTCGGGATCGGGGCGGCGGCCCATCCGCAGCAGGTGCAGGTGGGTGTCGGTGACCGCCAACGGGGTGCCGGTGTAGCGCTCGAGGAAGAGCAGCAGGCTGCCGGCGAGCGTGGCCAGGTCGCCGCTGAAGACGTACCGCCGCCGGTGGGCGATCTCGGCGAGCTGGTCGGCCAGCGGGCGGTAGCGGCTGAGCCGGAACAGCGCCCGGAACGCCTCCTGCTCAGCGGTCAGCGGCAGCGGCTCCCGGGGAGCGACGCCCGGCGCGGGCTCCGGCTCGGCCGCCTCCGGCGTGCCCGCAGCGAGGACGGCGGCCTTGCCGGGCAGCAGCAGGACGCTCGCGGCGATCCGGACGGGCGTCATCACGGCGTCCACCCACGCGACCGGGTTGACGATGTTGAGCAGCCCGAACAACGCGCGCGGATCGAGCGCCTCGGCGAGTTCCGTGTTCACCCGGTCGGCGAGCTGGCTGCCGGCCCGGTGGTTCTCCGGGGCCCGCACCGGTGCCAGGCCGACGTAGCGGACCTCCTCGTCGGGCAGCAGGGGCGCGACCAGAGCGCGCTCGGGCTCGTCGGTGGTGCGGAACTCGTCGCGCAGCTCACGGGCCTTGTCCCGGGCGGCCCGCGCACCACCCAGCACCGTGTCGGTCAGCCGGCCCAGCCGGCTGCGCCCGTCGGACACGTTCCACCCCCTCGCTCGACCATCACCTGCCGGCCGGCTGCTGCGCCGGCGGCTGTCCGAAGACATTCTGGTCGACCCACTCGGCGCCGCCCTGCACCGCCGCGTCGACCTTGTCGCCGACCTGCTCCATACCGGGCACCGACAGGCCGGAGACCATCGCGACCGTGCCCCAGGTGGCGCCGTGCACCACGGAGTTCGGGATGTTCCACGGCAGGTTGGTGGCCCAGTCCCGGCCGATCATCCGCGCCCCGTCGGCCATGCCGTGCGCCCGTAGCGCCCCGAGGCGTTCGAACGTGCTCATGTCGAACGGCGTCCCGGACTTGCCGAGCTTCCAGCCGCCCTTCGCCGGGTCCATGAACTTGTGGAACCACTTGTCGGCGTCGCCGGCGGCGCGGCGCTTGTCGGCGTACTTCTGGCCGGTGCGCAGCGCCTTCTGCTTGTCGACCAGCTTGTCCAGGTGGTTGCGCAGCTTGCGCAGGTGCAGCAGGACCCGTTGCAGCAGCCGGATGACCTTCTGCAGGTGTGTCGCCAGCGGCCTGATGATCTTCAGCATCCGGGCGAGCGCGATCATGCCCCGGGTGACCCCCAGCGCCATGCCGGCCGCCCAGGACGCCCCGGCGGTGAACGGGGCCATCAGCAGCGCGGTGACCAGCGTCACCAGCAGGAAGTTGACGAACTCGACGCAGATGTCGACCAGCACGTCGTGCACGGTCTGCAACGCGTCGGCGACCCCACGCAGATAGTCGGCGGTGGCGGCGAACTGGTCGGCGACCTCGATCAGTTGCTGCTCGACCTCGGCCATCCGTTTCCCGTAGGCCTCCCCGGACGGGGAGCGCCAGCCGGCCTGTTCGGCCTCGCGCACGCCGCGGTGGTTCACCGCCAGCTCGCGCACCTGCGCGGCCAGCGCGTCCCACTCGGTGGCCTTGGCGCGCAGCGCGGCCGGCTCGCCGTCGACGAGGTCGACGAGCTGGATCAGCGGCCAGGCGAGGGTACGGCAGACGCTGTCGACCACCTTGTCCACGCTGGAGAGCGCGTTGTCGATGCCGTTCCAGAGCTCGACGGCGGTTCCCGCGGGCCCGCTCACCGGGGCATCACGGTGCCGATGGCCTTGAACGAGGCGTCGATGTCCTGCTCGTTGCGCTCGTACGCCTCGGCCGTCCCGCCCAACGCGCCGCCGACCCGCTCGAACGCGTCGTGGCCGGACCGGAACAGCTCCATCCCTCCGGTGACCTGCTCGGCGTACTTCTCGCGGAGCAGGTCACTGACGAACGGCAGGTGCCCGAACGCCCCGTCCGGGATGTCCCCCGCGGACGTGATCTGGCTCTCCAGCGCGCTGAGCGAGGTGGCCACCCCCTTCGCCGCCGCCTCAAGCCGACGTACCGCCTGCACGTCGACGTCGATGTCAGCCACGCCGTTCCTCCCCCCGTTCGCCCGGCTGGACGACGATACGATCATGCCGCCGTCGGCCGCCACCCCGGACGACACCCGCGTACGGGAGGTTCTCATGTCTGACCCGCTGTCCGCGTTCGACGCCCTCGCCGGACGGCTCGCCGACATCGAGCGCCGATTCGCCGGGCTCAAGGACGACCTGGACGAGCTGAGCGGCACCGCCACCGACGACAGCGGTCTGGTCACCGCGACCGTCGACGCCACCGGCGAACTCACCGACCTGAGCCTCGCGCCGACCGCCCTGCGGGCGGGCACGGAGGACCTCGCGGCGATGGTGCTCCAGGCGTACCGGCAGGCCCGCGCGTCGGCGACCGAACAGCTCAACGAGCGCACCGAGGGTCTCGACGCGACGCTCGGCGCGGGCCTGAACGGGATCTTCGGCACCCCCGGCGACTTCGCCTCCCTGGGCCGGCTGGATGAGGCCATGGGCCGGCTCGGGAGGCTTGACGGCCGCCTCCCGGGGCCGCCGGCATGACGTCGCCGGGCTGGTCCGACGTCGTCGCCCAGCTCCACGACACGCTGTCGGGCTGCGACCGCGACACCGACCTGGAACTCGCCGCCGGCCCCCGCCGGCTGCACCTGATGGTGCGCCGGGACGCCGTCCTCGGGGTCTGCCCGCCGTACGACGAGCCACGCCTCGCCGAGCTCGGCTGGCAGGCGCCGCGCGGGGCCGGCGGGTGGTGGCACGAGACGCCGCGCACCGCCGAGGGCCTGCGCTGGTGGAGCGGCTTCGCGGCGCGGACCGCCGCCACGGTGCTCACCACGGAGCCCGGCGCGCTGTCCTGCCAGATCCTCCCGCCCACCGGCCCCCGGGTGCGGCCGGAGCCGACCGTGCCCCGTGTCCGGGCGACGGAACCCGCCGCGCCGCCGACAGCGGCCGGTGCCGTGCCGCCGGCCTCCCCGGTTCCGTCCGAGCCCGCCGACCCGCAGGAACCCGCGCCGGCTTCAGCGGCCGGGTCCGCGCAGGAATCCGTGGCGGTTTCCCCGGGCCCGCCCGGGCCCGGTGCCGACGACGGCCAGGTGGCGGCCGGCCCTGCGGGCGAGGCGGGGGACGAATCGGCCCCGGACGGCCCGGCCGTACTTGATCTTCTCGGTGCCGCCGCCGCACGGCGGGACCTGCCCGGCTACCTCAGCGTCCTCGCCGCCGTGGCGGTCTGCGTACCGCTGGCGGCGGAGCCGGGGCCGGGGCGCGACGTGCCGTGGACGATCGTCACCGGCCCGACCGGCGCGCCGCTGCTGCCCATCTTCACCTCCCCGGACGCGCTGACCGCCTTCGCCGGGGAGGGCGTGCCGTTCGTCGCCGTGCCATGCGCGGACCTGCTCGCGGAATGGCCGAACCCGGCATGGGGGTTGGTGGTGGACGCGGGCACTCCGCGCGCCCTCGCCCTGTCCGCCCCGGCGCTGACCGCCCTGCTGGCCGCGAACGCACCCACCGGCTGACCACCGGGGCTGAGTCAGCCGATCCGCTTGTCCACCCTGCGGGCCGGCGCGGTGGTGCGGGTCACCGGCCAGGGCTGGCGGACGGCGCTCGGGCTGGGCAGCATAGGTCTCATGGACTACGAGTACGCGCCACTGCGGTTGCCGCCGAACGTCGACCGGTTGACCGCCGCGGCGCAGTTGGCGATCCAGGCGGAGTTCTCCGGGTGGGAGTTGGCGCGGGTACGGCTGTACCGCGACGGCACGCGGCAGGTGGTGCTGCGCCGCCGTCGGGTCAACCAGCCGCAGCCGGGACTCTCGTACTGAGGTACGGGTGCGGGCCCGGGGCCGACCGGACGGTCGGGCCCCGGGCCGTCACCGCCTAGTGGGCGTGGTCGTGTTCCTCGTCGAGTTCCATGAACGGGTGCTCGTCGAGCCGGCCGACCAGCCGGTCGTCGGCGGCCGGCTGGAACGGGCCGACCGGGTCGTCGTCGTCGAAGGACTCCAGGTCGACCGGGGTGCCGACCTCGCTGACCATCACCACGCCGTCGAGCGGCTCCAGCTCCGGCACGTCCAGCGCGCCGAGCGAGCCGTCGCCACTCTGGAGCAGCTCCAGCACCGCCTCGCCGACCCCCTCGACGGGCTCCGGCTCGTCCTCGGCCGGGGTGCCCTCCCGCCGGGCGGCCTCGGCGACCCGGATCAGCGCCGACACGCTCGGCACCCGGTAGTCGCGCCGCTGACGCACCGAGATGACCCGCGGGTGCGGGTCGGTGGGCTCCACGCCCTCCGCCGCGCCGAAGCGCTGGTCGGCCTCGTCCGGGTCGATCGACTCGACGTCCCACGGAGTGACCTCGCCGAAGGCGTCCAGGAGTTGCTCGTCGTACGCGAAGGACGCGTTGTTCAGCGCGACGTACGCCTGCCAGACGTCGTCGTCGTCGATACGGCCCTGCGCGGCGCGGACGGCGGCCAGGTGGTGGCGGGCCGCATCGATCACGCGCTCGAGGGCGGCGTCCAGCTCACCGTGCTGGTCGGTCATGTGGGTCAGTCCCTTCACGATAAATGTTCCCGCCGGAACGCGGGGGTGCCGGGCGGGGATTAGCAGGTGCGGAGGAACCGGTCGAGAACCCGCACGCCGAACTGTAGTCCGTCCACCGGAACCCGCTCGTCGATGCCGTGGAACAGCGCGGAGAAGTTCAGGTCGGCGGGCAACCGCAGCGGCGCGAAGCCGAAACAGCGGATGCCGAGCTGCGAGAACGCCTTGGCGTCGGTGCCGCCGGAGAGCATGTACGGCACCGGTCGCGCCCCCGGATCCTCGGCGCGCAGCGCAGCCGACATCGCCTCGACCAGGTCGCCGTCGAACGTCGTCTCCAGCGCCGGCTGGCGTTGGAGGTACTCGATGGCGATGTCCGGGCCGACCAGCTCGCGCAGCTGCCGCTCCAACAGCTCCGACTGCCCGGGCAGGCTGCGGCAGTCGATGGTGGCGGTGGCCCGGCCGGGGATGACGTTGTCCTTGTAGCCGGCGGCGAGCCGGGTCGGGTTGGCGGTGTTGCGGATCGTCGCGCCGATGATGTTGGCGATCGGCCCGAGCTTGGCGATGGCGGTCTCCGGGTCCTCCGGGTCCAGCTCGATGCCGAGCAGGTCGGAGACCTCCTCCAGGAACGCCCGCACGGTGTCGGTGACCACCACGGGGAAGCGGTGCCGGCCGATCCGGGCCACCGCCTCGGCCAGCGCGGTGACCGCGTTGTCGTCGTGCATCATCGAGCCGTGCCCGGGGCGGCCCCTGGCGTGCAGGCGCAGCCAGTCGATGCCCTTCTCGGCGGTCTCGATCAGATAGAGCCGCTGACTGTCGTTGACCGAGTACGAGAAGCCGCCGACCTCGCCGATGGCCTCGGTGCAGCCGTCGAGCAGGTCGCGGTGCCGCTCGACCAGGAAGTGCGCGCCGTAGTCGCTGCCCGCCTCCTCGTCGGCGGTGTACGCGAGCACGATGTCGCGGGGCGGGCGGACCCCGGTGCGCTGCCAGTGCCGCACCACGGCCAGCACCATCGCGTCGAAGTCCTTCATGTCGATGGCGCCCCGGCCCCACAGGTAGCCGTCGCGCAGCTCCCCGGAGAACGGGTGCACCGACCACTCGTCGGCGTCGGCGGGGACGACGTCGAGGTGGCCGTGCACCAGCAGCGCCCCGCGGCTCGGGTCGGTGCCCGGGATGCGGGCGAGCAGGTTGGCCCGGCCGGGCGCCGACTCGTGGATGACCGACTCGACGCCCACCTCGGCCAGTTTCTCCGCCACGTACTCGGCGGCGAGGCGTTCGCCCGCGCTGGTGTCGTTGTCCCCGGTGTTGGTGGTGTCGATCCGCAGGAGGTCGCGGCAGAGGTCGACGACCTCGTCGGTGGGGTCGGGTCGGGCGGAGGCGGTGTTGCTCGTCATCGGTCTTTCATACCAGCCCAGGGGCCCGATCCGGTCGCCCGCTCCGCCGTTCGCGCCCCTCGACGGCCGGCGACCGACGACCGGGCCCGGTTTCGCCGCCGACGCGGCCGGGTACCGCCGCTCGCGACCGCGCCCCACCACGTGCTCCGCCCGCCACCAGAGGAGTGCACCATGACCGTTCCCCTGCCACCGCTGCCGCCCACCGGAGAGGACGACGGCTTCCGGCCCGGCGGGCGCAGCGTCGCCGACATCCTCGACGCCGAGCACCGGCAGCTTCACGAGTTGCTGCGGCGGCTCACCGACCCGGGCCCGGAGCCCGCCCCCGAGCACGGCCTGGAGGTGCTGACGGCGGCGATGTCCCGGCACCTCTCCGCCGAGGAGCAGTACCTGCTGCCCGCCGTCCGGGCCGCCCTGCCCGACGCGGCGGACCGGATCGACCGGGCCATCGCGGACGACCGGGCCCTGCTGACCGCCCTCAAGGGGCTGACCGACGACGGGCTCGACGGCGTCGCCGAGCGGATCCGGCACCACGTCGAGGAGGCGGGCGCGCTGGTCGCGGCGCTGCGCGAGGTGGCCAGCGCCGAGGAGCTGATCCGCCTGGGCAACCGGCTGGAGATCGCCGAGGAGGCGGCCCCGACGCGCCCGCACCCGGGCACCCCGGCGACCCCACCGTGGAACCGGGTCGTCGAACCCGCGGTGGGCGTGGTCGACAAGGTCCGCGACGCCGTCACCGGCCGACCCACCTATCTGGCCGACCTGACCGAGCCGCCGCCGGGCTGAGTCGGCGGCCTCCGCCGGGGCGGATCGGGCACACATCGGAAGGCGCTGATCCGTTCGGGGCCTTCCGTCTGCCGCTACGGGGTCATACCGTCACGGTATGAATCTGGAGCTGCGACACCTGAGGGTGGTCTGCGCGATCGCGGAGACGGGGAGCGTGACCAAGGCGGCATCGACGCTCGGCCTGGCCCAACCGGCACTCACCGCCCAGCTCCAGCGCATCGAGCGGACCCTGGGCGGGCCGCTGTTCGAGCGGGACCGCCGCGGTGCCCGTCCCACCGCCCTCGGTGAGCTGGTGCTCGCCCGGGCCCGGGTGCTGTTGCCGGCGATGAAGGGCCTGCAGGACGAGGCGGCGCGGCTGGCCGGCGGCGGCGACGCGCCCCGCCGGTACCGGTTCGGCGGGGTGAACAGCCCCATCCTCGGCCGGCTCGTGCACCGGCTCGCCGCCGAACCCCCGCCGGCCCAGATCACCATGCACGCCTCCTGGTCGGCCGACGAGCTGGCCCAGCTCGTCGCCGGCGGCCGGCTGGACTTCGCGCTGATCGGGGTGTGCGGCGACGCGGCCCCGCCAGCGGAGTACGGGTTGAGCTGGCGGGAGGTGTCGGTCGACCCGGTGCTGGTGCTGCTGCCGGAGCAGCATCCGCTGGCCGACCGGGCCGAGGTGAGCCTGGTGGACCTGCGCCGCGAGCAGTGGGTCGCCGCGCCGGGCGACGGCTGTTTCGGCGACTGCTTCGCCGCCGCCTGCGCCCGGGCCGGCTTCACCCCCCGCAAGGTGTACGAGACCGACGTGCGCTGCTGCGTCGACATGGTGGACTCGGGCGCGGCGATCGCGCTCTGCCAGGCCATCTTCCGCCCGGTCGCCGGGCTGGTCACCCGGATGCTGGCCGGGACGCCGCTGCGCTGGCGGCTGATGCTGGGCTGGCATCCCGACTCCCCCGCCGCCCGGGACGCCGAACTGGTGCTGGAGACCGCGCTGGCCGCGTACACCGACTCGCTGGCGGCCCACCCGGACTACCTGGCCTGGCTGCTGCGCAACCCGGCGTACGGGGGGCGGAGGCTGACGGCCGCCGGGGCCGACGGGGTGCGAACGGCGTGACGCCGGGTATCAGGCGAACATGACCGATCTCTACCCCGCCGCCGACGACCGGGAGATCCTCCGGCAGGCGGCCGCCGCGCACACCGCCGCCGCCCGCGACGTGGAGGCCTTCCTGCGCCGCCTGCCCGAGGTGCCCGACCCGGCCGACATCACCGAGTACGCCAACCTGCTGACCCGCGAGGCACAGACGCTCGCCGACCGCGAGGCGGCGACCGACGCCGTGGGCCTGACGGTCGGCAGCCTGGAGAGCGACCACGGTTGACGACGCGACCGGCGGCGCCCGGGATCTTCCCAGGCGCCGCCGGTCTCTTCGCGGGTCAGCGTTCGACGAGGACGTCGTGGCCCAGGTCGAGCAGGGAGTGCCGCCACTCGTCGTCGGCGTTGCCGCGCGGCGGCTTCTCGTCCAGCCGGGACTGGATCTCGTCGATCGCGTCCCGCATCACCCCGATGTCCTCCGGGGTGAGGTCGACCTTGCGTTTGGTCAGCACCCGCAGGATCCGCCGGCCCAACCCGGGCAGGTCGAGATCCGGGTCGGGCCCGAACGACTCCTCCCCGGAGCCGCGGGTGAGCAGCCATTGCCGCAACTGCTCCGACGAGACGTTCACCTGGGCGTGGAAGTCGTCCCAGAGCACCTCCACCTCGGGTTCGAGCCGCTGCTCGCGTACCATCAGCCCTCCTCTCGACGGCGGTCGGACTCCGCCGGCTCCGGGTCGTCACCCTGCTGGCCCAGGCCCTCCGGGGGCACCCGCACCCGGGCGGGATTGGCGGTCGGCGGGGCCAGGATCGGATCGGTGCGGTCGGTCTCGTCCCGGGTCTCCTCGGATTCGCTCATGTCCGCCTCCGGTCATCGGGGATGGGACGTGGTGGCCGCGGTGTAGCCGCGCTCGCCGGCGGCCACGTCGAAGGCGAGTCGCCCGTCGCGGGTGTCCACGGTGACCTTCTGGCCGGGCGAGATCGCCGATTCCAGCAGCATCCGGGACAGCTGGTTGTCCACCTCCCGCTGGATGACCCGACGCAACGGCCGCGCGCCGAACTCCGGCTGGTAGCCGTTCTCGGCGATCCAGTCGATGCCGGCGGTGGTGAATTCGACCTGGATGTCCTGGGCGTGCAGCCGGCGGCGGGTCTCCTCCAGCAGCAGGCCGGTGATCTGGCGCAGCTGCTCGGCCTCCAGCCGGCGGAAAATGATCACCTCGTCGATGCGGTTGAGGAACTCCGGCCGGAAGTTCTCCTGGAGCCGGCGCATCAGCCGCTCACGCAGCTCCTCGCGCTCCTGGTCGCCGCCCTCCGCACCGGTGCCGAACCCGACCGCGCGCTGGGCACCGGTGATCAGCTCCGAGCCCAGGTTGCTCGTCATGATCAGCACGGTGTTCTTGAAGTTGACCGTACGGCCCTGGCTGTCGGTGAGCCGCCCGTCCTCGAGCACCTGGAGCAGGATGTTGAACACGTCGGCGTGGGCCTTCTCGATCTCGTCCAGCAGCACCACCGCGTACGGGCGACGGCGTACCGCCTCGGTGAGCTGGCCGGCCTCCTCGTAGCCGACATACCCCGGCGGGGCGCCGACGAGGCGGCTGACCGTGTGCCGCTCCTGGAACTCGCTCATGTCCACCCGGACCATCCGGTCGGCCTCGCCGAACAGCGACTCCGCGAGGGCCCGGGCCAGCTCGGTCTTGCCGACGCCGGTGGGCCCGAGGAAGAGGAAGCTGCCCATCGGGCGGTTCGGGTCGGCCAGCCCGGCGCGCGAGCGGCGCACCGCCTCGGCGACCGCGGTCACCGCGTCCTCCTGACCGACCACCTTCTCGTGCAGCTGGCCCTCCAGGCGCAGCAGCCGGTCGCGTTCCTCCTCGGTGAGCTGGCTGATCGGAATCCCGGTGGCCCGGGAGACCACCTCGGCGATCTCCTGCGGCCCGACCGCCGGCACCTGTGAGGAGCCGCCCTCGTCACCCCGCGCCCGGCGGATCTGCTCCTCCACCTCGGCGAGCCGGTCGCGCAGCGCGGACGCCTTCTCGTACTGCTCGTCGGCGACGGCCTGTTCCTTGTCCCGGCGTACCTCGTCGAGCTGGGTCTCCAGCTCCCGCACGTCGGAGGCGGGGGTGCGGGTACGCAGCCGGACCCGGGCGCCGGCCTGGTCGATCAGGTCGATCGCCTTGTCCGGCAGGAACCGGTCGGTGACGTACCGGTCGGACAACTCGGCCGCGGCGACCAGCGCCTCGTCGGTGAACCGCACCTGGTGGTGGGCCTCGTAGCGGTCCCGCAGCCCGCGCAGGATCGCCACGGTGTCCTCGACCGTGGGCTCCGGCACGAACACCGGCTGGAACCGCCGGGCCAACGCCGCGTCCTTCTCGATGCTCTTTCGGTACTCGTCCAGCGTGGTCGCGCCGATCACCCGCAGTTCGCCCCGGGCCAGCGCCGGCTTCAGCATGTTCGAGGCGTCCATGCCGCCCTCGCTGCCCGCCCCACCCGCGCCGACCAGGGTGTGGATCTCGTCCAGGAAGACGATCAGCTCATCGCGGTGCGCCCGGATCTCGTCGATGACCTTCTTCAGCCGCTCCTCGAAGTCGCCCCGGTATCGGGTGCCGGCCACCAGTCCGGCCAGGTCGAGCTGGATCACCCGCTTGCCGAGCAGCGTCTGCGGCACGTCGCCGTCACAGATCTTCTCCGCCAGGCCCTCCACGATCGCGGTCTTGCCGACACCGGCCTCGCCGATCAGCACCGGGTTGTTCTTCGTCCGCCGGGACAGGATCTCGACGGCCTGCTCGATCTCGTCGGCCCGGCCGATCACCGGGTCGATCTGGTCGTTGCGGGCCAGGTCGGTGAGGTCCTGGCCGTACTGGTCCAGGGTGGGCGTGCCGCGGTCGGGCTTCGGCCCGGTCATCGGCCCGCGCTCGGCGCTGGCCGCCTGCAACGACTCCGGCTGGATCCGGCCGGCGGCGAGCATCCGCCCGGCCGGGGACTCCGGGTTCAGCGGCAACGCCATCAGGATGTGTTCGGGGCCGATGTAGTTGGCGCCCATCGCCCGGGACAACTGGTGGGCGTCGAGCAACGCCCGCTTGGCCGCCGGGGTGAGCGACAGGTTGGGCGGTACCTCGCCCTTGGGCGCGCCGTCGCCGCGCCCGCCGAGCGCGTTGAGCAGCGTGTCCGGGTCGGCACCGGCGCGGCGGACGAGGTCACGCAGCGGTTCGCGTTGCAGCGCCGCCCAGAGCAGGTGGTCGGTGTCGAGGTCGGAGCTCTGCCGCTGGGCGGCTCGGCGGGCCGCGTCGGCCAGCATCTCCCGGGCGTCGGCGGTCATCAGCCGGGTGATGTCGACCCGGTGCGCGGGTCGGCGCCCACCCTCACCCCGGCCGAAGTAGCGGGCCAGGAACTCGTCCCAGGGGTCGGAGCCGAAGTCACCGGGTCCCATCATGTCTGTCCTCCGCAGTCGGGCGCGACACGGTCGCGAGGGGCTACCCGGCGACCGCCCTGACAAACGCCACCACCCCGCCACGACGCACCCGGAGGTAAGGAAGGGGCACCCTGTACAACGCCTGCGGTAGAGGAAGGGTCCCTTCCTTACCTGCGGGGCGGGTGGGTGGCAGGCTGGTGGGATGGAGCCGACCGTGCCGCTGCTGATCGTGGACGCCGCCAACGTGGTGGGCTCCCGCCCGGACGGCTGGTGGCGGGACCGCGCCGGCGCGACCGCCCGGCTGCGCGACTCGCTGGCCCGGGTGGCCGACGCCGGGCTGCCCCCGGAGCTGCCGCCCCCGGTGGAGGTGGTGCTGGTGGTGGAGGGGCGGGCGCGGGACGTGCCGGGCACGACGGGGGTACGGGTGGTCGCCGCGACCGGTTCCGGGGACGACGCCGTCGTCGAGCTGGTCGCCGCAGCCCCGCAGCGCCGGCGGCTGGTCGTCACCGCCGACCGTGAGCTGCGGGAACGGGTCACCACGCAGGGCGCCGAGGTGTACGGGCCACGCTGGCTGCGGGACCGGGCGACCCCGCCCGGACAGTCCCGTTAATCGGACTCCCGGCGCTTCCGGTCGACAACCGGTCAGCGGGGCAGGAACACTGACAGGGCGGATGTTCTCTCACCACAAGGGATAGGCTCTAATGGAGGCCTCCCCGCCCCCAGGAGGTTTCGCCGTGGCGAGCGTCGCCGAGCTCAAGGCAGCCATCGATGTCGCGCTCCAGCAGATCGGCGACGGCCAGAGCGCCGTACAGGCGGCCGGAGAGAAGCTGGCCGAGGCGCAGCAGACCCTGGCCGGTGCTCTGGAGGGCAGCGGGCACGAGACGGTCGAGGCGGCCCAGTCCTCGCTGACCCAGGCCAGCCAGGAGCTGGAGGAGTGCCTCGCCGCGACACTCGTCGCCGTCGAGCAGGCGCAACTCTACGTCGCGACGCTCTGAGGCCCGGCCGTGTCCATCGTCGAGGACGTCGGCGCGCAGGTCCGCTCCGCCGCCGATGACCTGCCGCTCGCGCAACTGGCCCTGGTGCTGGAGAAGTTCGGGCTGGCCGCCGAGCGGCTGCGCTGGGTCCGTCAGGAGTCGGCCAACCCGATGGGGGTGCCGGAGCTGTCCGCCGCCACCGAGCACGCCGAGACCGCCGGATACGCGTTGCGCGTCGCCCAGGAGCAGTTGTCGGCGTACCTCGTCGCGATCGGGCTGGCCGCCGACGGTTCCCCGGCCCCAAGGCCCGGGGAGCAGCAACGCCGGCCCGCGCACGACACGCCGCGCGAGGCGGCCCCGGGGGCTCCGGCGCCGGAGCCGGCCGCCGAGGTGACGCCTCGCCGTTGGTGGTCGGTACGGGTGGCCGAGCTGACGGGCGGCCGGGAGGGTCCGCCGGAGGCACCGGACGAGAAGGTCGACGATGCCCGGGAGCTGCTGCGCCGGGTGGTCGGCGGGGTACGCGCCGGCGACCGGGACCGGCTGCACACCGAGCTGCGCCGCGCACACGCCGACGTCGGCCTCGGCCTCGCCGCGGTGGCCCCGCCGCTGCTGCGAGACCTGGCCGGGGAGCTGCTCGGGCACCCGCCGCGCGCCGACGACCTGGGACGGTTGCACCGCGAGCTGGATGGCCGGGTCCGGGATCTGCTGCCCGGCCTACCCCCTGCGGTGCTGGACACCCTGTTGACCCGGATCTGCCGGATGCCCCCGCCGCGGCGCGGCGAGGCGGAGCAGCCGCACGCCGCCGACCCGGCGGTCACGGCGGGAGTGCTCACCGGGGTGCTGCTGGCCCGGCTCGGCCGGGACCTGCCCACCGACGAGGAGCGGGCCCGGCACGCCGAGGCCGCCCGGGAGCGGCGAGCCGCCACCGAGCGGGACCGACAGGCGGAGACCGCCCGCGACCGGGCCGACGACGCGCAGTGGCAACGGCGTGCCGCCGCCGCGAAGGGTCGAGTAGCCGATGCGCGCGATCGGGTCGCGGCGGCCCGGGACCGGGCGGAGGCGGCACGCGACCAGGCCACCGCAGCCCGGGAGCGGGCGACCCGCGCCCGGCCGGACGGGTCACCGGCCACCGACGGCGCCCCGGCGGGATCCGGTGCGCCGGCCGCCGAGGGTGCCCCGGCGGGTTCGGCCGGCCGAGTCTGGGCGAGTCCGCCCGCGGGGCGGCCAGCGTCGGGCGGCAGCACGGACCCGCGCGGGCGGGGCGTCGATGGCTGACCGGCGGACCCAGCTGGTCGCCCGGGTCCGGGGCATGCTCGGCGAGGCCCTCGGCGCGACCCGGACCCGTCTGTCCGGCGCGCAGGCCGAGCTGACCACGGCCCGGGAGCGGCTGGCGAAGGTCAGGCGGGCCGCGGCGGTCGTGCCGGAGCGGGTGGGCACACAACGTGACCGGCGGCTGGCCGAGATCGACGATCGGCACGCCGAGCGGATCGCGGAGCTGGCCCGGCGCGCTGCGGACGCGGCGCACCGGGAGGCCCCCGGCGCCGCGTCCGCGGACTGGACGCGCTGGCGGCCCACCCCGACCCGGCGGGCCGAACCGCCGGGCGCGCTGCGCATCGGCACGGTACGCATCCCGACCGCCGAACCGGTGCCGGCGCTGGTGCCGCTGCTCGACGCCGGACACGTCGAGCTGACCGGGGACGACCGGGAGGGCTGCGAGGCGGTGGTGTCGGCGCTGCTGCTGCGTGGCGTCGGGCGGGCCGACCCGGGTGCCGTCCGGCTGATCGGCTACGACCCGGAGCACCTGGGCGGCGGTCTGGCCGGTTTCGCTCCCCTCGGCACCGCCGGGCTGCTCACCTTCGTCGGCCCGGGCGGGTTGGCCCGGTTGCTCGACGACCTGGTGGAGCAGATCCGCCGGATCAACGAGACCGTGCTGGCCGGGGAGTACGGCTCGCTGCGCGAGTTGGCCGCCGCCACCGGTCGCCGGCCTGAGCCGTGGCGGGTGGCGGTGCTGCTGGGCGGGGACGAGTTGTCCCGGCACGAGCGCGGTCAACTCGACCGGGTGGTCCGCACCGGGGCGGCCTGCGGCGTGCACCTGGTGGTCCGGGGCATGGCACTGCCCGAGGATCCCACCGTGGCCCGGGTGGGCACGCACGCCGACGGGGCCTGGATCGGCGGACCCGCCGGCCTGGCCGTACGCCTCGATCCGCCGCCCCCGCCGGCCCTGGTCACCGAGACCTGCCGGGAGGTGGCGGCCCGGGTCAACGCCGGCCCCGCGCCGACCCCGTTCACCGACCTGCTGCCGCCCGCGGAGCGGATGTGGCGGGAGGATTCCGCCACCGGGCTGACCGCCCCGATCGGGGAGAGCCCGCACGGCCGGCCGGTGCTGCTCACCCTGGGCGACTATCCGCCGCACGCGCTGATCGGCGGCCCGTCCGGCACCGGCAAGACGAACCTGATCTTCGCCTGGATCGGCGCGCTGGCCGCCCGGTACTCCCCCAGTGAGCTGGAGTTCTACCTGCTGGACTTCAAGGAGGGGGTGTCCTTCGCCCGGTTCGCCCAGGGCCGGCGGGATCCGAGCTGGCTGCCGCACATGCGGCTGGTCGGGATCAACGTCAACACGGACCGGGAGTTCGGCCTGGCGCTGCTGCGCTTCCTCGCCGAGGAGCTGCGCCGGCGGGCCGACGCCGCGAAGAAGCACGAGGTCACCAAGCTCGCCGAGCTGCGCGCCGTCGACCCCACCGGGCACTGGCCGCGGATCGTCGCGGTGGTCGACGAGTTCCAGATGCTGCTGGCCGGGCGGGACGTGGTCGCCCGGGAGGCCGCCGACCTGCTGGAGGACCTGGCCCGGCGCGGCCGGTCCCAGGGCATCCACCTGGTGCTCGCCTCGCAGGACGTGCGCGGCATCGAGGCGCTGTGGGGGCGGCCGGCCCTGGTCGCACAGTTCACCCTGCGGATCGCACTGCCGAAGGCGCTGCGGATCCTCGCCGAGCGCAACGACGCCGCACAGTCCCTGCCGCGCCACCATGCCGTGGTCAACGCGGAGTCGGGCATGGCGGAGGGCAACCAGGTGGCCCGGATCCCGTCGGCGAGCGACTGGGAGACGTGGAGCGAGTTGCAGCACCGGCTGTGGCGGATGCGCCCGCAGGAGGCCGCCCCGGCCCGGCTCTTCGACGGCGACGCGGTCCCCCGGCTCGCCGACGCGCCGGACTTCCGGGCGCTGGCCGCGCCGGAGACGGGACATCCGCGTACGCCGGTCGCGCTGCTCGGCGAGATCATCGACGTGCAGGCCCGTTCGGCGGCGCTGCGGCTGCCCCGGGCTCCGGGTCGCAACCTGGCGGTGCTCGGCACCCGGGTGGACGAGGCGTGCGCGGTGCTCGACGCGGCGGCCCGCTCGCTGGCCCGGCAGCACCGCCCCGGCACGGCCCGGTTCTCCATCGCCTGCCTCGACCCGGACGCCGACCCGGCCGCCCGGTCCCTCTATGAGGATCTCGCCGACGACGCCGCCTGGTACGACGAGGAGACCGTCGGCGAGCTGATGGCCGAGACCGCCGAGGGGCTCGGCACGCCGGGCAGCCCGCACTACCTGCTGCTGTTCGCCGTCGACGCGGCGGCCGGGGCACTGGCGACGCGGATCGGCCGGCGCACCGGGCTGGAGGAGCTGCGTCGGATCATGCACGACGGACCGGAGCGGCGCACCCACGTGCTGGCCTGGTGGCGGGGGGTGGCCCGGATGCGGGCCGACCTGGGCGGGCCGGCGGCCCGGACGGACCAGATCGGCGCCTGGGTGGCGTTGGACGCCCACGGCGGCGAGCTGGGCTCGTCGCTGTATCCGGGCACCGGCGGCCCGGACTGGTATCCCCGCCCGTGGCGGGGGTTGTTCTTCGACCGGGCGGTGCACCGCACCGGCCAGGTGATCATCCCCTACGGGCCGGCGCGATGAACGAACCGGTGACCAGTGAGTCGTACGCGGCCCAGATCCGTCGGCTGGCCGAGTTGAGCGCGAGGGTGCGCGCCCAGCGGGCCGAGGCGCACACCTGGCACGCCCAGCAGTGTGCCGCCGCCGAGCGGGCCGTCGCCGAGGCGGAGGCCGATCTCCGGCGGGCGGAGCGGGAGCTGGTGGACGCCCGCGGGGAGCAGGAGCGGGTGGATGCCGAGGTCGCCGACCTGTGGCAGCTGCTGCGCGGTCGGCTCGGCGGGTCGGGCCGCCGGGCGGGCGGGCCGCCGGCGCCGGTGTCCGGTGCGACGGGTGACCCGGCTCCGCTGCTGGCCGGCGTGCGGGACCTGCTCAACCGCACCCGCCAACCAGGCGACCTGCCGGGCTCGGTCAACCCGCTGCTGGCGCTGTGCGGGGTGGCCGGCGCGGTGCTCGCGTACGCGCTCGGTGGCGCGGCGCGGGCGGCGGGCGACCGGTACGGCGGCGACCTCGGGGTCGGGCTGCCGGTGTTGGCCCTGGTGGTGACGCTGCTGGGCCCGCTGGTCGGCCTGGTGCCGGCGAAGCTCCTCGCCGACCGCCGGCACGCCGTGCTCGGTCCCCGGCCGATGAGCGTCGTGCTCGTCGCCGGGCTGGTGACCACCGTCGTGCTGCTGGTCGCCGGCCGCTGACCTGCCGACGCCGGAGCACCCGAGCTTCCCGGGCGGAGGCTGTGCCGTCCGCCGGCGCGATCAGGCGGGGATCAGCACGGCCTCGCGCAGGAGACGGCGGGCCAGGGTGAGCCGGTCGGTGTCGTCGTCTAGGCCCGGCAGGTCGCCGACCCGGACGGATTCGGCGCCGAGCAGGGCGTGCACGGCCGGCGCGCACGACGCGGGCAGGGTGATCGTGCGGTCGAACAGCACCAGCGCGACCTGGTCGCCCCGCGGGCTGAGCCGCCACCGCAGGCCGGGTCGTGGGGCCAGCCGGGTGTCGGCGTCCAGCGCCGCCAGTGCGGCGGCCTGGGCCAGCGGCCGGATGGGCGCGGGCCGGGCGGCCGGCCAGGCCCGCTGCCGCAGCCGGGCGGCGACCGCCGCCGGGTCGGCCCGCAGCAGCCAGTCCCGCAGCGCCTCCACCGTCTCGGTCAGCTCCGGCTCGATCGCGTCCGGGTCCGACACGTCGGTGCCGAACGGCAGGGTGGCGCGCAGCCGCTGGTCCTCGGCGGCGAGGGCGAGCAGTTCCTCGACCATGGTGTAGCGGGTCAGCGCCCGCACGCCGACGGTCAGGTGCAGCGAGCTGGACTCCTGGGCCTGCGCGCTGTGCAGCCAGCCTCGGGGCAGGTAGAGCGCGTCGCCGGGGGCGAGCACCACGTCCAGCGCGGCGGGCCCGTCGGCGGTGGCGGCGACCTCGTCGGCCCGGCCACCCCAGGTCTGCCTCTCCAGCGGGTCGGGCAGCACCGGCGGGTGGATCCGCCAGTGCTTGCGGCCGTCGACCTGGAGGACGAAGACGTCGTGGGTGTCGTAGTGGGTGGCGAAGCCCTGGTTTCCGGCGGGGGTCAGGTAGGCGTTGACCTGCAACGGCTGCCCGACGGCGGTGCCGAGCTCGCGGGTGAAGTCGATCAGGGCCGGCCAGGTGCGGTGCAGGCCCTGCAGGACGAGGGTGGCGCCGCCGGCGTACAGCTCGAGCACCCGCTCGTCGAGGACCTGGTCGGCGATCTCGGCACCGGCGCCGCCACCGCCGGTGAAGCGGGCCGCCGGCACGAGCTGGCCGTCCTTGGCGATCCGCAGGAAGGGGCTACGCAGGCCGCGGCGGCTGAGCAGTTCGTCGGCGTCGGCGGGGCTGAGCAGGTCGGTGAAGCCGGCCCGGTTGGGCAGCTCGTCGGCGCGGGAGAGCAGCGGTGTGCGTCCCCAGTGGGCGGCGGCGAACTTCGCCGGCTCGACCGACACGCAGCGGCTGAGCGCGGCGGCGGCCTCGGACGGAACCGCCGGGCGGCTGTGGCCGCCCGGCGGGTCGATGTGAGTCACGGCCGGTCCGTCAGGCACTGCCGTCGGCGCCGCCGTCGTGCTGGCCGGGGGTCGCGCCACCGTCGGCGGGACCCTCCGCACTGCCATCGGCACCACCGTCGTGCTGGCCGGGGGTCGCGCCGCCGTCGGCGGGACCCTCCGCGCCCTGGTCGGCGCCCTTGTCGGCACCACGCTCGACACCACGGTCGGCACCACCGTCGGCGCCGCCGTCCTGCTGGCCCGGGGTCGCGCCGCCGTCGGCCGGGCCTTCGAGGCCGCCACCGCTGGTGGTCTGCATGTCATCGTCGTTGAGTGCCATGATGCTCCCTAGGGATGTGCCGCCCCGCCGTTACGCCGGGGTCCGTCGTGTAGCGGGTGGTACCCCACGCGCGATCTTCTCTAACCACACCGTAGACGTCCTTTCCGGCTCACACCGGCGGTTCGCCGGGCCCGGTCGGGCTGTCAGGCGGTGGTGACAGGATGGTCCTCCTCGACCAGGAGGTGGCGATGACGGAGGCGACCGGGCCGCGCCCGCTGGAGCCGGTGACCGAGCAGTGGCAGCGCGCGCTGGCGATCGTGGCGCACCCCGACGACCTGGAGTTCGGCGCCGCCGCCGCGGTCGCCCGCTGGACCGAGCAGGGCAAACAGATTGCCTACTGCCTCGTCACCAGCGGCGAGGCCGGCATCGACGCGATGCCCCCGCCGCGGGCCAGGGAGGTCCGGGAGCGCGAGCAACGCGAGTCGGCGGCCCTGGTCGGGGTGGAGACCGTGGAGTTCCTCGGCCTCCCCGACGGCGTCCTGGAGTACGGCGTGCCACTGCGCCGCGCCCTGGCCGGGGTGGTCCGCCGGCACCGCCCCGAGATCGTGATCACCAACAACTTTCGCGACACCTGGGACGGGGCGTACGCGCTGAACCAGGCCGACCACATCGTCACCGGCCGGGCGGTCCTGGATGCCGTCCGCGACGCCGGCAACCGGTGGGTCTTCCCGGAGCAGCTCACCGACGCGGTCGAGCCGTGGAACGGGGTGCGCCAGGTCTGGGCCGCCTCCTCCCCCCTCGCCGCGCACGGGGTGGACGTCACCGACACCTTCGACCGGGGCGTGGCCTCGCTGCGGGCGCACGACGCGTACCTGACCGGGCTGGGCGACGGCGGCTTCGACGCCGAGGAGTTCCTCGAAGGGCTCAGCCGCCCTGTCGGCACCCGGCTGGGCGTCCGCTACGGCGCTTCCTTCGAGGTCTTCCACGTCGACCTCTGACCGGATGGCGGCGCGCGGCCCCGCCCTCACCGCAGTGGGGGCGGGCCGTCGCGGATGGGCGGGGTCAGGGAATGATCTTCGCCAGGTCGCGGGGCATGGTGGCCTTCACGTCCTCCCACTCGCCCTGGGTCACGTGCCGGCGCAGGGTGTCCAGCACCACCTGCACCACGCGCTCCGGACCGCCCTGCACGTCGTACGGGAAGCCCTGCCGGACCTCCAGCAGGAAGTCGTCGCGGTTGAGCTTGATCGGCACGTCCTGCGGCTTCCAGCCGTCGAAGTAGATCCCGCGCACGAGCACCGGCAGCTGTGCGGCGAACTCCACGCTCTCCTGCACCGGCATCCGGTCGCGCAGCAGGTGCAGCACGGTGCGCAGCGCGCAGTAGGACTGGTTGCGTTGCTCCTTGGGCCAGCCGTAGGCCTGCTCGATGTCCTTGAGGATCAGGTTGGTCTTGTCCATCGAGGACTCGAACGCGGAATGCAGCTGCTCAGCCATCTGTCCACCCCCGTACGTCGGTCTCCCACCGTCGGTCGTCATCACGTCGCGGCGGCCCCACCGGGCCGCGCGGCTGCCGGGTCGGGCCGACCCGGGCGGGGCGCGCCCACCGGGCGTCCGCGGACGACCCGACGACGTGCAGCACGGCGCCGCGTCGTCGACCCGGTACCACCCGAACCGTCATCTCCACCCACCTCCGTGGTGTCGCCTGCCACGGCCACGGTGACCGCACACACCGTCCATGCTGCGCGGCGACGGGGTGAGCGGCCCTCACCCGGACGGGGTGAAGAAACTGCGCCCGGCTCAGCCTGCGTCTAGCAGCCCGGCGAGGGTGGCGGCGTTGGTCTGCGCGAAGTCCCGCAGGCAGTTGTTCATGAGGACGTGCGTCTGCCCGGTGGAGTCGGCCAGCTCGCGCAGCTTCGGCGCCCAGTCGCGCAACTCCCGGTCGGAGTAGCGGTAGCCGAACTTCTCGTGGATGTCCCGGCTGGTCCACTTGTCGCTGTGCCCGTGGAAGCGGACCACCGCGAGGTCCGCGGTGGCGGCCAGCACCGGGGGCACCGACGAGCGGTGCCCCTGCGGCATGTCCACGCAGACGTACGCCAGCCGGTGCTGACGCAGGAAGGCGAGGGTCTCGTCGGCGTTGTCGCCGTCGAACCAGGAGGCGTGCCGGAACTCGTAGACCGGGCGCAGCGGGGCGCACCGCTTCGCCACCTCCAGCAGGTACTGCTTGTTGTCCCGCCTGATGGTGAACCAGGGCGGGAACTGGAACAGCAACGCGCCGAGCTTGCCCGCCTCCACCAGCGGGTCCAGCGCGGCGAGGAAGCGCGTCCAGACCTCCTCGTACGCCTGCGGCGGCAGGTCGTCCGGGTACAGGTTCTTCTTCCCCGTGTCCGGCCGGAGGTCCTTGTAGAGCGCGCCGACCCGGGTCGGGTGCCCGGTGAGCAGGCTGAACGCCTTGACGTTGAAGGTGAAGCCGGTCGGGGTGCGTTCGGCCCACAGCCGCGCCGTCCGCTCGGCGGGCGGCGCGTAGTAGGTGGCGTCCACCTCGACCAGCGGGAACCGGCGGGCGTAGTACGCCAGCCGCTTCTCGGGAGTGTCGGCGGTCTGCGGGTACCAGCCGGAGTCCAGCAGCGTCCGGTCGGTCCAGGAGGCGGTGCCGACCTTGATCTCACCCATCCGTCGACCTCACCGCGTTCCGGACCGACCGGCAACCACTGGCAGGGGTCAGGCCGCCCGGCGCTCCCGGTTCTGCTTGCACTGCACGCAGGTGGTGGCGGAGGGAAAGATCTCCAGCCGCTCGACGGGGATCGCGGAGGTGCAGCCCTCGCAGAAGCCGTAGGTGCCCTCCTCCAGCCGGGTGAGGGCGTGTTCGTACTGGGCGCGGCGGTCCAGGATGGTCCGCAGCAGGGACTGTGCGGTGTCCCGCTCCGCCGTCTTGGTGCCGCTGTCGGCCTGGTCGTCGCCGGCGGTGTCACCCACCTCCACCAGTCGCAACACGTGGCTCTGCAGCACCGCCTGCTCGTACTCCGCGGACAGCTCGTCATAGCGGGCCTGCAGGGAGCGCTGGATCTGGTCGATCTCCGTCTGGGACCGGCCCGTACCGATCGTGTCGTGGACGAGCATCGCTGCCTGCCTTTCTGGCCTGAGAATCCGCCGGGATCACCGGGTACGTGCGCCCAGCGCCGGGTCGGTCCTGGCGTGGGTGGATCACCCGCGCTCTGTGAGCCGGGCGAATACCCCGGTCCGGCGAGGATCAAACCGGCGACTTTTCGGACGTCGGGGCGTCAGGGCGACACCGGGGCCTCCACCAGAGCCGGATGCCGGGGATCGTCGGCGCGGACCACGACGTCGGCGAACGAGGCTGGGGCGACCTCGTCGGCGTACCGGGCGAACGCGGGCAGCGTCCACCGCTGCGCCGGGTCGGTGCGCCGGGCCAGGGCCGCCGGGGAGAGCACCAGGTGGACCGTGACGTCGAAGGGCAGGCCCCCGCCGAGCAGCAGCGCCCCGCTGACCAGCAGGACACCTCCGGGCGGCAGGTCGACGTACCCCGCGCGGCTGGCCCGGTCGGCGGTGGTGTCCCACAGCGAGGGCAACACCCGCCCGGAGCCGTCGGGCCCGGCCGGGTCGAGCACCTCCCGGCGCAGCCCCGGTTCGTCGACCCAGCCGTCGTAGTACGCGTCGGGGTTGGTCCGGCCGTACTCCAGGCGTACCGAGGCGGGGCGGAGGAAGTCGGCGGCGCGTACGTGCAGCGCCGGCCGGCCGAGCGCGCGCAGCGGGTCGACCAGCGCGGCGGCGAGCTCGTCCGGGCCGGCCGCCGGGGCACCGTCGACGGCCACCCTCAGCCGGCCGGGGGCACCGGTGCCGGCGAGGCGCTCGGTCAGCTCGGCGACGAGCCGCTCCGGGGAGATGGGTCGGATCCGCATCCGACCATGGTGCCCCGCCGGCCGTCCAGGACGTGCCCACGTACAGGGACTCCCGGACGGGGCGGGGTGGCCGTCAGCCGTTGCGGTCGATGGTGACGTGGGCGTCGTCGGCGAGCCGGTAGCCGACGCCGTAGACGGTGGTGACCAGCGGGACGTCGACGCCGACCTTGCCGCGCAGCCGCCGGACGTGCACGTCCACGGTGCGCACGCCAGCATGCTCGTAGCCCCAGACCGCGTTGAGCAACTGCAACCGGGTGAACACCCGGCGAGGGTGGGCGACGAGGTGCAGCAGCAGGTCGAACTCCAGCCGGGTCAGTGGCAACGGCTCGCCGTCGCGCAGCACCGACCGGGACGACGCGAGGATGTGCAGGGTGGGGACCATGGCGGCGACCGGACGTGACGGCGGCCGGCCGGCCGGCACCGGCTCGGGGCGGCGTTCGACGCTGGCGGGGGCGATGATGGTGCCCTCGCCGCGTTCCAGCATCTCCCGGGCGGCCTCCAGCAGCCGCCGGGCGGGCGGGGTCAGCGACTCCTCGGATGCCAACGGGATGTTCAGGGTCACCGTGAGCATCGGTGCGGCGGTGTTGGCGGGGCGACGCTGGCCACCCGGGGGTCGACCGGGGACAGCGGGCTGGGACGTATGCCATCCGGCGCGCGACGAGGCGGGGCTGACCGACATGGTCCTCCTTGGCTGGTCCGGGTATCTCCCCACGGCCCGGGACGCCGCTTCATCGATGCTTCCCGGCGCCCGGGCGAGGGTCAAGGGGCGGATGCGTTGCATGAATGTGACAATTGACGAACGCATCGGAGCCGAACGCTCGCTCTGCGTACGAAGTCTGATGATTACAGCAGAGCCGCTCGGTCGACCCGATACGGGGGTGCCTGCCGGGTTCACTGTGGTCGGCGCGGGCGCCGCGAGGCCGGGCGAGCGAGGATCACGTCCGCCGGACGGGCGGCCACGGCCGGGCGACCGGGTGGCGCACGGCGTACCGGGGACGGGACGCACCCGACTCGGACGCGCCGACGCGGCGCGCCCGCAACCGGGGCACGCCGCGCGGGTGGTGCCGTCAGCGATTGCGCTCGATCTCGATCCGGGCCTCGTCGGCTAGGCGGTAGCCGACGCCGTAGACGGTGGTCACCACCGGCATGTCCGCGTCGAGCTTGGCGCGCAGCCGGCGGACGTGCACGTCGACGGTGCGCGCCACCGCGTGCTCGTAGCCCCACACCCGGCTCAGCAGTTGGAGCCGCGTGAAGACCCGCCGGGGCTGCTCCGCCAGGAACAGCAGCAGGTCGTACTCGATCCGGGTCAGCGGGATCGGCCGGGATCCCTGGTGGACCACCCGCGAGCCGGTGGCGATCCGGATCGCCTGCGGGTCCGGGGCGGTCGGCACCGCACGGGGCGCCGCCGGCCGGTCGTCGGCGACACCGGGACCCAGCCGGCCCTCCCCCGACTCGGCGAGTTCGCCGATCAGCTCCAGCAGTCGGGCCAGGCGAGGGCTCACCGGGCCCGGGGCCAGGTCGAGGGTGATGGTGACGGTCGGGGCGGAACGCGGGCGGACCGGCCCGATCCGCTCGGGGCGGACGGTCGGGTGGGTGCGGGTGGGGATGGCGACGACGGACATGGAGCCTCCTGCGGCGGCGGTGCCGCCACGCCCGGTGGAGCGTGGCGGTCAGGACGGCGCCCGGCCGGCGGTCACCGGGGGCGCGGGAATGGACGGACGCTGCGGCGGGGTGGGGCCGAGCACGGGCAGACCGGCGAGCCGCCAGGCGACGAAGCCGCCGACGACGTCCGTGGCGTGGTGCAGCCCGAGGTCCTGGAGGGCGGCGGCGGCCAGCGAGGAGGTGTAGCCCTCCTGGCAGATGACCATCACTCGAAGGTCGTAGCCGACCGCCTCGGGCAGCCGGGCCGGACAGCGGGGGTCGAACCGCCACTCCAGCACGTTGCGTTCGATCACCAACGAGCCGGGCACGGTGCCGTGGGCGGCCCGCTGGGCGGCCGGGCGGATGTCGACCAGCAGGGCCCCGCCCCGGTGCGCCAGGTGCGCGCGTTCCGGATCGAACCGGTCCAGCCGCGCCCTGGCCGCGGCCAGGATCTCGTCGATGCCCCGGGAGCCCGGTGGCGCCACCGGGGCCGGACACGCGCGCGGGTCGTCGGTCTGCGGCATGGTCGTTTCCTCCACTGGTTTCTGACGGTTCACGTGGGACGGCGGACGGCCGGCACGGGGTGGGCGGCACGCGCCCGATCGCGGACGATCCACGCGGAAGGATGGGCGGTCCATGCGGGAGGGCGGACGGTCCGCGAAGGCGGGCGGGCGTTCCGGGTGGGTCGGCGGGGTGTTCACCAGGCGACTCCGGCCTCGGCCACCTCGGCGACGCGTAGCCGGCCGTCCACGATTCGATAGCTGGTCATCCGGCGCAGCGCGGGCCGGTAGGCGTGGACGCTCACCGCCGGCTCGTCGCCCCGGTTGGACACCAGGTGCACGTGCCGTGGGCCGAACCGGCGGCCGGATCCGGCCGGCAGCCGGTGCGGGCGCAGCACGCCCCCGCCGACCGTCTCCTCGGTCAGGACTCCGGACACCACCAGGAACGCGCCGCCGCAGCCGCCGTGGTCGTGCAGGTCGGTGCCCTGGCCGGGCAGCCAACTCAACGCCCACACCTCGTGGTCGGCGGTCTGGGCGAGCCGGGCGTACCACCGGGAGGTGGGGTCGAAGCGCAGCGGCACCGGCCAGCGGGCGGGGTCGGCGGCCCAGCGGTGGGCGACGGCGAGCAGGTCGGGTGGGCGTCGGTCGGGCATGGCGGTCCTCGCGGTTCGGCGGTGCGTCGACCCAGCATAGCCTGCAAACCCTATTGGTTTAGTAGGTAATCTCAGACGTTGGGACGACGTCAGCGGCGGACCGGCGGCGCCACCCGGTAGCCGGGGACCGACGGCCAACGCACGGTCAACACGACCGACTCGCGCTCGGCGTACCACGAGTGGTCCACGCCCCGTCCCCACACCACGTAGTCGCCGGGTTCGCCGAGCATCACCGTCCGGTCCGGCAGCTCGACCCGGAACCGGCCGCTGACCAGCACCAGCAGGGCCGTCCGCCGCTCGCCCGTGGCCCATCGGGAGCGCGCCTCCCCGGCCGGATGCACCCCCCACTTCACCTCGACCTCGTCGCTGTGCCGAGCGTCGCCCGGCGGCATGAAATGACCGAGCAGCCAGCCGGCGTTCGTCGCCCCGTCGACGCCCGCGTTGCCCACGTACACCCTGTCGTCCATCAGCCCCTCCCCCAGCACACCGGCCGAGCAACGTACCAGGCTGGCATCCGACTAACCTGGACCGGTGAGTGAGGAACTCGACGCCGAGACGCTGGCGTTCGCGCACCGGATGTTCGACCTGGCGCGCGACGGCGCCACCGCCGAACTGGCCGACTACGTCGACGCTGGGCTGCCGGTCAACATGACCAACGACAAGGGCGACACCCTGCTGATCCTGGCGGCGTACCACGCCCGTCCCGAGACCGTCGCCGCGCTGCTCGCCCGCGGCGCCGACCACTCCCGGACCAACGACCGGGGGCAGACGGCGCTGGCGTCCGCCGCCTTCCGCAGCAGCACCGAGACGGTCCGCGCGCTGCTCGCCGCCGGGGCCGACCCGCACCACGGCAGCCCTTCGGCGGTGGACACCGCCCGCTTCTTCGACCTACCCGACATGCTCACGCTGCTGACGGCCCCGACCGGCTGACCGCTACGCCCGGCGCGGGACCGGCTGACCGCTACGCCCGGCGCGGACCGGCTGACGGCTACGCCCGGTGCGGGACACGCCAAGCCCGGCGCGGGACCGGCTGAGGGCGTCGCCCGGCGCGTCCGGCCGGCACCCGGTATACAGGGTCGGTGGACGATCCGCTACCCGAACAGATGCGCGCCGCCGCCACGGCGCTGTTGGCCGCGCTGGCCGAACCCGCCCGCGCCCACGCCACCCACCGGTTCGACGACGAGGCGGCCCGCCGCTGGATCGAGTACCGGCCACGCCCCCGGCCCGGGGTCTGCCTGGCCGATCTCGACCGCGCCGGGCGCAAGGCCACGCACCGACTGCTGGCCACCGCGCTGAGCCCACCGGCGTACGCCCAGGCGATGGCGATCGTCGCGCTGGAGGAGGTGCTGGACCGGGCAGAGGGATGGCGCCGGGGCCGGCACAGTGGCGACTACTGGGTGGCTGTCTTCGGCGACCCGGCCCGCGACGACGCCTGGGCATGGCGCCTGGAGGGGCACCACCTCTCGGTGAGCATGACCGTGGTGGCCGACCAGGTCTCCCCCGCACCGATCTTCTTCGGCGCCAACCCGGCCACCGTCCGGTACGCCGGCCGCCAGGTCTCCCGGCCGCTGGCCGTGGAGGAGGACCTGGCTCGCGCCCTGCTCGACGCGATGGGCCCGGCCGGCCGGGCCGCGGCGATCGTCGCCGACGACGCGCCCCGGGACATCATCAGCGCCACCCGGCCCCGGGTCGACGGGCCGCTGGAGCCACTCGGGGTGCCCGCCGACCGGCTCGGCCCCACCGGAAGTGCCCTGCTCGACCAGCTCGTGGCGCTCTACCTGGACCGGCTCCCGCCCGAACTGGCCGTCCGGGAAGCCCGCCGGCTGGACTCCGGGCAACTGCACTTCGCCTGGGCCGGTCCGACCGCGCCCGGCCAGCGCCACTACTACCGGGTGCAGGGCGACGACCTGCTCATCGAGTACGACAACACCGCCGACGACGGCAACCACGCGCACACCGTCCTGCGCCGCCCGGCCAGCGACTTCGGCGCGGACGTCCTGGCCACCCACCACGCCACCTCACACCCCATCCCCTGACCACGCTCCCCCGGCCCTGCCACTCAACTCTCCCCGCTCAACCCCGTCGATCTTGGCCTCCCGCCCAGCCCAGCCCCGTCCGCTCAGCCCTGCCCAGCCAGCTCAGCCCAGCCCAGCCCAGCCCCGCCTCGTCCGCCCAGCTCAGCCCCGTCCCGCCCCGCCGATCTTGCAGTTTTGGCCCCCGGTTCGAGCGGAATACGGCATTTGCTGGGGCACAAAGTGCAAGATCGCGGGGGCACGAAGGCGCAGGGCGCAGGGCGCGAAGGCGCGAAGGCGCGAAGGCGCGAAGGCGCGAAGGCACGAAGGCACGAAGGCACGAAGGCGCGAAGGCGCGAAGGCGCAGGGCGGGTCAGGGGCGGTGGGGGGCCAGGTCGATGGTGGCGTCGGGGACACCGGTCAGGGCGTCGAAGGTGGTGGCCTCGGCCCGGCGGCCGGCGTCGAAGCGGCGAACCAGGCGGACGCCCAGCGAGACACCGACCGCGCCGATGGCCAGGGCCACCAGCTCGGTGAGCAGCAGTACGACCGAGGCGCCCCGCTGCGGCGCGTCCGCGCGGACCAGGCAGGCGATCAGGAACAGCGCTGCCATCGCCACGTTCACCAGGTTGAAGGTGATCGCCGTACGCCGGGTCCGGTCAACCGGCACGTCCCACAGGTCGATCATGCCGGCCACGGCGGCCATCGCGGCGGCGACCAGGGCCGCCACGGACGTCCAGTAGCCCACCTCGCCGAGGAAGGCCGGTCCGCCGAGCACGTCGGTCAGGTCGAACACGGTCGCGCTCACGAAGAGCCCGAACGGGAACGTCACCAGCATCGGTTGGATCGGGTGCCCCTGCACCCGCAGCCGGCTCTGCATGGTTCCTCCCCAGGAAGTTAGGCACGCGTCACCAGTCCAGGGTGCTACCCGGGTGCCAGCACGCCGAAACGACACGCGGCTCCCCAGTCACGCCGGCCCCAGCGGTCACGCCGACCCCGACCGGCCGAGCGGCCGAGCGGAGCAGCCGAGCGGACCCGAGCGGGGCGGCAAGGCGGCGGGGTAGGCCCGGGGCCTGCCATCCCGCCGCCACCGGCCCGTACCAACGGCGAGCCTTGCGCGGCACCCGGCCACGTCGGCGGCCGGGGCGGCGGGAGAGGTCAGTTGTCCCGGGGACGCGACACGGTGGAAACCAGCCGGTCGGCCACCTCCCGCAGCGGGATGTCCAGCGACGACGCCGCGCTGCGCAGCACGTCGAGGGCCTCCTCGGCCGGGCAGCCGCGCTGGGTCATGATCACACCGATCGCCTGCCCGATCACCCCGTCGCCGAGCACCGAAGGGTTCAGCTCCCCGGCCCGAGCCGCCTTGCGCGCCCGGTCGCGGACCGCGGCGAGGAGCAGCCCGGCGTGCTCGGCGAGCAGCATCGCGGTGAGCTGGTGCCCGGGGGTGAGCAGGTCGGCGGCGCCGGCGTAGAGGTTGATCGCCCCGATCACCTGGTCGTCGACGTCGACCGGCGCGGAGATCACCCCGTACACGCCCAACTCCCGTGCCCGCGGCGTCCAGGCCGGCCAGCGCTCGTCGCGGTGCAACCGGTCGGAGAGGATCATCTCTCGCCGCCGGATCGCATCCATCGCTGGCGAGTCAGGGCCGTGCCGCAGGTCGTCCAGGCCCGCCAGCCGCGCGTCGGAGGCGGCCACGCCGGCCGGTTCCCCGGCCCGCAGCGCGGTGAAGCCGCACCAGCTCACGCCGGTCACCGCGTCCCGGGCGATGCGCACCAGCGCGTCCAGCGCCTCGTCGAAGTCGTCGACCGCGATCAGCCCGGCCGTCAGCTCGCGCAGCAGGGCGGCGGCCTCCAGGACGCCGAGCAGCTCCACCGCCGGGTCCCGCATCTCAAGGTTCACCGTTGCACAGCCCTCACCGTCTGAGCGCGTGCCCCCGCACGCCCGACCGGCGCCGTCACCTGTTCCATCGTCTGGTTTCTCCCCCGACTCTTCGGACCCGGCCTTCTACCCTCGCAAACCCGGGTCGAAACGGCGCAAAAAGGGGCCTCTTCCGGGCCCGAAGGCACCGGAAGAGGCCCGCAGCGTCAGCGCGACGCGGAGCTGAGCCGCCGTCCCACCGAGGCGATCAACCGGTCCAGCTCCGAGCCGAACGGGTTGTCGTGCACGAGGTACGTCCAGGTCGCGCTCGGGCGAACCAGCTTCGCCTCGTCCGGCTCCCAGTCCTCCTCGAACTCCGTCTCCTCGAAGGTGTCGAGGGTCCGCCGCTCGATCTCCGGAATCAGGTTGTTGAACGCCGGCACCGCCGCCCGGTGGAACTCGTCCAGCGGGTCGAGCCGGCCGAGCGCGCGCAGGTGCACGCCCTCGCGCACCTCGGAGAGCTCCGCGAGGTGCTCCGCCCAGAGCCGGTCGAGGTGGAAGAGGGCGATCCACCGGGCGGCCCGGGCGAGCAGGTCCTCGTCCATGTCGCCGGCTTTCTCCGGCATCCGGTCCAGCAGCATCAGCGCCGCCACGTCGCTGGTCAGCAGCCGCTCGCGGCGCTCGGCGAGGGCCTTGCGCTGCTGCTCGATGACGACGCCGTAGCGCCAGGTGTTGCGGTGGATCTCGTGGTTGACGCCCTCGGCGACCCGCTGGGCGTGCTCCACGGCGTACTCGACCTGGTCGTCGGTGACCAGGCCGTCGGCGTTCATCCGGGGCGAGGCCGGGATGGCGTCGCCGGCGTGCCGGACGACCAGGTCATCCTCCAGGCTGACGAAGAAGACCGACCCGCCCGGGTCGCCCTGCCGACCGGCCCGACCGCGCAGCTGGTCGTCGACGCGCCGACTGTCGTGCCGGCCGCTGCCGATCACGTAGAGACCGTCCAGCTCGGCGACCCGGTCCCGGTCTTCCTGATCGCTGCCGCCGAGCCGGATGTCCACGCCCCGGCCGGCCATCTGGGTGGAGACGGTCACCGCGCCGTACGCGCCGGCCTCGGCGATGATCGTCGCCTCCTCGTCGTCGTTCTTCGCGTTGAGCACCACGCAGGACACTCCGGCGGCGTTCAGGCCGGCGGCCAGCCCCTCGGACTCCTTCACGTCCAGGGTGCCGACCAGCACCGGCCGCCCGCGCTCGTGGTTGCGCTTGATCTCGTCAATCAGCGCCTCCTCCTTCTCCGCGCGGGTGGCGTAGATGCGGTCCGGCTCGTCCTCGCGCACACACGGGGTGTTCGGCGGGATCACCGCCACCTCGAGGCCGAAGAACTCCCGGAGCTGGTCGCCGACCAGCACCGCGGTCGCCGTCATGCCGCACACCTTGGGATAGAGCGCGATGTACGCCTGCACGGCGATGGTGCCGAGCACCTCGCCCTCGGCGGTGGCGTCGAGGCCCTCCTTGGCCTCCACCGCCGCCTGGAGCCCGTCCGGCCAGCGGCGGCGCTGGGCGACCCGGCCCCGCATCTCGTCGATCAGCTCGACGGAGCCGTCCCGGACGATGTAGTCGACGTCGCGGTGCAGCAGGGCGTGTGCGTGCAGCGCCACGTTCACCGCGGACAGCTGCGCGACGTGCTCCTCGTCGTACAGGTCGATGCCGAGCTTCGCCTCGACGGCGGCCAGGCCGGCGGCGGTGAAGGCGACGCTGCGGCCGTCCTCGGCGACCGTGTAGTGCTTGCCCTTGCGCAGGCCCCGCACCTGCGCGGCGGCGGCGTGCACCGGGTCCTGCTCGCCGGTGACCGCGCCGGCGAGGACCATCGGCACCCGGGCCTCGTCGATGAGGATCGAGTCGGCCTCGTCGACGATCGCGGTGCGCAGCGGCGGCTGCACCCGGTCCTCCACGTCGGTGACGAGCTGGTCGCGCAGATAGTCGAAGCCGGCCTCGCTCACCGAGACGTAGGTGACGTCGCAGGCGTACGCGTCGCGCCGCTCCTGCGGGGTGGACGCCTCGTTGACCCAGCCGACGGTCAGGCCGAGCAGGGTGTAGACCGGCTCCATCCAGAGGGCGTCGCGCCGGGCCAGGTAGTCGTTGACGGTGAGCACGTGCACCGGGCCGTTGCCCATCCGGACGTGCCCGTACGCGGCGATGGTCGCGGTGAGCGTCTTGCCCTCACCGGTGGCCATCTCGGCGACCTTGCCCGAGAGCAGCGCCATCGCGCCGAGCAGCTGCACGTCGTACGGCCGCTGGTCGAGGCCGCGGCGGGCGGCCTCGCGGCCGACCGCGCAGATCTCCTCGTAGCCCGTGGCCTTGCCGGCGGCTTCGATCAGCTCGGCGTCGTCGAACGCCGACAGCTCATCCTCGCGCGCCTCGACGGCCGGCAGCAGCTTCTCCAACGGCGCCAGGTCGACCGTCGTCCCCGGGCGCTGGAGGAACCGGCGGAACCTGCTCTTCAAGCGTTGCGACACACCCATGAGCGGCAACGGTACGCGACCGGGCCCGGCGTTGGCGGCCCGCCCGGCGCGCCGCCGCGCGGGTGTCGCCGCCGGGCCGGTCAGGGGCATGCACCGCTCAGGTCACCAGAAGCTGGTGGGTGGCCAGCTCACGGTAGAGCGGGCTGGTTCCGGTCAGCTCGTCGTGGGTGCCGGTGGCCGCCACCCGGCCGCCGTCGAGCACCACGATCTGGTCGGCGTCGACGACGGTGGAGAGGCGGTGCGCCACGATCAGCAGGGTGCGCCGGGCGGCCACCGCGTCGATGGCCCGGCGCAGCGCGGCCTCGTTGCGGGCGTCGAGGTTGCTGGTCGGCTCGTCGAGCAGCAGCACCGGTGGGCCGGCCAGCAGGGCGCGGGCGATCGCCAGCCGCTGCCGCTCGCCGCCGGAGAGCAGCACCCCGCCCTCGCCGACCTGCACGTCCAGCCCCTCCGGGGCGCGCTCGGCGAGGTGGCCGAGGTTGACCTCGTCAAGGACCGCGCGCAGCCGGGCCTCGGCGGCCTGCGGCGCGCTGATCAGGAGGTTCTCCCGCAGCGTGCCGGCCAGCACGGGCGCGGACTGCTCGACGTAGCCGATCCGGGCCCGCAGCGCGTCGCGGGGCAGGTCCCGCACGTCGACCCCGTCCAGCCGCAACGCGCCGTCGGTGACCTCGTAGAAGCGCTCGACCAGCGCCAGCAGCGTGGACTTGCCGGCGCCCGACGGGCCGACCAGGGCGGTCCGGGTGCCGGCCGGCACGGTGAAGCTGACCTCGCGCAGCACCGGCGGGCCGCCCGGGTAGCCGAAGCCCACCCGGTCGAACTCGACGGACGCCGGGCCGCCGCCGGCCGGTGCCCGGGCCGGGGCGGGCGCCGGCCGGTCGGCCGCCTCCTCGACCGGTACGGCGAGCACCTCCTCGATCCGTTGGAGCGCGCCCAGGCCGGTCTGCAACTGGGTGTAGGCGTGCACCGCCTGCCCGAGCGGAAGCACCAGGAAGAACAGGAACATGATGAAAGCGACGAGGTCGCCGACGGTGATCGCGCCAGCCGCCACCCGCGCCCCGCCCACCCCGAGGACCAGCAGGAACGCCCCCTGGATGGTGACGCTGCTGGCCGGCCCGACGAACGCCTGCACCCGGGCCACCCGCAGCCCCGCCGCGTACGCCTGGGTGGCGCTGACGCCGATCGCGTCGGCCTCGCGCCGCTCCGCCCGGGCCGCGCGGATCGTCCGGGCGGCGGAGATGGCCCGCTCCACCGCCGAGGTCATCTCGCCGACGCGTTCCTGGGCGGCCCGGGCCAGGTCCCGAACCCGGTGGGCGAAGGCGACCGCGATGGCGATGCCGGCGGCCACCCCGAGCAGGGTCACCCCGAACAGCACCGGGTCGAGCAGGACCATCGCACCCGCCGCGCCGAGCACCATCACGGCGCCGGTGACCACCTCGAACAGGCCGGAGGTGACCACCGCGCGCAGCAGGGTGGTGTCCGAGCCGACCCGGGACAGCAGGTCGCCCGTGCGGCGGCGGTCGTACTCGGCGATCGGCAGCCGCAGCAGGTGCCCGGCCAGCCGCCGCCGGGTGCCCAGCACGACCCCCTCCGCGGTGCGTTGCAGCAGGTAGTCCCGCAACCCGCCGAGCGCCGCGGCCACCAGCACCAGGGCGACCAGCGCCGCCACCAGCCCGGCCACTCCTCGGCGGCCGGAGAGCCCGTCCAGCACCGAGCGGGTGAGCAGTGGCTGCGCCAGCGAGGCCGCCGCACCGGCCAGCGACAGCGCGCCCACCACGGCCAGGGTGCCGCGGTGGGCGCGCAGGTACGGCAGCAGGGCGACGAGACCGACCCGCCGACTGTCGCCGCTCCCGCCGGAACCACCGGCGCCGGTGTGCTCTGCGGCGGTCGTGGCGGAACCGTCGACGGCGGTCGTGACGGAACCGGCGGTGGCGGCGGAGTCGGCGGCGGCCAGGACGGGAGCGTCGGCGGTCATGGCGGGAACGGTATCGGGCGGCGGCACGCGTGTCCGGCGCGCTGGCCGGGCGACCCCGCCTGGGCCGTGCCGCCCGGTGGCCGGACGCGCGCCCCTCAGACGGCCAGCACCACCTGGAGTTCCTGGCGGCGCCGCTCGGCGAGGTCGGTCAGCAGCGTCGGCGCCTCCTCGAACGGCACCACCGCCGAGACCAGCTGCTTGCGGATCACGTCCCCGTACGCACGCAGCAGGTCGATGGTCTCGGCGGAGAGCCGCTCCCGGTCCCAGGTGGGGGCGAGCCCGCGCGGCACCCGGCCGATCTGCGCGCAGCGCAGCGACAGGCCGTTGTGGTGGAACTCCTCGCCGAACCGGACGGCGTCCGCGCCGGCCTGGTAGAAGGCCAGGTCGACCACCGTGCCCTGGGGGCGCAGCAGGCGCAGCGCGAGTTGCAGCGCCCACGCCTGCCCCCGGCACTGGAACACCACGTCGGCGCCCCGGTCACCGGGGCCGTGCGCCCAGCGGGTCTTCAGCACCACCGCCGGGTCGTCGGCCTCCGGGTCGAGGGCCTGTAGGCCCAGCGCCTCGGCGACGGCCCGCCGCTGCGGGGTCGGGTCGAGCACCACCACCGAGGCGGCCCCGTGGCGCTTGGCGAACAGTGCGGTGAGCAGGGCCACCACCCCGCTGCCGACGACCGCGACCCGGCGACCCCGCACCCCGTCGCCGAGGGACCGCACGTCGGCGCCGTGCAGGTCGGCGGCGGCGTGCAGCACCCCGTTGGCGCAGATCGGCCCCATGTGCGCGACGTATACGCCGAGCAGCGGGTCGAGGTCCTCGGGCAGCGGCACGAACCGTTCGGCGACCGGGTCGGCGACCCAGCCGGTGCGGTGGCCGTACGTCATCGCGCCGACGGTGCCCACGGCGACGGCCGGGGTACGGCTCTCCACCACCCGGGCGACCTGCATGTAGCCCAGCCGGTTCACCGGGAACGGGGTGCTCGCCGAGCCCGGCTGGAAGAGCCCGAGGTCGGCGTTCCAGGTGACGTTCAGGTAGGGGTTGGTGCCCTTGACGTAGCTCAGCTCGGTGCCCGCGGAGACTCCGCTGAACAGCGTCTCGACCCGGAACGTGCCGTCGGTCAGCGCGGCGGCGTCCTGCTCGACCAGTTCCACCCGCCCCGGGCCGCTGACCACCACCACCTTGTCACGCATCGACGGTCACCCCCGTGGTGAGCGGCGCGGCGGTGGGCGTGTCCAGGCGTACCGGCCGGCCGGTGCGGGCGGAGTCGGCGACCGCGAGGGCGAGCCGCTGGGTGCCGAGGGCCTCGGCGTACGGGACGCGGACGTCGTCGCCGACACCCCGCACCGCGTCGACGAAGGCCCGGTCCACGGCCACCCGGGCGGCCTCCGGGTCGGCGTCGAAGCGGCGCTCCCCGTCGGCGTCGCGCACCACCAGGCCGTCCTCGGTCAGCGACAGGGCCAGCCCGTCGGCGAGGATCTCCAGCCCGGCACGGTGCTTCCAGCCGAGCACGCAGGCGGCGGTGAGCGTGCCGACCGCGCCACCGGCGAAGCGCAGTGTGGCGGTGGTCACCGAGTCGATGTCGGCGCCGTCGACCGGCGGCGGGGTGCCGTTGCCGTACGCGGTGACCTCGGTGGCCTCGCCGACCAGGAACCGGACCAGGTCCAGCACGTGGGCGGCCTGCTCGACGACCGGGCCGCCGGAGCGGTCCCGCCGCGACCACCACGCGACCGGGGGCACCTTGTCCCACCACGCGCCGCTGACCATCCGTACCGGACGGTCGCCGAGCAGCTCCCGGGCCTGCCGCACCACCGGCAGGTAGCGCCAGTGGTGCCCGACGCCGGTGAGCAGCCCCCGCCGGGCCACCAGGTCGGCGATCCGCTCGGCGGTCGCCAGGTCGACGGCGACCGGCTTCTCCACGAACATCGGCACCCCGGCCGCGACGACCGCCTCCTCCGCCGGCCCGTGCGCGAACGGCGGCACGCAGACGTAGACCGCGTCCGGGCCGGCGGCCAGCAGCTCGTCGACGTCGCCGAAGGTCCGGGCGCCGTGCGCGCCCGCCAGTTCCGCCGCGGCCTCGGGCAGCACGTCGGTCACCCCGACCAGCTCCACGTCCGCGAAGCCGCCCAACACCCGGGCGTGGCGTTGCGCCACCCCGCCGGCCCCTACCAGTCCCACCCGGCACCTGCGCATGAAAAGCCCTTTCGCCACAGTTTCGCGTCCGGCGACAGCACTCCCCCCGGGTACGAGCAGTCAAACGTTCACCAGGGCGGAACCCGGCCACGTCACCGCCGTGATCAAGCTGTTAGGCATGCTGCGGTTAGCGCGAGCGCGGTAGTGGGAAAAACAGGGAAGGTTTTTCCGCCACGATCATGGGGGTGCCTGTGCGGGATACGGAGAAGACGGTCTCACCGGTGGTGGAGGCCTGGGCCACCTACCGCACCACGTCGGCGGACGACTGGCCGGCGCGGCGGCTGATGCGCGCCAAGGGGGACAGCAGGGTCAGCGTGGTCCTGCCGGCCCACAACGAGGAGGCGACGGTCGGCGCCATCGTGTCGACGGTCCGGGAGCACCTGATGGAGCGGGTGGCCCTGGTCGACGAGCTGATCGTGGTGGACTCCCGGTCGACCGACCGCACCGCCCAGGTGGCCCGCGCCGCCGGCGCGGAGGTGGTCAGCCAGGACGCGATGACCCGGGGTCTGCCCCGGCTGACCGGCAAGGGGGACGCCCTCTGGGCAGGGCTGGCCGCAGCCGACGGCGACATCGTGGCATTCGTCGACGCCGACCTGCGCGAGTTCCGCCCGCACTTCGTGACCGGGCTGATCGGCCCGCTGCTGACCGATCCCTCGGTGGATTTCGTGAAGGGCTTCTACCACCGCCCGCTGGTCGGGGTGTCCAGCGTGGAGGCCGATGGCGGCGGGCGGGTGACCGAGCTGATGGCCCGGCCGATGCTGAACCTGTTCTGGCCGGAGCTGGCGGGCTTCGTGCAGCCCCTCGCCGGTGAGTACGCCGGCCGCCGGGAGGTGCTGGAGCGGGTGCCGTTCGTCTCCGGCTACGGGGTCGAGACGGCGATGCTGATCGACCTGCTCGAGCTGGTCGGGTTGGACGCGCTGGCCCAGGTGGACCTGGGCGAGCGCAAGCACCGCCACCAGGACACCGCCGCGTTGGGCCGGATGTCGGCGCAGATCATGCTCACCGCCTGGTCGCGGTTGCAGCGGCGCGGCTGGGCGGCACCGGGCGCGATGCCCGCCGCCCTGCTGACCCAGTTCCGGCGCGGCGGCTCCGACGCCCTGCCGAACCTGGACCGGGAGATCGTCGTCAACGACGTCTCCGTCGAGGAACGGCCGCCCCTGGCGGAGCTGCGCCACCGCATCCCCCGCCGACGGGTCGCCGCGGCATGAGCGCGCGACCTCTGATGACCGCAGGTGACCGGGCGCGGACGGCCCAGGGCCCCGCCGAGGGAAGGAACCCCAGATGAGCCTCACCGTCCTGATGAACGCCGGTCCGTGGCTGTCCGTGCCGCCGCCCGGCTACGGCGGCATCGAGAACGTGATCGCGACGCTGGTGCCGGAGCTGCGCCGGCTCGGCGTACGGGTGGTGCTCGCCTCGGTCGACAGCAGCACCCTGCCGGTCGACGAGAAGTTCTCGGTCTTCCCCGACGGGCAGTTCCACGCCCTGCAACGGCCGTACAACCAGGTCTGCGGCATCTCCCAGGCGCACCTGTCCGGAGTCGTGCGCGTGCTGCACTCCCGCGACGACATCGACCTGGTGCACGACCACGTGGAGGCCGTCGGCCTAGCCACGCTCGCCGCGATGGGCCCCGACGCCCCGCCGGCGCTGCACACGCTGCACTGGGACCTGGCCAAGCACCCGGAGCTCTACGGCAACCTCGACGGCGGCGACCGAGTCCGGGTCAGCGGGGTCTCCGCCTCGCAGCTGGCCCGCGCGCCCCGGGCGTTGCGGGAGCACTCGGTGGGGCATGTGCACCTGTCCACGCCGCTCGCCGTCGGTGCGGACCGCCGGCCCCGGGCGGACAAGGGCGACCATCTGATCACCCTGGGCCGGATCAACCCGGGCAAGGGTCAGGACGTGGGCGCGCGCCTCGCCCACCAGGTGGGGGTGCCGCTGGTGCTCGCCGGTCCCGTCGGCCCGTACCACCGGCCGGAGGACCTGGCCGCCGCCGGGGACGAGGCCCGGCAGAACCCGGACGTCCGGTTCTTCTACGACGAGGTGGCGCCGCACGTCGACGGCGACCTGGTCCGCTGGGTGGGCACGGTGGCCGGGCAGGAACGCGACGACCTGGTGGCCGGTGCCCGTGCCTCGCTGTTCCCGCTGCGCTGGGAGGAGCCGGGCGGCACGGCGGTGGTCGAGTCGCTGGCCCTGGGCACGCCGGTGGTCGCCACCGCCCGGGGCTGCCTGCCCGAGCTGATCGAGAACGGCCGCACCGGCCTGCTCACCACGGACGAGGACGAGCTGGGCGATCTGCTGCTGGCCGCCGGCCTGCTGGACCCGGACGAGTGCCGACGCGAGGCCGCGCTCCGCTTCACCCCCGCCGTGATGGCGGAGAGGTACGTGGACCTCTACGAGCGGGTCCGCCAGCTCGCCGCCACGCCGCGCCTGCAACCGGCCTGACCGGGGTTCGCGATCTGCCCGGCGGCGGAGTTTGGCGGTCGGATGTGCGGGAAGGCGGAACCGCTCGACTTCCCGCACAGTGAGGAGACGGCGGTGACCGGTCCCACGGCGCACTCCCGCGCCCGGCACAACCCGGCCGACGGCAAGGCGCCCGTGAAGCGCGCCGCCACCACCGTGGCGGTGGTCTTCCTCGTTGTCGGCGTGCTCGGCTTCGTGCCGGGCGTCACCAGCGACTTCTACGACCTGCGCTTCGCCGGGCACGACTCGGACGCCAAACTGTTCGGGCTGTTCCAGGTCTCGGTCCTGCACAACATCGTCCACCTGCTCTTCGGGGTGGCCGGGCTGGTGCTGGGCCGCACCGTCACGGGCGCGCGGACGTACCTGGTCGGCGGCGGCGCGATCTACCTGGTGCTCTGGCTCTACGGTCTGGTGATCGACCACGACAGCACGGCGAACTTCATCCCGGTCAACAACGCCGACAACTGGCTGCACCTGTTCCTCGGCCTGGGCATGATCGCGCTCGGCATCCTGACCACCCGGGGCCGCCCCCGCCGGTGACGCGCCGTGGCGGGTGGGTTCCGGGGCGCCGGTTTGGTCCTTCGCGGGGGCGGGTAGTTCGCAGGTCCCCGACGACGCGAGACGAGGACGCACATGCCGAGCCGGATCACCTGCGAGGTGCGAGACGGGGCACCCGTTACCGTCGTACGCCTTCGTGGCGGTCTGGACCTCGGCACCATGCGCACGGTGCACACCGCGTTGGACGGCTGCCTCGCCGACCAGCCCGACGCCCTCGTGGTGGACCTCACCGACGTCACCGTCCGTGATCCGCTCGCCCTCTCGGTCTTCGCCGCCACCGCCCGCCGGGCCGCCGGCTGGCCGGCGGTACCCGTCGTGCTCTGCGCCCCGCCGCCCGAGGCGGCGGGTTGGCTGGCGCAGTCGACCGCCTGCCGGGTGGTGCCCGTACGCCGCGACTGCGCCGAGGCGACCCGGGTGGCGAACGCGGCGGCGGCGCCCCGGCTGCGGGCCAGGCTCGAACCGGTCGCGGAGGCCTGCCGGCGGGCGCGGGAGCTGGTCACCGACGCGTGCGCCCGGTGGCACCTGCCGGAGGCCGTCGGCCCGGCGTCGCTGGTGCTCAGCGAGCTGGTCGGCAACGTGGTCCGGCACGCCGGCACGCCGATGCGGGTGACGCTCACCCTGCGCCGGCCCTACCTGCACCTGACGGTGACCGACGGCAGCCGGACGGCGGTCCGGACCGGCTCCCCCGACCCGCGGGCCGAGGGCGGCCGTGGGCTGATGCTCGTCCGCGAGCTGGCCCAGCGGTGGGGCAGCGTGCCCGTCGGCGACGGGAAGGTCGTCTGGGCGATCTTGCCCGCGAATTGACTGAATTTACCACTCTCGCCTGAATAACCGCTGTCGCCTGGTTTCATGGGCTGTGGGGCGGGTAGCCGCGCCGTCCTATCTGTCGTCATGGCGGGGTGAGAAGTCACATGCCCAAGCGGGTAACCACGGAACCTGCACACGACCGGGGGCCGGCGATCCTGGCGCCGGCCCGCTTCGGCGGCTTTCCCGGGCCGCTGCGCGAGGCACTCCCCGGCAGCAAACTGACCCGGTTCCTGGCCACCACCGACCACAAGCAGATCGGCCTGCTCTACCTGCTGACGTCGTTCGTCTTCTTCCTGGTCGGCGGGATCGAGGCGATGCTGATGCGGGCCGAACTTGCCCGGCCCGGCCTGCAGTTCCTCTCGGCCGAGCAGTACAACCAGCTCTTCACCTCGCACGGCGCGGTGATGCTGCTGCTGTTCGCCACCCCGGCGGCGTTCGGGTTCGCCAACTACATCGTGCCGATCCAGATCGGCGCCCCGGACGTCTCGTTCCCCCGGCTCAACGCCCTCGCCTACTGGCTCTACCTGTTCGGCGGCCTGATGGTGATCGGCGGGTTCCTCACCCCCAACGGTTCCGCCGACTTCGGCTGGACCGCCTACTCGCCGCTGAGCGACCAGGCCCACTCGCCCGGGGTGGGCGCCAACATGTGGGTGATCGGCCTGGTCGTGTCGGGGCTGGGCACCATCCTCGGCGCGGTCAACCTGATCACCACGATCCTCACCCTGCGCGCTCCCGGCATGACCATGTTCCGGATGCCGATCTTCACCTGGAACATGCTCTTCACCAGCGTGCTGGTGATCCTGGTGTTCCCGCTGCTCGCCGCCGCGCTCCTGGCGCTCGCCGCGGACCGGTTGCTCAACGCCCACGTGTACGACGCGACCACCGGCGGGCCGATGCTGTGGCAGCACCTGTTCTGGTTCTTCGGGCATCCCGAGGTCTACATCATCGCGATACCGTTCTTCGGCATCATCACCGAGATCATTCCGGTCTTCTCCCGCAAGCCGATCTTCGGTTACACCGGCCTGGTGCTGGCCACCATCGCGATCACCGTGCTGTCGATGACCGTGTGGGCGCACCACATGTTCACCACCGGCCAGGTGCTGCTGCCGTTCTTCAGCATCCTGAGCTACCTGATCGCGGTGCCCACCGGGGTCAAGTTCTTCAACTGGATCGGCACCATGTGGAAGGGGCAGATCACCTTCGAGACGCCGATGCTCTTCGCGATCGGCTTCCTGGTCACCTTCCTCTTCGGCGGCCTCACCGGGGTGCTGCTGGCCAGTCCGCCAGCGGACTGGCACACCCACGACACCTACTTCGTCGTCGGGCACTTCCACTACGTGCTGTTCGGCACGGTGGTCTTCGCGCTCTTCGGCGGCTTCTACTTCTGGTGGCCCAAGATGACCGGGCGGCTGCTCGACGACCGGCTCGGCAAGGCCCACTTCTGGACGATGTTCATCGGCTTCCACGGCACCTTCCTCGTGCAGCACTGGCTCGGCAACGAGGGCTTCCCCCGCCGGTACGCCGACTACCTGCCGAACGACGGGTTCACGGCGCTGAACACGTTCTCCACGATCTTCTCCTTCGTGCTGGGCGCGTCCACGCTGTTCTTCATGTGGAACGCCTGGAAGTCCTGGCGCTACGGGGCGATGGTGACGGTCGACGACCCGTGGGGCTTCGGCAACTCGCTGGAGTGGGCGACGTCCTGCCCGCCGCCGCTGCGCAACTTCGACCGGATGCCCCGCATCCGCTCCGAGCGGCCCGCGTTCGACCTCAAGTACGGTCCACTCGTCTCCGACCTCGGCCGGGACCTGCCCCAGCGCGCCACCAAACCGCCGCAGGACTTCCGCGACGAGTTGCACCGCGACCGGCGCCAGCCCGAGTCGCCGTCCCTGGAAGGGGCGCACGGCGCGCGCGAGGCGTCCGCGTACCAGCCGGCTCCGCAGTCCGGGGCCCGACCGGTGGACGTCCCCGAGCCGGACGAAATCCGTCGGCCCAGCTTCGAGCAGACCGACGAACCGGAGGAGACCCACCCCGGCGCCGAGCCGGAGCAGCGGGAGAACGACCGCTGGCGGCACCCGCGCGGGCCCGGCGACACCCCGGAGCACTGAGCGGACGTACGCGCGGAGGTGCCGGCACCCACGTGGGTGCCGGCATCTCCGCCGACGTGGTTCGGCCCCTACGGACCTGACGTGGTTGACGCCCCTACGGATCCGACGCGGTTCGGTCCGTCCCTACGGACCCCGGCCGGTTCGGTCCTCCTGGACCGGTCGTGGTCAGCTCTCGCGGGCCGGGGCCAGGCCCGCCGCGGTGAGCGAGCGGCGCACGGCCGGCTGCACCCGGGTCAGCCGCAGCGGCACCCCGGTACGGGCGGCGGCCTCGCGGCCCGCCATCAGCGCGGCGATGCCGCCGGCGTCGAAGCCGCCCGCACCGACCAGGTCGACCACCACCTCGGCGGGCTGCCCGGTGACCGCCTCCAGCATCGCCCGGCGGAGCTGGTCCGCGCCGTTCCGGTCGATGTCCCCGCCGACCTCCACGACCACCCGGTCGCCGTTGTGCCGAACCGAGATCCTCGTCTTCGCCGGCTCGGACTCGGCAGCCCCGGTCTGCCACGGCGGCGGGGCGTCGGCGAGCATCGCCTGGCGCAGCCAGGTCAACGCGCGCGACAGCAGCCGGGAGACGTGCATCTGGGAGATGCCGAACCGGGCGGCGATCTCCGCCTGGGTCTGGTTGCCGTAGAAGCGCATGGCCAGGATCCGCCGTTCCCGCCACGGCAGCCGGTGCAGCAGCCCGCTGACCGTCACCCGGTCGTCGACGGATTCCAGCGCGTTGTCGGACTCACCGACCAGGTCGCCGAACTCGGCCGAGCTCTCCCCGCCGACGGGGGCGTTCAGCGAGGCCGGGCTGTAACCGGCGGCCGACTCCAGCGCGGCGAGGATCTCCTCCTGCGGCGTCTCCAGCCGCGCCGCCAGTTCGGCGACCGTCGGGGCCCGGGACAGCTCGCTGGTCAGCGCGGCGGTCGCCTGCCCGACCTCCAGGATCAGGTCGCGCAGCCGGCGCGGCACGTGCACGCCCCAGGTGCGGTCACGGAAGTGCCGCTTGATCTCGCCGACGATGGTGATCGCCGCGTACGCGGTGAACGAACCCCGCTCCGGGTCGTACCGGTCGACGGCATTGACCAGGCCGAGGCGGGCGACCTGCTCCAGGTCCTCCAGCGGCTCGCCCCGCCCACGGTAGCGGCGGGCCAGCCGACCCGCGAAGGGCAGGGCGAAGCGGACCAGGTCGTCACGCGCCTCCTGGCACCGTTCGGGCGGAAGACCCTCGATCCGGGCCGCGTACGCCAGCGCCGCCGCGTCGAGGTCCTCCAGGCCCCGTTCGGTCGGAGGTGGTGTGGTCGTGGTGGTCTGTCCGAACATCCGCGCCTCCCTCAGGAAGGTCCCCCGCCCGGATTCAGGAAACCGGTCGTGCGCGCGCGTGGACGGACCACGCGCCGGGCCGGAAGTGGGTCACATGACTGGGATGCCAGCGGGCGACGACGCCGTGCCGAACGGCGTGATCAGGCCGTCGCAGCCAGCGGTGTTCCCGCTCCGTAGGTACTCAATCACGGGATCCCGGGTTCGCGAGGATGTTTCGAAAGGGTCGGCTCAACAGACCAGTAACCCCTGGTGGGAGCCGCTGTCGCGCAGCGTCGCGAGGACGTCGGCGACCGTCATCGGCGGCGGCGTCGGCAGGTCGTACGGCTGTGCCCGCAGCACCTCCGTCGCCCGGCGGGTGGGTACCGAGGTGACCGGGTAGCCGCGCGCCGAGGTGCGGTCCAGCGCCCGCCGGCGACGGCCGAAGCCGGCGACGGCCAGCCACTGCGGCAGCCCGGCCAGCGCCGGCGACCGCAGGCCGGGCGGCTCGGGCAGCACGTCGACCGAGCTGAACGGCTCACTTCCGGCGAGCCACCACTCCACCCCCTCCACGGTGCGCCGGGTGGCGTTCTCGCACCAGTAGGGCACCATCCCGGCCCGCACCACCTGCCACGGGTCGAGCAGCCGGCCGCACTCCACCACCAGCCGGTCACCGGTCTTGCCGGCCGCGCGCAGCCAGCGCCGGTACAGGTCGGCGGTCACGGCGCTGAGCGCCTCCGGGCGCGGCACGAGGACCCGGTGCAGCGGATGCCCCTGCCGTCCGGTCCACTCCCGCAGGCCGGCCTCGAAATCGGACTCCACGCCGTGTTCCGCCGGCCCGGGTGGCGAGGTGACCTCCGGCGGCTCCCAGTGCGCGCCGTCCCCGCCGGCCGAGCGGAGCACCTGGCGCAGGGCATGGCTGTCCGGGTGGAAGTCGACCGGGTCCAGGCCACTGGCCGGGCAGCCGACCTGGAAGCTGTGCCCCGGGGCGGAGTCGAACACCGGCCAGGTGCGGACGTCGCGCAGCAGCACCACCGGGGCGCCCGGCTCTAGCCGGTCGGCCAGGAACCGCGCGTACGCGGCCGGCAGGGAGCGCCACCGGGCCGCCAGCGACACCGTGGCGCCGGCCAGCGCGCCCCGGCTGGCGGGGCAGTGCACCTGGCGAACGTGCAGATCGGCGTTGCCGCCGAGGAGCCGGGCGGTGAGCGCGGCACCGTGGTCCAGGGCGGCCTGCGGACGGTCCACGGCGCCCTGCGCCCAGTGCGCGGTCATCTCGAACCCGGCCGGCAGCCAGGGCACGCCGAGCGCCATCGCCAGGTGCGCGACCGCGCCGTGCGGGGAGCCGATCAGGGCGCCCGGGTAGCGGCGGCGCGGGTACTGGTCGGCGAACCAGCGGGCGACCCGGCCGGCGTCGACCTCGGCCGTCTGACCAGGGGTGAGCGCCACCCGACCGACCGCCCGGAGGACCGCCGCCCGGCGTACCGGCTCGGGCGCGCCGACGAACCGCGACAGCGGTCCCGGATGTCCCGGATGCCCCAGGTCGGCGCAGTCGGTCCCGCGCAGTGCCCGCGCGGTGGCAGCCACCAGGACCCGCGCGGCGCTGCCCGCCGCCACGACCCGGTCGCCCGCCAACCCGGCACCGTCGGCCGTGAGCCCCTCGCGCACCTTGTGCACCGGCCCCACCTTGCCTCGTTCGCTCACCACGCGGCCCGGCTTCCCGCCCCGATGCGGTTCAAACGGGGCATCCCCCACCGGGCGGGATCAATCAGAAGATCCCGGGCGCCCCCGAACCCCACGCCAGCCCTCCGCGATCTTGCACTTTCCGCCCCCACGAACCGGGACAAACGCCCTATTCCAAGGGCCGAAAGTGCAAGATCGACGAGCGGGGCTCTGCTGGCAAAGGGCGGAGCCTGTCAGTTGTGACGCGTGCTGGCTAGGTTCTCCCCGGCGTGCGCCTTGCTCACCCGCTCTTTGTCCATAGTCGGACCGAGCCGTCGTAGGTGGCGCTGGCGATCACCCGCCCGGCCCTGCCGACGGCCACCGAGGTCACCGCACTTCCCGGGTGGACCAGGGTCTCCAGCCGTTCGACGCCCGCGACGTCCCACAGTTCGACCACGCCGTCGCCCCGCTCGCCGACGGCGAACCCGACGACCAGCGTCCGGCCGTCCGGCGTGAACGCCAGCGAGTTGGCCGCCTTGTCCTTCCCCTCGATCGTGGCGGTGTTCCTCCGAGACGCGACGTCCCACAGCATCACGGTCTCGGTGGCCTCGTCGTCGTTGCCACCACCAGTGGCGAGCACGTCGCCGGCGGGGTTGAAGGCGAGCGCCCGCAAGGCAGTGTTCGGTGGCAGGGTCAGGGTGCCGGCCGCCTTCCGGGTGCTGATCTTCCACAAGGTGACCCTGGTGGCGTAGATGTCCGACATGACCTGGCTCCAGTCGGTGCCGCCTCCCGCGAGGGTCCGCCCGTCCGGGCTGAAGGCAAGCGCCGTGATGGGCGTCTTCCCCAGGACGAACTCGGCGATACGCCTGCGTTTGCCGACGTCCCAAAGCTGCACGTTTCCGTCCGGCGCCTTGTCGTCCGCCGCGCCGTCGGCCCCTTCGTCACCTTCCTCACCGCCGAAGGCGAGCACCGTCCCGTCCGAGCTGAACACCACCGTGCCCGGGATGACGGTCGGGACCTGCCACTCGCCGAGCTTGGCCTGCGCGTCAACGTCCCACATGCTGAAGTGGCTGCCAGGGCACTCCTTGGAGCGGCTGTAGCCGACCACGGCCAACGTCCCGCCGTCCGGCGACAGGGCCAGGTCGGCCAGCCCACTGCAGCCGCGCAGGACGAACCTGGCCCGCGTCCCGACGTCCCAGACGATGACGGTCCCGTCATAGAAGCCGGCCGCGAGCGTCGATCCGTCCCGGCTCAGCGACACCGGGTGCGTCGTCCTCTCCTGCAACGAGTAGAGCACCTCGGCCGACCAGTGGGGACCGGTCGCCGCCGCGATCGAGTCCGAGACCCAGGTGAACAGCGGCGGCCCCGCCACCGCGCCACCGCCCGCACCCGCCGCCACCATCGCCACGACCGTCGTCGTCCTGGTCAGTGCCCGGCGATTGCGCACTCGCGGAGTCGCCCCCGCCCGAGGCTCGTCAGTGCCGCCGGACAGCCGCTCGTACGCGACCGTCGCGGCTGTCCCCACCGCCAGCAGCCCCGCCACGGCGGCGACCGACACCCAGAGCGGCAATGCCGCGAGCACCCGCTCCAGCGGTGAACTGCTCAACTCGGAGACGAGGGCGAGGGCCAGCGCACCGACGACGAACAGCAGCGCGGGAAGGATGAGCCGGCGGCGGCGACGATTCGGCGCTGCTCCCACTCGGACAATCCTAACGACCCCGTGCCTGGTTGCGAATCATCGAGTATCGATGATCGCTGCCCGTGCCACGGTGGATGCTGCGCCGACAGGCGGCTAGACGAGGTCGTCGGCCTCCACGGCCACCCCGGCGGCGAGCATCTGGTCGCGCACCCGTCGGGCGGCGTCGCCCTCGGCGAACACCTCGCGCAGGTCCGCGAACGCGGGCTCGGGCGGAGCCAGTCGCACCGTCGGGTCGACCACCGCCTCCAGCACGCAGGGCCGGTCGGCCGCCAACGCCTCGTCCCAGGCCGCCCCCACCAGCTCCGGCCGGTCGACCCGGACGCCGTGCAGACCGAGCAGACGGGCCCAACCGGCGTACGGCACGTCGGCCCGGCGGTCCGTCGGGTCGCTCGGCGTACGGCCGCCGCCCATACCGGACTGGTCCCGGTTGTTGAGCACCAGCACCACCAGCCGGGGATCGTGCCACTCCCGCCAGTGGTGCGCCACGGTGATCAGCTCGGCCAGCCCGTTCAGTTGCATCGCGCCGTCGCCGAGCAGCGCGACCACCGGCTGGTCCGGGGCGGCCAGCTTGGCCGACACGGCGTACGGCAGAGCACAGCCCACCGAGCCGAGCGTCCCGCAGAGTTGCGCGTTGACGCCCGGGGGCAGCTCCAGGTGCCGGGCGTACCAGTAGATGACCGAGCCGACGTCCACCGCCACCGCTCCAGGACGCGGAAGCCGGGTGGAGAGTTCGTGCAGCACGAGCTGCGGGTTCACCGGCTCGGCGGGGGCGGCGGCCCGGGCGGCCCGCTCGGTCCGCCACCGGGCGACCGAGCCTTCGACGGTCTTCCGCCACCGGGCGTTCGGCCGGTCGGGCACCCGGGCCAGCAGCGCCCGCAACGTCTCCTGGGCGTCGCCGACGAGCCCGACGTCCACCGGGTAGCGGGTGCCGATGCGGCGGCCGTCGATGTCCATCTGCACCGTTCGGACCTGTCCCGGCATCGGGAAGTAGTCCGTCCACGGGTTGTTCGTGCCGACCAGCAGCAGCGTGTCGCAGCCGCCCATCAGCTCGGCGGCGGCCGGGGTGCCGACCTCACCGAGCACGCCGGCGTGAAAGGGCAGCCGCTCGTCGAGCACCGGCTTGCCCAGCAGCGACGCCGCCACCCCGGCGCCGAGCCGGTCGGCGAGGGCGACGATCTCCCCGGCCGCGCCCCGGGCGCCCTGACCCACCAGGATCGCGGTGCGCTGGCCGTTGGCGAAGAGCTGGGCGGCGGCGTCCAGGTCCGCCTCGTGCGGCAGGACCCGGGCCAGTGGTTCCCCCGGCGTCGCCGAGAACACCCCGGCCGCGTGTGGTTGCAGGTCGGGCACGGCGGCCTCCTGCAACTGGCGCGGCAACACCACGCAGACCGGGCTGCGAGTGGCGGCGGCGGTGCGGAACGCCTGGTCGAGCAGGGCCGGCACCCCGTCGGGGGCCCGGCCGTACCGGACGAACTGGTTGCACACGTCGCCGAACAGCCGGCTCAGCCCGATCTCCTGGTGGGCGCCGCCGAGCGGGCCCGAGACGTCCTCGCCGACGATCGCCACCACCGGCTTGCTGTCCAGCTTGGCGTCGTAGAGGCCGTTGAGCAGCTGGACGGCGCTCGGCCCCTGGGTGGCCACGCAGACACCGATGCCGCCGGTGAACTTGGCGTGCCCGGTGGCCATGTAGGCGGCGGTCTCCTCGTGCCGGGCCGGCACGAAAGCCGGGTCCCCGCCCGAGGCGTCCAACGCCTCGACCACCGGGGCGATGGCCTCCCCGGGATAGCCGAAGACCCTCGGGACCCGCCAGGCGCGCAGTCGCTCGACCACCAGGTCGGCCACCGTACGCTCAGCCATCGCCACGCCCCGGGGTGCCCGCGTCGACGTACCGCAGCACCGCCCCGACCCCGTCGGTCAGCTCCGGCGCCTCGTCGGGGCCGAGCACGGTCAGCTCGGCGTCGGTGCCGACCAGCGCGCGCACCAGCGCGGCGTCGGCGCGGACCTTCTCCGGGTCGCGTACGGACATGGCGGCGAGCTGCCCGCGGTCGGTGGCGATCTCGGTCGGGTCCGGCCCGATCCAGAGTTCCCCGGTGGCGGACGGATCGTCGACGATGAGCATCGTCTCGACCTGGTTGCGTTGCAGGGCTGACACCACGGCGTCCAGCCCGCCGCCGACGTCCTCCTGCATGCCGAAACGGTCCAGCGCGGCGGTGATCCGCTGGTCGGCGACCTCGGCGATGGTCTGCACGGTGAGATCGTCGAGCAGGGTCTGGTCTGCGCCGCCGGCCCGGGACCCGGCGTCCGTGCGGACCAGCACGTCCTGCCAGCGAGGCGGCATCTGGGCGGCGATCATCCCGGTGGCGCGTACGTCCCCGGCGACCACCACCACCTCGGCGCCGACCTTCTCGGCCAGCTCCACCGTCGCGGCGGTGACGTCACCGGCGTTGTGGTGCCAGGCCTCCATGGCGGCGCGCTGGTACCGGGACTGTGACCAGCCGCCGGGCTGCACCCGACGCAACTGGAAGTCCTCCCGGCCGGTCACGTGGGCACGGCGTGGCACGCCGCCCGCGCTGATCGCCACGGCGTCGGCACCGGTCCGGTCGGCCAGCACCCGCACCCAGGCCACCTGCTCGCCGCGCTGCGCCAGCAGCGGCATCACGTGCGGCAACGGGGTGTACGCGGCGAAGTCCCGCAACGGCGGGGCGGAGAGGTACTCGGAGAGCACCACCCGGCCCCGGGCGCCGAAGACCGCCAGGCCGTAGTCCCCCGGCATCGGGTCGTGTCCCCGGACGAGGAGTTCGACGGCGTCGATGGTGTCCGCGTCGGCGCGCTGCTCCTGAAGTTGGTGGCGCAGCGCCCGCCAGCGCAGATCGAGTGCCGGGTGGGCGTCCTCGGTGTTGGCGGACGCGTCCAGGTACACCGAGACCCACGGTCCCGGCCGGTCGTAGAGCGGGCGCAGGAAGGACAGCTGCATGCTCGACCCCTTTCCAGCTCGGCCCCCCGCTTACCCGCGCCGCTCCGGTTGTCACCTGGCCGGCGCAAGCGCGTGACCGGGTTTCATTCATGTCATTCAACCCGGACGACCGATACCATCAGTGAACACAACCGGACTCTGGGTGGTGAAGATGGACAGCGACCTGCACATCCGACGGATCGTCCACCCGGCCGACCGGATCGTCACAGGGCGGGTCGTCCGGCTGATGGACGGCTACCCGCGCGAGGTGCGCATCGGTCAGCCGGTGCTGGTCGCGGTGCTCGTGGCGGCCGGGGTGGCGGGGCTGCTGATGACGCTTCTGCGCTCCCTGTTCTCCGCCGGTTCCGGCGCGGCCCGCAGACGGTTCAAGGACCTGAAGAAGGGTCCGGAATACCTGGTCACCCCGCTGCGGCTGCGCGACAAGGCCGGGCAACTCTGCGAGGTCGAGCTGCACGGGCACCTGCCGCAGAGTGCCCTGCACCCCGCCGACCACGTGCAGCTCACGCTGCGCCGGCAGGGCGACCCGGACCTGCCGCCGAAGATCGAGCGGATCGTGAACCTGACGACCGGCCAGCTGCTCACCCCGCGTACCGCCACCCTGTGGTCACACCTCGGGCCGCCGCTGCTGCTCCAGGCGACCCTGGGGGCGCTGCTGGTCGCCGCCCTGGTGGCCTGGTCCGCGCTGACCTGACGGCCGGCGGGTCCGCCCGGCGGGACCGCCGTGAACGAGCGGCGGGCACGGGGCCGCCGCGGTTTCCGACGGCCGGCCGGCGGGCACCGTGGGGGTCGACGACGTGCGGGTGGCCTCGATCGACTCGGGCCACCACATGGCCGAGGAGGCCCCGGCGCAGCTCGCCGCCGCACTGGCCAGTTTCCTCGCCGGCTGAGGCTGACCGCTCGGGTTCCTCGCCGGCTGACCCGCTCGGGTTCCCGCCGATCGCCCCGCCGTGGGCGGGGTGGCTGGTCAGCCGACGGGGGTCAGCGGCCGATCCGGCTCCGCGGCGGTGCGCAGCATCCCCCGCCGGGCGGCCCAGCGCTCGAAGAACAGGGTGGCGAAGGGTGGCACGGCGCAGGCCAGCGCCACGAGGGTCGGCCACAGCCGCCACCGGTGCAGCCGGGCCATCGCGAGGACCAGCAGGCCGTACGCGACGAAGAGCGCGCCGTGGATCGGGCCGAAGATCTTCACGCCGATCTCGTTGCCGGGCGGGCCGTACTTGACGGCCATGCCGATCAGCAGGGCCAACCAGGAGCAGGCCTCGGCGATCGCCGCCGCCACGAACAGCCTGGTGATCTTCTCGCGCATCGTCACTCCCCCACCGGTTGCCGCACATGCTAACCACTCCGTCGGCGGCGCCGGCCGCGCGACCGGCCGAGGCGACGAGAATCACGCGGGCCCCGCCTGGGTACGTAAGGGACCTTCAGGTCTTCCCCGGCCCGCCCCGGTCGTGCGAGGTTAGGGGAACCAACGGTGACAGGGTGGTGACCATGGGCGAGGACGTCGGCGTACGGACCTTCAGTCGCGAGGACCGGGCCAGCTATCGCGAGAAGGTCCGGCGGTGCCTGGACGTCTTCGCCGAGATGCTCCGGGAGTCCCGGTTCGACGTGGAGCGGCCGATGACCGGGCTGGAGATCGAGCTGAACCTGGTCGACGACAACTCGATGCCGGCGATGCGCAACGCCGACGTGCTGGCCGCCATCGCCGACCCGAGCTTCCAGACGGAGCTGGGCCAGTTCAACGTCGAGATCAACGTGGCGCCGCGGCGGCTGGCCGGCACCGGCACCGCCGAGTTCGAGAGGAGCGTGCGGGCCAGCCTCAACGCCGCCGAGGCCAGGGCACGGGACGTCGGCGCGCACATGGTGATGATCGGCATCCTGCCGACCCTGCGCCCGGAGCACCTGACCGCCGCGACGCTGTCGGCCAACCCGCGCTACACGCTGCTCAACGAGCAGATCTTCGCCGCCCGCGGCGAGGACCTGCGGATCGCGATCAACGGCGTGGAACGGCTCGCGGTCACCGCCGACACCATCACCCCGGAGGCGGCCTGCACGAGCACCCAGTTCCACCTCCAGGTCAGCCCGGCCCAGTTCGCCGACTACTGGAACGCCGCGCAGGTGATCGCCGGCATCCAGGTGGCCGTGGGCGCGAACTCGCCGCTGTTCTTCGGCCGGGAGCTGTGGCGCGAGACCCGCATCCCATTGTTCCAGCAGGCGACCGACACCCGGCCGGAGGAGATCAAGGCCCAGGGCGTACGCCCCCGGGTGTGGTTCGGGGAACGCTGGATCACCACGGTGTTCGACCTGTTCGAGGAGAACGTCCGCTACTTCCCGGCGCTGCTGCCGGTCTGCGACGCGGAGGACCCGGCCGAGGCCCTCGCCCGGGGGGACGTGCCGAAACTCGCCGAGCTGCGGCTACACAACGGCACCGTCTACCGCTGGAACCGTCCGGTGTACGACGTGCTGAAGGGCCGCCCGCACCTGCGGGTGGAGAACCGGGTGCTGCCGGCCGGGCCGACGGTGCTCGACACCGTGGCCAACGGCGCCTTCTACTTCGGCCTCGTCCGGGCGCTCGCCGAGGCCGACCGCCCGCTGTGGTCGCAGATGTCGTTCAGCGCGGCCGAGGAGAACTTCACCACCTGCGCCCGGTACGGCATCGACGCCCAGGTCTACTGGCCCGGCCTGGGTTACCTCCCCGTCACCGAACTGGTGCTGCGCCGGCTGCTGCCGCTGGCTCACCAGGGGCTGGACCGGTGGGGCCTGGACCCGGGCGAGCGGGACCGACTGCTCGGCATCATCGAGCAGCGCTGCCTGACCGGGCGCAACGGCGCGAGCTGGCAGGTGGAGACCCTGCACCGGCTGGAGTCCACCGACCACCTGGACCGGCCGGAGGCGCTGCGTGAGGTGGTCCGGCACTACGTGGACCTGATGCACAGCAACCGGCCGGTGCACGAGTGGCCGATCCCCTGACCGGCCCCTCACCGCGCACTACTGCCCGGCCCCTTACCGCGCACCGCTGAGATCTTGGTGCCGGTCCGTTCCTGCGCCGTCCCGCCCCCGTCCAGCAGGTTCATCACCGTTACGGCGCAACTGCCAGGCAATCTTGGACACTTGCCGTTAGCTTCGAACGGAAACTGTCCAAGATCCAGGTGGATGCAGCCGGTGGGCGGGGGCGAAGGCCTCGCCGAGGGCGGGCGGGCAGGTCGTCAGGACAGCCCCGGTCCTCTTGCGAAGGCGCCCGACACGGGCGAGTGGACCGTCCAGCCGAGCGCGGAGTAGAAGGCACGGCCGTCGTGGGTGGCGACGAGGATGCCGGTGTGCGTACCGTGCCCCGCCGCTTGGTCGCAGAGCGCGCGCATGACGACGCGTCCCAGGCCACGGCGCCGGTGCGCGGGGTCCGTGGTTGGCGTACGCGATGGCCCGGCAGGCTCACGTCGACGCGGAAGCCGCTGGGGACCGCGACCGGGGCGGGGGTGCCCCGGGAGACGTCCCAGCCGCGCCCCCCGGCCGTCATCAGCTCGGGCACGGTGTGCGGCCCGCCGGTCACGGTGGGCAGGGTGAGCGTGTCCGGCATGGATGGTCCTCTCCACCGATGACGTCGTCGCACCGCCGAGCTTATTGCGCATTCTTGGCAACAAGGGTGGAGGGTGTCGCATCTCTGCCGATCCTATTTACAGTCGATAGGTTCCGAGCGATAGTCGATGCATGGTGACAGAGCACCGAGCGGTGGCCCCGCTCAGAGTCTTTCTCGTCCTGCTCTTCGGGATCCTGGTCATGTTCCAGACCCTCTCGCTGCCCGGGCAGTTCGCGCACATGGCCGAGGAGTCCCCAGAGCAGGCCTACCTCAAATGGCCGGCGACCGCCGTCACGGTGTTCTGGGTGCTGTGCATCCAGGTCGTGATCGTGGCCACCTGGAAGTTGCTCACCCTGGTCAAGCACGACCGCATCTTCAGCAACGCCTCCCTGGCGTGGGTGAACACGATCGTGTGGGCCATCGTCGCCGCCTGGGTGGTGCTGCTGGGCGTGTTCCTCTACGTCGGTTTCCGGGCGTCCGACCCCGGGCTGCCGCTCCTGCTGTTCCTGATGCTGGTGGGGGTCGCCGTGCTGGGGTTGCTGATGGTGGTGATGCGGGCCCTGCTGCGGCAGGCCACGACACTGCGTACCGACATGGAAGCGGTGATCTGATGCCCATCGTCGTCCGCATCGACGTCCAGTTGGCGAAACGCAAGATGAGCGTCGGCGAGTTCGCCGAGCGGGTCGGGCTCACCCCGGCGAACGTGGCGGTACTGAAGAACGGTCGCGCCAAGGCTGTCCGTTTCAGCACCCTGGAAGCCATGTGCCGGGTGCTCGACTGCCAGCCCGGCGACCTGCTCGAGTGGGTCGAGGAATGAACCGTCGCGGCGCACCACAAGCCACGCACCGAGTCGATCGACCATGGCGACCCGCGCACCGGCAGGACCGGCGGCCGGCCCGGCCCCTGAAGGAGACCCCATGAAATACGTCCTCGCCCTCATCGCCCTGCTCGCCGTCGCGGTCGGCGTCGCCGGCATCGTGTACGGGGAGGCCGACGACTCCCCCGGCCTGCAACTCCTGGGCGTCGTGCTCGTCGTCGGCGCCGTCGTGTTCGGCGTACGGTCGGCCCGACGCGGCAGGTAGCGACCAGCGCGCGACAACGCACCCGCCCTCCGACGAGGCCATCGGCACACGGGGACGGGTGCCCGCCCCTCCGGATCACCAGCCGGCAGCGGTCGGCGCGGCGCTCAACTCTTCCCCGCCAGCGGGGTGTCGGGGTCGTCGACCACGGCACCGGCGTGGAACACGACGCCACCGAGGAGGTCCCGGACGCCGCGCCACCGGTCCAGCCGTGCCCCGGCGAAGGTGACGTCGCCGTGGAACGAGGCACGCCCCTCGGGACCGCCGAGCTGGAAGGCGGCTGCGGCGAAGACGCCCGCGTCGAAGCGGGTGGTCCCGTGGAACTGGGCACCCGTGAAGTCGGCGTGGCCGACCCGGCACCCGCTGAGGTCGAGGTCGACCAGCGTCGCGCCACACAGCGGCAGGTCCGTCTCCGGCCAGTGCCGCGCCCCCGCCCCGCCTGCGGTGCCGGGGGCCGGTCGCAGGCGCTCGGCGAGCAGCCGCTGGGCGTCGCGCCGCAGCTGGACCTCCCCCGCCTGGGCCGGAGTCAGCTCGCCGGCCACGTCGAACGCCAGTGGCACCCGCAGGTACGCGCACACGGCGTCGGCCACGCGCTGGCGCAGCTCCGGCCTCGCGTCACCGAGCTGGCCGAGGATCCGCAGTCCCACGCGGCGGACGTCGGGATCGCGGTCGGCGAGCTGACGGAAGTAGGGCGCGACCGACCGGTCCGCCGCGAGCACGGGGGTGCCGTCCGGCGTCGCTTTCGACGTCCAGCCGAGGGGCCAGCGGGCCGGCTCGTCGTCGCCCGCCCACCGGGCACCGTCGAGGTCGACGACAGGCTGGTCGAGGTGGACCGACCCGCCGAACAGGGCGTCCCGGAACGTCGCGACCGCGCCGAACCGCGCCTTGCAGAACCAGGCCGGGCCGTCGAAGCGGACGCCGCGGAACGACACGGCCCCGACGAAGCGGGCCCCGTCGCCGCCCTCCTCCCAGCGCTGGTAGTCGCCCGTCAGGACGGCGACGGGCCAGCCCGGGTCGTCCTCGTTCGGCTCGTCCCAGGGTGCGGGTACGACGTCCTCGACGGCGTCCCAGGCCGGATCGTCCTCCCACAGCTCCTCCTCGCCCCGCCCGAACCAGGCCATCGCGGCGAAGCCCACCCGGTCGAAGCTGGCCGGGCCCCGGAACCGGGCCCGCCCGAACACGGCGTCGGCGGCGAACCGGGCGTCGTCGAACCGGACCGTGCCGTGGAAGACGGCACGGGCGAAGACCGCGTCGCCGGTGAACCGGGCGTCGGCGAACGAGGTCGACCCGAGGAACCGGGTGTCGGCGAACCGTGCCTCGGCCAGCTCGCAGCCGCCGAAGTCGGCGTCCACGAGGGCCGCCCCGGACAGGTCCACGGCGATGCCCGGCGACGCCCCGCCCGCTCCGACAGTCTCGTCCGCCCCGGGGGCGGCGGGGCGCAGCAGCCCGACGAGCACCCGCAGGGTCTCCCGCCGCGCGTCGGCGTCCGCGCCGTCCACCGCGCTCGCTCCGACCGGGCGGCCGAGGTGACGACCGTGGCCCGCCGTGCCGTCCACAACGGGCGCGACAGCGGGTGTACGCAGGTAGGCGCAGATCGTGTCGGCCGCGTCCTGGCGCAGCACGGGGTCGGCCGCACCGAGCTCCACCAGCCGCCGCAGGGCGTCCTCCCGCACCGCGCCCGTCGCCTCCGCCACCTGCCGGACGGCGATCCGGAACGCCTCGACGCCCACCTCTCCGACCGACACGTGCCCCTCCCGACCCGGTGCGGCAGCCCGCCCACCGGAATTCGCCGCCAGGACCGTCCCGACGTGCCGGCGCAGGATAGCGGCGGGCGGTGACAGCGCCCCGACGTCATGGCGATCTCCAGGGTGTGCCGGCCCCGCGTCGCCGCTCAAGACGGCCGTTGCGAAGTTGACCGGCGCCCTGGCCGGGCAGAGCGGGCCGGGGAGATTGCGCACGATGGAAGAACCGGACCGAGGACGGCCGCCCCATGATGAAACGCGGACATCGATCCGCGCGATTCGATTGCCCACCGAAGGCGCCGCGCGGGCGGGTCCACGTCGATCGGTGGCCGACGCCGGTCGTGGGCGTCGTCGCCAGCGTCGACGCGACGCCCGCGTTCCCTCCCCACCGCTTCCCTCCCCCACTCCGAGGAGCGCATGTGACGCAGACCCACAGGTCCTCCCAGCGGCCCGACGCCCCCGTCCGGCTCGACTCCGACAGCGCGCGGATCGGGACCTCCGCGTTCGTCAACGGGCACTTCCCCCGGCGCCGCGGGCTGATCATCCTGCTCAGCGTCCTCGGCGGGTTCCTGTTGACCGTCATCTGGTCGGCGGAGTTCGTGGACCGGACCATCGGCGACAACGTCGCCAACGGTCTGCTCGGCCACGATGCCAAGGAGACGCCCATCCAGGGCATCGCGGCCGGCATCCTGTTCGCCTTCGTCTCCGGCATCGCGGGCACGTTCACCGCCTGCAACATCGCCGCCTTCGGCGCCCTGGCCCCGCTGACCGGCACCACGGGCGGCCGGTTCAGCCGCTTCGTCCAGCCGCTGAAGCCGCTGGGCTGGATGTCGGTCGGCATGGTCGCGGTGTCGGCCGCGTACGGCGCGGTCGTCGGGCTCGTCGGCACGTCGATGCCGCAGTTCTCCACCGCGCCCAACGCCCCCGGCGGGCTGTCCCCGAGGAGCATCCAGTCCATGGTGGTCTTCGGCGCGATCGGGCTCATCATGATCTATCTCGGTCTGGCCTCGCTGGGCGTCGTGCCGGACCCGTTCGCCCGGATCGCCCGGCGCTTCCCCAACGCTCCGATGGTCTTCATGGGCGCACTGATCGCCGGTTTCCTGATCGGCCGGCCCTTCGCGCTGTTCCGACAGATGTTCCGCGACGCCGCCGAGAGCGGCAACCCGCTCTACGGCGCGGCGGCCTTCACGCTCCAGTCCATCGGCAACATCGTCATCATGGCGGTGCTGTTCCTGCTGCTGGCCTGGCTCGCCGGTTCCCGCCTGCAACGCTGGTTCGCCGCCCGGCCGAGTCGCCTGGCGGTCCTGACCGCGGTCGCGTTCATCGTCGCCGGGGCCTTCACGTTCCTCTACTGGGACGTGCGGCTGCTCGCCCGCCGCGAGATCATCCCCTGGTACCCGACGGCCCCCTGGGCCTGAGCCGGGGCCCACGAGGCCGGGCATCCACCCCTGCCGCGAACCGCCCACCAGGCATCGGCTAGGAACTTGACATGCCCCGCTACCTGCTCTTTCCTGGCCGCCATCACCTGCTGACCCGCTTCCAGGCCGCATACCTTCGCCAGCTCGCGGCGCAGGGCGACGGCACTCTCGCCGACGGTGACGGCGCGTCCGGAAGCGAGGACGCCGGCGGGGCGACCGTGGTGTGGGCGGTCACCTCGGCGAACCACGAGAACACCCGGCGCAACCCGGTCCCGTACCACCGGCGGGAGGCGGCGATCGAACGGTTCAGCGTGCTCGCCGGGCTCCGGTCCGTGGTGGTACCGGTCTTCGACACCGTACCGACGGACAGGTTCGCCGAGGTGACCCTCAAGACCGTCGCGGCGTCCACCGGGTTGGAGCTGACCCCGGCGGACACCGTGGTCGCCTGCTCCACGCCGGAGGTCGCCGCGATGTACGAACGGCTGGGGTTCCGGATCGCGGGGGTGGAGGCCGACGTCGAGCCCGCACCGGTCCGGCCGTGGGACGTCCTGCTGCGGCTGGCTGACGACGACCCGTCGTGGCGTGACCTCACCCACCCGGCGACCGTCGACGTGTACCGCCGCTACCGGCTCGACCAGCTGGTCCGCTCGGTGGTGAACGACCCGGTGGTCGGCGACGAGGGCGGACTGACCACCACCCGCGACTACCGGACGTACGCCGAGGCGTTCAGCGACGCCGCGCAGCGCAAGTGGGACGCGGTGCGCGAGCACGTGCGGCCGGGGCGGATCGTCGACGTCGGCTGCGGCGCGGGCGCCGTCCTGGAACTGGCCGACCGGGAGCCGGCCCTGCGGGAGAGCGACCTGATCGGGGTCGAGGTGGCCCGGCACCTGTTCGAGGAGTGCGTCCACAAGAAGGCGCAGGGCGTGTTCACCAACCCGAACGTCTTCTTCTACCGGCGTAACGTGCTCGGCGGGGCGGTGTTCGCCCCGCGCTCGGTGGACACCACGATGACCTTCGCGCTGACCCACGAGATCTGGTCGTACGGCGAGCGGATGGCCTCGCTGCGCCGGTTCGTGCAGGCCCTCTACGACCACACCGTGCCCGGCGGGGTGTGGATCAACAGTGACGTGTGCGGGCCGGACGGCCAGGACCGGACGGTGCACCTGCGGCTGGCCACGACGGACGGCGTCAACCCGCCCCGGCCGCGTGCCGACCTGGCGGCCGTGCCGCCCGGTGAGGTGGCGGCGTACGTCGACGCGCTGTCGACCCGGGCCCGGCTGGACCAGTTCGCCGTCGACTACCGGTTCCCGTTCGCGTACCGCCCGGTGGACGGGGCGGACGGCGTGGTCGAGTTGACCCTCGGCGCGGCGATGGACTTCCTCACCCGCAAGGACTACACCGACAACTGGCTGTCGGAGACCCAGGAACAGTTCTGCGGCCTGGAGTACGCCGACTGGAAGTCGCTGCTCACCGACGTCGGCTTCGAGATCGACGCCGCGAGCGGAACGTCCCGCAACGACTGGATCGTCACCAACCGTCTCGCCCCGGTGGCCGCCCTCAGCGCCCCGGCCGGCGAGCCGCTGGACTGGCCGGTCACCCACGTGCGCCTGGTCGCCCGCCGCCCGGTCAACACCTGACGCCCCGGGTGACCGGACACCCGGCCGGTGCCGTCACCAGAGTCAAGCCCTGAACAGCCACCACGCCCAGCAGGCCCGCACCGAGCAATCGTCACGATCCCGGCTGGAGCACTAGTCTGGGCGTCAAGGTGTTCGACCGCGGCGCGTCATCCTCGGAAAGGCGGAAACGTGGACCTGGAGAGGACTCGGCTGTTCGGCGTGGGAGAGTCGTACGGTTTCACCACCGCGGCGGGCCAGCGAGGCGCCGTGATCGTGCACTTCGACGGCCGACGCGACCTCGTGCTCTACGACCCCACTGAGCCCGAACGGGCCAAGCACACGTTGACGCTGGAGGGCACGGAGCCGCGGACGATCGCCGAACTGCTCGGTCTGCCTCTGGTCATGGATCACCTGACGGAGCTGACTCCGCCGTTGGAAGGCGTCGAGACCGTACGTATGCCGGTCCCCGCCCAGTCGCCGTATGTCGGCCGCCGGATCGGTGACACGCGTGCGCGGACCCGCACCGGCGCCTCGATCGTCGCGGTGGTCCGGGGCGATCGCGTGATCCCGTCGCCGGATGTCGACTTCACCATCCAGTCCGGTGATTCGCTGGTGGTCGTCGGCGGCGGTGCCAGCCTCGTCAAACTCCGTGAGATGTTCACGAACGGCTGAGCCACCACCGCCATCGGCACGGGGTCACGCTGGTCGTCCGCCGAGGTCCGGTGCCGACCCGGTCAGCGGGTCAGGCCGACCAGCGTCGTCGTCATGAGCCGCACCGCCCGTGACCCGGAGGAGTGGAAGGAGTACACCCCGGACCGGAACGAGTTGGAGCGCATCACCGCCCGGTTCAACGACCCGGCCGACCCTCTAAAGATCATCATTGTGACGGCGAAGCTGCTTATTGGGTTCGACGCGCCGATCCTGTACGCGCAGTACCTCGACAAGCCGCTCAAGGAGCACAACCTGCTCCAGGCGATCACCCGCACCAACCGCGTCTACCCGCCGAACAAAACGCACGGGCTGATCGTCGACTACCTGGGCATCTTCGACGACGTCGCCAAGGCGTTCGCCTTCGATGAGAAGAGCGTCCAGCAGGTCATCAGCAACACGTAATGACATTGCTGACCGGATTGGGTATTTTGTTGCGTTTCCTGGGTTCGGAACCTCCGGTACTTTCGCGCTCGCCTGGGGTTCCTAGATCACGAACGGACCGCGTGGTTCGCGTGGCGGGGCTGGCCGAGGTGTTCGATGTTATCGAGAGGGTCGGGCGTTCGGCGCTCCGGTGGCCGACGGGCGTCGGTAGTAATCGCCGCGCTGCACCATCAGGTGAGCATCGTGCGTAGCGCCTCCAACTCGGCGTCGCTGGCGCCGTATGCCTTGAGGTAGCCGGAGGGGGAGCCGTGATTGCTGCGGATCCAGATCATGGCGTGGAGCAGATGAGTTGCCGTGACAGGACGGGTTCCATGCCCGCTCACTGTGTCAGCTGGCGGCCCAGTGAGGTTCAGCGCGGCGTTCGAACAGAGGAAGTCCTCGGTGATCTGCGCTTCGGAGGCATCGAGGAGGGTCTGGATGAGGGCGATGACCAGGCCAGTGCGGTCCTTGCCGGAGGCGCAGTGGATGAGGGCGGGCAGGGCACCCGGAGCGATGAGCCGCCGGATGACCGCGACCACAGCAGGGCCGGCCTGCTCGGCCATGTATGGGTACAGCGCCACCTGATCGTCTGGCCAGTACTTCTCGACGAATACCGGATGGTGGCAGGCTTCGACGTCGAGTCCCTTGCAACGATCCGGTCGCTCGGTCATCTCTGTCCTGGCACGTAAATCGATCACTGTACGTAACCGAAGATCCTTGAGTACCCGCGCACCCTCAGGCGACAGCGCATGTAGGGCACCGGAACGGTAGAGGGCTCCACGGCGTAGCGATCCCACACCGCCCGCGTCGCGAAAGTTCCGCACCCCGGGCACGTCAGCGCAGGTGACGACGGTCTTGGCCGTACGACTGATCATAGGAAATTATGGGGGCCGACCCCCGCTCACCTGCGCGAGGGCTCCCATATCGACGAGAAGCACCCGCCCCGGCCACGGGCAGAGCCCCGGCCACGGGCCGGGGCTCTGCTAATCAGGTGTCACTACGCCGGGGAGAGACCTTCCGCGAAGTCGTAGAGGCTCTTGATGTCATCGTCGAAATACGGTCCGTCGAATTGGCCGTTACCCGGATTGTCGCCGTGACTGACGACGCTGTTGATGAATCCGAGGCCATTCTGGTCGTTGTATTCCTGAAGCCAGGGACCGCCGCTGGAACCGTAGGTCATGTTGCACCACATCCGGATCTGCTGGCCGCCGGCGTGCCAGGTGCCGCTCTGGCAGTAGTGCTGGCTCTCCCCGCCGCCGAGGTTGGACGGATAGCCGAGGGCCGTCATCAGGGACACGTTGTAGCCCCAGTTCCAGCGCATGCCGTGGCCACCGACCGTATCGACGACCTTCAGGCCCCAGCTGCCGCCGTTGTGCATGATGGCGATGCCCATGTCCTCGTCCTGGCTGCTGTTGTTGATCCACGCGGTGCGGGCCGTGAGCTGGTAGGCCACGAACGTGCCGAACGGCCGTGCGCCGTCGCGGTACCGCGGCACGAACTGCCAGTTGCCGTACCACTGGCCGCCGCCGCCCTGGTGCACGCAGTGCCCCGCGGTCATGACCAGTCGCCGCTTCCCGCTGCCGACCGCGCTCGCCGAACACTGGGCGGTGCCACCGTTGGGGGTGGTGAAGTAGACCTTGCCGACGACCGCTGATTCGTTGAGCTGAATGCCGACGTCGGCGCCGCTGGCGACGCTCGGTCGCATCGGCGCGACCGAGCCCGCCGGTCCGGTCGGCTTCGGCGCCCGGCTCGGCGATTCGGTTACGCCCGCGGGCTTCGCGATGTCGAGGTCGACGGCGTTCGCCATCCGTTCCGGCGTCCAGAACGCGGCGACCTCCCTGGCGATCGCCTCGTTGGTGATCGCACGACCGTCACTGGTGCGGGCGATGGTGGTGGTGTTGCCGTTCCTTTCGGCGGTGTTCGGCTTCGCCTCGGCGACCGCCGGAGCGGTGACGACCAGCGCGAGCGCCAGGCTGGCCGCCGCAGACCAACGTAGGGTTGGTTTCAAGTGTTGCCCCCTTGTCCTGGTTGCTCCATTCGGAGCCACCGGAACGTATCGACAGATTCACTTTGATCGCAACGTAATAGAATGACAGGAAATTGACACTGACTCCTTGACGACCGGGAAAGCGAACAGCGCGGCGATAAACAAAACGTGTCCAGCTCGAACAGAAGCCTCGATATTGGCCGCGCAAATCCCACCGCCGCAAATCCGTGCTCTCGACTTGAGGACGCTCACTGTTGTCGACAAGTGGGAATTGCGATTCGGGCAGCCACGGCGTCCACAGGCGAGCCGGCGACCGCCACGAGGCGGGCCGGCCGATCCGGTCAGCGGGCCAGGCCGACCGGCACCGGCCCCGCGTGCCCACTTGCTGCCGGATCACCATGCCGTCGATCGCTTCGGCGAGGATGTCGTGGGCGAGCGGGACGATGGTGGGCGAGCCGGGGGTGAGCAGGTCCAGGCAGAGGCCGTCGAGCAGGGCGAGCAGCATCGTGGCGCAGCGCTGCCGGTCGGGGTGGCGGAGTGCTCCTTCGGACTCGATCGTGGCCAGCCAGTCGTCCACCCGGTCGCGGGCATGCTGCGTCATGGAGGCCAACAGGGTTGCCGCCTGTTCGGTGCGGGCCGGCCCGACAGCGGCGGCGTGGGCGGTGAGCCAGGCTTCCAGTTCGACGGTCTGACTGTCGTCGCCCGGCAGGAACTGCCCAAGGCACTCGGCGAGCCGCCGGCCCGGCGGGATGGTGCGGTCGCTGATTTGCAGGTCCTCCAGTTGGGCGTGGAAGGTCTGACCCACCACGGCGTCGTAGAGGTCCCGCTGGGTGGGGAAGTAGTGCCGCAGCGTGCTCGCGCCGATGCCGGCCCGGGTGGCGACGGCGCGGACGCTGAGGAGGTCGCTCAGCCCGGAACACCTGACATTCGAAACTCAACAGAGAGGCGGCATTTCTCTGCCGCGACGCAGGTGGGCAGGCCGGGGTTGCGCCGTGACGGATGGCCGGCCGACGGAAGGGCACATGCCGATTGATCAATGGCTTGTAGGGTGAGCCAGTCGTCACATACCCCCGGAAGGGAAGTGGACATGTCCAGGATCATCGTTCGCGTCCTCGGCGCCCTCGGCGCGAGCATGCTCGGCGCGACCCTCGGCGTCCTCGCGGTCACCGCGCCTGCTCAGGCGGCGTCCCGCGACGGAATCTGCGACGCTGGCGAGTTCTGTTACTACTACAACAGCAGCCACGCGGGCTCGATCTCCGACCACACCGGATCACTGGCCGACTACGGCTCGACCCAGCCGGGCTGCTACGAGTTCAAGGGGGCTGGCGGCGGCCAGGGCCTGTGCGTCAAGAACAACGCCGCTTCCGCGTGGAACCGCACCAGCAACACGGTGCGGGTCTACTACAACAGCGACTACGACGGCTCCTACGCGTACCAGGACTTCGCGCCCGGCGCGAAGACGAACCTGAACGCCACGCTGAAGAACAACAATGCCTCCCACCAGTTTCTCTCCGCCGGGGCGACCTATCCGGCCAAGGACGACTACCCGTACAAGGGCCAGGGCACGGGCATCGACCCCTGGAACTTCTACAAGGGGCAGTGCACCAGTTTCGCGGCCTGGGCGCTGCGGAGCCGGGTCGGCGTGCCCTTCCACAACCAGTACGCGGGTCAGGCACGGTGGGGTAACGCCAAGGAGTGGGTCGCCGCTGCCGGTCGCGCCGGTGTGCCGGTGCACAACAGTCCGAAGGCCGGTGACATCGCGGTCCGGCTGGGCGGCACCTACGGTCACGTCGCCTTCGTCACCAGGGTGAACTCGAACGGCACCTTCGAGGTCGACGAGTACAACTACGTCTCCGCCGACAAGTACAGCCATCGGACGGTGTCGGTGGGAACCGCCAACAGCCAGTTCTCCAAGTTCATCCGCTTCAAGTGACCTGCTGCCTCAACTGAGGAATGCGGGCACGCCAACCCGACGGGGTCGACGTGCCCGCATCGCAGGTGGCCGCCGCCGCGAGATGCGGAACCTGCGAACGGTCGAGCACCCGGTGGATCGACCTCCCGCACTGTACGGAGCGCGTTCCGGGAGTGCGATCCCACCGCACCGGCACTGCCGGGTCGGTCCCGGTCACTGGACCCTTCTACCAGTCGCGACCACGGTACGGAGCGGGGCCGCGACGAGCAGTGCGGTCGCGACGAGCAGACCGCTTGCCCACAGCGGTCCACGCTCTCCGAGGGTGGTGCTGAGGGTGGTCGCGGCGATGAGTGGCCCGACGGCGGCACCGACGTTGAGTGCCGCAGTCGCGTACGAGCCGGCCATGGTGGGTGCTCCGACCGCCTCGTACAGAACCCTCGTGATCAACGTGCTGCCCAACGCGAACGACAGCGCCCCCTGTACGAACACCAGGACGAGCAGGGCGGCCGGGTTCTCGGCCAGCACCGCCAGTGCCAGCCAGCCGATGAGCAGCAACGGACCGCCGACGGCGATGATCAGGCCTGGGCGCTGGTCGGACAGCCGTCCCGCGATGGTGACGCCGACGAGGGAACCGGCGCCGAAGAGCACCAGAACGACGGAGATCCACCACTCGCCCAGCCCGGCGGTTTCGGTCACGATCGGGGCGAGGAAGGTGAAGCTTCCGAAGGTGGCCGCGTTCACCAGCGCACCGAGCAGCATGACCAGGATCAGCCGTGGACGTCTGAGTTGTGCGAGCTCCGTTCGCAGGGCCGGTCCAACATTTTCGTCGTTCTGCCCAACGCGCGCCGGGACTCCTCTGAGGATGCCGACAGCCGCGGGCAGGCAGAGGGCGGCGACGGCCCAGAAGGTGGCCCGCCAGTCGAGCAACGTGCCGAGTACCGCTCCCCCGGGAACCCCGGCGATCGTGGCGATCGTCGTGCCTGACAGCAGCACGGCGAGCGCACGTCCCCTCCGGTCGGGAGAGACCAGCATGGTGGCAGTCGTCAGGGCCACGGCGAGGAACCCCGCGTTCGCAAGCGCCGCGACCACCCGGGTCGCGAGCAGAATCGAGAAATCCGAGGTGGTGGCACCCACGACGTGGGCTGCCAGGAACACCAGGACGAACCCGAGGAGGCTGGACCGTCGAGGCCAGTTGCGGGCGAGCCCCGCCATCAGCGGGGCACCGACGACCATTCCGACCGCGAAGGCCGAGGTGAGCAGGCCTGCCGCCCCGACGGTCACGCCGAGGTCTGAGGCGATGTCCGGCAGGAGGCCGGCGAGCATGAACTCCGAGGTGCCCATGGCGAAGACCGCCACGGCAAGCAGATACAGCGGAAGAGGCATCACGTGGCTCCGAGGTGATGAGAAAGAACGAGAAGGACCGTCTCTCACCGCGGTCAGCACCCGAGGATGCGTTCGTCCGGCCGCAGACGCGGCGGGACGACAGAGCTATGAACTCAGTGGCTCAGGGGGCTGACGGCGTGAGCGAAAGCCCCCACCCTGGATGCCTCAGGACTCGACATGGACCACACGTTACCAACGCGGACCCTGCCGACGTAGAAGTAGGTCAACGGGTCAGGCCCACCAGCGTCGCCAGCCGTGCCACGCCGGCCGGTGCCGGGTGCGCCCGCGCCAACTCGGCCAGCACCGTACGCGCCGCCGGCCGGCACCGAACCTCCGCCGGCGCGAGCCCGTCCGCGTCCACCAGCACCCGCCCGGCCCCACGCAGGTCACCGAGTTGGAGGTACGCCCGCGCGGCGTCCACCAGGTACGCCGCCCGGTATTCAACCGGCAACCGCCGCCACGCCTCCCGCCGTACCACCTGCTCGTGCCGGAGGACCGCCTCCCCGGCGTCGCCCGACTCGACCGCCACCACCACCCGGGCCAGCGCGACGGCGGCCGACCCGAACGCGGTCCGGTGCGGGTCGTCGGCCGCGATCCCGGCGGCGAGCCCCGCCGCCCGGTCCGTCAGCTCCCCGGCCCGCCCGGCGTCGCCGCAGCCGGCGGCGGCCAGGGCCGCCTGGAGCAGCAGCGTCCCGTGCACCGCCTCCGACGCGGACCCGACGCGACGCGCGGCGGCCGTCGTCGCCACCAGCGCCAACCGGTCACGGCCCAGCGCCCGCAGCGCCTGCCCCACCGACACGGCCGCCGCCCCCGCCAGCGCCGGATCCGCGCTGGCCACCGCCATCGCCCGGTCCGCGGCCAGCCACCCCAGGTCGGCCTCGCCGAGCTTCACCAACACCGAAGACGTGATCCGGTACGCCTGCACCAACAGCTCCGGCTCCGCCGCCCGCATCCCCTGCGCCGCGCCCAGCAACCTCGGCAGCAGCCGCACCACCTGGGCGTAGTGCGCGTGCTGAAAGGTCAGCCAGGCGTACGCGACCTGCCGGCCCGTCTCCGCCACGCACACCGTCGCCGGGTGGTCGTCGTAGCGGGCGAGCGCCCCCCGCACCGCGTCCACCCCGTCGAGCGGGCCGACCATTGTCGACGGTGACGGCCGGTGCTCGCCGAGCAACACCAACGGATCGACCCGCAGCACCCCGGCGACCTCCCGGATCACCGGATACCGGTCCAGCGGCCGGACACCCCGCTCGGTCTTGTCCACCCAACTCTTCGACCTGCCGAGCCGGTCGGCGAACATCTGCTGGGTCATCCGCCGCCGCACCCGCCAGCGTGCCACGCGGCGACCGATCGGCTCGTCAACGCTGGTCACGCCGCCACCGCCGGTCCGGCACCGCCCGCGTGGTCTCCTCCACCGGTACGCGCTCCGCCTCGGCCTGCGCGAGCAGCCGCCGCTTGGCAGCCTCCCGCTCGGCAGCGTCGACCTGCTCACCCCGACTCTGCGCCGACTTGTCGTCCTGATGGTCCACGCTGCCTCCGCTGGTACAGGATCCAGCGGCGATACGTCGAGTGACCGTAACGCCGCGTCCGACTCAAGGAGGCGATCGCCTCCCGAATCGGACACTAGGGCGGCACGGTAATTGATCCATTACCAGCAGTTATACAGCCAGGCTGATGCCCATCCGGCCAGCGAGCGACCGCAGGTCGTCCGGGACGGCGCGGCGCTTCGCCCGCTGTGCCAGCGCGACCACCGCATCCCTGGCAAGAGGATTCAACACGAACGGCACCGGTGCGGCCTGCTCCGCCTGCACGAACGCCGCCAGCGCCTCAGCATCCCGGCGGCCCCCGTCCGCCAGTGCACGGCCGAGGTCAAGCCAGTACGACTGTTGGCGAATCGATGCCGTCAGAACCTGCGGTCGAACTTTTCGGGATAGTTCGATCACCCGACCGGACTCGCCCTGCTCTGCCGCGATGGTCATCTCCCAGAGCCCCACATTGGTCGGTCCAAATCCGCAACCGTTGAAGCCAGCCCCGTCGGGCGGATCTCCGAGGCTCGCAGCCTCGCGTGTCGCCTCCGTCAGGTGGTCTCGGGCATCATCCGGACGACCACTCACCGTGGAGGTCAACGCGGCGGAAAGGTGTAGCTGACCCAGCATCTGCCGGACACGGACGTCGGCGGCGCGAGCCTGGAGTTCCGTCAGTGCACGGTCAGCCGCCCTCGCAGCAAGCCGCGCCGACTCGATCGGCAGACTTTGGGCGTAGGCGAATCTGGACGCCCCTATCCACGCTGGATTCTGAACGTCGTAAGCGGCCGACACGGCAACCCGGGCCGCGTTCAGCGCTAGATGTCGATATCCGAGATTCCGCAGGCATGTCGAGGCTTGGTAGGCCACCTGGGTAAGCAATACGCCACCCACGGCGGCGGCATCCAGCAGCAGTCCCGGCAGCATCCGCGCCATCGTCGGATGGTGGCACGCGGTGCGAAGCTGGTCGCAGCGCGCAATGTCGGCGGCGAGCTGTTTCCTGGTACGGGTCGGAGATCGGCGCTCGCCGTCCTCGATCTCGATCAGGGCAGACCAGATCGCCGGTACCCACTCGGCGGCACCGTCACGGGCAGGGCTGCCCGGTTCCGTGCCCTGCCCGAGCAGGTCGGCCACCGTGACCTGTAGGGCGGCGGCGAGCGCGACCAGAGTGGAGCGGCGATCGATGGTTTTCCGGCCCGACTCGATCTGCGACACGTAGGACTGGCTGACGCCAGCAAGCCCGGCGAGGACGGCTTGGGTCATGCCCCCACGGCGCATCCGCCAGTACCGGATTCTCGCGCCAACGGTGTCGGTCTTCTTGATGACCATGGCTTCGTCTGCTTCCCAGGTAGAGGACTGGGACCGCGGCCATCAGCACTCGCTGATGCGGCCGTAGTTGGACCGTACACCGCTACAGGCTCCGAGTGACGCCACAAGTTGGGCGTGCCCCTCGCCGTCGTACCTGCAAGTCATTATCAGAGCATGGCGGCTACCTCGGAGCAGGCGGAGCACTCGATCCAGATGCTGATCAGCGACTGGTTACTCATCGACGGGACCATGGACAACCACGTCCATTCGGCCATCGATGGTGCTGTGCCAGTCGGCTGGGAGGAAGGGCCGAGCTGGGATACCGAAGCGGAGATGGAGACGACGAAACTGCCGACGGTGGCCCAGTTGGGTACCAGCATTCGCCAGGCAGGCTGGGACCAGATTCTGGGGTGGCCGCATGATGCCGAGGGTTTCCGAAGGTGGCCAGCTCCTGGACAAATGGCGACGATGACTCTAACCAACGTCCAATGGGACCTGGTTATCTTCGCTTTGAATTACTGGGCAGACGTCGATGTGCGCTTGTCCGACGCCGAGGGAGCGGCAAGGTCTCGGGCCATCGCCACCGTCATCGGGCAACTGCTTGCCGAACAGCGCTGGTCGCCAGAGTCGCAATGACGCACCCGTACGCCGTCGTGCGTGGCGACGAACTCGGTGCGCTCATCTGTAGCCGCGATCCGGGCGTGGGCCGTGTCTGATGCGTGGCCCGCCCGCGCCTTCAGCAAGTCGTTAACCAGCCGTGTTGCGACGACCCTCAGAATCCGTCCCGCAAGGGTAGGAACAGCTTGCCACTCGAATCGAGCCGGTTACCTGCTTAAGGTGACCAGCTCGACGCCTCTACCGACGCGGGGGTTACTCGCCGCCTTCCGGGCGTGCACCGCCTGGCTCGATTCTCGGGGCTCCAAGCCTCGGCCTTTCACGGCGGCCGTGACCTTGGATGTCGAGAATGCCTCGTCGTATAGACCGACTGCGGATGCACGCTGGCCTATCATGGCTTCTTGCATAGGCGCGAGCCTCCACGGAAAGGCATGGCGCGACGCGCGGGCCAAGGTGCTCAGTTCGACTCAGCAGCGCTGCCTGCTGGCCCGCCGGCCGCGACACGCCGAGGTCTTCCCGAGGTGGAGATTCGGGGTCCGGCACCAACATGTCGCCTGCGCAGCCGCCCGCAGATGCCTCGAAAAACGGCACCGTCCGTGTCCGTCACCTGACACGGAGTGTCGGGGTCCGTGGTTAGGCTGCTCTGACGTCCGAAAGGGAGCCCGGCTTCGCCGCTACCGGAGGTGCCACCACCATGGACAGTCGAGCAGCACGCCCCATCAGACGTACCGGAACTCTACTTTTGGCGGCACTGAGCGCGCTCCTGCTGATCGGCGTCGACGCGGTGCTCAGGCCGGTCGCGCCGGTCCGGGCCGGCAGCGCCGCCGCGACGGTCATCGGCACCCTGGCCGAAAGGTCGGGCCGGCCAGCCGCCCGCGTGCGGGTCACCATGGAGCCGAGCAACGGCGCCGGGAGCCCGACGTACTCGGCCACCACCGACCGGGCCGGGCGGTGGCGGGTGTCCGGCGCGTTGGCCGGGCGCTACCGGATCACCTACCACCTGCCCGGCGCCTCCGCGCCCCGCTACTACCCGGGCCGCGTCTCGCACCCCTTGGGATTCGTCGCCGTTCCGGCCCGCGGCCGGCTCGTCGTCAACGACGTCCTGCCCCGAGCCGGCCGGATTCGGTTCGTGGCGGCCGACGCGGCCACCGGGGTCAGGGTGCGGGAGTTCTGTGTGCAGAACCCGCTGGAGCTCGGCTTCTACTGCACCAACCCCTCGGGGCCATTCCCCGACGGGTATGTCGACCTGGAGTTGCCGCCCGGCAAGTACCGGTTCACCGGTTACGCGACCGACGGCGTGCACGAGGGCGCGATGGTCGACGCGACCGCGGTCGACGGCCGGACGACCCGGGCGACGCTGCCGGTCCAGCCGCCCGGCGCCGAACTGAAGGTGGTGGTGCGGGACCGGGTGACCGGCGCGCCGGTGCCCAACGCGGCGGTGCGCGCCATGCCGGTGGACAAGCGGTTCCCTGATGTCTACGACGTCACCGAGATCTCCGACGAGCAGGGGGTGGTGCGGTTCCGGAGTCTCTTCCCGGACCGGTACCACCTCTGGGCGGGCGCCGGTGGAGGCGTATACGGCGCGCAGTGGGTCGGCCCGAACGGTGGCACCGGCGACCGCGCCAAGGCGCTGGTGGTCGAGCCGGGGCCCGGGGTCACCACACTGCCCGACATCATGCTGGACGGGGCGGGGTCGATCACCGGGACGATCACCGACCGGGCCACCGGCCAGCCGGTGTCGGTGACCGTCGCCCTGACGACCTTCGACCCGTTCTGGTACGAGACCACGCCCAAGGTTCCCGGCAACGGCGCGTACACCTTCAGCGGGCTCGGCCCGTACGAGTGGTCCCTGGCGTTCATTCCCCCGGGCAACGGCGGACCCGGCAGTCCGTACGCCATCCAGTGGTCCGGTGGGGCGCCGAACAGCATCAAGGCGGCCCGGATCAAGGTCGTCGCCGGTGGCACGACCGTGGCGAACGAGCGGATGAGCGCCGGTACGGCCGTCTCCGGCAAGGCCAACGGCCTTCCGAAGTACGAATACGCCGGCCCTCTCTACGCCTACAACGCCGACACCGGCGACATCGTCGCGGTCGACGAGAACGTCGAGGACGGCCGGTACGACATCCGGCTCGTGCCCGGCCAGCGCGTCCGGTTCTGCCTGTCCACGGTCCGCTGCCACCCCGACTTCACCCGGCTGGCCGACGCCACCGCCTTCCGGGTGGGTACCCGCCCGTTCACCGTCGACTTCCCCGGCTGGCGCCGCTGAGCCGGGACCCTCGCACTCGCGCCGCTGCCCGGTTTACGGACTCTTCACAATACAAAGTGTCTTCGGTGATGCTGATGGCGTCTGCGATGCTGTGGGCGTGGAGTACGTGTCCAGAGTGCCGCGACCGCCGCTGGACGGGCTGATGGATGACCTCTACTACCTGGAGGGTACGTCGCCGTACGCCCGGCTGACGCTGCCGCCGATGCCGTCGGCGTTGCTCATCGTCAACCTCGGGGCGCCGTTCCGCATCCGCGCCGGCACCGACATCGAGACGGCCGAGTACGCCGACGGCTGCGTGGTCACCATGCCCACCCGCGCCTTCGAGTTCGGTTATCCGCCGGAGACCCGGTCAGTCGGCGTGCACTTCAAGCCGTGGGGGCTGGCGCCGTTCCTGCCGATGCCCGCGGCCGAGCTGTGTGACCGGCCGGTAACAATGGAGCAGGTTTGGGGCCGGCCCGCCATTGCTGAGCTGCGAGACCGGCTGGCCACGGCGGACGGACCGCACGAGATGCTGACGCTGCTCGAGGAGGAGCTGATGCGACGGCTGTGCGAAACCGCCGGCCTGGGGCTGGTCCGCCATACGAGCAGCGTCATCGCGGCGACCAGCGGGACGGTGGCGATCGGCGACCTGAGCGTGGCAGCCGGTGTCAGCAGCACTCATCTGGCACAGCGGTTCAAGGAGCTCATCGGCGTGACGCCGAAGCGGCTGGCCCGCACCTACCGCTTCGCCGCCACCGTGTTCGCGATCAACCCCGCCGGACCGATCGACTGGGGCGACCTCGCCGGTTGCGCAGGCTACTTCGACCAGGCCCACTTCGGCCACGAGTTCCGGGCGTTCACCGGGCTCACGCCGACCCGGTACGTCGAAGTCCGGCGGCGGTTCCTGCGCGAACATCCCGGCCACGTGCTGGACAGCTGGCCGCTGCCGGCCGATTGATTTCTTACAAGAGCGACAGGTCACGACACGCTAGTTTGGGGGCACCCTAAAGCAGAGGAGAGCCGCGTGGGCAAGGTGGTCATGTACAGCTCGGTGTCGGTGGACGGCTTCGTCGCGGACGAGAATGACCAGCCCGGACCGCTGTTCGACTGGTTGTCCAGCGGTGACGTCCCGTTGGACGAGAGCGGCGAGCTGAAGGTGTCGCAGACGTCCTACGACTACACCCGGCCGTACTGGGACCAGATCGGGGTGACAGTCGTCGGCCGCCACGTCTTCGACCTGACGGACGGCTGGGACGGGAAGCCGCCGGGCGGGATCGACCACGTGGTCGTCGTGACGCACCGGCCGGAGCCCGAGGGCTGGGACCCCGAGGCGCCGTTTCACTTCGTCGACGGCGTCGAGGCAGCCGTGGCCAAAGCACAGGAGCTTGCGGGTGACCGCATGGTCGAGGTCGCCGCTGGCGACGTCGGTGGCCAGGTGCTTGCCGCGGGCCTGGTCGACGAGGTGCGCATGGACGTCGTACCCGTGGTGTTCGGGTCCGGCAAGCGCTACTTCGGGTCGGTCCACGCGCAGCACCTGTTGGAGGATCCTGACGTGGTGATTCAGGGCAACCGGGTGCTTCACCTGCGCTATCGGGTGCGCCGTTGATCGATCTGAGCGGGTACGCGAAGAAGTCCACTGCGAACGGTGACACAAGATCGGGCCTCCGGCTGCGTTTGCGCAGGTACCTCCATCCTCGGAAGACCTCGACACCTACCCCGGGACCGACGCGCCAGCCACCATCCAACCAGCGACTACACCCTCAACTGTGAAGAGCCGGTATACGCGGCCCCGCCGCGCAGCGGCCGGAAGAAGTCTCGCAGGTCGTTGGCGAGCACGTCGGGTTCCTCCAGGGGCAGGAAGTGGCCCCCGCGGGTCGGGCCGCGCCATTGGCGCAGGTCACGATAGACGCGCTCGGCGTACTCGCGGGGGTAGTGCCGGTCCTCCAGGGTGAGCCGGACTCCCGCTGGCACGTCGACAGCCTCCAGGGGCGGAGTCCGGGAGTCGTCGTAGTAGGGCCGGAAGGATGAGCCGATCGTCCCGGTCGCCCAGTACAGCGTGACGACGGTGAGCAGGAGGTCTTTGCTGAACCGGGATTCCAGGTCTCCGTCGCAGTCGCCCCAGGCCCGGTACTTCTCCACGATCCAGGCCGCCAGGCCGGCGGGAGAGTCGAGCAGGGCCGCGGCGAGGGTGTCCGGTCGGGTGCTCTGGATGGCGGCGTAGCCGTCGTCGCTGCCATCGTGCTCGTTTGATCGCGCTGTCAGGTAGGCCTGCTCGGCTGCGGACAACGGATGGGCGTCGTCGAGGACGGGGTGCAGGTTCGGATGGTGGGTGTGGATCCCGACCACCCGCTGCGGGTGCCGGGCGCCGAGGAAGCCGGTGACATGAGAGCCGATGTCGCCGCCGTACGCGCCGAACGTGGAGTAGCCCAGGACATCGGCCATCAGCCGGGCCCACAGGTCGGCAACCACCGGAGGGGTCACCGGGCCGTGGCCCGGCAGGTCCGAGAACAGGAAGCCGGGCAGGGACGGAACGACGACGTCAAAGGCGTCGTCCTGATCGCCGCCGTAGGCGGCGGGGTCGGCCAGCCGCGCCGCCAGCGGCAACATCTCCACGAAGCTGCTGGGCCAGCCGTGGGTGAGCACCAGCGGCAGCGGTGGGCGGGCGCCGCTGGAGGTGGCGGCACGCAGGTGTACGAAGTGCAGCTGCGCGCCGTCCAGGGTGGCGGTGTAGTGCGGCACCGCGTTGAGTTCGCGTTCCCGGGCACGCCAGTCGAAGTCGCTGCGCCAGTAGGTCACCAGCTCGCGCAGGTAGCCCGGATCCGTGCCGGCACTCCACCCGCTCGCGGTGGGGCGGGGGAAGCGGGTGCGCGCCAACCGCTCGGCCAGGTCGGCCAGCAGGTCGTCGGGGACGTCGATGGCGAATGGCACAGCCTGCGGCAGGGACGACATGAAGGTGGCCTCCGTGACCTGGGACGGATGAGATCCATATTCCCCAGGTCAGCTCGCCATGTCGGCTCGCCCGATGGCTGCAAGGGAAGCGACTCGGATGCTACCGGCCAGGACGCTGCCTGAATAGTGGGCCCGTGCCCAGCAGGCCGGCGCCTCCGGGTTCGTCACGCCCGGCCGCCGAACGTCCAGTTGTGGACTTCGATCTCGGCGTACCGGTCCGGAGTCAGCACGGCACGCGCCTCGTCCGGGTCCTCCGCCCGCACCAGCACTGCCGTACCCACCCAGGTGGCACCGTCATCGGACAGCAGCGGCCCGTACGCGATCAGGTCGTCGCGGTCCGCGCTCACGTCCAGGTCGGCGGGCTGTCCCGCACCGAGGCCGAGCACCAGGTACCGGTTTCCCCCGGTCCGGCCGCCGGGAAAGTCCCACATGGTGCGGCCCAGCAGGTTGCGCCATCGGCGCAGCAGCACGTCCCGGTACACACCGGCCTGGTAGCCGGGCTCGTCGAAGGCGAACATCCGGGCGGCGGCGGCATCGGGCAGGTCGACGACGTGCACGCTGCCGGTGGGCGTCTCTCCGTCGGCGGCGAGGGTAGGGCCACGCGCGATCATCTCCGCCGCGTACCGGTCCATGTAGGACCAGTGTTCTTCCAGCAAATCGAGCCGCAGGGCCAGGGATTCGCGCCGGTCTCGGTGGAAACAGAAGAACTCCATGCCGTGGATGTTGACATCGACACCGGCCGTCGAGGCGGATGGGTGCCACTGCCCGCGTGTGGCACTCGACCTGTCACCCCTCGGTCGTAGGCTCGCTGGCATGACGACGACAGAGACCCGTACCCTCGCCGCACCCGGTGTCGACCTGGTCTACGACGTGCGCGGCCCGCAGTCGGCCACCGGCGGGCACCGCACGCTGCTCATGATCGGCCAACCGATGGCTGCGGACGGCTTCGGCTCGCTCGCCGCCCACTTCACCGACCGCCCGGCCGTCACCTACGACCCGCGCGGTCTGGGCCGCAGCGTACGAACGGACGGCCGGTCGGACCACACGCCGCAGCAACAGGCAGCCGACCTGCACCTGCTGATCGAGGCGCTCGGCGGCGCTCCGGTCGACGTGTTCGCCAGCAGCGGCGGTGCGGTGACCGCACTGGAACTGGTCGCGTCCCACCCGGGGGATGTGGTCACGTTGGTGGCGCACGAGCCGCCGATCAACTCCGTGCTCCCCGACGCCGCAGCCGCCGACCGCGCGAGGGCCGGCTTCAACGAGGCGTACCAGGCGAAGGGCACCGGCGCGGGCATGGCCGCCTTCATGGCCATGGTCTCCTGGCAGGGCGAGTTCACCGACGAATACTTCGCCCAGCCCGCGCCCGACCCGGCGGCGTTCGGCCTGCCGACCGAGGACGACGGCTCCCGCGACGACCCGCTGCTGTCGAGAAACTCCTGGGCGGTCACCGACTACCGGCCCGACGCGGCGGCGCTCACCGCGGCACCGACCCGGATCGTGATCGCGGTCGGCGAGGAGACGGCGGGGACGTACACCGCGCGCACGGCCGTCGCCACGGCGGCGCTGCTCGGCCAGGAGGCCGTGGTGTTCCCGAGCCACCACGGCGGCTTCCTCGGCGGCGAGTTCGGTTACGCCGGCAAACCCGCCGAGTTCGCGGCCAAGCTGCGGGAGGTGCTGGACGCCAGCTGACCCGGGCATCAACCGATCGGTTGACCGCAGCACCCATCGGGTTCCGCACCAGCCCTCGCCGGGCAGTCGATTCGGCGCACCCGTGCCGGACGGCACGCTTCAGTCATGGCAATCATCGAGGTAGACAGCCTCGTCAAGCGCTACGGCGACCACACCGTGGTGAACGGGGTCAGCTTTGCCGTCGAGCAGGGCGAGATCTTCGGCATCCTGGGTCCCAACGGGGCCGGCAAGACCACGACCGTCGAGTGCGTCGAGGGGTTACGCACCCCGGACGGCGGCACCATTCGCGTCTGCGGCATCGACCCGCAGCGCGACACCGGGAAGCTGCGGCAACTGCTCGGCGCGCAGCTCCAGGCGAGCGAGCTGCCCGACAAGCTCAAGGTCGGCGAGGCGATGGAGCTGTACAGCTCCTTCTACCGCGAGCCGGCCGACTGGCGGGAGCTGATCGGCACCCTGGGCCTCACCGGCAAGCTCGACACGCAGTTCCGGCGGTTGTCCGGCGGGCAGAAGCAGCGGTTGTCGATCGCGCTCGCGCTGGTCGGCAACCCGAGGGTGGCGGTGCTCGACGAGCTCACCACCGGCCTTGACCCGCAGGCGCGGCGCGACACGTGGGATCTGATCGAGGGCATCCGGGATCGGGGTGTGACGGTCCTGCTGGTGACGCACTTCATGGAGGAGGCGGAACGGCTCTGCGACCGGTTGGCCGTGATCGACTCCGGTCGCCTCGTCGCGCTCGATTCCCCGGCCGGGCTGGTGGCGCGGGTCGACGACCGGCAGCGGATCCGGTTCCGGCCGTCCGTGCCGTTGGACCACGCCGTACTGGCCGCGTTGCCCGAGGTCACGTCGGTCGAGCGGGCCGGCAGCCAGCTCGTGGTGACCGGCACGGGAAACCTGCTGCTCGCCGTGACCACCGTGCTCGCCCGCAACCAGGTCATCGCGGCCGACCTGCGAGTCGAGCAGACCTCACTGGACGATGCGTTCATCGCGCTCACCGGCCGCCCCATCGACGCCTGAGGAGACCACCATGTCCGCTCTGTCCCGGCTCACCGCCACCGAGACCAGACTGTTCTTCCGTGAGCCGATGCTCGTCTTCTTCACGCTCGGATTCCCCCCGCTGCTGCTCGCCATCCTCGGTGCGATTCCGACGTTCCGAGAGCCCGAGGCGACCCTCGGCGGTCTGCGGGTCATCGACCTGTACACGCCCATCATCGTCGCGATGGGCGTCGCCATGTTCGCGCTCAACAGTCTGTCGCAGCTGTTCGCCACCTACCGGGAGAAAGGCGTACTGCGACGCATGCGGACCACCCCGGTCAAGCCGAAGGTCATGCTCGGCGCGCAGCTGCTGATGTCCACGATCATGTCCGTGGTGACGATGTTGGTCGTGCTCGCCGTCGGCCGCCTGGCGTTCGACGTGAGCCTGCCCCGGCAACTGCCGGCCTACCTGACGGGCTACCTGCTGACGGCGCTGGCAATGTTCGCGATCGGTCTGCTCGTCGCCTCGCTCGCGCCAACCGGCAAGAGCGCCGGCGCGATCGGGACTCTGCTGTTCTTCCCGGTCGTGTTCTTCGCCGGTCTCTGGGTGCCGCGCGACAACATGACCGGCGCTCTTCGGACGATCAGCGACTTCACCCCGCTCGGCGCCGGCGTGCAATCATTGCAGGACGCCATGGCCGGTCACTGGCCGCAACTGCTGCACGTGGCCGTCATGCTGGGGTGGACGATCGTGGCCGGTGGGCTGGCCGCGCGATACTTCCGCTGGGAGTAGGTCGTGAGCATCGAGGCCGAGCTGCGTGCGGAGTTCGACCGCTGGGAGCGCAAGGAGATCGCGTTCCTCAGGGTCCTGCCGTACCTCCTCCTGGCGGTCTGCACCCTCGTCACGCTGCTGCTGCCGCTCTGGGGCGTGTCGCTGCACCTCCCAGCGGTGCTCGGGCTCTCGATCGCAGCCATGATCTGGGCGCTCTGGTTCCACCGGCTCCATCCGAGATGGCACCAGAACGCCCCGCTGATGGGCCTTTACTACGTGGGACTGATGGGGCTGGCTGCCGGCCTGGTGGCAATCGCGCCCTGGTACGGCCCCTTCGCCTTCGCCGGCTACCCCCTGGCGTTCCAGTACCTGAGCGGCCACTGGCGGTACGCGGGCGTCGCCGCCACGTCCATGGTCATGGCAGTGTCGTACCTGGGTGGGATGGTCACCACCGCCGCCGGCGGGTGGGCGTGGATCGCCATCAGCCTGATCAGCACGGTGCTGGCCGTGCTGTTCTCCAACTTCGCCGACATCGCCGACCGGCGCGACCACAAGCAGAAGCAGGCGCTCGCCGAGTTGCACGAGGCCAACGTCAAGCTCGAGGCGGCACTGGCGGAGAACGCCGGCCTGCAAGCCCAGCTGCTGGTCCAGGCGCGCGAGGCCGGGGTGCTGGACGAGCGACAGCGGATGGCGCGGGAGATCCACGACACCCTCGCCCAGGGCCTCGCCGGCATTGTCACCCAGCTCCAGGCAGCCGAGCAGACACTGGACGAGCCGCCGACGTTGCGCCGGCACGTGACGAACGCGATAGACCTGGCCCGCGACAGCCTCACCGAGGCCCGCCGGAGTGTTCACGCGGTGCAGCCGGAGGTGCTCGCCGAGGCCCGGCTACCGGACGCGATCAGCGACGTGACCAGGCGCTGGTCGGAGGTGCACCACATCGACGCGGCACTGACCACCACCGGCGACCCTCGGCCGATGCACGCCGACGTCGAGGTGACGCTGCTGCGGGCCGCGCAGGAGGCACTCGCCAACGTGGCCAAGCACGCGCGAGCCAGCCGGGTCGGCCTGACCCTGTCGTACATGGAGGATCTGGTGACGCTGGACGTGCGGGACAACGGGGTGGGCTTCGAGCCGACCGTCAAGCGCGCCAACGGTGCCACGAACGGGGGGTTCGGGCTCACCGGGATGCGGCAGCGGGTACAGCGCCTCGCGGGGCGGCTGGACATCGAGTCGGAACTCGGCGGCGGCACGGCGGTCTCGGCGACCGTGCCGGCGATTCCGGCCGGAGGTGGGCAGTGATCTCACTCCTGATCGTCGACGACCACCCGGTGGTCCGGGACGGACTGCGCGGCATGTTCAGCGCCGACTCGCGCTTCGACGTGCTCGGCGAGGCCGGTGACGGCGCGGAGGCCATCGCTGCCGGGGAGAAGCTCCAACCCGACGTGATCTTGATGGATCTACGGATGCCGAGGACCGACGGCGTCACCGCCATCAGGGAACTGGCGAAACGCGGAGTGCCGGCCCGCGTGCTGGTGCTCACCACGTACGACACGGACAGCGACGTGCTGCCAGCCATCGAGGCCGGCGCCACCGGCTACCTGCTGAAGGACGCGCCGAGGGAAGAGTTGTTCCGCGCGGTGGAGGCGGCCGTACAGGGGCAGGCGGTGCTCTCCCCCGCCGTCGCGACCCGGCTCATGCGGCAGATGCGGCAGCCGGCCTCAGAGCCGCTGTCGCAGCGGGAGCTGGAGGTCCTGGAACTGATCGCCCGCGGCTCGACGAACCGCGAGGCGGCGAAGCAACTGTTCATCAGCGAGGCGACGGTCAAGACGCACCTGCTGCACGCGTACGCGAAGCTCGGCGTCAACGACCGGGCGGCGGCCGTGGCCACCGCGATTTCCCGCGGTTACCTGACGCCACGGGGCTGACGCCTGGGTGACCGGCCCCTCCGGCAGCCAGCCGACGGTGTTTTGCGGCCGTCGGGTGAGGCGAATACGAATTGATCAACAGCTGTAGGGTGGGCCGGTCGACACAAACCCCTGGAAGGAAAGTGGACATGCCCAGGATCACCGTTCGCGTCCTCGGCGCCCTCGGCGCGAGCATGCTCGGCGCAACCCTCGGCGTCCTGGCGGTCGCCGTGCCCGCTCAGGCAGCGTCCCGCGACGGAATCTGCGACACCGGCGAGTTCTGCTACTACTACAACAGCGGCCACGCGGGCTCGATCTCCGACCACACCGGATCACTGGCCAACTACGGCTCGACCCAGCCGGACTGCTACGAGTTCAAGGGGGCCGGCGACGGCCAGGGCCTGTGCGTCAAGAACAACGCCGCCGCCGCGTGGAACCGCACCAGCAACACCGTGCGGGTCTACTACAACAGCGACTACGACGCCTCCTACGCGTACCAGGACCTCGCACCCGGCGCGAAGACGAACCTGAACGCCACGCTGAAGAACAACAACGCCTCCCACCAGCTGATCTCCGGGACGAGCTACCCGGCCAAGGACGACTACCCGTACAAGGGCCAGAGTGCGGAAACCGACCCCTGGTACTTCTGGAAGGGGCAGTGCACCAGTTTCGCGGCCTGGGCGCTGCGGAGCCGGGTCGGCGTGCCCTTCAACAACCAGTACGGCGGGGCCATGTGGGGTAACGCCAAGGACTGGGTCGCCGCCGCCGGGCGCGCCGGCGTACCGGTCCACAACAGCCCGAAGGCCGGTGACATCGCGGTCCGGCTGGGCGGCACCTACGGTCACGTCGCCTTCGTCACCAGCGTCAACTCGAACGGCACCTTCGAGGTCGACGAGTACAACTACAACGTCGCGGTCGCGTACAGCCACCGGACGGTGTCGGTAGGCACCGCCGACAACCAGTTCTCCAAGTTCATCCGCTTCAAGTGACCTTCCGCCCCGCCTGACGGATGCGGGCACGCCGGCCCAACCGGGTGGGCGTGCCCGCATCGGCCGTTTTCGGCAAGCTCATGGGTGCGGCTGCTGCCAGGGCTGGGCGCTTTTCGCTGGCAGGTTTCCCGGGGCCATCGGCGCTCGCCCCCGGGACCCTGGCCACCGGACCAGTTATCTCGGCGCTCCTTCGACCAGACCGCAGTGGCGCGCGATGTCCAGGGCGTCGGGCAACTCGCCGCAGCGAGCCAGCGCCATGGCGGCCCGACCCGCCACCCGCCGCGCATTCTTGGCGTCTGGTACCGCATCGAGCATGGCAGCGAGCAGACCAGCGTCGCCGACCTGCTCAGCGAAGCGCGCTACGGGGACGACCACACGGCGATGGTTGGCGGCGGGCAGCGCCGCCACCGCGTCCGGCACGACCATGCAAGCCTCCGCGTCGAGCGTCGCTAACAAGGCATCGGCGACACTCCAGCCGCCGTCGCGTAACACGCCGCCTACCAGACGAGTGAACAGCTCGCGGTCCCGCGCCAGCAGCCCGGTGCGGCCGGCCAGCCGCGTCAGCACCAGGCACAGCCGCACTTCGGGCGGGCCGCTGACAGCCTGCGCACACACCGAGTCGAGTGCGGTGACGTCCCCAGCGTCGACAAGCGCGGCACCGAGCCCGACGTCGGCCAGCAACTGCCACAGCCGTACGCCCCGCAGGCGCGCCCGTAGCTGCGGCACACGCACATCGACGAGCTCGGCACGCAGCTGTCCGTCAGCCAGGGCATGCGCGAGCGGTACGGCCTCCACGACGACGGCGGCAAGCTCCTGCGGAATGACCCGCGGGTCGGCCAGCACGTCCAGCACAGCGCGGAGCCGCTCCGGGGTCGCCGCCTCGCGCCGGCCGCCGAGCCAGCGCAGCACCTCACGAGCGAGCGGTCCCGGCCCGTAGCCCGACACGCGGCAGTCCCGCATCCGACTCAGGACGGCAAGCGCGTCATCGACCCGGTCCACCGCCAGGAACAGCTGCGCGAACCGGTGCTGGTAGATCATCTGCTCGTCGCGTCCGCGGCCACTCTTCGGGCACTTCCGGAACGCCGCCACGAGCGCCTTCGCGCGCGCGGCCGGGAGTCCGGGCGTCGCGAGTGTCAGCAGCGCACGCTGCTGTTGATTCGAGCCGAGCCGGATCGCCAGCGCGAAGGCGTCATCAAACCGGCCCGCCGTGAGGAACGCGACGACGAGCCGCTCACCGTCGACATCCTCGACGGTGCCGCAGCGCCGATCAGCCTCAGCCAGGCCGAGGGGCCCCAACAGGGCAGCCGCCGCAGCAAGGCGGGGCCGGTCGTCCTCGTGCAGCAGCGCCGACCAGCGGTCGAGGTACGTGGGTTCACCGACGTGCGCCTCAGCCAGCACCGCGAACACCGCCGAGATCCGCGCGACCCGGAAGTGCGCCAACCCACGATCCTCGTTCGGCCGAACCACCAGCACGGCCCGAAGCAGCGCCGCCTCCGCGTCGGGGTCACCGGCCGCGAGTCGCGCCAGCGTCCCGGCGACCGCGTGGTCGGGATCGTTGCGCCCGCTGACGAGCGGACGGTACGGGTGCTCGCCGTCGAGCGCGGCGGTCGCGACCCGCACCGCCTGCTCGCCGGTGAGAACTCGGGGCGCCACCGCAGCGAACTCCTTCGGCAGCCAGCCGTCCAGGCATGCCATCAGCTCCTCGGCCGCACCGGCGTGGTCGCCGCCGTCGAACCGGGCCGCTGCCCACTCGACCCGGTCAGCCGGATCCGCCCTCCACTCGGACTGCACTGTGCCGGAGCGTGCGAGCGCGGCGCGGGCGTGGTTCGCGAGGTCGTTGGAGGTGATCAAGTCAACCGGCACCCGCCGACTCTACTCACCACTCCAGTCGTACTCGCGGTGCCGTAATGGCGCGGGGAGATCCAGAGCTCGGTCTGGTGGCTACGGGTCCGACCGCCGGGGCGGCCGAGAGCCGACCGGGGGTGAGTCGTCCGCAAGCCGGACGCGCTTTCGCCACCGGTAGTGACGCCACGCACCTACGGTGACGGCCACGGCAACGATCAGCACGATGGCGCCCTTCCAGGCACGCTCGAACCACCACCTGTCGTTGCCCAACAAGGCATCCCCGGCCGCCATCAGCCACAGCCCCACCCACGCCCACTGCCAGCCGCGTGGCCGCGAGAATTCGTCAGGCGGCTTGAAGAACGCGACGGACACGGCGACTGCGGTGCCGATGACGGCGATCAGCGGCATTCCGATGCGCCAGGCGGCGTCCCACAGCGACACGGGTCAATCATGGCACCCCGTCAGAGCGCCACGACCGCCGCCGTCTCCGCCGGCAGGTCGATCCGGTCGCGGGTCACCGTGACCCCCTCCCCCGTGGCCAGCAGCACCCGACGCGCCACCCCCGGCAGCGTGATCCGCTGCGGTTTGGCGGCCAGGTTCGCCACCACCAGGCACTCGCCCCGTCGCATCACCAGGAACTGGTCGCCGTGGCGTACGTCGACGGCGTGCAACCTCGGGTCGGACAGGTCGGCCCGGCTCTTGCGCAGCGCGATGAGCCGCTTGTGGAACTCGTACATCTCGCGGTGTTCGGGTTTGTCCAGCTCCGCCCAGTCGAGCCGGGAGCGGGCGAAGGTCTGCGGGTCCTGCGGGTCGGGCACGTCGTCCGAGGTCCAGCCGTGCGCCGCGAACTCCCGCTTGCGGCCGGTGGCGACGGCGGTCGCCAGTTCGGGCTCGGGGTGGCTGGTGAAGAACTGCCACGGCGTGGCGGCTGCCCACTCCTCCCCCATGAACAGCATCGGCGTGAACGGCGCGGTGAACAGCAGTGTCGCCCCCACCCGGAGCAGAGACGGGGACAGCGATGCCGAGATCCGGTCGCCGGTGGCCCGGTTGCCGATCTGGTCGTGGTTCTGCAGGTAGGCCACCAGCCGGTGCCCGGGAAGTCGCTGCCGGTCCACGGGCCGCCCGTGCCGCCGGTTGCGGAAACTGGACCAGCTGCCGGCGTGGAAGAAGCCGCCGGTCAGCACGTCGGTGAGGCATTCCAGGGAGCCGAAGTCGCCGTAGTAGCCCTGCCGTTCGCCGGTGAGCAGGGTGTGCAGGGCGTGGTGGGCGTCGTCGTTCCACTGGGCGTGCAGGCCGAAGCCGCCGGCCTCCCTCGGGGTGATCAGCCGGGGGTCGTTGAGGTCGGACTCGGCGATCAGCGACAGCGGCCGGCCGAGGTGGGTGGCCAGCGAATCGACCTCGACCGCCACCTCCTCCAGCAGCGGGGTGGCGCGCGAGTCGGGCATGGCGTGCACGGCGTCGAGCCGCAGCCCGTCGACGTGGTAGTCGCGCAGCCACATCAGCACGCTGTCGACGATGTAGCGGCGTACGCCGTCGGAGTGTGGGCCGTCGAGGTTGACGGTGCGGCCCCAGGTGTTGTTCTGCTCGGTGAGGTACGGCGCGAACATCGGCGCGTAGGCCCCGGAGGGCCCGAAATGGTTGTAGACGACGTCGAGGATCACCCCCAGGCCTCTGGCGTGGGCGGCGTCGACCAGCCGTTTCAGGCCGTCCGGCCCGCCGTAGGGCTGGTGCGGGGCATACCAGCAGACCCCGTCGTAGCCCCAGTTGTGCTCGCCGTTGAAGGCGTTGACCGGCAGCAGTTCGATCAGGTCGACGCCGAGGTCGACCAGGTGGTCGAGGCGGCCGATGGCGGCGTCGAAGGTGCCCTCGGGGGTGAACGTGCCGACGTGCAGCTCGTAGAGGACGCTGCCCGGCAGTTGCCGGCCGGTCCAGGCGTGGTCGGTCCACTCGAACGCCGTGTGGTCGTAGCGCCGGCTCGGCCCGTGCACCCCCGTTGGCTGCCAGGCCGACCGGGGGTCGGGCAGGGCCCGCTCGTCGTCGTCGAGCAGGTAGGCGTAGTCGGTGCCGGGGCCGGCGGCGGGCACCTCGACGCGCCACCAGCCGTCGGGGCCGGAGCGCATCTCGTGGTCGGTGACGCCCGGCAGGCGCAGCCGGACCCGGGCGGCGTTCGGCGCCCACACCGTGAACTCGGTCATGACGCAGCCTCCACGGACTCGGCGGTGGGAGCCAGCAACGCGACAGGGTAGGTGGCCAGCAGGTCGGCCAGCGGAGTCTCCCCGCCACTGTAGACCCGGCCGGTGAACAGGTCGGTCATCTCGTGAACGGGAAGTGACAGGGAGGTGTCGCCCCAGCCGCGGACGCGGGCCAGCCCGAGCGGCAGCCGGGTGGCGACCGCGACCGCGCCGCCTCGGTCGAAGGCGAGCGCGTGCCGCCCGGCGGGCCCGTGGGCCGGCACCGGTCGGTAGCCGGTGAACAGCTCCGGGCGGTCGCGGCGCAGCCGCAGGGTCCGCGACACCACGAGCAGCTTCGCCGCCCCGTCGGCGTCGACCTGCGGAAGCGGGCCGTCGTCGAGCCGGGCCAGCAGCTCCCGGCGTACGGCGAAGTCGACCGGGCGGCGGTTGTCCGGGTCGACCAGGGAGTTGTCCCACAGCTCGGTGCCCTGGTAGGTGTCCGGCACGCCGGGCATGGCGAGCTGCACGAGCTTCTGCCCGAGCGAGTTGGACCAGCCGGCGGGGGCGATCTCGACGGCGAAGGCGGTCAGCTCGGCGTGCAGTTCCGGGTCGTCGTACATCGCGTCGATGACGGCGTGCATGGCCCGCTCGAAGGCCGGGTCAGGGTCGGCCCAGCTCGTGGCGGCCGATGCCTCCCGGGCGGCCTTCTCGGCGTACGCGTGCAGCCGCTCGCGCCCGATCGGCCAGGCGCCGACGGCGGTCTGCCAGAGCAGGTGCGCGAAGGCCGGGTCGGGCAGCGGCGCGCGGGCCGCCCACCGGGTGACCAGGTCGGCCCAGCGCCCCGGCAGTTCGCTGAGCACGGCGAGGCGGGCCCGGACGTCCTCGGAGCGCTTGGTGTCGTGGGTGGAGAGCGTGGTCATGCTCGCCGGCCAGCGCACCTGGCGGGCGGTGGCGAAGCGGTGGAACTCGGCCGGCGGCACGCCGAAGTGCGCGGGGCTGCCGCCGACCTCGTTGAGCGCGACGAAGCGGCTCCACCGGTAGAAGGCGGTGTCCTCCACCCCCTTGGCCATGACCGCGCCGGTGAACTGCGGGAAGCGCTTCGCCAGTTCGTCGTCCGGGTCGCGCAGGCGGCGGGTGACCGCGTCCAGCACGCCGGTCAGGTCCCGGCGGCGACGGCCGGCCTCGGCGCGGGCGGCGGCCAGGTGCCGGGCGCCCTCCGGCGGGTAGCCCCGGTAGACCGCGAAGGCGGCGGCCAGTTCGGCCAGCGCCGCCCGGGCGGCCTCGCGGTCGACCTCGGGGGCGAGCGCGGCGAGCCGGGTCAGCTCGGCCGACAGCAGGCGGGTGGCGGCGGCGAGCTTCGTGTCGTGGGTGAGGTCCTGCCAGGAGGTGTGCCGCCCGACCAGGTGGGTGTCGAGGGCGGTGAAGTCGCCTTCGGCGTCGGGGTCGACGAAGAGCCCGCAGACGGCGGCGAGGGCGTCGTAGCCGGTGGTGCCGTCCACCGGCCAGTCGGGCAACTCCTCGCCGTACTCCAGGATCTTCTCCACCACCAGCCAGGCGGCGGGGGCGGCGGCGCGCAGCCGGGCCAGGTAGGCCGACGGGTCGCGCAGCCCGTCCGGGTGGTCCACCCGGATGCCGTCGACCTCGCCGGCCGCCGCCCAGCGCAGCACCAGCTCGTGGGTGGCGGCGAAGACCGCCGGGTCCTCCACCCGCAGCCCGGCCAGGTCGGAAACGGCGAAGAACCGGCGGTACGTCAGCTCGGCGTCGCCGCGCCGCCAGGAGACCAGTTCGTAGTGCTGCCGGTCGTGCACCTCGCGGGGAGTGCCGTCGCCGGTGCCGTCGGCGACCGGGAAGCGATGCTCGTGGTAGCGCAGCTCCCCGTCGGCGAGCTTGAGGTCGTCGAGGGCGTCCGGGGAGTCGGCCAGCACCGGCAGCAGCAGCCGGCCCCGGTCCCAGTCGACGTCGAACCAGCCGGCGTACGGCGAGTCCCGGCCCCGGCGCAGCACATCCCACCAGGGCGGGCTGGCGGCGGGCACGGCCACCCCGGCGTGGTTGGGCACGATGTCCACGACCAGCCCCAGCCCGGCGGCGCGCAGTGCCCGCAGCAGCCGGAGCCGGGCCGCCTCGCCACCCAGCTCGGGGTTGACGGCCCGGTGGTCGACCACGTCGTAGCCGTGCGCCGAGCCGGGGGTGGCGGTCAGCAGGGGCGCGCTGTAGAGGTGGGTGACGCCCAGGTCGGCCAGGTAGCCGGCGAGGTCGGCGGTGGCGTCCAGGTCGAAGCCGGGGCGGACCTGCACCCGGTAGGTGGCGCCCACCCGGGGCGCGTCGGGTCGAGGGGTGCTCGACATGTCAGGCCGTCCTCTCCAGCACCACCACGCACCGGTCGGGGACGCTGAGGGTGCCGCCCGCCTCGACCACCGTGGTCTTCTCCGGTTCCGGTTCCGCGGTGCTGATCACCAGTTCCCAGCGCTGGCCGAACTCGGGGCCGGGCATGGTGAAGTCCAGCGGCGCGTCGTGGGCGTTGAAGCAGAGCAGGAAGGAGTCGTCCACGTGGCGCTGGCCGTACGGGCCGCGCTCGCGGATGCCCTCGCCGTTGACGAACAACGCGACGGCCCGGCCGAAGTCGTTGCCCCAGTCCTCGCCGGTCATCTCCCGCCCGTCGGGGGTGTACCAGGCCAGGTCCGGCAGCGGCTCGTCGACCTGGCGGCTGCGTACGGTGAGGCCGGTGAAGAACCGACGGCGGCGGAACACCTGGTGCCGGCGGCGGAAGTCGACCAGCTTGCGGGTGAAGTCCAGCAGGTCGGTGTCGACGGCGTCCCAGTCGACCCAGGCCAACTCGCTGTCCTGGCAGTAGGCGTTGTTGTTGCCGTGCTGGGTGCGACCCAGCTCGTCGCCGTGGCCGATCATCGGTACGCCCTGGGAGAGCACCAGGGTGGCCAGGAAGTTGCGCCGCTGCCTCGCCCGCAGGGCGCGTACCGCCTCGTCGTCGGTGTCGCCCTCGACGCCGCAGTTCCAGGACCGGTTGTGGCTCTCCCCGTCCCGGTTCTCCTCGCCGTTGGCCTCGTTGTGCTTGTCGTTGTACGACACCAGGTCGCGCAGGGTGAACCCGTCGTGGCAGGTGACGAAGTTGATGCTGTGGAACGGGCGGCGCCCGTCGTCCTGGTAGAGGTCGGCGGAGCCGGAGATCCGGGAGGCGAACTCGGCGAGGGTGGCCGGCTCGCCGCGCCAGAAGTCGCGCACGGTGTCGCGGTATTTTCCGTTCCACTCGGTCCACACCGGCGGGAAGTTGCCCACCTGGTAGCCGCCGGGCCCGACGTCCCACGGCTCGGCGATCAGCTTGACCTGGCTGACCACCGGGTCCTGCTGCACCACCTCGAAGAAGGTGGAGAGGCGGTCCACCTCGTAGAACTCGCGGGCCAGCGTGGCGGCGAGGTCGAAGCGGAACCCGTCGACGTGCATCTCGGTCACCCAGTAACGCAACGAATCCATGATCAGTTGCAGCGAGTGCGGGCTACGCACGTTGAGGCTGTTGCCGGTGCCGGTGTAGTCGACGTAGTAGCGGCGGTCGGACTCGCTGAGCCGGTAGTAGCTGGGGTTGTCGACGCCCTTGAAGCTGAGCGTCGGGCCGAGGTGGTTGCCCTCGGCGGTGTGGTTGTAGACCACGTCGAGGATGACCTCGATGCCGGCGGCGTGCAGTGCCTTGACCATGCCCCGGAACTCCTGCACCTGCTGGCCGAGGTGGCCCAGCGCCGAGTAGCCGTGGTGCGGTGCGAAGAAGCCGATGGTGTTGTAGCCCCAGTAGTTGCGCAGGCCCAGGTCGGTGAGCCGGTGGTCGTGCACGAACTGGTGCACCGGCATCAGCTCGATGGCGGTCACCCCGAGCTTCGTCAGGTGCTCGATCATCGGCGGGGAGGCCAGGCCGGCGTACGTGCCGCGCAGCTCGTCGGGGATGTCCGGGTGGCGCATCGTCAGGCCACGCACGTGCGCCTCGTAGATCACCGAATGGTGGTAGGGGATGCGGGGCGGCTTGTCGTTGCCCCAGTCGAAGTACGGGTTGACCACCACCGACTTCGGCATGAACGCCGCCGAGTCGGTCGTGTTCATCCGCTCCGGGTCGCCGTGCTCGTAGTCGTAGACCGCCGGGTCCCAGCGCACGTCGCCGTCGATTGCCTTGGCGTACGGGTCGAGCAGCAGTTTGGCCGGGTTGCAGCGCAGCCCGTTCGCGGGGTCGTACGGGCCGTGCACCCGGTAGCCGTACCGTTGCCCTGGCTCGATGCCGGGGATGTACGCGTGCCAGACGTACGCGTCGACCTCCCGCAGCTCGACCCGCCGTTCCGCCCCGGTGTCCCACTCGTCGAACAGGCACAGCTCGATCCGCTCGGCCACCTCGGAGAAGATGGCGAAGTTGGTGCCCATCCCGTCGTAGGTGGCCCCCAGTGGGTACCGCTCACCCGGCCAGACCTGCATGTCGCTCCCTTTACACAAGATCATGAGCGCGCACCGCACCATGAGCGCACCACACGGCGGGGACCGGCGGCGCGCGTGCGGGTATTGCCCCGCGGGTTCGTCCGCCAATCCACCCGATCGGCGGACGACCGGAGGCCACCGGACTGGTGGCACACCGGCGCACACACCGTGCGTGGGCCGAGCGCTGCGGTTACGATCTTGCATCCGCACTGGTCAGGGCGCATGATCATCCGACAGACTCGCAATATCCGGCTGGGACGAGGTCCGAGGAGGATGTGCGTGCGGGTGCTCCTGGTGGAAGACGACCTGCGCGTGGCTGCTGCCCTCTCCACGGCCCTGCGCCGTCGGGGACACGAGGTGGTGCCGGCGCTGACGGCCGCCGAGGCGATCCGGGCCGACCCGGTCGACCTGGTCCTGCTGGACCTCAACCTGCCCGACCGGGACGGCCTGGAGGTGTGCCGGCAACTGCGTCAGGTCGACGAGGACGTCGCCATCATCGCGGTCAGCGCCCGCGCCGAGGAGTACGACCGGGTGGCCGGCCTGCGGGCCGGCGCCGACGACTACGTCGTCAAGCCGTTCTCGATGGTGGAGTTGGAGGCCCGCATCGAGGCGGTGATGCGTCGCACCGCCCGTAGTGCCCGGACCATGAGCCAGTTGCGGGTCGGCACGCTGCGCATCGACGTCAACGCCCGGCGGGTCTGGGTGGGCGACCGGGAGGTCGGCCTGGCCCGCAAGGAGTTCGACCTGCTGGTGGCGCTGGCCCGGCAGGCCGGCATGGTGGTGCCCCGGGACCGGTTGCAGTTGGACGTCTGGCAGACCACCTGGGGCAGCCGGCACAACCTCGACGTCCACGTCGCGGCCCTGCGGGGCAAGCTCGACGACGCCGGTCTGGTCGAGACGGTCCGCGGCGTCGGATACCGGCTACGCACCGGCTGAGCAGCGTCGGCTACCGGGTGCGGCCCGGCTGGCCGCCGTCGGCTACCGGGTGCGCGCGCCCCGGGCACCGTCGGTGACCGGGGGCGGGCGCGACCGCCGCCCGCACCCCGCTGACCAGGCCGGAATCTCAGGTGATCCTCAAGAAACCCTCGTGATGCGCCAACGGTGGGCCCCGTGCGAGTGTGCTGAGGCACAACCCCAGCCAACCTCCTGTTTGGAGATCCCCCTTTGCGATACAGACGGACAACGGCAGGTGTGTTCTCCGCCCTGCTCGCCGCCACCATGGTGGCGACGGCGGTGCCCGCTCAGGCGCAGCCGCAGCTCACCGCGGCCCAGCAGCAGGCGGAGCCGAACCAGGTGCAGGGCCTCAAGGTCACCCAGGGCGACGGATACGCCACGCTGGCGTGGACCCTGGTGGACGGTGCCACCGACTACCAGATCGAGCGGACCCCCTACGCCGAGGACGGCACCCCCGGCACACCGGTGATCACCGGTGTCTGGCGCCCCAACCGCCAGATCAACAACACCGAGCCGACCTTCGCCGACGCCGGCTTCGTTCCCGGCAGCCGCTTCCAGTGGCGGGTCCGGGCCCGCTTCGGCACCGAGGCCCAGCCCTTCTCCGCACCGGTCAGCGGCGACACCCGGGCCCACTGGGGCAACCCGGGCACGCCGGGTGAGAACCTGCGTACCCAGTGGGAGGACACCCTGGGCGCGCAGTACACCAGCGACGTCAACGAGTACGCGTACACCGCCGCGATCGACGCGGCCAGCGACCGCGTCCGGGTGGTGGAGATCGGTCGCACCGTCCAGGACCGGCCGATCAACATGCTGGTCATCGGCTACCCCAAGCCGCCGGCGACCCCGAGCGCCGTGGCCGCGACCAACCCCCTGATGGTCAACTGCAACGTGCACGGCAACGAGCCGGGCGACCGCGAGGCCTGCCTGATCATGGCCCGGCAGTTGGCCTTCTCCAAGGACAGCAAGACCCTCGACCTGCTGTCGAAGACCACCATGCTGATCGTGCCGACGCTCAACGGCGACGGGCGGGCCAACAACACCCGCGGCAACTCCACCGGTCAGGACCTCAACCGGGACCACTCGCTGATCCGCCAGCCGGAGACCCGCGCCCTCGCCGAGATGGTCCGCGACTACCGGCCGATCGCCGGCTACGACGGCCACGAGTACGGCAACGCCAACACCGGTGACCTGCCGATGCTGCCGCCTCGGCACCAGAACGTGGCGCAGGGGATCTTCGACGAGTCGCAGGACATGATCGAAGGCCACATGTACGGCCAGGGCGCCAAGGACGGCTGGTGGGCCTGCCCGTACGGCTGCACCTCCAACGCCACGGTGGGCCTCAGCGAAGAGACCATCCTGCGCAACACCCTCGGCCTGAAGAACGTCGTCAACTCCCTGCTGGAGCTGCGCAGCTCCGGCGGCCCGACGCGGCCGGACGAGAGCAACACCGCGAACAACCGCCGGCGCAAGACGTACTCCGCGCTGTGGACGTTCAACGAGTTCTTCAAGTACCACGGCGCCAGCGTCAAGGACATCACCAAGGCCCGCGCCGAGGCGATCACGTTCCAGTCCGCCAACGAGGGACGGATCGTGTTCCGGGGCTCCCGGAAGATCGAGGCGTACCCCGCCCCGCACCCGGGTGAGGCCCCGCCGCCCGTGGACGCCCCCACCCCCGAGCGGATCCTCGAGCAGCCGCCGTGCGCGTACAAGCTGACCGAGGAGCAGTACAACGGTGCGCGTACCGACGGTCCGGACGGCAAGCGCACCACCGCCGCGCAGCGCATCGCCGCCCACGGCTGGCAGGTGGTCAAGGTCGCCGACGGCTACCTGGTTCCGCTGTCCCAGCCGCAGCGGGGCCTGATCCCGCTGCTGCTCGACGAGCAGGCCGTCGAGGGCCTGGTCGCCGGTGAGCGGATCGCCCCCACCCTGACCGGCACCCGCAACGGTCCGCTGGTCGTCTCCGGCGTCGCCTGCCTCGACGGTGCCACCGTCCGGGGACCGATCCAGGTGCGCCCCGGCGCCACGCTGATCGTCAACGGCAGCTCGCTCAACGGTCCGGTGAACGCCGTCGGCGCTGCCGGGGTCTTCATCACCGACAGCACGGTCAAGGGCCTGGTGCTCGCCACCGCCACCCAGGGCCCGGTCGTCCTGGTCGGCAACGAGCTGACCGGCCTGGTCGGCGTCTCCGCCGGCAAGGGCACGGCCCCGCTGGTGGCCGGCAACACCGTCAAGGGCTCGCTGACCTGCCTCGGCAACGCCGCGGCGCCGATGAACATGGAGGTCGCCAACACCGTGCGGGGCCTGAAGTTGGGCCAGTGCGCACGGCTGTGACCTGCTGATTCCCGCCTGAACGAGGTGCCGGCAGGTCGGCGGTCCGCCGACCTGCCGGCACCCTTGCGTACGGTTCTGGAGTGGAGAAGACGTGACCGACACCCGCACCCCGGGGCCGCGCCCCGGACCCCTGACCCGGGTCGTCCGCCGCCGGCGGGCGGCGACCGGGGCGGCCCTGGCCCTTCTGCTCGCGGCCACCGGGTGCACCGGCTCGTCGCAGGACCGGCCCTCCGCGACGCAGCGCACCGGCGACACCGCACCGGTCGCCGTCAGCGGACCGCTCTGCGACGCACTGCCCTCGGGCACCGAGCCGGGTAGCCCGGGCTCGCTCGTGAACCAGTCCCCCGACCAGGCCCTCACCTGGATTCCCGTGCTCACCACGTTCGAGGCGGCGGTCCGGGCCACCGGGATGGGCAAGGAACTCTCCGCCGCCGGAGGGCTGACCATCCTCGCCCCGACCGACGACGCCTTCCGGGCCAAGTTCTCCACCGCCAATCTCGACGAGCTGCTGCTCAAGGACACCGACACGCTGCGCGGGCTGCTGCGGGACCACCTGGTCGCCGGGGCGCGCCCGGTCGCCGAACTGGTGGCCGCCGGCTCCGTCACCACCCTCGCCGGCACCACTCTCGCCGTCACCGCGGCCGAGCCGGGAGCCCGGCTGGCCGACCGGGCCGAGACGATCTGCGCCGACTACCAGGTCACCGGCGCCCGCATCCACGTGATCAACAAGGTGCTCGGCAGCCTGCCGGAGACCGCCCACGAGGAGGACCACCACCACTGAGTGGCCCGCCGACCCACGACACCGGCCGCCGTCCCCTGAGCGGGGTCGGCGGCCGGTGTCGTCGATGGCAGATCCACCCGACTGACCCGACCTGAACCTTCGGGTGTCCTCCGTCACCTTGGCCCTTTTCGAGATGCGCAATCGGGCTCGATGCCCTTTGCTTGTTCGCGGGGCGCGCCCGCGCGTCTCCCCCTCGGCCTCTCGGCCACTCCCACCACTGTCTCGCCGCCACCGATGCCGGCGCGTTCCACCATGCCTGGACGGAGATTGATGTGACGACCCTGCGGGTCGACGAGCAGCCCACCACCAACCCGGGCCGGATCCACCGGCCCACCCTCACCTCCCGGCCCCAGGTCCCGACGCAGGCCGGATCGGGCACGCCCCCGCAGACCCGCCGCATCCTCATGCTCTCCTGGGAGTACCCGCCGGTCCTGGTCGGTGGCCTGGGCCGGCACGTGCACGCCCTGTCGGTGGCCCTGGCCGCCGCCGGGCACGAGGTCACCGTCGTCACCCGGCACGCCGACGGCGCACCCCTGGAGGAGTACGCCGACGGCGTCCGAATCGTCCGCGCCGCCGAGGACCCGGTCACCTTCCCACTGGCCACCTCCTCCCTGCTGGCCTGGACCATGGCGTTCAACCACACCCTCACCCGCGCCGCGCTACGCGCCACCGAGGCCGGCTGCTACGACGTCATCCACGCCCACGACTGGCTCGTCGCACACACCGCGATGACCCTGCGCGAACACCTGGACATCCCGCTGGTCAGCACCATCCACGCCACCGAGGCCGGCCGGCACCAGGGCTGGCTTCCCGAGGAGATGAACCGCACCATCCACGGCGTCGAGCAGTGGCTGGCCGGCGAGTCGGGCCGGGTGATCGTCTGCTCCGGCTACATGCGCGACGAGGTGACCGGGCTGTTCGGCGTACCGGCCGGCCGGGTCGACGTGGTGCCCAACGGGGTGGAGCCGCACCGCTGGCGGGTCCCGGCCGCCGCGGTGGCCAAGGCCCGCGCCCGGTTCGCCGGGGACGGACCGCTGGTCACCTTCGCCGGCCGGCTGGTCTACGAGAAGGGCGTGCAGCACCTGATCGCCGGTCTGCCCCGGCTGCGCGAGCGGCACCCCGGGCTGCGCGCCGTCATCGTCGGCGACGGTCCGTACCGCGGCGAACTGGAGGCCGAGGTGCACCGCCTGGGTCTCGGCGGCACGGTCAGCCTGCCGGGCTTCCTCGGCGGCACCGACCTGCCCGCCGTGATGGCCGCGTCGGACTGCTTCGCCGTGCCGAGCATCTACGAGCCGTTCGGCATGGTGGCCCTGGAGGGCGCCGCCGCCGGCGCACCCCTGGCCGTCGCCGCCACCGGCGGGCTGGCCGAGATCGTCGAGCCCGGCGTCACCGGGATGACCTTCCGGCCGCACGACCCGGACGGGCTGACCGACGCCGTCGACGCGCTGCTGTCGGACCGGGACCGGGCCCGTGAACTCGCCCGCCGGGCCCGCGTCATGGTGCACGAGCGGTACGGCTGGTCGGCCATCGCGCAGCGTACGGCCGCCGCCTACGCGGCGGCGATCACCACCGCCGGGGCGTTCGCCGCCGAACGGGTGACCCGGACCCGCGGCCTACCGGCTGTCGCCGAGGGCAACCTGCTGGCCGCCGCCGGCCTGCGCTGAGTTGTAAGGAAGGGCACCTCCTATTGCTTTCGTGGAGGAATGGCCCTTCCCCACCGGCGGTCGCCGGCGGTGGGTGCGGAGCGCGACACGGCGGAGGCCGCCGACCCGGTGCGGGTCGGCGGCCTCCGCCGTCGGTACGAGGTGGAACTCAGCGCTGGTCGAACGGGGCGTAGTCCCGCTCGGGAGCACCGGTGTAGAGCTGCCGCGGGCGACCGATCTTGGTCTCCGGGTCGTTGATCATCTCGCGCCACTGGGCGATCCAGCCCGGGAGCCGGCCCAGCGCGAAGAGCACCGTGAACATCTTCGTCGGGAAGCCCATCGCCTTGTAGATCAGGCCGGTGTAGAAGTCCACGTTCGGGTAGAGCTTACGGGAGACGAAGAAGTCGTCGGCGAGGGCGATCTCCTCCAGCTGCATGGCGATGTCCAGCAGCGGGTCCGGCTTGGCCATCCGGCCGAGCACGTCCTGGGCCGCCTTCTTCACGATCGCCGCGCGCGGGTCGTAGTTCTTGTAGACCCGGTGGCCGAAGCCCATCAGCTTCACGCCGTCCTGCTTGTCCTTCACCTTGCGTACGAAGGACCCGACGTCGCCACCATCGGCCTGGATCTTCTCCAGCATCTCCAGAACAGCCTGGTTGGCGCCGCCGTGCAGCGGGCCGAACAGCGCGTTCACACCGGCGGAGACCGAGGCGAAGAGGTTGGCGTTGCTGGAGCCGACCAGCCGCACGGTCGACGTGGAGCAGTTCTGCTCGTGGTCGGCGTGCAGGATGAACAGCATGTCCAGCACCTTGGCCATCACCGGGTCGACCTCGTACTGCTCCGCCGGCACGCCGAAGGTCCCCCGCAGGAAGTTCTCCACGTAGCCCAGCGAGTTGTCCGGGTACAGCAGCGGCTGGCCGATCGACTTCTTGTAGGCGTACGAGGCGATGGTGGGGACCTTCGCCATCAGCCGCACCGTGGACATCTCCACGTGCGAGGAGTCGAACGGGTCCAGGCTGTCCTGGTAGAAGGTGGAGATGGCGCTGACGGCCGAGGAGAGTACGGCCATCGGGTGCGCGTCGCGCGGGAAGCCGTCGAAGAAGCGGCGCATCTCCTCGTGCAGCAGCGAGTGCCGCCGGACCCGCTCGGTGAACTCGGTCAGCTGCTGCTGGGTCGGCAGCTCACCGTAGATCAGCAGGTAGGAGACCTCCAGGAAGGAGGACTTCTCCGCGAGCTGCTCGATCGGGTACCCGCGGTAACGCAGGATCCCCGCGTCGCCGTCGATGTAGGTGATGGCAGACGAGCAGGCCGCGGTGTTCACGAAACCGGGGTCGTACGTCGTCATCCCGGTTTCCTTCAGCAGCTTGCCCACCCCGATGCCGGCGGGGCCCTCGACCGCGGATTGCACCGGCATCGAAAGCTGCCCACCGGGGTGATCGAGCTTGACTTCCGTCATGTTTCCCTCGCTTCGCCGGCAGATCTGCGTTGAATTGCCTTCGCTTTTACCGTAATCACGGTCGAGGAGATACCGCCCGTCGTGGTTCGGCGGTGAGGCATGCGTCACCCGTTTCCCGGCCAGCCGGCCGGGAAACCCGCCCATTTCAGGCACAAGGCCGGTGACGAGGCATGGGAACGCTACCGCCCCGCGCGCCCCCGCCGCCCCCGCCAGCCCCCGGCTACCCTCGCCCCCGCACGGTGATCATGAGGTTTACGTCTTGGGCAAGCGCGTTCCGGGACGCAACCCTCATGATCGACACCATCAGCACCGGGGCCGGGGGCCGGCGGGGGTGGGGTGGGGTCAGGAGAGGGTGAGGCGGCGCAGGGTGCCGTCGGGGGCGACGCGGTAGACGTCGAGGCGGTTGGTGCCGGCGTGGAAGAGCCGGTCGTCGGCGAGCAGGGCGGCGAACCGGCGCCCGCCGGCGTCACGGGGTACCACCGGGACGACCGCGCCGACCCGGCCGTTGACGGCGACCGCCAGCGGCGTGCCGTCGGGCACCTCGTCCGGCACGTCGCCCCAGACGGCGGCCGGCAGCCGCCCGGTGTCCGGGTCGACCGCACCGAAGCCGGCCAGGTCGGCGACGCGGGCGGTGCCGTCGGTCGGACGGTCTCCGACGGCGGTGCCCACCAGCGGGTGGGGCGCGGGCGGTGCGATCGGGGCCGGCACGCCGCCGGTGATCGGGATCGGCTGGCCGGGGCGATCGTGGAAGACCTTGCCCGCCTCGGCGCGCGGGGTCTGCCGGGCGGACCGGCCGTCGACCGGCCACGGGAGCCGGATGGCCGCCTCGTCGGCGATGGTGGGCAGCAGGTCGACATGCTGCCAGTTCCGGTCGTCTATCCGCCCGGCGCGCTGGCCCGGGGTCTTGACGAACGTCGGCACCCAGGCGACCTCGCCGGGGGCGGCCCGGATGGCGTCCATCCCCCGGCCCTGCACGCCCGGGGTGAAACTGACGCCGTGGTCGGCGGTGACCACCAGCAGGGACTGGTCGTAGAGTCCGGTGGCCCGCAGGGTGCGCAGCGTCTCCCCGATCAGCCGGTCGGTGTAGCCGAGCTGTGCGAGGTGCCGCTGGCGGGCCAGTTCCGTCCAGCCGTCGCCGTCGTTCGGCAGGTCGTCCGGGGCGTCGTAGCGCACCCCCGACGGCAGGTACGCCCACGGTGAGTGCGGCATCAACAGGTGCAGGAAGTGCAGGGTGGGCCGGGACGCCGGCCGCAGCCCGGCGAGGAAGCTGGTGAACCGGGCCGGCTGGTTGTCGTTCAGGCTGTCCCAGCGGAACTTCGGGTCCGCCGGCACCGGCTCGGCGGCGTCGATGCCCGCCTCCGCGCGGGTGCGCTCGCGGTACGAGTCCTCCGGGTCGACCCGGCTGTCGACCGGGGCGGTCACCTGGCGCAGCAGCCCGCCGGCCTGCCGGAGGAGCACGCCCATCCCCTGCTCCGGGCTGACCGGCTGCTCGCAGCGGCTGGGCGGGCAGAGCCGGGTGATGCTCTCCTCGGCGCGGACGTCGTACAGGCCGCCGAAGGCGGTGAAGAGGTTGTCCGGGTACTGCGAGTAGTGCGGCGCCGACTCCCGCTGCGGGTACCGGCCGGTGAGCATCGCCGGCAGCGCGTAGGGCGTCCAGCCGCTGACACCGGTGGCGTTGCGGTACCAGGTGGAGCCGCCGGCCAGCTCGGCGAAGTGCGGGAACCGGGCGGCGTCGATCCGCCCGTCCGGGCCGAGCAGGGAGACCAGGGGCAGCTCGTCGAGGACCAGCACGACCACCGGCGGATGGTTGCCGGGCCCGGCCACCCCGGTGGCGCCGCCCTCGCCCCGGGGCAGCACCACCGTCGAGGTGGGCGAGGCGAACACGAACAACCCGACGAAGAGCAGTGGTCCGGCCGCCGCCAGCCGCAGCGCGCGCCCGGGCGCGCGCCACCGCCGGTGCGCGGCGGCCCCGGCGGCGCCGGCCAGCGCGGCGAGCAGCAGCAGCGGTACGCCCCGCAGCGGCGTACCGTGCCGGCCGACCTGCACAGCCAACGCGGCGAGCAACAGGCCGACCAGCAGGGTGTGTGTCGCCGACCGGGTGGTGCGTCCGGCCAGCCGGGACAGCGCGCCGAGCAACGCCACGGCGACGGTGGGCACCAGCGCGACCAGCGCCACCAGCAGCAGGATCTCCCCGCGGTCCGCCCGGTGGAACAGGAAGAAGTCGGGGCTGCGCCCGAGGACGTCCAGCAACGGCTGGGTGACCACGAGCCCGACCAGCCCTGTCACCTCGGCCAGCCGGCCGAGTTCGGCCAGCCAGCCGGCCCGTCCGGCCCGGTCGTGCCGGCCCGCTGAGCCGCCGGGACCGGACCGGCCGGACGGGTCACCGGGACCGGACCCACCGGCCGGATTGCCGGAAGCGGGCTGGCCGGGCAGGTCACCGGGACCGGACCCACCGGCCGGGTCGGGTGCCGGCTGCGGGGTGGGCGGGTCGGGCGGCGGCTCAGCCACCCACGACCGCCGTGTAGAGCGTCCGGGTGCCCGAGGGCAGGTCGAGCCGGCGCGCGATCCGGCAGCGTGCGGCGAGCAGCCGCTCGAACTCGGCCGGCCGGTAGTCGGGGAAGAGCCCCTCGGGCTTGTTGGCCAGCAGCCGTCGGGCCATCGGGTCCTCCGGGTGGACGAACTCCACCACCACGCGGGCGCCGGGGGCGGCGAGCCCGACGAGCCAGTCGAGTACCTCGGGCAGCGGCACGTTTCGCCCGATCGCCAGGTGGTGCACCACGGCCAGGGCGAGCACCGCGTCGGCGCCGGCCCGGTCGGCGAACGAGGCCCGCTCGACGCCACGCCAACCGCCGCCGGGCGACGGGTCGGCGAGGTCCATCACCAGGGGCAGGATCCGCCGCTCCCCCTGCGCGCGCAGTTCCCGGTAGAGCCCGTCCACCACGGCCGGGTCCTGCTCGACCGCTACGACGTAGTCGGCGTGCCGGGAGGCGAGCCGGGCGTACCGGCCGTCGTTGGCGCCGAGGTCCAGGGCCAGGCGGGGCCGCGGGCCGTCGGCCAGCGCCTCGGCGACGAAGCGTTCCTTCGCGGCCCGGTCGTCCGCCGTGTAGGCGCAGGTGCGCTGGTAGTCGACCCAGTGGCTGGCCGCCGGACGGTGTTCCAGCCGCCGGACGAGCTTCTCGATCCCGCGTACGGTGGCCAGCGCCAGCTCCCGGGAGTAGCCGGCCGCCCGCAGCTGGGATCGGACGTCGGCGGTGCTGGCCCGCGCGTTGCGCCGCTGCATCGCGCCGTGCAGGTGCACGTGGGTGAGCACGCCGGGCAGCAACCGGCGGGTGCCGCCGAACAGTCGACGCATCTGGTCGGGCTCGATGCCGTCGACCCGGGCGCGCAGCCAGGGCTGGAAGTCCAGCCCGAGGTGGGCGCCGAGCAGCAGCGGGTAGAGCAGCGTCTGACAGAACTGCCGGTACCCGGCCCAGGGCTCGCCGTCGCGTGCCGGGGTGAACGAGCCGACGTCGATGAAGACCGGTTCGGCACCCCGCCACTGGAGGTTGTAGGCCGAGCCGTCCTTGGTGGTGAAGCCGGCCGGCAGCGCCGCCCGCAGGATCTCCAGGTGCAGCAGCGCCGCGTCGCGGAGCATGGTGAAGGACCACTCGTACGGGTGGGAGACGAACGGGATGCGCTCGTGACGGAGGACGGCGGCCCACCGGTCCCCCGACGGCACGGCCGGCGGCTCGACCGCCTCGGTGCCGCACACCTTGCCGGCGGCGAGCAGCGGCGGGAAGAACTCGCTGGTGGCCAGGGCACGCCAGTCCCCGGCGGCCTGCTCGTCCAGCCCTCGCAGCACGTCGCCGTCGAGATGGAAGACCCGGTTGGCGGGGTCACGGAAGGAGCCTGGCTCGGTGCGCAGACCGGTGCGGGGGTTCCCCATCGGCCGGGTCAGCGCTGGTCGGTGGGCTGGCGGCGGAACCGGTCGACCAGTCGCCGCCAGTAGAGCTTGGCCGCCACCGCGGCGCCGGCCACCCCGCCGACCACCGCCTGCACGATCAGGCTGCCAGACCCCGCGTCCAGGTAGGCCAGGTGTTCCACCGTCTGCTCCTTCCCTCGCGTCTCGCCACCGGCGTACGCAGGCATGACCCTTTTACGGGTTTTGCCTGGAAAGCCGGACTTGTCTCACACGCTACGCCGATCGTCCCGATCGTGAGGGCCACACCCGGCACTCCGTCCGGTGTCCGTTTCGTTCAAGACGCCTGCCCCGGACGGTCCTACCGTGGAGGCCATGGCACCGACACTCGACCTCATCGGGATGGTCAGCAGCGACCTGCCCCGCTCCCTCGCCTTCTACCGGCGGCTCGGCCTCGACATCCCGGCGGACGCCGACACCGCGCCGCACGTGGAGATCACCCTGCCCGGGGGCCTTCGGCTGGCCTGGGACACCGCCGACACCATCCGCGCGTTCGACCCGGACTGGAAACCCGGCAGCGGCGGCGGGGCCAGCCTCGCCTTCCGGTGCGACGACCCGGCCGAGGTGGACCGGCTCTACGCGGAACTGGTGGCCGAGGGCCACGAGGGTCACCTGCCCCCGTGGGACGCCTACTGGGGCCAGCGGTACGCGGTGCTGCTCGACCCGGACGGCAACGGCGTGGACCTGTTCGCCCCGCTCCCCCGGGACTGAACGCGCACTGGCAACGTCGGACATCGGAATCACCGGAACAGCGTTGCCCGCCGCCCAACGCCGGGTCACCAGGTGCGACGTCGGCGGGTCAGCGCGGTGGCCATCGGTCCTCCGTGGTGTTGGTGATCTCGACGCGGGCGATGAGCTGCTTGAGTTGGGCGATCTCTTCGGCGAGCGCGGTGCTGCCGGCAGGGGTGAGGGTGATCCAGGTACGGCCGCGCCGGCCCTCGTAGCCCTTCTCGACCTGGATCAGGCCGGCCGTCTCCAGCACGCTCAGGTGCTTGGAGAGGTTGCCGGCGGTCAGGTCCAGCTGGGTACGCAGGAAGCGGAACTCGACCCGGCGGGCCTCGTGCGCGATGGTGAGGATGCCGAGCCGGACCCGTTGGTGCACCACGTCGTCGAGCTCGGTGACCGGATGGGCCGGTGTGGCCTCGTCCGGCGCCGAGGCGTCGTCGGGGCCGCTCACCGGGGCCGCCGCAGCCGGTGCGCCAGCCCGAAGCCGGCGCTGCCCAGCAGCAGCACGCCGCCGCCGATGATCAGCATTGGTGCGTCGTGCCACCGGCCGCCCCAGTGGACTCCCCAGCCGAAGTTGATCGGCACCAGCACCACCGCCAGGTACCCGAAGGCGAACACCAGCAGCGCGGGATGCCGCTCCAGCCAGGCCAGCACCAGCAGCGGCAGCCACGTCACCCGCCGGGCCAGACGAACCCGGCGCGCCAGGCCACGCGCCTCAGCCAGGAGCCGGCCCCACGTGTTCGTCGCAGGGCTGTGCGACACCGTCCGGGAACAGCGCGAGCGTCAGCGGTCGCCGGCCGACGGGATTGCCGAGGGTCTAGGAACAACCTGCTCAGCGGGGCAGCAGGGCGGTCGGCGGCACGCCGGCCAGGTCGCGTACGTCCCGGGTGAGGTGGGCCTGGTCGGCGTAACCGCAGCGGGCCGCCACCTCGGCCAGCGGGGTGCCGGCGCGTGCCAGCGCCAGTGCGCGCCCCATCCGCAGGATCCGGGCCAGCGTCTTCGGGCCGTACCCGAACAGGTGCCGGCACCGACGGTGCATGGTGCGCGGATCGAGGCCGGTTTCGGCGGCGGTCGCGGTCACGGTGGCGCCGGCAGCCAGGGCGGCGGCGATCCGGGCGCCCAGCGGATCGGGCCCGCCGGCCGCTCGCAGCCGCCGCACGGCGATCTCCGTCAGTACGACGGCCGGGGCGGCCTCCACCCGCTCGGCCAGCCGGGCGACGTCCCGCTCGCCCCACAGGTCGGCCAGGGGGACCCGCCGGTCGCGCAGCTCGACGGCCGGTACGCCGAGCACCGCCGGGCCGGTGCCCGGCGGCAGCCGCAGCCCCACCCAGCGCTCCGCCGGCCCGCCTCCGCTGAGGTGGGCGGAGCGGTCCGGCCCGGCCACCACCAGCCCGGAGCGGCTCGACCAGAGCAGGTCGACGCAGCCGTCGGGGAGCACCCTGGTCGGCGCGGCGCCCGCCGTCGTGACGCTGGACCAGAGCACCGCGCCGGCGAACCCGGCCGGACGTTCCCCGTACATGCCGCCCAGCCTGCCACGGCCGGGCTAGCCTCCGAATGTGCGATGGTCGGTGCTGGACGCTCCGCTCGACTCCTCCGGACGCGGCCGGGGCGAACACCGGGCGCCCGCGGCGCTGCGGGCCGCCGGGCTGCTGGACCTGCTGGGTGCTGCGGACGCCGGCACGGTCGACGCCCTGATCACCGACCCGGTCCGGGACCCGGAGACCGGCGTGATCGGCGTCGACCAGGTGCGCCGCGCCGGCCGGTCGATCGCTGCCCGGGTGACCGCACTGCTCGACGCGGGACGGCACCCGCTGGTCCTCGGCGGCGACTGCGCGATCCTGCCGGGCACGTTGCAGGGGCTGCCGGCCGGCTTCGACCTGTGGTTCCTCGACGCCCACCTGGACTTCGAGGACGGCCGCACCTCGCCCACCGGCGAGGGGGCCGACATGGGCCTGTCGATCGTCACCGACCACGGCCCGGCGGGGGTCCTCGACCGGGAGGGGCCGCTGGTCGACCCCGACCAGGTGTACCTGCTCGGCCACCGCCCGCTCGACCGGGCCGCACCGGAGGGCAGGGAGGCCCTCCGGGTCGACCCGGCCGTGCACCTGGTGCCGGCCGCCCGGCTGCGCGGCGCCGACGCGGCGCCGGTGGGCCGGGATCTCGCCGTCGGTACGACGCCCGCCTGGCTGCACCTCGACCTCGACGTGCTCGACCCGCTCGTGCTGCCGGCGGTCAGCTACCCGGAGCCGGGCGGCCTGGACTGGGCCGATCTGATCGCGCTGACCCGGCCACTGGTGCGCTCGGGACGGCTGATCGGGATGAGCGTCACCGACTTCAACGCCGACGAGGACCCGGACGGGCGCCACGCGGAGCGGATCGCGCACTCCCTCGCCGAACTGCTGGCCGACTGAACGCCGACCCGGCCGGACCCCGCGCCGGTCGCCCCGGCCCGGCCACGCATCACCTGGGCCGGGCCGGTCAGGTGTCGGTGGTGGCGCCCGGCAGCCGGACGGTGAACACCGTACGGCCCGGCCGGCTGTCCAGCTCGACCGAGCCGTGGTGGGCCTCCACCACGGCGGCCACGATGGCCAGGCCCAGGCCGGTGCTGCCGTGCGCCCGGGAGCGGGAACTGTCGCCCCGGGAGAAGCGTTCGAACACCTCGGCCCGCAGTTGCGGCGGCACGCCGGGACCATCGTCGGCGACGCCGAGCAGGGCGACGTCGCCGGCCACCCGCAGGGTGGTGGTGACCGTGCTGCCGGGCGGGGTGTGCACCCGGGCGTTGGCCAGCAGGTTCGCCAGCACCTGGTGCAGCCGGGCCGGGTCGCCGGGGACCCGGACGACGGTGTCCGGCAGGTCGAGCCGCCAGCGGTGCTCCGGCCCCGCGACGTGCGCGTCGCCGACCGCGTCCATCACCAGGGCGGACAGGTCCACGGGCTCGACCGCGAGCGGCCGGCCCGAGTCGAGCCGGGCGAGCAGCAGCAGGTCGTCGACGAGGCTGGTCATCCGGGCGCTCTCCGACTCGACCCGGCGCAGGGCGTGGGCCACGTCGGGCGGCACCTCGTCCCGGCCACGCCGGGCGACCTCGGCGTACCCCCGGATGGCCGCCAGCGGGGTGCGCAGCTCGTGGCTGGCGTCGGCGACGAACTGGCGTACCCGGGTCTCGCTGGCCTGGCGGGCGGCGAGCGCGGCGGCGACGTGCCCCAGCATCCGGTTCAGTGCCGCGCCCACCTGGCCGACCTCGGTGCGCGGGTCGGTGTCGGCAGCCGGGACCCGCACCGACAGCGCTACCTCGCCGCGGTCCAGGGGCAGCTCGCTGACCCGCCCGGCGGTGGCGGCGACCCGGCTCAGCGGACGCAGGGTCGCCCGTACGATCAGGGCGCCGGCCCCGCCGGCGACCAGCAACCCCACGGTCGCCACGCCGGCCTGCGCGGCGACCATCCACCAGACGGTCTCCGACACGCCCGACAGCGGCAGGCCGAGCACCCGGACGGTGCCGCCCTGAACCTGACGCGCCACCACCCGGTAGTCGCCGTGTTCCCCGAGTTCGCGGGTGCGGGGCCGGCCGTCCGTGGGCAGGTCCGCGAGGCCGGCCAGGTCTTCGGCGGGGACGGCGCGCTCCTCCCGGTCGACCAGGGTCCAGGCCCGGACCACCCGGCCGTCGACCACCTCGGCGGAGACCGTTCCCGGCGGGAAGCCACGGGGGATCCGCGCGTCCGGCGGGGCGGTCACGCCGGGCGCGTCGAGGGGTGACGGCAGGCCCCGGCCCGGACCGGTCCGCATCGGCGCCAGTTGGTCGTCCACCCGGTCGATCAGAAACTGCCGCAGCGCGACCGTGGTGATCCCGCCGATGGCGACGCTGACCAGGGCCAGCAGGGCGACCAGGATGACCACCAGGCGGGTCCGCAGGGACAGGCCGGCCAGCCGGCGGCGGAGCCGGCCGGCGGGCCGCTCACTCCGCCGGCCGGAGGACATACCCCGCGCCGCGCAGCGTGTGGATCATCGGCTTCCGGCCCGCGTCGATCTTCTTCCGCAGGTACGAGATGTACAGCTCCACCACGTTGGCCTGGCCGCCGAAGTCGTAGTTCCAGACCCGGTCGAGGATCTGCGCCTTGCTGAGCACCCGGCGCGGGTTGCGCATGAGATAGCGCAGCAGCTCGAACTCGGTGGCGGTGAGGGTGACGGCCTGGCCGTCGCGGCGCACCTCGTGGCTGTCCTCGTCGAGGCTGAGGTCGCCGACGGTGAGTACCGCGTCCGGGCGGGCGGCGACGGCGAAGCCCGAGCGGCGCAGCAGCGCCCGCAGCCGGGCGATCACCTCCTCCAGGCTGAACGGCTTGGTGACGTAGTCGTCGCCGCCGACGGTCAGCCCGGCGATCCGTTCCTCCACCGCGTCCCGGGCGGTCAGGAAGAGCACCGGCACCGTCGGGGCCTGCTCGCGCAGCCGGCGCAGCACCTGGAAGCCGTCCAGGTCGGGCAGCATCACGTCGAGCACCACGGCGTCCGGCTGGAACTGCCGCGCCGCGCTCAGCGCCGACGTGCCGTCGCCCGCCGTACGCACCTGCCAGCCCTCATAGCGCAGCGCCATCGACAGCAGGTCGGCCAGGGTCGGCTCGTCGTCGACCACCAGCACCCGCACCGGCTCCCCGTCCGGGCGACGCAGCTCGATGCGACCAGCCCCGGCCTGCCCGTCAGTCACCATGGCCCCATCGTGGGCCGGCGCGCTGTGGCCGGCTTGTGTGCCACCTGTGTCTCCGCTGTGCGCGGGCCGACCCGATCGTGGTCGGACGGCTGGCCACCACAGTGGCCGCCCCGCCCGGCGCGCGGCGAGTGGCCGGCAGGGCGGGTCGCTCGGCCCGCGCCCGCGTCCTGGCGTCTCATTCGGTCATGCCCACCGGGTAGGTGTGCACGAAGCACATCGTCCAGGTGCCACCACCCACCGGATGCTCGCGCTGGTAGAGGTGGTCCGGCCCGCCGCCGGCAGGCGGCCGAGCGTCGTCGGGGTGGCGCAGGATCCAGTGCGTGGGCGGGGAGCCGTCCGGCTCGGCGGGCAGCGCCCGGACCAGGTCGTGGGCCGGGCCGCCGACGAAACGTACGGTCACCTCGCTCATCCGCGCGCCCGCCTTTCCGCGTACCGGCCCGACACCGGCCCCGGCTCGCAAGCTACCGCAGCCGCCGACCGCCCCGCCCGGATCCGGCAGCGGTTTGCCCTGATCGGAGCTCGGGTACCGCAGCGTTGGCGACCCGTCGTGGGACGGGCCACGAGAGGCGGGGAGCGGTCGATGAGAACGCTGGACGGGCGGTACCGGCTCGAACAGCGCATCGGCATCGGCGGCATGTCGGAGGTCTGGCGGGCCCACGACGCGGTGCTGGACCGGCCGGTCGCGGTGAAGGTGATGTCACCCGGGCAGGAGGGGCAGGACACCTCCGTGGAGCGGATCCGCGCGGAGGCGCGCTCCGCCGCCCGACTGGTGCACCCGAACGTGGCCTTCGTCCACGACTTCGGCACCTGCGGGACGGGGCCCGACGGTCAGGTGCCCTACATCGTCATGGAGTTGGCCGAGGGAGGGACGCTGGCCGAGCACCTGCGGGCCGGCCCGCTGGACTGGCACATCGCCGTACGGGTCTGCGCCGAGGTGAGCGCCGCGCTGGCCGCCGCCCACGCGCACGGCATCGTGCACCGTGACGTCAAGCCGGCAAACGTGATCCTGACCCCGGCCGGCGTGAAGGTGCTCGACTTCGGCATCGCCACCCCCTGCGGCACTCCGGACCTGTCGCCGGAGGGAATGGTCGTCGGCACGCCGGCCTACCTGGCGCCCGAGCAGTTGGAACGGGCCCCGGCCACACCGGCCGCCGACATGTACGCCCTCGGTGTGCTGCTCTACTACTGCCTGACCGGGCGGCTGCCGTACCAGGCGGAAACGGCGACGCAACTGCTCGGCGCACGCCGCCGGCAACCACCGCGGCCGCTGCCGCAGATCGAGGGGCTGCCCCCGGAGGTGGCCGACCTGTGCGCGAGCTGCCTGGCCGACGACCCGGCGGAGCGGCCGTCCAGCCTGATGGCGGCGCTGTTGTTGGCGGAGGCGGTGGACGCCCGGGTGTACGTGCCGATGCAGCAGCCCACGGCACCGCGGCAGCGCGGCACGTCGATGTCGCCGTGGACCGAGCGGGCGGCGGCCGAGGTGACCGAGGCCGCCCCCCTTCCTGACTGGTCCACCCGGGCCGGCTGATCCCCGCCGCCCGCATCCCGGCCACCCGCCGGCCGGCCCGGCATCCCCCGGCCGGCCCCGTCGACGGGGTCGGCGTCGCCCCTCCCGTTCCGGCGTCCCCCGCCGGCCACCTGCGGTTTCACCCGACCGGGGGCGGGTAGCCGGGCGGGTGAGCGAGGGAGGAACGCGATGCCGGAATCGAGCTCCTGGCTGAACGAGACGGCCACCGCGACCGCCGAGGGCGGCCACGTGCGCACCGACGACGGGGGCCTGTCCACGGCCCTGGCGTCCCCGCTGGCACCACACTGCTCGGGACTCACCCCGGAGCAACTACTCGCCGCCGCCTTCGCGTCCTGCCTGCACCACGCGGCGGTGGAGGCGGCGGGCGAGATCACCGACGAGGCGCACACCGTGCAGGTCCGCGCGGAGGCGAAGCTCGGGCGCGACGACGACGGCCGGTACCGGGCCGACGTGCACGCCTCCATCTCGTCGGCGGGACTCACCCGGCAACAGCTGGCCGAGCTGGTCGAGCACGCGGACCGGCTGTGGCCCTTCTCCAGCGGCGACGGCAGCCGGCACCGGCTCACCGTGACCCCGGCGGAGAACGGCCGGCACTGACCGCCCGGCCGGTCCCGGCCAACCCGCCATCGTCCGGGCGACCGGGTACGGACTCCACCGTTCGGTGGAGGCTCCGCCCCACCCGTGACTGCGGAGCCAAGATCGAGTATTCGCCCTATTCGGCCATGCTTATCGGATATAGGCGAAGAATTCGACATGCGGTTATCGCCGCGTTGCTGGCAGATCGGGTGTAATCGAACGGCGGATCGGCGCAAATTGTGGCGCATGCCACCAACCAGGCCGATGGCAAGACGCGCTCGCCTTTCTAGCCTCGGCGGGTGCACCCCGACGACCCCCTCGACCAGAAGCTGACCCAGGATCGACCGGCCGCCCGCTCGGACGATCCCGCCTCGACCGAACAGACGACCGGCCGTCATCGCGCCGCGGAGCGGCGGCGTCGCGGCCCCCGGGCCCTGCTCGCCCCGACCGCCGTCCGGGTCGCGCTCGCCACCGGCGTGACCTGCTTACTCGGTGCGACCGCGTTCGCCTGCACGCGCGAGGACGCCGACGCCGCGCGGGAGCCCGTGGCCGAGGCACTGGCCGAGCGGGCCGTCGACGACGAGCGGGCCTCGCGGTCCCTGGACCGGGCCGTCTCACCCTCGCCCACGCTCAGCCCCAGCCCGACGCCGAAGCCGACCCCCTCGGCCACCCGCAAGGCCCCCCGCAAGCCGACCGCCCCGCCCCGCCCCCGCCCGGTCGCCGGGCTCACCCAGGCGCAGATGGACAACGCCAAGGTCATCGTCGACGTGGGCGTCGAGCTGAAGATGCCCCGCCGGGCCCTGGTCGTCGCCGTGGCGACCTCGATGCAGGAGAGCAGGCTCTACAACCTCGCCAGTGACGTGCTCCCGGAGTCCACCCGGTACCCGCACCAGGGCAGCGGCTCCGACCACGACTCGGTGGGCCTGTTCCAGCAGCGCCCGAGCAGCGGCTGGGGCACCGTACGCGAGCTGATGCGCCCGTCGTACGCCGCACGCGCCTTCTACGAGGCGTTGCGGGACGTCCCGGGCTGGCAGCAGATGAGCGTGGCCGGCGCCGCCCAGGCCGTGCAGGTCTCGGCCTTCCCCGACGCCTACGCCCAGCACGAGGGGCTGGCCACGACGGTCGTCGCCGCGCTGACGTGACCTGACGGCGTCGCGGGGGCCGCGCAAGGACTGGCAGGGTCCGGTAATTCGACTGGCGATCAATTGGGGTGCCGGAGCGCCCTGCGTTCGACGTCGCGGGCATGTTCGTTGCCGGAATGTGAGGCGGCTGCTTAGGTGAGCTCATGCGGGTGGCAACGTCGTGAGGGTGATCGTTCTCGGGGGAACCTGGTTCGTTGGACGGGCCATCGTCGCAGCGCTGTTGGCGGCCGGGCACACCCCGCTGGTTGTCCATCGAGGGCGCGCGGAGCCGGCCGGCCTCGCCGACGTGGAACATCTCCATGGGGAGCGTCAGTCGTGGCCGGCTCGCCGGGAAGCCTTTGCGGCATTCGAGGCGGACGCAGTGATCGACGTGTCGGCGGGAAACGGGGCGGGTGCCCGAGCGGCACTTTCGGCCCTGCCTCCGGGTGTCCGGCTCATCGCCCTGTCCAGTGTCGATGTCTATCGAGCCTACGAAGGTATGTTGTCTCGCCGGCAGACCGACGCCGTCCCGCTGACCGAGGTCTCCGCCCTGCGCACCGTCCGCCATGTGGAGGGGCCACACTGGGAGAACCTCGAGTTGGAGGAGATCTATCTGGCCGCTGGCGCCATGATCCTTCGTCTTGGCGCGGTTTACGGCGAGCACGACTACCAACGCCGCTTCGAGCCGGTCCTGCGGCGCATCCGAGGTGGGCGCGCGCATCTGCCCGTGGGCGCCGGCAATTTCCTGTTTAGCCGTGTCTACGTGGGAGACGTCGCTCAAGCGGTGCTCGCAGCCCTCGCCTCAGAGCACCGGCACGGCGATTGTTTCAACATCGTCGAGGCACAGACTGCTCCGATGAGGCTGTTCTATGAACAGATCATCGCGGCAGCCGATGCCGATCTTGAACTTGTTCGCGTCAGCGACGAGGTTCTGCCAGTAGACCTTCGCGCCTCCGGAGCCGTCGGCCAGCACCTCCTGGCCAGCGGGCAGAAGGCACGCGATGTGCTCGGATGGCAGGACTCTGATCCGCAGGCGGCCATGCGACGCTCCGTGCAATGGCATCTTGAGCACCCGCCGGAAGACTGGGAAACCGACTTTTCGGCTGACGACGCAGTGCTCCGTACGGCTTGACAGGTCAGCGGAACCCGGCTCGGCCGCCCGGCGGCTCGCTGGACGCGTCCGTGCCGCCACCGGCGGCGATCCGGGTCACCGGCACGCCGCTGCCGGGCACCCCGGCCGCGGCGGTCGGGGTGTCGGCCGGGACCGACTCGTCGGTCAGGCCGCCGAGGATCTGGTCCAACCGGGCCTCGCGCCGTCGCCGGGCGTACAGCGCCGCCTCGAAGTCCCGGCGGGCCTGCACCGCCTCGGCGTAGACCCGCTCGCGCACCTCCCGGGCCTCCTCCCGGGCCGCGTCGAGCTCGACCCGCGCCCGGTTCAGGAGGTCGACCGCCGCCCGCTCGGCGTCGTCCGCGTCCCGCGAGGTCCGGTCCGGGTCGCCGAGGTCCAACCGCTGGAGCAGGCCGCGGAGCGCCGTCGCCTCGTCGCGGATCTCGTCCCACTCACGACCGGCCCTGGCTGCGCCCTCCGCCCGGGCGGCGAGCCGGGCCAACCGGATGCCGATCTCATCCAGGCAGGAATCGACCTGCCGCTGTTCGTAGCCGGTCTCAACGACGGAGAACCTCATGCTGTCGCCCCCCAGGCAGCTGGTGCTTCCTTCCCCACCCTGGATCCTCCGTGCCGGGGACGGCAGCGGAGGGGGTTCGGGAAAAAATGCTCAGCACGCGGACGCGCCCGGGATCCGGCACGTCGCGGGGGGTGTGGGGCGACCCGGCGTGGACGATGCGGCCCGGAGCGCCTCAGGAGCGCTTCGGGAGCACGACCACCCGGCCGAAGAACTCGTCGATCCGGTGCACCACGTCGTTGAAGTCGTCCAGGTCGATCGGCTTGGTGACGTACGCGTTGGCCTGGAGCGTGTAGCTGCCCACGATGTCCGTGTCGGCGTTGGAGGTGGTCAGCACGACGATCGGGATGGTCCGCAGGTCCTCGTCGCTCTTGACCTCGCTCAGCACCTGCCGCCCGTCCATCCGGGGCATGTTCAGGTCGAGCAGGATGACGTCCGGCCGCCGGGCTGCGGCGTGCCGCCCCTCGCGGCGCAGGAACTCCATCGCCTCCTCGCCGTCGCTGACGATGTCGATGACCTTGTCGACATCGGAGTCCGCGAGCGCCTCCTCGATCATGAGCACATCACCCGGATCGTCGTCCACCACCAGGATGCGAACCGGATTCGGGCTTTCTGCACCCATCACTACCTGCTTCGTGTCGGTGGAACGGAGAACCGCGAGGCGTTCCGTGCTGGCGGGGAAATCTAGCCCATCATCCGGCGGACCGCGCCGTCGGGTCGGCCCTGTCAGACTCGTATCTCAGCACCTCGGCCAGCCCGGTCACCTGGAGCACCCGGTCGACCCGGCCGCCGGCGCCGGTCACCCGCAGCCAGCCGCCGTCGGCGGCGACCCGGTTGTCGCCCCGCACGAAGGCGGCGATCCCGGTGGAGTCACAGAACGTCAGCTCGGCCAGGTCGACCAGCAGCCGGCGCTCGCCGCCGTCGACCAGCCGGTCGATGACGGCATTGAGCTCGGGCGCGGTGCTCAGGTCTAGCTCGCCGGCAAGCCGCAGGCACGTCCCCCCGCCGTCGCGATCGGCGTACGTGACGGTGAACGTCACCCCTGGTCCCCTTCGCTCCACCACAGGCGGATGCTTGCAGTGTGGCAAGTATAAGCAGGGGTGTCGGTCATGGCCTCACCGGCGCTCAGCGCGATCCGGCACCGCCCACCGCGGCCACGGACGACCGGGCCGCGCCGAGGAACCGCGCCGCCCGGGGAAAGTCACGCAGGACGCGCCGGTAGTGTCCCAGAGTCAGCCCCAACGCGTGGGCCGGCACACCGCGACTGGTGAGGATCTCGACCATCCAGTCGACGAACTCGGTGAACAGCGAGCCGTCGTCGACGTAGAGCGCGGCGGCCAGGAAGTCCACGACATACCCCAGGTCGCTGACGGTGGAGTCCATCTGGCTGGGCGTGTAGTCACGGGTGCCCGGGACACGTTCCCGCAGTTCGGCCAGCGCCCCGTCGATCAGCTCGCCGCGCCGCTTGACCAGGCTGGTGTACTCGTCGTCGGCCAGGTGGCTCAGCTCCGCCAACGGGACGCGACGCAGCGCGCGCTCGTCGGCGACCAGGTCGGCGGCGCTCGGGGCGTCCGGCGCCCAGGCGACACCGAGCCGCCGGGCCCAGCGCCCGTCCGCGCCGAAGCCCCGGCCCCCGACCACCACGGGAACGTCCACGCGACGGCACGCCTCGATCATGCGGTACGCGTGCGGCAGGCGCATCGGCAGCGCACAGGCGAGCGCGACCGCGTCGGCGTCGTGCCGGTGCAGGTAGGACACCAGGTGCGGGGCGGGGACGCTCGCGCCGAGGAAGGTGACCTGCCAGCCCCGCAGCCGCAGCACCTCGGCGACCAGCCGGGGCGGCAGGGCGTGCCACTCACCGTCCATACATGCCACCACGACCCGGCCCCGCGTCGGGCGCGGGTTCGCGTACGCGGCGACCGCCGCCACCACCCGCTCGCTGATGTGCGTCGCGGCGTGCTCCTCGGCGACGCTCCACTCGTTGCGCGCCCACCGCTCCCCCACCTCGGCCTGCGCCGGGGCGACCAGGTCGAGCAGGACACGCTCGGCGGACACGCCAGCCTCGAGCAGGCCGGTGGCCACCTCGACGGCCGCGTACTCGTCCGCCTCCTGGAGGCAGTCCAGGTATCCGGACCAGGCGCCGGCCGGGGTGGCCTCGGCGGTCGGGGCAGCGGTCATCGGGTCCCCCTCGGCTCGACGGAGACGGTCGTGTCGGGCACCGCGTGCAGATGCCGGGGCGTACGCCCACCCGGGGTCGCGCGCAACGCCAGCACGGCGATGTCGTCGTGGTCCCCGTGGGCCAGCCAGTCGCAGGTCACCTGCTCGACGCGTTCGGCCAGGGCGGGGGCGGGCATCCGCTGGCAGCCGGTGACCGCGCGGACCAGCCGCTCCGTGCCGAACTGCTCGTCGCCGCGGCGGCCACCGCGCGCCTCGGTCACCCCGTCGCTGTAGAGCAGGCAGGTCTCGCCCGCCCGAAGCCGGACGGTCACCTCCCCGATCCGAGGGTCGGGCACCACGCCGACCAACATGCCCGACAACGGCACCGGCTCGACCTCGCCGGAGCCGCGCAGCACCAGCGGCGGCAGGTGGCCACCGCCTGCCATGGTCAGGGTGAGCCCACCCTCGCGGTGCGGCTGGGCCACCCCCACCACCATCGTCGCGAAACGCCCCTGGCCCTGTGCCTGACTGGTCTCCAGCAGCGCGTCGTTTAGCAACCTCAGCAGCCGTCCCGGCTGCGACTCCACCCGGTGCAACGCCTGGAGGCACTGACGCAGCTGACCGGTGAAGACGGCCGCCTCGACGCCCTTGCCGGAGACGTCGCCGAGAAAGAAGACGGAACCGCCGTCGGCCAGCCGGTGCGATCCATAGAAGTCTCCACCGATACGCAACCCGGCCTGGGCCGGCCGGTACGCGGTGCCCCACTGCACCCCTGCCGCCTCGGCCGGTTCCACCGGCACCAGGCTGGCCTGGAGCGTGTCGGTGACCTCGGCCTGGTCGCGGTGGAGCAACGCCGTGGTCAGCGCCGCCCCGGCCCGGACCGCGTAGGCACTGACCAGGTCCACGTCAGCCTCGTCATACCAACGGTCGACGCGTCGCGCGACCAGCAGGACGCCGGCCGGGGCGTCCCGACCGGGCAGCGGCACCACCCGCGCGCACGCTTCCGCCGCGGCCAGCCCGTTCAGCCAGCCGGCCTCCACGGCCTGCTCCACCAGCCAGTCGACGGCGTACGGTTCCGCGCCGTCCAGCCCCTCGCTGATCGCCGCGGGCAGGTCGGCGGGAAGCAGCACGCCGCTGTCCACCGTCGGGGCGTCGTCGTCGGTGCGGGCGGCCCGCCACCAGCGGGCCCGCCCGGAACGGGGTGCCAGCACCAGCACCGCCACCTCGGCCAGCGTCGGCACGGCGAGCCGGACCACCGCCGCAGCGGCCCGGTCCGGGTGCAGCGGGTTGCCGAGCTTCTCGCCGACTACCGCCAGGAACGCGGAGCGGGCCCGCTCGGCGAGCAGGGCGTCAGCGCGAGTGAGGCTCTCGGTGACGTCCTCGACGTACCAGCAGCAGTGGGCGGCCGACAGCGGCATCCGGCGCGCGCGCAGCCGTCGGCCGTGGTGGGTGAACTCGCCGTCTGCGGTCAGCCCCGCGATGCCGGCCGCCGCGAGCAGCTCACCCGGAGTGACCTCGGGCAGCAGCCGCTCGGCCACCGGGCTGACATGCCGGACGACGCCCCGCGCGTCGCATACGACGAGGCCCTCGCGGAGGTGCTCGACGACCTCGGGCCAGTCGGGCGCCGCGAGTGACCGGCCGGCCGCGAGCGGGGAAGGCGCCGGGCGTGCCGGGGCGGCGTCCGAGAACATCCCGGCCCGTACGGCACTCGGCGTGGAGAACCGTCCGTCGCCGGAATCCGAGCCCCGGACGTCGGCAGCAGTCACCAGCTGAGCCCCACTCCTTCGTCTGCACCCGTACCACCGCAGGGCGGCGCACATGGTCACCCAGCCTACGCGCGATTGCCGCGACCGCCACTCGACGCCCGTCGTGCGGACGGCGGCCCCGCCCCGGGCGGAACCTCGCGCCGAGGTCCACCCGGCTGCTCGTGGACGCGTCACCGGCCCGACGCGATCCGCCCGACCCTCGACTTTGCGCCCGGACCCGCGACTGGGAACATGGGTGCATGGCCGCCCAGCTGTTGACCATCGAGGTGACCCGGCTCGACGCCGGGCGTGCCCAGCTCCGGTTCTCCGGTGAGCTGGACTTCGACACCGCCCCGGAGCTCGTCGCCGCCGCCGCCGAGCTGCGCCGGGACGGCTACCAGGAGCTCCTGTTCGACCTGGGTGGAGTCAGCCTGTGCGACTCGTCCGGGCTCAGCGCGTTGCTGACCGTCCACCGGGGCGGCACGGGTGCGGTCCGGCTCCGCGGGGTCGGTCCCCAGCTCCAGCAGTTGCTCGACCGCACCGGGCTGACCGAGCTGCTCGCCGTGGAACGCGCCACAGACGGCAACGTCCGCCAGGCGGGCTGAGCCGAGCCGCTCCCACCCGAGGGCGTGGGGTGGCCCCCGACCCTGGGACCAGGGGCCGGGGGCCGGAGTAAGGATCAGGGTGCGGCGAGCGGTTGCAGCCGGGGCCCGGTCGTCCGCCGCTGGGACGTCGTCGGCATTTCGGCATCCTCCGGCGGCCCGGAATCGGGAGTCTGGAAGAGATAGCGGACGAACGCCCCACCCGCCTCGTTGTCGTCCGCTCCGGGCCACTGCCCGATGCAGTCCACCCCGACCACCTCACGCCCCGAGCCGTCAGCCTCTTCCAGCAGCGCCCACAGGCTTACCGGGTAGCACCGGGTGCCTTCCGGGGTCAGGCGCCAGCGCGCGTACCAGCCGGGCCGGGCGGGGACGATCTCGACGATCCTCTTCATCACGACCTGCCCTTCCGCGTTCTCGGAAGTTCTCCGGTCCGCTGCGATCGTCGGCTCCCACCGGGTGAGCGCCCCTCACCCCCGCCGGATGAAGCTCCCCCGGTGGCCGCCGAGCATCGCCGGCCCGGCCGCCGGCGTCCGTTTCGGTGCCGGTGACGGCGGGAAGGCGACCGACGGAAGCGAGGGAACACCAGCGGAAGCGAGGTGTCACCATGCGCAAGCAGATGGAGGGCGACAACCAGCGCCGCCGCGCGCTGGCCCGCCAGGCCCGCGAGCGCGGCATGCAGGCCAGCGAGACGGGGGCCAGCCTGAGCGCCTCCAAGCAGCTCACCCACCTGGAGCAGGGCAAGCGCGCCGGGCCGCCGCAGGCCGGCAGCCGCCATAAGCCGGACAGCACCCGGGGCGGGCCGGCTCCGCCACCGGCGGGCGTCCCGGAGTCGCCCCGCCCACTGCCGGACCGGCCGGGTGCGCCGGACGGGACGCCGATCGGCTACCACGCGCTGGTCGACGATGTCGTCCGCCGTACCGGGGCGGACTTCCGGACCGCCAAGGTGGGGGTGGAGTCGACCGTGCTGGTCCTCGCGTGGGCCCTCGGCGAGGCGGAACGTCGGCGACTGCTGTCGGCGGTGCCGTCGAAGCTGCACGACGTCGTCCCGGTGGACGGCATCGAGCGGCACCAGGACCTGCCCGGTTTCCTGGCCGAGGTGGGCCGGATCAGCGGTCGTACCCCGGAGCAGGCCCGCTACCAGGCGGAGGCGACCGTGGCGGCGCTGGCCGACCACGACGGCGACCTGATCGAGTCGCTGCACGTGCCGGACGGCCTGCGCGACCTGCTGGAGCCGCCGCCCGCGGGCGGCGGGGTGGTCGGCGCGGTCAGCGCGACACCTCCGCTCGACGACGCGGACCTGCGGGAGGCGCTCAGCGGGCTGCCGTACTGGTCCGGCGACGGCGAGTCGCTGTCGCGCACCGTGCAGCTGCCGGCGGACAACCTGGACCGGGTGCTGGACCGGATCGACCGGCTGCGGCAGGAGACCGGTCGCGGCCCACGGATCGGCCGCGCGGACCGGACCACCGCCGTGCTGACCGTACGGTCCCGGCAGGCCGGGGCGGTGACCGCGATGGACGTGGACCTCGCCCACGCCGTGGACGACGCGATCGACGAGGCCGGCGCCGGGATGGCGGCGGGCTGACCCGGCACGGGCCGGCGGGCGCCCACCCGCCGGCCCGCCACCGGCTCGGTTAGCCTGCCGGGATGGACTCCGAAGCGCCCCGGCTGGAGCTGGTCGTCGACCCGGCCCGGCCCACCGGGCGTACGCTCCTCGCCGCTGGCGTGGAGCAGTCCTACCTGGACGTTTCCGACCCACGTCACCTGCACTTCGAGTACGTGCGACGGATGGCCGCCGTCGCCGACCTGGCGTCGCCGACCGGCCGCCCGTTGGACGTGCTGCACCTCGGCGGCGGCGCGCTGACCCTGCCCCGCTACCTGGCCGCTGCCCGGCCCGGCTCGGCGCAACTGGTCGTGGAACGCGACCCGGCCGTGGTCGAGCTGGTGGCGCGGGAACTGCCGGCGCTGCCCGCCGGCATCGACGTACGCGTGGCCGACGCCCGGGCCGCGCTGACCCGGGCGCCCTCGGCCGGCTACGACCTGGTGCTCGCCGACATCTACCGGGCGGCGCGGATGCCCGCCCACGTGCGCAGCGTCGAGTTCGTCACCGAGGTGGCCCGCACGCTGCGCCCCGACGGCATCCACCTGGTCAACGTGACCGACCTCCCGCCGCTGGTCTTCGCCCGGGTCCAGGCGGCCACCCTGCGGGCCGTCTTCGCCGACGTCTGCCTGGTCGCCGACCGTCGGATGCTGCGCGGCCGGCGGTACGGCAACGTGGTGTTCGCCGCCGCGCTGCGCCCCGGGCGGCTGCCGGTGGCCCGGTTGTCCGCCCGGGCCATGCGGGACCCGGTGCCGGGCGGCGTGCTGCACGGGGCGGCCCTGGACACCTTCGTCGCCGGCGCCCGTCCCGCCACCGATGCCACCCTCGCCGTCCGCTGAGGCGCCACCCACCCGGGTCAGGAAGGGCACCTTCTCTACCCGAAGCGTCAGGAAGGTGCCCTTCCTTCCGCTTGGGCGGGTGGGGGTCAGCGTGCCCGGACAGCCACCTCCGGTGAGGTGCTCTCCAGGGGCACGGAGTTGGCGGGAACCAGGCCGAGTTGCACGGCCGGGCGCGGCAGCGCGGCGTCGAGCATCCAGTCGGTGCTCACCCGGGCCCGGTTGCCCGGCATGGCCAGCAGGTGGTAACCGCGGGTGACCGCCTTGGCGGGCAGCCCGGACAGCGACACCTTCAGCGGGTTCGCCGCCGCGTCCCGGCCGCCCAGGTCGACCACCCAGCCCAGGTCGTGGTGCTTGTACGGCCTGCGTCGGCCCTGCCCGTAGGAGGCCGCGATGTTGTGCGCGGCCAGCTTGCCCTGCCGCTGCGCGTGCTGCGCGGTCATGGTGCAGATCTGCCCGGGCCGGGCCAGGTCCGGCACGGCGGCGGCGTCGCCGCAGGCGTACACCTCGGGGAAGCCGGGGACGCCGAGGTACTCGTCGACGACCAGGCGGCCCTTCTCGGTGCGCAGCCCCAACTCGGCGACGAACGGGTCGGGCCGCACGCCGACGCACCAGACCAGGGTGCAGGTGGGCACGTACCCGCCGTCGGTGAGCTTGACCCCGTCGGCGGTGGCGACGGCCACCGAGGTGCCCATCCGCACGTCCACGCCCCGGCGACGCAGCACCCGGTCGGCGGTGTCCGACATCCGCTTGTCCAACTCGGGCAGCACCCGGGGCGCGACATCGAGCAGCATCCACTTCGGCCGGATCTTGAGCCGGGGGCGCTGGGAGACCAGTTCGTCGGTGAAGAGCTGACCGTGCGCGGCCACCTCGGTCCCGGTGTAGCCGGCGCCGACGACCACGAAGGTTGCCCGGGCCTGCTGCTCGGCCGGGTCCTCGGCCTGCTCGGCCAGCTCGATCTGCCGGATCACGTGGTCATGCAGGTAGAGGGCCTCGGGCAGGCCCCGGAAGCCGTGGGCGTACTCGGTCACGCCGGGTATCGGCAGCAGCTTGTTGACGCTGCCGACGGCGAGCACCAGCCGGTCGTACGCAATCCGGTTGCGGTCGCCCTCCGGCTGGGTGAAGCCGACCCAGCGGTTCTGCAGGTCGAGGTGGTCGGCCTCGCCGATCAGCACCCGCACCCCGGGGAGCGTGCCGGTCAGCGGCACGGCGATCCGGCGGGGCTCGACCACGCCGGCGGCAACCTCGGGCAGCAGCGGCAGGTAGAGGAAGTAGTCGGTCGAGTTCAGCACCACGATCTCGGCCCGGCCCCGGGCCAGCCGGCTCAACGTCTTCGCCGCGTGGTAACCGGCGAATCCGGCCCCCACGATCACCACACGAGGTTTCGTCATTTCGGCCCCGTTCCCACCCGGCGGCGGGACAAACGTGGCGGCTCGGACGATTCAGCACTCCGCCAGGCGGACATGTCCGGTCCGCCCGACCGCCTCCACTTCCCAGCAGTGCCCGAACGCGCGGACCCGCTCGGCGGCGATCCGCCCGATCTCGGGCGGGATGTCGGGGTCGAGAACCAGCCTTCCGTCCACCGGGTCCGCGCCGAGCATCGCCCTGACCAGCGCCAGCGGCGTGCCGGATGCCCACGCCTGCGGGCTGCACGCCGTCGGGTACGGCACAGCGAACAGCAGCCGCTCCCGGGGAAACCCGCTAATCGCCTCCGGCAGGCGGTGGCCGAACTGCTCGGCGACCTCCAGCAGGGCCAGGCTGATCCGGTTCGCCTCCGCCCGGTATCCGTAGCGGGCCATGCCGAGCACCGCGATCGAGTTGTCGTGCGGCCAGACAGTGCCCAGGTGGTAGCCGAGGGCGTTGTAGAGCCGGTCGTCCCAGGAGAGGGTGCGGATCCCCCAGCCGGAGAACATGTCCTCACCCATCAGCTGCCGCACGACCGTCCCGGCCCGTTCCGGCGGCACGATCCCGCTCCACAGCAGGTGACCCATGTTGGAGGTCTTCGAGTCGATCGGGTTCTTGTCGCCGTCCAGCCCGACCGCGTAGAAGCCGCCCCGGTCCTCGATCCAGTAGTCGCGGTTGAACCGCTCGTACAGCGTGGCGGCCTCGGCCCGCAGCCGGCGGGCGAGGTCGGGGTCGGCGAGCGGGCCGTCGGCCAGCTCGGCCAGCCGCAGCTTCGCGTCGTAGGTGTAGCCCTGTAGGTCGCAGGTGGCGACCGGCAGCACCGGGATGCGGCCGTCGGCGAAGGAGACCCCGTCCGGGGAGTCGCGCCAGCACTGGTTGCCCAACCCCTCCGGGGAGCGCGTCGCGTACTCGACGTAGCCGTCGCCGTCCCGGTCGCCGTACCGGTCGATCCAGTGCAGTGCGGCGAGCGCGTTGTGGCGCAGGAACCGGACGGTCTCCTCGTCGCCGGTCCACCGCCAGTACTCCGAGAGCAGGATCAGCCAGAGCTGGGTGGCGTCCGCCGAACCGTAGTACGGCCCGTACGGCTTCATCCCGGTGCGGGTGAGTTCGCCGCTGCGTACCTCGTGCAGGATCTTGCCGGGTTCCTCGTCGGTGAAGTCGTCGCACTGTTCGCCCTGCAACCGGGCCAGCGCGAGCAGTGCGCCCTTGGCCAGGGCAGGGCCCGCGACCAGCGTCTGGTACGCGGTGATCAGGGTGTCCCGGCCGAAGACGGAGAGGAACCAGGGCAGCCCGGCACCAGGGAGCATGATCCGTTGCCCCTTGACCTCCAGGTCCAGCCGCAGGGCCGCCAGGTCGTCCCGGGACTGCCGGATCGTCCGTTCCAGCGCCTGGTTGTCACTGCTCAGCACCGCCCGGCCGATGGTCCAGCGGCGCACCGGGTCGTCAGCCCGCCGGTGGAACACGTCGGCGATGTCGCCCCGGACCGGCTCCACCACCCCCATCCCCGGCGGCAACGGCACGTGCAGGTCGAGCTGCCACTCCGCGCGGCGCGACAGGGTGATGTCCCAGACCAGTTCGTCGCCCTCGACCCGGTCGGCCGGCCGGGAGCAGCGGACCCGGGTCTCGGCGGAGAAGTCTCCCCGTACGTAGGAGAAGCACAGCTCCGAGCCGTCCGGCGCGTGGCCACGGGTGATCTCCGCGGAGCGGTCCCGGACCCCAGACTTGACCTCGAACAGGTCGGCGAAGTCGGCACACACCGCCAGCCGCAGCTCGATCCGGACCGGCTCCGGCAGGAAGGACACCATCTCCACCCGCTCGTGGAAGCCGTCGCCGACGTACCGCAGCCGCCGGATGCCGAGGCTGTCCGGGGGCAGGTCGGACTGGGCCGGGTTGGTCAGCACGTACTGGGCCGAGTGGTGGCTGATGGTCTCGGCGCGCAGCACCAGCAGCCGCTCGCCGTTGATGGCGAGCACCCAGCCACTGAGCAGCCGGGTGTCCAGGTGCACCAGGCCGCCGATGCTGCCCGGCGGCACGTCCCCACGGGAGTCGGAGTACATGAAGGTCGGGCCGCTGAGCACGGCGATGGAGTCCGGGCCGAGTTCGGGCGGCATGGCCCGCTGGTCGCCGCTCTCCCCGGCGACGGCGCGGAGGCCCGGTGTGGGGTCGGCAGGGGTCGGACGCACGACAGCCATTACCCTACCGTAGGAGGGCTGTCACCGTCCGTCATCACCCGCTCCGGGTGAGGCAGGCGCGGTGATCGCCCACCGTTCGTGGTCGCGCCACGCCCCGTCGACGAACAGGTAGTCCGGCGAGTAGCCCTCCAGCCGGAAGCCGAGCCTGCGGGCCACCCGGCGGGACGGCTCGTTGCCCGGCTGGATGTTCGCCTCCAGCCGGTGCAGGCCCAGGGTGTCGAAGGCGTGCCGGACCACCAGGTGAATGCCGGCCGAGGCGTGCCCGGTGCCGCTGTACGGCAGGAAGGCGGCGTAGCCGAGGTAGCCGCCGCGCAGTGCGCCCATCAGGATTCCGCTGATGTTCACGTAGCCGGCGACCGCCCCGGAGTCCCGGTCGCAGATCAGGTAGCCGGCGTGGCCGCGGCGGCGGATCCTGCGCAGGTACGAGGCGTACGCCGCCGGGTCGTCGGGGGCGGCGAGCCAGGGATGGTGCAGGTCTCGGCTGCGCCGGGCAGCCGAGACGAACTCGGCCTCGTCGGCCGGCCGGGGCCGGCGGATGGCGGCCGGACCCGCCGCGCGCAGATATCTCACGGCGAACCACTGTCGCCGAGGGTGCCGCCGTTGTCCAGCGGATCGCGGGCGCGCCCCGGCCCTCACGGTCCGGCGGGCCGGTCCGCCCCGCCGTCGACCCGCTCGAGCGTGTAGTGGATGGTCTGGGCGACGATCCACCCCTGCTCGATGAGGAACGAGTCCGCCCCGTCACGGACCCGCACGCCCTCGACCTGCGCCGTCCACTCCAGGAACGCCACCCGCCCCTCGACCAGCCGGTTCGTGTACGCGTACCGGGCGCCGGGCAGTTCCTCCTCCAACAGGCGGGCCAACTCCCCGACGCCCGCGTGCCCCCGGAACACTCCCCGGCGTTCCAGGACCACGCAGGACGGCGACACGTTGCGCGACAGGTCCTCCGCGAACCGGTGTTCGGCGGCGAGCCGCAGGTGGTCGTCGAACACCTCCCGCGCCGACCGCGCCCGCAGGGCCTTGTCCACCGCCTGAGCGCCACCCGGTCCGGTCGCCGGCGCCGCGTCGCCCGCGCCCGCCGTCACAGCGGACCCGGGTGCGGCTGGTCCGGCGGCATCGGCACCCGCAGGAAGGTGGCCCCGCGCAGGTCCAGCCAGGCGTGGTCGGGCGAGCGGACCAGCCGCAGCATCACCTCGGCACAGTTCGGGCAGCGGCCGACCAGGCCGGGCGCGTGCGGGTAGACCCGCAGGCCGGCCATCGGGCCGATGCTGCCGCAGTGCTCGCACCGCCCGGCGGCGGCGCTCAGGTCGACGGCGAACAGTTCGCGCAGCGGGCCGTCGAGCATGTTGCCGTCCAGGTACGACGGGTCGGTCATCGGGCGCTCCTCCTCGACGCTCAGCCGGTCGGGCCGAACCGTTCGGTCTTCACCCGCCGGCTCTGGTGGCCCAGCCCGACGAGCAGGTCCGCCACCGTCTCCACGAACCCGGTCGGGCCGCAGACGTAGCAGAGCGGCTCCAGCTCCGGCGGCCAACCGTGGCTGTCGACGTCGGCCAGCCCGACCCGGTGCGGCTCGCTCCGCCAGCCCTGCGGCGCCTCGCGGGTGTACGCGTACGCGACGTCCAGGCCCGGGTCGTCGCGGACCCGGCGGCGCAGCTCGTCGGCGTAGAACGCGTCGGCGGGGGTGCGCACCGAGTAGAGCAGCCGGAACGGCACCCGGCTGCCGGCGGCGCGGCGGGCGCGGAGCATCGCCATCAGCGGCACGACGCCCGACCCGCCGGCCACCAGCAGCACCGGCGCGGTCTCCTCCGGCCGCCAGACGAACCAGCCGCCGACCGGGCCGCGCACCTCCACCGGGTCGCCCGCTGCGTAGACGTCGACGAGGTACGGCGACACCTCGCCGTCGGGCACCCGCTGCACGGTCAGCGCGATGCGATCGGAGTCGGCCGGGGCGGCCAGCGAGTACGACCGCGCCGCCTGGTAGCCGTCGGCGGCGGTCAGCCGCACGTCGACGTGCTGCCCGGGCAGGTGGCCCGGCCAGCCGGGCACCTCCAGCAGCAGGGTGTGCGCGGTCGGCGTCTCCACCCGGCGCTCGCGCAGCCGGGCCACCCGCCAACGCAGCGGGGCGGTCAATCGCCCTGGTACCGCTGCTCACGCCACGGGTCACCGTAGTCGTGGTAGCCGGCGGTCTCCCAGAACCCGGGCTGGTCCTCCGCGCTGAGCCGGATGCCACGCACCCACTTGGCGGACTTCCAGAAATAGAGGTGCGGCACGAGCAGCCGGGCCGGGCCGCCGTGCTCGGCCGGCAGCGGGTCACCGTCGTAGCGGTGCGCGACCCACGCCCGCCCGCCACGCAGGTCGGTCAGGGGCAGGTTGGTGGTGTAGCCACCGTACGAATGGGCCTGCGCGTACCGGGCGCCGGTGTCGATGCCCTCGAGCAGCGTGTCCAGGGAGACCCCCTGCCAGTCGGTGTTCCGCTTCGACCAGCGGGTCACGCAGTGGACGTCCACCGTCGGAGTCTCCTGGGGCAGCGCCATCAGCTCGTCCCAGCTCCAGCGGAACTCGGCGCCGGACTCGGTGCTGACGACGAACTCCCAGGTCTCCAGCGGCACCCTCGGCGTCGGGCCGGCGGAGAGCACCGGGAAGTCCTCCGTCAGGTACTGCCCCGGCGGCAGGGCCGGCTCCGCGGAGCGGGGCCGGCCCTGGAAGCCCGGTGACACGGTTCCCACCCGTCAGTGGTACCACCCGGGATGGGGCGGCGAGGCGCGGTCGGTCTGGAACCGCCGCGACGGGTGATGCCTCAGTGCCGCTCGGCCACGACCTCCTTCTCACCCCCGCCGGCCTTGCTGGTGGCCCGCAGACTGGTGAGGGTGACGATCACCAGGACGCCGATGATGACGCCCAGCGAGGCGAGGGTCGGGATCTCCGGCACGCCCGACCAGATGCCGTGTGCCCAGTGCAGGCCGAGCTTGAGGCCGATGAACGCCAGGATGATCGCCAGGCCGTAGCTGAGGTGCACCAGCCGGCTGAGCGCGGCGTGCAGCACGAAGTAGAGCGCGCGCAGCCCCAGCAGGGCGAACGCGTTGGTCGCGAAGACCAGGTACGGGTCCTCGGTGATGCCGTAGACGGCGGGCACCGAGTCGACGGCGAAGACGATGTCGGTGGCGAGCAGCGCGACCACCACGAGGGCGAGCGGCGTGAGCGTACGCCGGCCGCCGATGCGGACGATCATCTTCGTGCCGTGGTATTCCTCGGTGACCGGCATGAACCTGCGCAGCAGCCGCACCGAGCGCATGTTGTTGATGTCGACTTCCTGCTCGTGCCCGGAGAGGGCGTCGCGCAGCAGCTTCGCCGCCGTGACGATCAGGATGATCGCGAAGATCAGGAAGGCGAAATCCAGGGTCTGCAGGGCCGCCGCGCCGAGGGCGATGAAGACCGCCCGCAGCACCAGCGCGCCGGCGATGCCGAAGAGCAGCACCCGCTGGGCCAGTACGGCCGGCACCGCGAACGCGGCCAGCAGCAGCATGAAGACGAACAGGTTGTCGACCGAGAGGGACTTCTCCACCAGGTAACCGGTGAGGTACTCCACGCCCTGCTTGGAGCCGAAGCGATACCAGACCCAGGCGCCGAAGGCCAGCGGCAGGGCGATGTAGAACGCGGACCAGCCCAGCGCCTCCCGCATCGACACCTCGTGCGGGCGGCGGGTGACCAGGAAATCCAGCACCAGCAGGGCCAGCACGGCGAGGATGGTGACGCCCCACAGCGTGGGGGTACCGACCGACTGGAGACCGGCGGCAGCAAGATATGGCAAATCGGACATGGAGCCTCCTCGAACACTCTGTCATGTTCGAGGTCTCCTTCACCCACCTTTCGTGGGCAGCCACCCGAGGCGTGCCCCGGGCACGCCGTACTGACCGGGATGGCTCGTGGGAAGTACTCCCCTCGTCGCGACAAGGTTAGGGCAGGCCCGGGGGCTCGGCAAACGGGGCATGCCAGATCACGTGCCGAGGCCCGCCCGTGGCGGACCGCACCCACGCTCAGCTGGCTGGGAGCCGGCGCAGGGCCGCCTTCTGGAGCGCCTCCAGCGGGCCCTGCCCGTACCGGCGCAGGCACCAGCGTGCCCCGCCCGCCAGGGTCAGCCCGACCGTCGCCCAGAGCCCGAGCACCCACCACGGCGACGCGTCCTGCCACGCGTGGGCCAGGCCGAGCCCCCACCCGTAGGCGACCAGCACGCAGAGCACGTTCTGCGCCACATAACAGGACAGGGCGGTACGCCCCACCGCGGTCAGCCCCGCGGTGACCGGACCCGGCCGGCGAACCCGGTCCAGCAACACCCCAACCATCCCCAGGTAACCCAGCGCCAGCACCGGCGCGCACACGTACCGGTCGAACAGGAAGAACTCCGGACCGGCGAGGGTGGTGGCCGCGTTGAGCGGCAATCCGGCGCCCAGGCCGACGACGAGCAGCCGACGCCGCAGGGCGCGTCCCCGGACGTCCGGGTCGAACGCGCCCGCCCGGAACAGCCGGACACCGAGCAGGAACAGGAAGACCAGCAGTCCGAAGCTGACGATCGGCTCGGCGCGCAGGGCGAGCCAGTTGTCCAGGCGGAACGCGACCTGGTCGGCCCAGCTCCCGGCGGTGAACACCCGGGCGTCGGCGGCGACGACGGCCGGGTCGGCGGGCGCGCCCGGCGGGGCGGGCGCCAGGGCCAGGGTGAGCAGCGCCATCAGCGCCACGTGCAGGGCGCCGGCGGCGTACATGGCCACCCGCTGGACCCGCTCGGCGTGGGCGAGCAGCCAGGCCACCAACAGCGCGACGACCGCGTACCCCATCAGCACGTCGAAGGCGAAGACCAGGACGAAGTGCAGAGTGCCCTCGACGAACAGCAGCAGGGCCCGCCACCCGTACCCGCCGGGCCAGGACCGCCCCCGGTCGACGGCGGAGCGGTGCTGGATGGCGAGGCCGACGCCGAACAGGATGGTCAGCAACGCGAGGAACTTGCCGTTGGCGAGGAAGCGGAAGACCCCCTCGACGACGGCCGCGACCGGTTCCGCCGTGCCCACGGAGGCCGCCGAGATCGCGGTGGCATCGGTGAGGAACCGCGCCTCCGAGCCCGGGGTGGCGAAGAGCCACACGTTCGTGGCGAGGGTGCCGAGGATCGCCACCCCACGCAGCACGTCCGGCAGGGGCAGGCGGCGGTGCGCGCCGGCGAGGCCGGTGGGTGCCGTGGTCGGCGCGGAGTTCGTCGTCACGCTCCCACCGTCGCAGCACCGTCGTGGCCGGGCATCGTGCCGGCTGCCGAGATCCGCGTCCCGCTTTCGATGTACGCCGGTGTCCGGCCCGACCACCACGCCGCCGCGCTGGCCCAGGCCCCGCTCCCCGTCGGGGCGTACCGGCCCCGGGGTCACCTCGACGCCGATGCCGTCGAGCGCGGCGACCAGGTGCGTCACGTAGTCGCTGACGCCGTCGGCGTCAGGCCGACCGGGACCGTGCAGCATGGCCGCCCTGATCCGGTCGTCGAGCACGTCACCTCCCGCGTCTCGACAGGCGGATTCCGGCCCTTACGACGCAAACGCGCCTCGCCTATGGTTTGCCGATGACCGAGGACCTCCCGGCCGGCCCGCTGGCCGGCGTGCGGGTGATCGAGCTGGCCGGCATCGGGCCGGGCCCGTTCGCCGCGATGATGCTGGCGGACCTGGGCGCGGACGTGGTCCGGGTGGACCGGGCCACGGACGTGGACCCGGCCGCGTTCGGCACCCCGCACCCGGATCTGCTCAACCGGGGACGCCGCTCGGTCGGGGTGGACCTGAAGTCCCCCGGCGGCCGGGAGGTGGTGCTGGCCCTGGTCGCTGGCGCCGACGCGCTGATCGAGGGGTTCCGTCCGGGGGTGACCGAGCGCCTCGGCGTCGGCCCGGCGGACTGCCTGGCGGTGAACCCCCGGCTGGTCTACGGGCGGATGACCGGCTGGGGGCAGGACGGCCCGGCGGCCCCGTACGCGGGACACGACATCGGCTACCTGGCGCTGACCGGCGCGCTGCACGGGATCGGCCGGGCCGACGAGCGCCCGGTGCCGCCGATGAACCTGCTCGGCGACTTCGGCGGCGGCGGGATGATGCTCGCCCTCGGCCTGGTCTCCGCCCTGTACGCGGTGCGCGGCGGCGCGCGTGGGCAGGTGGTCGACGCGGCCATCGTCGACGGCGTGGCGGTGCTCAGCACCCAGATCCACGCGCTGCGCCGGCTCGGCATGTGGCAGGACGCACGCGGGGTGAACCTGCTCGACGGCGGCGCCCCGTTCTATGACACCTACGAGTGCGCCGACGGCCGCTACCTGGCCGTCGGCGCGCTGGAGCCCCGGTTCTACGACGAACTCGTCCGGCGCACCGGCTTCCCGCCACACCCCGACGAGGCGCTGGACCGCACCGATCCGGCGAACTGGCCGGCGCTGCGCCGGTCGTGGGCACGACTGTTCCGCACCCGGACCAGGGACGAGTGGACGGCGCTGCTGGCCTTCTCGGACGCCTGCGTGGCGCCGGTGCTGGACTGGCGGGAGGCGCCGGAGCACCCGCACCTGGCCTCGCGAGGCACCTTCGTGGAACGGGAAGGGGTCACCCAGCCGGCCCCGGCACCCCGCTTCTCCGGCACTCCCACCACGCTGCGTCGCCCGCCGCCCCACCCGGGCGAGCACACCGACGAGTTGCTGGCCGAGGTGGGCTTCGACCCGGATCGGGTCGCCGGCCTGCGCGCCGCCGGAGCCGTAGCCTGAGCGACGACGGCCGGCCTACGCGACGCTCGCGCCGTAGCCCGTGCGTCGACGGCCGGCCTGCGCGACGCTCGCGTCGTAGCCCGTGCACGACGGTCAGGAGCGACGCAGGGTGGCGCCCGGCGCCATCGCGGGCTCGACCATGTCCCGGTAGTCGCGTGGGAGCTGGACCACCACGTCGTCGAACTCGCCGCCGCTGATCGCCTCGCGCAGGGTGACGAACACCGCCCGTGTCGCGTCGCGGGCGGCAGGCTCCGCCACCCCGGCCCGCAACGCGACACGGGCGACGAACTCGGCCGCCCCGAACCGCTCCGCCGACTCGGTGCTCGGGCTCGGCTTCAGTACGAGCTGCAACGGCTTGGGCAGTTGGGCGGCGAGGTCCAGCACCTCGCCGCCGGTCAGCCGCTCGGCGAGGGTCTCCAGCGTCGCCCGGGTCAGCGCCACCGCCCGCTCGGAGGAGGTGCTGGTACGCCGGGCGACCTGGTCGACGAAGGTGTCGTAGTTCATCCGTACTCCCTTTGGCTGCGTCGGGGCCTGCGCGTACCCGCCGACGTGGCCGGGAAACGGCGGCGGATTTCCGCACCGGACGGCGCGTGACGGCCCGCCGGGCGGGTAACCGCCGCCGGTCGTGACCGGATCGATGCCCGGAGGAGCCGACACCATGGCGAGTTACGCCGACGTGCTGCACTACCTGTCGAGCCTGGACTACCCGGCCGAGAAGGACGACGTGGTACGCGAGGCCGAACGGGAGGGCGCCCCGCCGGACGTGCTGCGCGCGTTGCGGGCCCTGCCCCCGGTCGACTACGCCAACGGCAACGAGGTGGCCCGCTCAGCGGGCATCGAGGCGGCCCCGGAGGTCGGCTCCGCCCAACGGGCGACGCAGGCCCGGGACAAGCGGCACCAGCGGGTGTCACAGCACCTGCGCGGCATCTGAGCCTTGCTGTTCCAGGCCACCAGCGTGCCGGGGCCAGCCGCGCCCGGGCCGCACCTCGGTACCCGTGCCGGGCCGCACCCCAGCACCCGCGCCGGGCGGGACCGCGACGGTGACGGATGACGACGCGCCGGCCGGTCGGGCACACCCCGGCCGCGGTCCAGCTCACCGTGATGGGCGTGGTCGGGCTGGTGGCCGGTGGACTCACCGCGCTGGCCGCCACGCCGGCACTGGCGCCACTGGCCGGCTGGGACGCCGCCGCGCTGAGCTGGCTGGTGCTGGTCTGGCACAAGTTGTGGCCGATGGACGCGCGGTGGACGGCCCGGTTGGCGGTGTACGAGGATCCGAACCGGGCGGCCCGGGACGCGCTGTTGCTCGCCGCCTGCCTGGCCAGCCTGCTGGCCGTCGGCGTCGTGTTGACCCACGCGCACGGGACACCCGCCACGCCCGCCCGCAACGTCTACGGCGGGCTGGGCGTCCTGAGCGTGCTGCTGTCCTGGCTGGTGGTGCACACCGTGTTCGCCGCCCGGTACGCCCGGATCTACTACACGGGGCCGGACGGTGGGATCGACTTCAACCAGCCGGAGCCGCCGCGCTACTCGGACTTCGCCTACCTGGCGTTCACGGTCGGGATGACCTTCCAGGTCTCCGACACGAACCTGACCAGCAACGAGATGCGGCGCACGGCGCTGCGACACTCAATGGTGTCGTACCTGTTCGGGGCGTTCATCATCGCGGTCACGGTGAACCTGCTGGCCAGCCTGGCGAGTTGAACCGCCTGACGAGGTAAGCCGGTCTGGTGGAATGAGGGAGGGCCCTCCCGGACAGGCGGGCGCCCCCGTCGCGAACCGCGACCGGGGCGCCACACAGAACCTGTCCGGTAGCCGGTCGGGCCCGAACCGGGCCGCGACCACCAGGCGGCCGATGTACGCCCGAACCGGGCGGTCATCAGTGCCGCGATCATCATACGATGAAGCATCATCCGTTCGGCTGATTACGGCACAAGTGTGGGCCAGCCCACCAAATCGTCAACCGGCCAGCTCCGCGTAGCGTTGCTCCAGGTCGACCCGGGCCAGCGCCCCCACCAGCCAGGCGAGGCGTTCGGACTCGCCGCTGCCGGCCAGTTCCGCCAGGTCGTCGGCGGAGCGGCCCAGCCCCAGCCTGCGGGCCGCGACGAGCGCCCTGCGGTCGGCCACCGGTGCCACCTCCCGCCACAGCGCCTGGGCCTCGCGCAGGAACAGGTCCACCACCGCGCCGTCCACCCCGGGCAGTTCGGTGAGCAGTTCCCGCTCCCGGGCCGGGTCGTGGTGGGCCACCGCGCGCAGCCGGCGCAGGTCGCCCCGGTAGCGCTCCACCACGGCTCGGGCCAGGTCGCCGAGGGTGTCGGCCAGCGCGTCGACGTCGCCGCGCTGGCCGCTGTCGCGCAGCACGCGCACCCGGTCGGCGTGCAGGGAACGAGCCAGTCGGGCGGCACTGTCCCAGCCTGCGGCGGGCAGGGCGTGTGCACTGTCCAGGGCACGCCGGAAGTCTCCCCGGCGGGCCAGCAGTACGGCGAGGCAGAGCACCTGGAACAGGCTCGACGGGTTGTTGACCACCCGGAAGCCGTACTGCTCGGCGAAGCCCCGCCCGCTGGCCAGCCTGCGTACCAGGCGTTTCCTGTCCTCGGTTCGGGAACTGACTCTGGTCGGCATGCCGGCGACTACCCACGCCGCGCGAGGCCACGCCTGCCCTGCCCAGACTCAGCCGTGCAGCCCGCCGCTGCGGTCACGGGCCTTGAGGCGGGTGGTCGGCAGCTCCGGGGCGGGCAACGGCGGGGCGGAGTCGTCGGCTACGATGCCGAAGCGACGGCCGGCCGTCCAGTCCTCCCGGGCGGCGGCCACCTCCTCGTGCGAGCGACCGACGAAGTTCCACCACATCACCAGCGGCTCCTCGAACGGGGCCCCGCCGAGCAGCAGCAGTCGGCTCCCCGGCTCGCCCGTCAGGGTGAGCCGCTCCCGGCCGGCGCCGAGGTAGAGCAGCGCCCCCGGAGCGAACGGCACCCCGTCGACCTCGGCGGCGCCGGACATGGCCAGCAGCCCGTACTCGAAGTCGGGCCGCAGCGGCAGCGTGGCCGGCGCGGACCCGTGCAGCTCCAACTGCGCGCCGAGCAGCGGCGTGTACGTCACCGCCGGGGACCGTTCACCCGCGAGTTCGCCGACCAGCAGGGTGACGTCCAGTTCGCCGTCGCGCCAGCGCGGCAGGTCAGCGTGGTGGGCGAAGTCGGCGGCCCCGGCGCGGGCCGGGTCCGGCAGTGCCACCCAGAGCTGCACGCCGTGCATCAGTGGCGGATGCCGCTCGGGCGACCGCTCGGAGTGCGCGATGCCGTGCCCGGAGGTCATCACGTTGAGCTGGCCGGGGCGGATCGGCTGGACGTTGCCGAGGCTGTCCCGGTGCAGGATCTCCCCGTCGAGCAGCCAGGTCACCGTCTGCAACCCGGTGTGCGGATGCGGCGGCACCTCCATACCGGGCCGCTCGGCCACGTCGTCCGGGCCGAAATGGTCCACGAAGCACCAGGCGCCGACCATCCGCCGCTGCCGCTGAGGAAGGAGACGACGAACGGTCGTGTAGCGGCCCAGCGGCACGTCGTGACCCGGCAACAGGACGCTGCCGGGATCGGCGCCGGCCACGCCAGGTGGCCGGGTCTGCGCGGGCATTCTCTCGGTACGCTCCACCGCCCGACTGTACGCCGGGCAGGACGCCGATCCGCCCACACCCGCAGCCGCCGGTCGCTCCCACCGCTCAGCCGGCCCGCGCGGGCCGGCTTCCGGACATGCGGCTGGCCGGCGCCCCGGGCAGGGGTGCCGGCCAGCCGCGAATGCTCACCTGTGGGTGTCAGCTGTTCCAGTGCTCGGCGACCAGGTCGGCGGCCAGCTGCTCCCACTGCGCGTAGTGGTCCGGGTACGCCGACACCTGCACGGTCTGGGCGGCCTTGGTCAGCGGCATGTCCTGCCAGCCGTCAACCTGCTTCAGACCCTTAAGGAACGCCGTCGTCGAGTACTCCGGGTCGGTGATCTGCTCGACCGTGCCCCAACCACTCGACGGGCGCTGCTGGAACAGACCCTGCGAGTCGTGGTCGTTACGGTCACCCAGATGACCCAGGTTCTCCAACTTCGACTCCTGCAACGCCGTCGCGATCGACACCACCGCGGCCCGCTCATCCATACCGGCCTTCTTCGTCGCCGCGATGATCGCCTTCGTGCTCGCCACCTGCTCATCCGACAGGTCGATACGCGACTGGGCGCCCTGCACACCGTGCGGGATCAGCTTGGCCTTGTCGACGCCCGGCTTGTCAGCCTGCACCGCCACCGCCACCGGCTTGCCAGCCTCCACCGCCGGTGCCGCCTGAGCGGCAGCCGGACCAGCGAACACACCACCGGCAAACGCCAGACCAGCAATACCAAGCACGCTCTTACGAATGATCGTGTTCATCAGAAATGCTCCATTCGGGGTTGGCACCCGCACGCCGAACAAAGGGGGAACTCGGCTCGTGCGGGATGCAAGCACCGTCCGGCGCTCAATGAACCAGGGGGAAAATCTCCGACACTCTCTCGCCGAAGAGAAACTTCTGACCGGCCACACGGCCGGGAACCACCGGCTCCCAGGCGGGGCAGGGGACGCCCTCACCGGCCGGGACCATGTGTAACGACCGCCGGCCCGCCAACATTCCGGGCCCCGGCGCATCACCCCAACGGCCAGCGCGCCCTCACTCAGCCCGCAGCGGTAGTGGGCCCTACTCGGCCGTACGCGGGGTGTAACCACCCCGCCCCCGCCACGATTCCGCCCCCACGATGCCCCGCGCACCCCCAACTCCGACACCTGGCCCCGAACCACCCCACCCCAAACCCGACAAGCACCCCATCTCATACATTCGGCACGCCCGCGTGCGGCAGACGAGACCTTGGCAAGAAATGGCCCTTGGGGCGTTCTCGTACCAAGGTCTCCAGGCGGCAGACCGGGCGCACCGGGCAGCAGCCGGGACAGCCGTGCGGATACCGAGGGCGACCCCGACGGGGATCCGGACCGGGCGTGGTGACACCCGCCGGGGCGGCCTCACCGGTTCAGCGCGACAGGTCGCGGTCGTGGCCGGCGACCGGCCCGTCGGAGTAGGCGCTGCGGTAGATCGTGCCCCGCCCGGTCGGGTCCGGCGCGTGCGGCAGCGAGGCGGGATCGGCAGGCAGGACGAGGTCGGCAGGCAGGGCAAGGTCGGCAGGCGGGGCGGGGTCGGCGAGCTCCGCCTTGGCGCGCCGGGCCCGGATGATCCGGGAGATGACGAACCAGCCGGCGGCCACCACGCAGGCGACGATGACCACCTTCTGTAGCACGCCGGCGTAACCCTCGACCAGGTGCCAGTTGTCGCCGAGCAGGTAGCCGGCCATCACGAAGGTGGTGTTCCAGATCAGGCTGCCGAGCGTCGTGTAGACCGCGAAGGTCAACAGCGGCATCCGCTCCACGCCGGCCGGGATGGAGATCAGGCTGCGGAAGATCGGGATCATCCGGCCGAAGAAGACCGCCTTGACCCCGTGCCGCAGGAACCACTCCTCGGTGCGGTCCACGTCGCTCAGCTTGACCAGCGGCAGCCGCGCCGCGATCGCCCGGACCCGCTCCCTGCCGAGCGCGGCGCCGATCCAGTACAGGGCGAGGGCGCCGAGCAGGGAACCGAGGGTGGTCCAGAAGATCGCGCTGACCACGCTCATCCGGCCCTGGCCCGCGACGAAACCGGCCAGCGGCAGGATCACCTCGCTGGGGATCGGCGGGAAGAGGTTCTCGAGGGCCACGGCCAGACCCGCGCCGGGGCCGCCGAGCCGCTCGACCAGGTCGATGACGAAGCCGACCAGTCCGTCCTCGGGCGGCGCGGCCTTTTCGGGGGCGGCGGAGCCGGAGGCGAGCAGGGCGTGCGCGGTACGAATCATGGCCTACACGCTACGAACCGATTCTGGGAGCCCGCCAGCGGGCCGGCCCTCCGTCGCGCCGGAAGGCCCGCACCGGGCGGGGTGAGGAAATCCTCAGGGGACCGCCAGTGGCTTGACCTGTGCCGGTGCGTCGAGCGGTACGTACAGCTCGTGGCCGTTCTCCACTGAGCTGGCCCGGCGCGACGAGGGCACCCTGATGACGGTGCCCGGCTTCGTCCGGCTCATCGACCCGGCGCTGCCGGGCGACAGATACGGGGTCAGGCTGTTTCCGGAGGGTCAGGCCGGGTCGTGTCTCGCGACGAGGACGGCATACGACGCTCATCACCGTGCGAACGCCTGCGCCTCGGCGAACCGTCGCGGTGCCGACTAGAGTGTCCCTGTGAGCCCGCCCCACGGTCTCCAACGCGATGGCCTCCACGCGGGCGGCGGCGCGATGACCGGCCGGCTGGCCCAGCTGTGGCGTTACCCGGTGAAGTCGATGCTCGGTGAGCGGCTATCCGCCGCCGGCGTCGGTCCGGCGGGCGTGGCGGGCGACCGGCGGCTGGCCCTGCGGCATCGAGACACCGGGCGGGTGGCCAGTGCCAAGCACCCCAGGCTCTGGCGTGACCTGCTCATGTTCCGCGCGGCCGGCGCCGCACCCGATCCGGTACGGATCACGCTGCCCGACGGGCGGGCCCTGTCCAGCGTGGACCCCGACGTCGACGACGTGCTCTCCCGGGTGCTCGACGTCCCGGTGACGCTGATCGACCGGCCGCCCGCCGGGGCGGTCCTGGACCGGGCCGACCCGGACGCGGTGCTTGCCGCCGGCATCGCCGCCGACGTGCCGGTCGACGCCAACCCGCTCGGGGCGGCGGCGCCGGGCACCTTCTTCGACTTCGCCCCGGTGCACCTGGTCACCACGGCCACCCTGGCCCGGGTCGCCGCGGAGCTTCCGGGCGGCACCGTCGACGTGGCCCGCTACCGACCCAACCTCGTGCTCGACGTCGACGCGGACGGCTTCGCCGAGAACGACTGGGTCGGCCGCGAGCTGCGGGTCGGCGCGGAACTGGTGCTGCGGGTGCTCGCCCCGACCCCGCGCTGCGCGGTGCCGACCCTGGCACACGGGTCGCTCCCCCGCCAGACCGGGGCGCTGCGCGTTGCGGCCCGACTCAACCGGGTCGCCCCGCTGCCGGAGCTCGGCCCGCAGCCGTGCGTGGGCGCGTACGCGCAGGTGGTGCGAGGCGGTCGGGTGGCGCAGGGGGCTGTGGTCGAGGTCGGCTGAGCGCCGCTCAGTCGTCGTCGCCCTCGTCGTCGCCCCGCGCCGCAGTCTCGACCCGGTCCAGCAGGGCATCGAGTCGGGCTGCCGTGTCGGGCGGGATCTTCCCCTCCTCGGCCTCCTCGGCGAGGCGTTCCCGCAGCTGCTCGACCCGCTTGGCCCGGTCCTTCTGCTTGCCCCGGCTCAGGTCGACGAGCTTGTCCCGCAGCCCCTCGACCGTCTTGGGGTCGATCTCGCCGCGGGCCTGCGCCCAGGCGAGCACGGCGGTGAACTCGGCGGCGAGCTGCCGCAGGTCGACCGGGCCGGGCCGGGCGGTCACCGACGGCGGGGCGGAGGTCGGCGGCGGTGGCGTCGGCTTGGCCGAGGTCGGGTCCGCGGCCGGCATGCCGGTGGCCGGGGCCGCCGCCGGCGGCGGACTTCCGCCGTCGCTGAGGACGAGCGCCCCGACGAGTCCGACGAGCAGCGCGACGCCCACGGCGACGAGCGCGGTGACGGGCCTGTTCCGCGACGCCCACGGGCCGCCGGCGCCCCGTCCGGACGGCCGCCCCTCACCGTTCGGGGCGGGACGGCCGGTGCGGCCGGCCTCGGGGTGCTGCCCGCCCACCTGCGCCGGGTACGGCACCCCGGCACGGCCGATACCGGCGGGCCTGGGATCCGGTGACGGCAGCGAGCGGTCGATGAGGGTCGGCGGGTGCGCCGGCGGGGCTGCCGCGCCGGCGGAAAGGGTCGGCAGGATGGCTGTGGGCGGGTCAGCCTGCGCCCCGGTGGCGAACCGGGCGGAGAGCTGGGCCGCGCTCGGGCGGTGCGCTGGATCGGTGGCGAGGCAGGCCAGGGTCAGCTCGGCGATGTCGGCCGGCAGCCCGGGGACCCGCGGCGGCGGCACCGGCGGGTGCCCGGCGTGCACCTCCAGTGCGTCCTGCCAGGTCTGTACGGGCAGCGGGGCCTGGCCGGTAAGAGTGCGGTAGAGCAGCGCCCCGAGGGCGTAGACGTCGCTGGCCGGGTTCGGCGGCCCGGACCGCATCCGCTCCGGGGCGAAGTAGGCGGGAGTGCCCATCAGCAGCTCACCGGTCTGCCCGGCGCGCGGGTGGTGCGGTCCGGCGAGCGCGGCGATGCCGAAGTCGAGCACCTTGGCGCCGGTCTCGGTGAGCATGACGTTGCCGGGTTTGACGTCGCGGTGCACCACGCCGATGCGGTGGGCGGCGGCGAGCGCGGCGGCGATCTGACCGGCCATCCGCACCGCCTCCGGCCAGGGCATCGGTCCGGCGGCGAGCCGGTCGGCGAGGTTACGCCCCTGCACCAGCTCCATCACCAGGTACGGCACGACCACGCCGCCGTCCAGGGTCGCCTCGGCGTAGTCGTACACCTGGGTGACGTGCGGGTGGGTGAGCCGCGCGGCGGCGCGGGCCTCGCGTTGGATGGTGGCCCGCAGTTGCGGGTCGGTGGCGAACTCCCGGGTGAGTGCCTTGACTGCGACGGGGCGGTGCAGCACCTCGTCGTCGGCGCGCCACACCTCGGACATTCCGCCGAGGCCGATGCGCTCGCGCAGGACGTAACGGTCGTGCAACCGCAGGGTGGGCGAGAACGGCGACATAGTCGTTCAGTCTGCCCTGCCGGTTGGGACGGCCACCAGTGCGGTGACCGATCGTGTGCCGGTCGTCGGGGGCGGGGCCGCGACGACCGGCACGCGCGGCGGTCAGGAGCAGCGCGGCACGGCGGCGACCGGCGGCGGCTGGATCCGGTCGGCGAGCCGGCGCAGGACGCCGGCGGCGGCCAGCCGGGTAGGGGCGAGACGCGCGGTGCGGGGCCGCTCCGGGCGGACCGGGGCGTCCGGCCGGGCGGAGTTGACGTGGCGGGTCACCGCGTCGATGGCGAGGACGAAGCCGGTGGGCTGTTCCATGGTCAGCTCCCTGGGACGGGTCCGGTGGAGGACCGGACGACGAGTGCGGTGGGCAGCAGGACGTGGCCGGCCGCCGGATCGGCGGGCGGGTCGAGCAGGAGTCGGGCGGCGATGCGCCCCTTCTCCTCGGCGGGTTGCCGCACGGTGGTGAGGCCCGCGGTGGCGGCCTCGGCGATGTCGTCGAAGCCGGTGACCGAGATCGGCGGCCCGCCGGCCTCGGCGAGCGCGTCGAGGACGCCGAGTGCGAGCACGTCGGCGCAGGCCAGCACCGCCGTGGGCGGTTCGAGGGCGGCGAGCACGGCGGCGACGGCGGCGGCTCCGGCCGACCGGCTGTTGCCGGTGGCGGCGAGCACGGTCAGCTCGGGCCACGCGACGCCGACCTCGGCGAAGGCGTCGGCGAACCCAGCGAGCCGCGCCCGGGTGGTGGGATGGGCGACGTCGGCAACGTCGGCGAGACGCAGTTCGCCCGGGGCCGCGCCGGGCCGGACGGCGTCGCCGAGCAGGGCGACGCGCCGGTGCCCAAGCCCCGCCACGTGCGCGGCGACGGCTCGGGCAGCGGCCCGCTCGTCAATGCCGACGTAGCGGTCGTCGGGGCCGGCGTCGTCGCGGGGGGCGGTGGTGACGACTGGCAGACCGCGCTCGCGGAGCACGTCGACGACCCAGCCTTCGTCGCCCACGCAGTAGACGCAGAAGCCGTCGACGGCGGCGTTCTCCACCGCCCGCCGCGCGGCCGCCTCGGCGGTCGGCAGCGGCACGAGCAGCAGGCTGGTGCCGTGCCGCTCTGCCGCTTCGGAGACGCCGGCCAGGAAGCGGACCGCGAAGGGGTCGGTGAAGGCGTACGACAGCTGCGACTCGAAGAGCACCCCGATGGCGCCGACGTAGCCACGCCGCAGCGACCGAGCGGTGGGGTTGGGGCCGGGATAGCCGAGCTGCCGCGCGGCGTCCAGGATCCGCTGGCGCAGCGCGGCGGAGAGCTGGTCGGGCCGACTGTAGGCGTTGGAGACGGTGCTGCGGGACACGCCGACGGCGTCCGCGACGGCTTGCAGGGTCGGCTTCACCGCGCCTCCTCTGTATCGATTCAGACTGGATCGATACAGAGACTAGGTGGCGGGGGCCGCCGTCGTCAACGCGGTACGCCGGACGAAACGAATCCACCCCGCCCGGTCAGGCCGGACGGGGTGGTCGGAGGCAGACGGTCAGGGCTTGCGGGCCACCGCCCCGTACATGCTGACCTCGGCTGCCGCCGGGCGGGGCTGCGGGGCATCCCCGGCGCGCCACTCGGCGACCGAGGTGATGCCGGGCTCCACCAGTTCCAGCCCGTCGAAGAAGCGGGTGAACTCCGCCCGGGTGCGCAGGTTGATCAGGCCGTGCGGGCTGCCGCCCCGGGCCGCGGCCTTCGCCTCCTCGGCGATGTGCGCGGGCAGATGGTCATGGGTGGCGTGCGAGGCTGCCAGGTAGCTGCCCGGCGGCAGCGCGTCGAGCAGCCGGGTGACCACGGTGTACGGGTCGTCGTCGTCACCGACGAAGTGCAGGATCGCGACCAGCATCAGCGCGACCGGTCGGGAGAGGTCGATGGTGCGCAGCAGGTCGGGGTGGTGCAGGATCTTCTCCGGGTCGCGCAGGTCGGCGTCGATGTAGGCGGTGGCGCCCTCGGGCGAGCTGGTCAGCAGCGCCCGGGCGTGCGAGAGCACGATCGGATCGTTGTCGACGTAGACCACCCGCGACTCCGGGGCGATCGCCTGGGCGACCTCGTGGGTGTTGTCGGCGGTCGGGATGCCGGTGCCGATGTCGAGAAACTGGCGGATGCCCGCCTCCCCGGCGAGGTGGCGCACGGCCCGCTGGAGGAAGCGGCGGTTCTCCAGGGCGGCGGTGCGGATGGTCGGGAAGGACGCCGCCACCGCGTCGCCGGAGTCCCGGTCGGCCTGGAAGTTGTCCTTGCCGCCGAGCCAGTAGTTGTACCGGCGGGCGGGGTGGGCCACCGAGGTGTCGATGCGGTCACTCGGCTTGGTGGGGCCGGGCGTCGCACCCGGGGCATCGGTGGTCAAGGCAGCCTCCACGACTCTGCGCCACCCGCGACCGGGGGCGTCCGTCCACTGTCGCCGGTCGGCGACCATCGTAGCCGCATCGTCACCCGGGCGAGGCCCCACGGCGGTCACCCCGGGTAGAGGTCGTCCAGGATCCCGCCGAGGATCTCCGGCGTGCGCTCCGGCGGCTCGGCCTCCACACAGAGCCGCTCCATCGCCACCGCGTAGTAGTCGAGGTCGTCGCGCTTGTCGAGGTAGATCGCGCTGGTGAGCTGTTCGATGTAGACGATGTCCGGCAGCTCCTGGTCACCGAAGCGCAGGATGGTGAAGGACCCGCCCGCGGCGGCGTGCCCGCCGGCGGCGAACGGGATGACCTGGAGCCGGATGTTCGGCGCCTTCGTCGCCTCGACCAACGCCGCCACCTGGTCACGCATCACCCGGGGGCCGCCGATCGGCCGACGCAGCGCGGCCTCGTCCACCACCGCCCAGAGCTGCGGCGGTCTCTCGCGGTGCAGCAACCGCTGACGTTGCATACGCAGCGCGACCCGACGCTCGATCTCGGCCGGCGCGGCCCGCCCGTGCCCGAGCAGCACCACCGCCCGGGCGTACTCCCGGGTCTGGAGCAGGCCGGGGACGAACTGGACCTCGTAGCTGCGGATGAGCGCGGCGGCTGCCTCCAGGCCGAGGTACGACTGGAACCAGTTCGGCAGCACGTCGCCGTAGCGGTGCCACCAGCCCGGGTTGTTGGCGTCGCGGGCGAGCTTGAGCAGCGCCTCCCGCTCGTCGGCAGCGGTGACGCCGTAGAGGGTGAGCAGGTCGGCCACGTCGCGCTCCTTGAAGCCGACCCGACCCAACTCCATCCGGCTGATCTTCGACTCGGAGGCGCGGATCTCCCAGCCGGCACCCTCCCGGGTCACCCCGCCGGACTCACGCAACCGACGTAGCTGGGCACCGAGCAACATGCGCAGCACGGTCGGGCCGGTCGTCGGACCGCCCTCGGCGGGACCCATCGTCACTGCCGACCTCCACACGCCGGTTCGTGCCGACCGGGCGCCCCCCGCGCGGCCGACGTGTAAGCATGCCATGAACCGTGAGTGAGGTGAACTCCCTCGGAACGGTCGATCGGGCGCGTCGACGGGGCGGGACTGTCAGGCGATCAGGTTGTCGAAGTCGCCGTCGCGGGCGCCGAGCACGAAGGCGGTGATCTCGTCCGCCGTGTAGATCAGCGCCGGCCCTTCGGGGTGCCGGGAGTTGCGCAGGGCGATGCCGGCGCCACCGGGCAGTTCGGCCAGCTCGACGCAGTTGCCGCTGGGGTTGCTCCGGCGACTCTTCTGCCAGTCGAGCGGGGGCAGCTGGGTGGTGGGAACGCCGTTCGGAGGCTGTTGCATGGGCGTCTTTCTCTCGCGAGCCCCGCCGCTGCCGGCAGTCGTGCCTGATGAGGGGCGCACGGCATCGACGAGAGGGCTTCCTGCACGTGCATCTGCTATTGCATCTGCATCGGACAGCGAGCATGATAACGCACGTGAATGGTACCCATCTGTTCACTCTGAGTTACCCGGACCTGGGCTGCCACCAGGGAAGACAGGCCCGGCACGGGGCGCGGACGATCGCGCGCGAGGGCCGGAGACATCGTGGTGATGGGAGGTCCCGTGCCGGATCCGATGACCATCGCTTCCGGCATCTGTGCCGCCGGGGCACTCGTCACCTCCTGGCAGCTACGACGCCGCGCGATCCAGGCCGAGGTCGAGATCAGGCACCTGCAGGCTGAGCTCGACGCCGAGCGGCACGCCGCCAGCCATGACCCCCTCACCGGCCTGCCCAACCGCCGCGCCTTCTACCGCCTGGCCGCCACGCTGCTCACCGACGCGGCCGGGCAGCCGCTGATCGCCGTGGTGCTCGACCTCGACGACTTCAAGCAGATCAACGACCGCTACGGGCACGCCGCCGGCGACCAGGTGCTGGTCAGCGTCGCCCAACGGCTCGCCGCCTTCGCCGGGGACAACCTGGTCGCCCGGCTCGGCGGCGACGAGTTCGCCGGGCTGCTGGCCACCCCGACGATCGATCGGCGGTGGATCGAGCACGCCACCCGGCGGCTCTGCGACAGCCTCGCCGCGCCGATCCCGCTGGGCGGGCTCAGCGTCCGGGTGACCGCCTCCGTCGGGCTCGCCCCCGTCACCGGGCCGGGGCAGCTCACCGAGGCACTCGACCGGGCCGACGCCGCCATGTACCGGGCCAAGAGCCTCGGGGTGGCCCGCCCGCCCCGGCAGCTTGTCGACACCGCCCACCTGGCGGAGTGCTGAGCCGACACCCTTTCGACGTGTCTCGCGCCGGATGCCGGGTATGCCGACAGGGTCAGCGCCGCACCCGCGAGAGGGGAACCACCGTGGCGAACATCCGGGCCCTGGTCCTGAACTGCACCCTCAAGCGCTCCCCCGCCCCGTCGAGCGCCGAGGTGCTCGGGCGCGAGGTGCTCGACGCCCTCGCCGAACAGGGCGTGGCGGGCGACCTGGTCCGGGTCGTCGACCACGACGTGCGGTTCGGAGTCTCCACCGACGAGGGTGACGGCGACGGCTGGCCGGCCATCCGGTCCAGGCTGATGGCCGCGCAGATCCTCGTCCTCGCCACGCCGATCTGGCTCGGCCAGCCGTCCGCCGTGTGCAAGATGGTCCTCGAACGGCTCGACGCCGAGCTCTCCGAGACCGACGCCGAGGGCCGGCTGCTCACCTACGGCAAGGTGGCCGGTGTCGCGGTCGTCGGCAACGAGGACGGCGCGCACCACACCATCGGCCAGGTGCAGCAGGCCCTCAACGAGGTCGGGTTCACCTGCCCCGCGGCGGCAGCCACCTACTGGGTCGGGGAGGCGCTGCACACGGTGGATTACATCGACGTCCGACCCAAGCCCGACACCACGGGTCGCACCACGAAGGCGTTGGCCCTCAACAGCGCGCACCTGGCCCGGCTGCTGGCCGAGCAGCCGTACCCGCCGCCGGACGCCCGCGCCGCCGCCGTCGGCCCGAGCCGCGAGCCGACCTGACCGTCAGCACCAGCCGTAGCCGGCGCGCAGGGCCTGTCCGACCCGGTCGAAACGGGGCCGGTCCAGCACCGCGCCCTCCCGGCGGATGCTGTCCTCCCGCATGGTCAGCACCCGGTCCAGCCGCACCCAGCTCGGCCGGTTGTCCCGGTCCCACTCGCCCGGACCGAGCGCGAGCCAGTGCCGCTGACCGTCGCGCTCGCCCTGACTGGAGAGCATCAGCCCGAACAGGGTGCGGCTGTGCCGGCCCACCACCAGCACCGGCCGGTCCTTGCCCTGGCGCGGGTCGTCCTCGTACGGCACCCAGGTCCAGACGATCTCGCCGGGGTCGGCGTGCCCGTCGAGCTCCGGGGCGTACGCCAGTTGCCGGCGCTGCAACGCGGCGACCTGGCGGCGCCGGGCGACCTGCGCCGGGCCGGGCCCGGGCCGTCGGGGCGACGGGATGACGGCGCCGATGCGGGCCGCCACACTCCTGAGAAGACCTGCCACGACCGGCAGCCTATCCCCCGGCGGGGCCGCAGGCCCGGGCGGGACAATCCGGTGGACCGGGCCCGGGTGATCGGTCAGGATCGGCGCCATGCAGGTCCCCGTCCACCAGGTCCGCGCCCGCTTCACCGCCGACACCGTGACCGTCTACCAGGCGTACCCGCCGGAGATCGCCCTTCCGGCGCTGGCCGCCGGCCGCTTCGTGCCGCCGTTCAAGCGGGAACGGATGACCTGGATCAAGCCGTCTTTCCGCTGGATGATGTACCGCTGTGGCTGGGGCACGAAGCCCGGGCAGGAGCGGGTGCTGGCTGTCGAGATCACCCGCGCCGGCTTCGAGTGGGCGCTGGCCCACTCGTGCCCGAGCAGCTTCGACCGCGACCAATACCAGGACCGGGAGACCTGGTCGCGGCAGCTGCGGGCCAGCCCGGTGCGGGTGCAGTGGGACCCGGAACGGTCGCTGCGGCTGGCCCCGCTGCCGCACCGGTCCCTGCAGGTCGGGCTCTCCGGCGAGGCGGTGCGCCGGTACGTCGACGAGTGGCTGGTCGGCCTCACAGACGCGACCCCGACCGCCCACGCGGTGCGCGCGGTGCTCGACGTCGGCGACGACACCGCCGCCGAGGCACTGCTGCCCCCGGAACGCCCGTATCCGCTGCCGCCCGACCTGGCCGCCGTCGTCGCGGGCGGTGATCTGCGGGGGCTGCGTCACGTCCGTGGGTAGTAACATCAGAGCGCGGTCGAACAGGCCGGCTACAGCTCGTCAGCTGACACATGGCGGGTCGTGTCCGTCCGATTCGCGGGCGAACACTACCGGCCGCACTCCCCCTTGCCGCCGCTTCGCCATCACGTCAGTCACAGGAGTAGACATGACCGGTGTGAATCGTCCCGACCACCACCCCACCCGTCCCGGGCTCGTGGTCTACGGCACCGGCTGGTGTCCCGATGTGCGGCGCAGCCGGGCACTGCTCGACGCCGCTGGCGTCGCCTATCACTATGTCGACGTCGAACAGGATGAAGCCGCCACCACGCTCGTCCGGCAGCTCCAGCACGGGCGCCGACGCATCCCCACGCTGTTGTGGCCCGACGGCACGTTCCTGGTCGAGCCGACGGATGAGGACCTGCGGAACCACCTCACCCAGCGAGAGGCAGAATCCGACACCCTCGACCGGTGACGACCCGCCGGGCGGGGACAGCCCGGGTTACGGCGTCAGGTTGGGGATGTCGAACCAGGAGAACGGCATCCACGGCAGGTTGCGCAGCACCGTGCTGTAGAGCATGAAGAAGGCAATGTACGGCCCGTAGATCCATGGGGGCAGGCGCAGCGCGGGCAGCTCGCGTCCAAGCCAGGCCGAGGCGAGAAAGCGTACGCCGAGGTATGCCACGAACGGCACCGCGACCAGCGCGGCCAGATGGTGGCGAGCGGCCTCGGCGAGTTCACCGTGCAACAGGTAGTAGAACATGCGGGTGCCGCCACAGCCCGGGCCGTTGATGCCGGTGAGGGAGTGCCACAGGCAGGGGCCGGTCGGGTCGGCGACCTGATCGGTGGGATCGAAGCGCAGCACGAATCCGACCGCCGCAGCCAGTGCCACAGCCGCGACCACCGACGCCCCGCGCCGCATCATCCGATCGGGCGCTGCCGTGACCTGACGCACCGGTAACCTCCTCGCTGCGCCACCGGAGGGCGCCCACCCGACCCGTCGCGGTCATGACTGGACCGTGACGCCTCACGACGCTACTACTAGGGAGCCATAGTAGATGGCTTTCCATCGGGGTGCGGCCTCGGGATGTCCCCGCGTTGCCATCCCCCGAGGCAGCACCTCGCAGGGCCCTGAATGGGTCTCGGGCGCGGCGGATAATCGCTTGCCGCGCACGGTCGACTCCGGGAGGGTGTCGTCCATGACGTTCTGACGGACAGCATCCCAGTTACTCAGAGGCCGCGGCACCGACCTGTGCCGTGATGCCGCCGTCCGTCCATTCCGTTTCGGTGAGAAGCGAGCGTCCTTGTCTCAGCACGAGTCCCTACCGCAGTCCGCCCCGGCCACGGTCACCGTGTTCGCCTCCCCCACGAGCTGGATAGAATCCGGCGCCCTCACGCAGTGCCAACAGGTTGCCGCCCTCGACGGCATGATCCACGTCGCCGCCATGCCGGACCTGCACCCGGGCAAGGGTGCACCCATCGGCGCCGCCATGGCGTCGAGGGTGTTGTACCCGTTCCTGGTGGGCTCCGACATCGGCTGCGGCATCGCCGTGTTTCCGATCAGGCTCAGGCGGGCCGTGCCGGAGCGGCTCGCCGCCCGGTTCCCCGACCTCGACCGCCCGCTCGACCCTGGGCAGGACGCCGACGATCCCGCCTGGGCCGTCGTACGGGATGACATCCCCGCCGGTCACGTCGAAGGGCTCGGGACGGTCGGTCGGGGCAACCACTTCGTCGAGCTGGCGCGCGTCGGGACCGTCTTCGATCCGGGTCACGCGAGCCGTCTCGGGCTCGACGCCGGCGACCTCGTGCTCATCGTCCACACCGGTTCCCGGGGGCTGGGCGAGCGAATCCTGCGGGCGCACACCGAGGTCCACGGCGCGGGCCCCGCCCCTGATCCCGCCGCCTACCTGGCGGCGCACGACGAGGCCGTACGGTGGGGATCGCTCAACCGGCGGCTGCTCGCCGCCCGGGTCGCGCACGCCCTGGGGGCCGAGCCCACCGAGCCCGTCGTCGACCAGTGCCACAACCTGGTCGAGGTCCGCGACGGGGTCTACCTGCACCGCAAGGGCGCGGCGCCGGGCGACGGCCGTGACGTGCTCGTCGCCGGCACCCGGGGCACCCTCTCCTACCTCGTGGCCGCCCACGCCGGCCCGGACGCCAACCACTCGGTGGCGCACGGCGCCGGCCGCAAGATGTCACGCGCGGACGCCCTGCGCCGCAGCCGGGCCAAGCACACCGTCGAGGAACTGCGGCGCACCCCGGTGGGGTCGCTGGTGGTGTGCGGCGACCGTCAACTGCTCTTCGAGGAGGCGCCCTCGGCCTACAAACGCATCGAACACGTGATCACCGATCTCGTCGACCACGGCCTGGCCACACCCGTGGCCACCACGGTTCCCCTGATCACATACAAGACGCCCGACGTCGGGTCCACCGCCCGGCCGGACCGCCGCGACGACCGCCGCAGGCGGGGTCGGCCATGAGCCTGCACCTGCTCATGTCCGCCGGGCGCGGCCCGCAGGAGTGTGCCTGGGCGCTGGCCCGGCTGCTGCACCGCCTGGAAGCCGACGCCGCCCGACAGGGCCTGACGACCCACCGGGTCCAGACCGTGCCCGGTGATCGGCCCGACTCCTACCGATCGGCCCTGATCCGGATCTCCGGCGGTGACGCCGAGGCGTTCGCCGCCTCTTGGACCGGCACCCTGTGCTGGCAGGCCCCCAGCCCCTACCGGGCGAGCACCGGCCGGAAGAACTGGTACGTCGTCGCCCGACCGTGCCAGCTCGACAGCCCGGCCACGACGTTCGCGGAAGCCGACGTCGACATCGTGGCCTGCCGTACCGGCGGCCCCGGCGGCCAGCACCGGAACAAGGCCAGCACGGCGGTACGGGCGGCCCACCGTCCCTCGGGCATCGTCGTCGTGGTCGACACGGAACGGCAGTTCAGCCTCAACCGCCGTCTCGCCCTCCAGCTGCTGCGACAGCGCATCACGCGTGGCGACGAGAACGCGGAGCGTGCCGTGGTCACGGCCCGATGGCGCATCCACGACGAACTCGTACGCGGCGACCCCACCCGGGTCGAACGCCCGGAACCGCCGGGGAGGGAACCGGCCCCACCGCAACGGACGCGGCAACGCCGAGGGGGCCCCGACCACCGAGAGGGCTCCGACCGCCAAGGGAAATTTGACCGCCGCTCGGGTGTGTCAGCCTCGTGAACGACGGGGTTCTGGCGTCGTCGGAGCCATCACCCGCACCCGCTCATCCTCCGGGCGGCTGCCGATGTCGTCGAGCTGCTCGCAGATGGTCTTCCGCAGGTCGTCGTAGTCGCGGAAGTGGTAGTCGTTGAACAGCGTGTAGCCGGTCCACATCAGGTTGGCGCAGACCCGCGCCGGCACCCGGCCGGTCGCCGCGCCCATGCCGACCAGCACCACCGATGCGATGCTGCCCGGCTCCTTTTCGTTCTGCATGTGGATGGCCTGGAACGCGGCGGCGCACGCCAGAGCCACGTTCAGTGTCTCGCTCACGTTCTGCGCCGACTGCTCCATGGTCGGGGTCGAGATCAGGAACCTCGGCTCGGTCGCGCCCGACGGCACGCAGACGGCGCTGCCCACCGGCAGCGACCCGCCGAACTGGTCGCGGATCGCCCGCTGGACGCGCAGCTGGATCCCCGCTCCGAGGTGCCGTTTGATGGCCGCGTCGACGCCGCCGTCCATCCGCCCCCGGGAGTTGGTCGGGCTGACCCAGGCGTCGGCGGACCGGGTGAGAATCGAGCCCTTGTGGATCTCGACCTCGGGGGTGTCGGCGAACGCCGCCCGCCACGCCTGCACCACCTTCGCGTTGACGTCCGTCAGGACCACCTTGAGCAGCGACTTTTCGCGATCGACGGGCACGGTTCACTCCGGTGGGGGAAGGGGTTGTCTCCGACGTGGATCAAGGTATCGCGGCCCACCGACATCCTTCCGCGTCGCGCCGCACACGGCACCCACGCCGGGCGCCGACATCGAATCTGTCGCCCGCAGGCGGCAGAATGCCTCCACCTTGATCACCCGTGCCGCCGTACCGGCGCGGCCCGCCACTCCGGGAGCCCTCGATGAGCGACACCGCCGCCCCCACCCCGTCCGATCCGGACGACCCGCTGGCCCTCGCCGACCTCTTCACCGGCGGCGACGAGCCGTGGCTGCCGTTGGTGAAGCCGGTCATCGAGGCGCAGCCGGACGCCGCAACGTTCATCGGTCCGGGCCGCAGTCCGATGGTGGTACCCGTGCGGGAACTGACCTTCCAGGCGCTCAAGCCCAACCCGCCGCACAAGTGGAAGGTCGTCGTCTTCGGGCAGAACCCGTACCCACGGACCGAGAGCGCCACCGGCATCGCCATGTTCGACAACACCTTCCACAACTGGGACGACAGCCAGTTCGGCAGGGTCGTCAGCATCCGCTGCATCATCAAGGCGGCGGCGATGTGGAAGCACGGCATTGCCAAGAAGACGCCGATCGCCGACATCCGCGCCCTGCTGCGGGAACACGACACCGTGCAGCCGCCGGAGTGGTTCCAGGCGATGCTCACCCAGGGTGTGCTGCTGTTGAACGCGGCGCTCACCGCCAGCGGCGACGGGGCGATGGCCACCGACCGGCACACCGCGTTCTGGCGGCCGGTCGTCGAAACCCTGGTCGAGGAGATCCTGAAGGCCAAGCAGCACGCCACCGACGAGAAGGACCGGGGCGTGGTGTTCGCGTGGTGGGGCGCGCACGCCCGCAGCCTCAAGCGAGTGGTGCTCCGGCTCGAGAAGAAGTACCCGGACGTCGAGGTCCGCCACATCGACCACCCCAACCCGGCGGCGCAGGGCGACATCTTCTGCGACGGAAACCACTTCGAGGACGTGAACACGGCGCTCAGGACGCTGGGCGCCGACGAGGTCGACTGGCTGCCCCGCAAGGGGTGGAGCCGATCGACGGCCAACGCCGGCGGCACGGACGCGGCCATGGCCGACCGGATGGGTGCCTTCATCGCCTCCACGATGGAACTGCACAAGCTCTACCTCGAACGGCTCGCCAGTGTGAAGGACGAAGGGCTCGCCCTTCCCGCGATCACCGGCGTGTTCGACACCCCGCTGATGGACTTCCGTACGGCCGTCGCCCCGGTGTCCAGGCTGCTGTCCGGGCTCGACTGGCACGTCGAGCAGTCGCACCAGTTCGGCGAGAAGCAGGCGGACGGCGCGGCCGACGACCTCTCCGTCGACGAGGTCGCGGCCCTCTACCTCTACACCTGCGAGTCGGCGTTCTACCGGCAGATCAACGCCACCCTGCGTAACCCGGACCGCAGTCGGATCGTCCCGTACCTGCCGTACCTGCGACTGCTGTTCTCGGCCGTGTCACGGCTGCCGGCCCGCACGGAGCCGCTGTGGCGCGGGGTTTCGCTGGACCTACGGGCGCAGTATCCCCTCGGCGGGACCGTGACGTGGTGGGGCGTCTCGTCGTGCACGTCGAAGCTCAGCGTGGCCCAGGGGTTCCTCGGTGGTCGCGGCAGGCGGACGCTCTTCGAGGTGCGACCCGTGCGGGCGGTGGGCATCCGGCGGTTCTCCGCGTTCACCGGCGAGGAGGAGGTCATCCTCGCCCCCGGCACGCAACTCGAGGTGACCGATGTGAAGGCGGAACGCAACGGCCTGTGCACCGTCAGGCTGACCGAACTGGCCGACCAACGCCAGGTGGCGTGATCCGTCGGCGGTACCCGTGCCGGTCGACGGAGCCGTGCCCTACGTGAGGCAGGCGAGGAGTCTCCGGTATGCCTCGTCCGCCCTGCCGTGCTCGGTACGCACCACCCTGGTCCCGGGCCGGGTGGCGACGACGGCGAGCAGCCGGTCGTACATCGCCGCCAGCTCGGCGGCCCCGCCCTGCCGGTCGAGCTGGCGCTGGGCGTCGAGATGCGCGGGATCCGTGGAGGTACGGCTGCCCGGCGGGACCGGCATGATCGCGCCACCGGCCGATGAGGTCACGGATCCGGTCGATGTCGAGATCGAGCGCGAGTGGGTTGTCCTCGACGTACCGGCGGGCCAACGTCGACTTGCCGCACCCGGGCGGCCCGTTGAGCACGATCAGCCGCGGCACCGACAAGGCCTGCGTCACGACACACCTCCCCGGCCAGCCCGGCGTCGCTGGCGAGCCGCCGCCCGTACGGACAACCGCGATGGTACGTGTCGGCCAACTGTGGCGTGGGTCGTCCCGCCGAGGCCGGGACGACCCACGCCACAGTTGGTGGGTCAGGAGGCGTCAGGCGTCGTAGCGGTCGGTGGTGCGGTGGCGATCACGAGGGCGCGCAGCTCCGGAGCCATCGTGGCTTCGGGGGGTTCGCGACGCAACTCGCGCAGCAGCCCGACGACCATGCCGACCATCACGAACAGGAACGGCAACGCGGCGAGGATGGTCAGCGACTGCAGGGCGGACAGCCCGCCGGCGAGCAGCAGCACCGCGGCCACCAGGCCGGTCAGCACACCCCACATCGAGACCAGCCAGGTCTTCGGCTCCAGGTTGCCGCGTGAGGAGAGCGTGCCCATCACCACCGAGGCGGCGTCGGCGCCGCTGACGAAGAAGAGCCCCACCAGCACCATCACCAGGATCGCGGTGACGGTGAAGAACGGGAACTCCCGCAGGACCGCGAAGAGCGCCGCCTCCGGGCTCTCCTTCACCGCGGCCGACAGGTCGGTGCCGTTGAGTTGCAGGTCGATGGCGGTTCCGCCGAACACCGAGAACCAGACGATGCTGACGAGGCTCGGGATGGCCACCACACCGAGGACGAACTGCCGGATGGTGCGGCCCTTGGAGATGCGGGCGATGAAGGCGCCGACGAACGGGGTCCAGGAGATCCACCAGGCCCAGTAGAAGATGGTCCAGCCGGCCATCCACTGCTCGCCGCCGAAGGCGCCGGTACGGAAGCTCATCGGGACGAGGTCGAAGAGGTACCCGCCGGTCGACGCGGTGAGCGTGTTGAGGATGAAGACCGTCGGGCCCACCACGAGCAGGAAGAACATCAGCGCCACCGCGAGCACCATGTTGGTGTTCGAGAGGAACTGGATGCCCCGCTTGACGCCCGTGACGGCGGAAACCACGAACGCCACGGTGAGCACCGCGATGATGCCGATCGCCAGTGGGGTGGACGTCGGTACGTCCCAGAGGTTCGTCAGGCCGCTGTTGATCTGGAGTGCGCCCAGACCGAGGGAGACGGCCGATCCGAACAGCGTCGCGAAGATCGCGAAGATGTCGATGGCCCTGCCTGGTCCCCGGTCGGCGCGCTCCCCGATGAGCGGGAAGAAGGCGCTGCTGATCAGGCTGCGCCGGCCCTTGCGGAAGGTGAAGTAGGCCAGCGTCAGCCCCACCACGGCATAGATCGCCCACGGGTGCAGCGCCCAGTGGAAGAAGGAGTACTCCATGGCCTCCCGCGCGGCCTGCTGGGAGTTCGCCTCGTTGAGGCCGCGCGGCGGGGTTCCCAGGTGGGACAGCGGCTCGGCGGCGCCCCAGAACATCAGGCCGATGCCCATGCCGGCGCTGAACATCATCGCCACCCAGGAGACGGTGGAGAACTCGGGCTTGTCGTCGTCGCGGCCGAGCTTGATCCGGCCGTACCGGCTGAGCGCCAGCCAGATCGACAGCACCACGAAGCCGGCGCTGGCCAGCACGAAGACCCAGCCGAACGACCGGGCCACCCAGTCGAGCGCGGTGCCGGTGACCGAGGCCAGGTTGTCGGTGGCCACGATGCCCCACCCGACGAAGAGCACGGACACCGCGGCGGCGACGCCCAGCACCGTCCGGTCGATGCCCTGCGGACGGCGCTCCGGCTGGGGTGACACCTCGCCCGGCGGGGAGTTGTCGTCGGTTGCCGGACCTGCGGCAGACACGGTCATGGTCTGTGGACCTCCGTGGGCTTACCGGCGCGCAGCCCGCGTTCGCGGCGGTGCACGCGCCGGTCGGCCCGCATCTCGGGTTGTCCCGCGACCCCTCTGGGCGTCCGGGAACTCGGAAAGTTGTCGCCGGCAGGGCTGACGTCGTCGGGCGAACGTGCGGAGTCCGCCGGAGCCGACTGTCACGGATGCCGGTGACGGTCGGCGACCACTTTCGGGGTCAATGGTGGAGGTGGCCCTGCGATCTCATGACAGTCCTGTGACAAAGCCGGATGTGTGACCGGCGGATCACCAGCTCCCGTTCTCGTCGTGCCCCGACAGGTACGGCTTGCGTCCGTGCTCGGACCACCACCCGGCCGCGGCGCGGGCCCCGTCCGCCACCATCGCCGGAAGCTCCGCAGGCACCCGCCAGCCGAACGGGAACGGGTGCTCCCGCACCTGGTCGGCGATGAAATCGATCATCGCCCGGTCGTCGGCCGGTTCAGCCCGCACCCGGGACGAGCCGCGCTCGGTCGAGGTGACGACCCAGCCGCCGTCGGACCGCCGCTCGGCGGTGAACCTCGGCTCGTGCTCCCAGGCGAACCGTTCCTCGCCCACCTCGACGTCGTCGAAGCGGGCGCCCCAGATGCGAGCGTCGCGCAGCAGCCGGACCAGCCCGGGTGGGCTCCAGTCGACGCCGAACCGGCTGACGAGCGCCACGCGCAGGACCGTTCGGCACGGGTAGGGACGCTCGCACTCGGCGCACGCCGCATCGGGGTCCCGGCGCGGTCCGTGCGGCGCGAGTGCCTGGCCGAGCAGGAACTGGTGCACCCCCACGGCCTCGCCCGGCCGCTTGAGCTGTGACAGGTGCAGCATGAGCAACTGGTGGAAACGGCGCGCGTCGTCGTGACCGGCGAAGGGTGGCACGGGGATTCCTGACATGACGACGACGATGGCACGCCCCTGTGCACGGGCCACCAGCCGGCTGCGGTGCCGCGCACCGGGCCGAACCGCCAAGCGGCGGAGCGACGGGTGGTGGTGACGGCGGCCCGCCGAGCGGGCACAGTGAGGCGGTGACGACCGACATCAGCGCCCCCGTGGCCCACTACGCCGACCGCCTGCACGCCATGATCGGCGACGGGCACCACGTCGCCTCCCCGCTGGGCGCGTGGCTGCTGCTGGCGCTTGCCGCGCCGGCCGCCACCGGCCGGACCCGCACGGCCCTTGAGGAGGTGCTCGGCACCGACGTATCGACCGCCGCGGAGAACGCTCGTGCCCTGCTGGCGGAGCCGCATCCGCTGGTGCGCTCGGCGACCGCGTTCTGGCACCGGCCCGGAAGTGGGACCGCCGGGCTCGCCGGGTGGCAGGCGACCCTGCCTGGGCCGACCGCCACCGGGCCGCTGCCGGACCAGGCCCGGCTCGACGCGTGGGCCCGCGAGCACACGCTCGGTCTCATCGAGGCGTTCCCGCTGACGGTCACGCCGGAGGTGCTGCTGATCCTGGCGAGCGCCCTGGCCACCCGGATCTCGTGGGCGGAGCCGTTCGAGGTGGCGCCGGCCGACGCGCTCGGGTCCCACAGCGCCTGGGCCGGCGGGCTGAGCCGGGTGTTGCGCACCCCCGGGTACGGCCACCGGTGCTGGATCGCGGACACCGTGTGGGCCGACACCGTCGCCGTGCACGCCGCCCCGGCGCGTACCGCCGACGGTGCGGCCGGACTGCTGGTGGTCTCCGTCGCCGCGGCACCCGACGTGCCGGCCGGGTACGTCCTCGCGGCGGCCCACGAGATCGCGACGGCCGCCGCCAGAACGCCGGAGCGTGAGCTGCCGGCACAGCGACGGTCCCTCTTCCGCATCCCGCTGGGCGAAAGTCCGCTGTGGACGCTGCGTGAGGAGCCGACCTACACGTACGCGCCGGACGGCCGGGAGGAACGGGTCACCGCCGTACTGCCCTGCTGGTCGGCCCACAGCCGGCACGACCTGACCGCGCCCGGATTGGGCTTCTCCGCCGTCGCAGGGGTGTTCGGCGAGCTGCTGGACTCGCCGGGGCTCGGGTTCGAGGCGGCCCAGGCGGCGATGGCCCGCTACGGCCGGTACGGCTTCGAGGCAGCCGCCGTCACCGCCTTCGCCTCGGCGGCCAGCCTGCCGCCGGAGGGGGTGGCCCGGATCGCCGAGCTGCGCTTCGGCCACCCGTACGCCGTGGTGGCGGTCGCCACCGACGGCCGGGCCGGCGGCGGCGCGCCCGGCCCGTGGCACGGGGTGCCGGTCTTCTCCGCCTGGGTCGCCGCCCCGGAGGAACTGCCGGAGGCCGACGTCGCGGGCCGCTACGACGACGAGTAGCCCGGTGGAAGCTCGGCGGCGTCCACGTGCCGCCGGACCCCGAGCACGGGCCGGCCCGGCCAGCGTAGGGCCGCCGGGGTCGCGCCCGGGACACGACCCGGATCAGGGGGTGTGCGGTTCGGCCATCGCGACGGCGATCTTACGGGGGCCGGTGAACGGTTCCCGTCCGTGCGCGGCGGTCATGTTGTCCACGACCAGCACGTCGTCGCGCTGGTAGTCGAAGCGGACGCTGGCCGCCCGGTAGGCGGACCGCAGGTGGTCCATGACGTCGGCGGGGATCTCGCCGCCGTCGCCGTAGTAGGTGTTGGCCGGCAGCCCCTCGGTGCCGAACATGGCCAGCAGCCCTTCCTGGAGGTCCTTGGCCAGGGTGCTCACGTGGAAGAACGTGGCGTGGTTGAACCAGCGCGGGGTGTCCGATCCGGGCCGGTGGTGCACGACGTCGCGTACCGCGCGGGTACGCAGCCCGTCGGCGCCCCGCCACTCCAGCTCGATCCGGTTCGCCGTCGCGTACGCCTCGACCTCGGCACGGTCGTCGGTGCCGAACACGTGCTGCCATGGGGTGCCGAAGTCACCGTGGAAGTTGCGTACCACCATCCACCGACGGTGGACGAACTCCTCGCGTACCGCCGGGTCGATCTCGGCGTACACGCGGCGGACGTCGGCGAGCGGGGTGGCGCCCTGCGTCTGCGGCGGGGTGATGCAGTAGAAGAACAGCGTCAGCGGCCAGCGGGCCTGGTACGAGTTCTCGTTGTGCAGGAAGATCTCCTCGTTCGACGGGTAGTCGGTGGAGGTGTAGACCCGACCGGCGATGGCGTGCCGGGGCGACGACCGCTCGGTGTAGACCAACGGCTCGCCGGACAGCGCCCGCACCGCCCGGTCGAAGCCCTCGACGCCACCCACGTCGAACCCGCGGAAAAGCAGGCCGCCGTGCTCCACCAGGCTCGCGCGCAGTTCCACGCGGCGGGCGGCGATCAGCTCGGTCAGCTCGCGGCCGTCGTTCTCGACGACCATCGGCAACGTGGCGATCCGGTCACTCATGTTCTCACTCCTGCGTCGCTCGCCGTCGCCGGCGGGGGTGGCCGTGGGACGGCGGGGATGGCAGTGGCGGGCAGCTCACCCGTGGTGGCGGGGGGCCGCGTCGGTACGGGCCGAGATGAGGTCCGCCCGGATCGCGACGAGCAGGTCGGGCAGCCGTTCGTTGAGGAAGAAGTGCCCGCCGTCGATCTCGCGCAGGGTGAAGCCGGCGGCGCTGTGCTCCCGCCAGCCGGCGCTGGACTCCTGGCTGACGGTGGTGTCGCTGCGGCCACTGAACGCCACGATCGGCATCGGCAGCGGCTCCTCGGGGGTGTAGCGGTAGTCGTCCACCCGACCGAAGTCGGCGCGCAGCAGGGGTAGCAGCAGTTCGACCAGCTCGGGGTACTCCAGCAGCGTGGCCGGCAGCCCGCCGCCAGCCTCGAGGCGACGCAGCAGCTCGTCGTCGTCCACCCGGGACAGCCCGTCGAAGTGGCTGGCCCCGACGATGTGCGGTGCGCGGGCGCCACCGACGTAGAGCCGCAACGGCAGTGGACGTCCCGCGCGGCGCAGCTCGCGGACGACCTCGAAGCCGAGCCGGCCGCCCATCGAGTGGCCGTAGATCGCGTACGGGCCGCGGATCCGGTCGGCGATGGCGTACGCGACGTCGGCGACCTGGAACACCGGGTTCTCGCTGATCCGGTTCTCGCGGCCGGGCAGCTGCACCGGCAGCACCTCGACGTCGGGGCCGAGCCCGTCCTGCCAGCGCCGGAAGACGCTCGCGCCTCCGCCCGCGTACGGCAGGCAGAACAGTTGGACCGGCGCCAGGTGCCGGTCGCCGGCGGAAAGGAACCAGGTCACCGCGCGCCTTTCAGAGAGTCGGTCCAGTACCGCTGGCGCTGGAACGCTTGGATGGTCGGCCCGGTGTGCCGGACCGCGCCGTGGGGTGCGACGCCCTCCGGTCCCCGGTGGGTCGGCCGCGATCGGGCCGCTCGCGATGCTCCACGAGCGGCCTCATGAACTCCCTATAGATTCACAATGTGAGCATAGAACTCGATGCCCGATCGCGGAGATCCGCGTGACGCGCGGGCTTGGACGGTGACGGCGTGGCCGCTCAGACGTCGTCCGGCCGGGGGATCGGCTGGGTCATGCCGTCGAAGTCCCGGGGCAGCCGGGCGACCATGTCGTGGAACTCGTCGACGGTGACCGCCTCCCGCAGGGTGGCGAAGACGGCGCCGGTTCCCGTTCGGGCGGTGGCCTCGTCCACCCCGGCCCGCTCCCCCACCCGACGCACGAAGTCCGCCGGGCCGAACGCGGTCGCCGGACCGTCGGCGCCGGGCCCCGCCAGGTAGCCGTCCAGTTCGTCGGGGAGATGACCGGCCGTACCGCCGCTCATCCGTTCCACCATGGTCTGCAACACGGCGCGGGCGATCGTGGCGGCCTGCGCGGCGGGCAGGCCGGCGTGGCGGGACACCGCGTCGACGAATAGGGGAAACCGCACGGGCGCCTCCTGTCGTCACCGGCCCCGCGCATACCCGCCCCCGATGCCGGCAAACGAACTCCCCCCGGGGAGGTCGTCTGCCAACCGATCAGCCTGTCGAGCAGCAGCCGGGCGATCCCGCGTCCCCGGGCCGCCGGATCGACGTGCTGGCCAAGGTCCGCTACGACCGTCTCGACGCCGTCACCGGCGACCGGCGGCTGCTGGTCTCCTCGCTGGTGCTGAACTGGATCGTCGGGCCCACGCTGATGTTCGCCCTGGCCTGGATAGGGCTGGCCCGCCGCATGGCCGACCGCCTCCGTCCCGCGCTGAAGTCGCCGCCGAGCGGGAGCAGGAGGGAACTGCTGTTGCGGGAGCTGATCCCGGCCGGCTGACCGGGGGCGGCTCGGCGGAGCTCAGCCGGCCGGGTCGTCGGCGAGGACGTCGAGCAGCAGCGCGGCGGTCCAGCCGAACGCCGGCGAGCCGAGCCCGGCGCCGGTGTCGGGGTGGAAGTACTCGTGGCAGCCGGAGCGGGCCACCAGCTCGATCATCGAGTCGCGCAGGCCGGCGGCCAGGTCGGGGCGGCCGTGGCGCAGCAGCCCTCGGCGCACCAGCCAGTTGATGTTCATCCAGCTCGGCCCGCGCCAGTAGCGCAGCGGCTCGAAGTCCGGCGCGGTGCGGTCGTGGCTGGGCAGCGGCCGGTCCATCCGGGCGGCCAGCCCGAAACGCGCCGAGCAGGCCTCGGTGACCAGCGCCGACACCTGCCGGACGGGCAGGTCGGGCAGGATCAGCGGGGCAAGGCCGAGCACCGTCCGGGCCGGCACGAGGCGGTCGGTGCGCAGGTCCCGGGGGTGGAAGGTGCCGGTCGTCGGGTCGTACAGCCGGCGCACCAGGGCCTCGGTGACCCGCGCGGCGCGCTCCCGGTGCGGGCCGGGGTCGGCGCCGGCCAGCGGCGCGATCCGGGCGAGGGCGTGCTCCGCGGCGCCCATCGCCGCGTTGAACAGCGGGCACTCCACCAGGAACGGGTGGCGGGTGGCGAGGTCCTCGTCGCGGTAGCGGCGCTCGCGGTAGGACGCCACGATCGCCACGTAGCGCGCGTAGTCGAGGTCCGTGGGGCGGTGCGCGGCGGCGGCGTGCGCGGTGTCGTGTCGGCGGTACGCGCGCATGACGGCCACGTCGGCGGGCACCGCCGCCATTGGCGCGTCCCAGGCGGGGCTGTTGTCCAGCCCGGACTCCCACGGGTGCACGACGCAGGCCAGCCCGCCCCCGCCGACGTCCCGGCAGGTGGCGAGGTAGCGCTGCTGGGCCACCAGCCGGGGATAGAGCCGGCACAGCGCCGCCCGCCCGGCCGCCGAGGGAAACCGCCGGTACGCCAGCCAGGCGGCGGGCGCGTGCACCGGCGGTTGGATCAGCCCGGAGGTGGCGGCGGCCGGTGCGCCCTCGGCGAGCGCCGAGTCCCAGAACTCGGGCCCCGGGAAGTACGAGCCGACGCGCAGCGCCGGGTTGAACACGATGTGCGGCACCCGCCCGTCGACCCACTGGGCCCGGAACAGGCTTGCCAGCTCACGCCAGGCGCGGTCGGGGCGGACGTGGGACCAGCCGACCGCGATGAACGCCGAGTCCCAGCTCCACTGGTGCGGGTAGAGGGTGCGCGAGGGCACGGTGTGGTCGTGCTCCCAGTTGGCCTCGAGGGTGGCGACGGCGAGCCGGCGCAGGGCGGCGGCGTCCCGGGCTCCGCCCTGGGTGGTGCCGGCGGGCGGCCCGTCGGTGGTCCCGGTGCTCATGCCGCCGCCTGCCTTGGCAGCGCGTGCCGCAGCACGGTGGCGGCCTGGTGCAGGGCGCGTACGGGGTCGCCGCGCAGCCGGCACTCCAGCGCCAGCCAGCCCCGGTAGTCGATCTCCAGAAGGGTGCGCACCAGCGCCGGCCAGTCGAGGTGACCGGCGCCGGGCTGGAGCCGGTTGGAGTCGCTGACCTGCACATGACCGAGGTACGGCGCGGCGGCGCGCAGCGCCCGGTGCACGTCGTCCTCCTCGATGTTCATGTGGAACGTGTCCGCCACCACCCGCACGGAGGGCAGCCCGACGCTCGCGCAGAGGGCGACGGCGTCGTCGAGCCGGTTGACCATGTGGTCCTCGTACCGGTTGAGCGGTTCCAGGAAAAGGGTGACCCCCTCGGCGCGGGCGTGTTCCCCCAGCTCGCCCAGGGCGTCGACGAGCACCCGCCGGTCGCCGGCCGGGGAGCGGGGCGGCTCGAACGGAGGCAGCCGCCGGGAGAACATCCCCCACGCCGCCGGGGTCATCGCGCCGACGCCGCCGAGTTCGGCGATCACCGAGAGCTGGGAACGCAGGTTGCGCACCGCGTCGCGGGAGCGCTCGGGGTCGAAGTCGCCGATGAAGTGGTCCATCTCCACGCAGACGGTGGGCATGACCACCCCGGCGGCGCGGGCCCGGCGCAGCTCGGGCAGCCGGCGGGCGAGGTCGAGGTCGCCCCGGCCGCGCAGCTCGACGGCGTCGTAGCCGAGCGCGGTGGCGAGCGCGTACTTCCGGATCAGGTCGGTGCCCGGCAGGAGTTGCTCCTGACAGGCCAGTGGAATCGTCATCAGAACCTCAGCACCACTTGAAGGACGTCATCCGCACCGCGGTCGAGCAGCGCCAGCGCGTCGGCCACCGCGCTCGCGTCGACGACGTGGCTCACCAGCGGCAGCGGGTCGACGCTGCCCTCGGCCACCAGGTCCATGAAGGTGTGTGCGACGCGGGCCCCGGTCCACCGGCCGGCCATGCCGGGTGCCGGGGTCGGCCCGGACACCTGGGCCGCCACCAGCTGGATCCGGTTGTGGTGGAACTCCTCACCGAGGCCGAGCCCGTCGGCCTGCCCCTGGTAGAAGCCGGCGGCCACGACGCGGCCGGCGTGGGCGGTGGAGCGGATCGCCTCGTGCAGCGCCGGGTACGCCCCGGACAGTTCCAGGCAGACGTCCGCGCCCCGGCCGCCGGTGGCCCGGCGCAGCACGGCCGCAGCCGACTCGGTGCCCGCGTCGACGCCGAGGCGGGCGCCGAGTCGGCCGGCGTGCGCCAGCCGGGCGGGCACCCGGTCGACGGCGACCACCCGCGCGCCGGAGAGGGCGGCGAGCCGGGTGGCGAGCAGCCCGATGACGCCCTGCCCGAAGACCGCGACCCAGTCGCCCAGATGCAGGTCGCCGGCGAGCACCGCGGTGAGGGCGACCGCCCCGGGACGGGCGAAGACCGCCGCGAGCGGGTCCAGCCCGACGGGTAGCGGATGCACCGTGTCGGCGGGCACGACCGCCTCGGCGCGGTGCCCCCAGATGCCCCAGACGACCTGCCCGGCCCGCCGGTCGGCCACATCGGGCGCGACCTCGGCGATCTCGCCGACCTCCTCGTAGCCGAAGCCCACCAGCGGGTACGGCACGGAGGTCTGTCGGGGCACGAACATCCGGCTGATGTCGTCCCAGTCCTTGCTCAGCCGGGGATTGCTGCCCCGGTAGAGGGTGAGTTCCGTGCCGGCCGAGATGCCGGAGTAGCAGGTGCGGATCCGGACCTGGCCGGGGCCGAGCGGATCCCGGGGGCAGGGCTCGAGGCTGATCCGTCGGGGCCCGGCGAGTGAGACAACCCAGTTGACCATGAGTCACATCCCGGTAGCACTGGGCTCCATCGTAGGCAAAAAATCGGCATATGTCTTGTAATTGATCTATCGAAGGCGTTGAATCCCTTCTATACCCTTCGAGAGGAGTGCCACCGATGTCAGCACCTCCGATGCGGATACTCGCCGCCACCCTGATCCTCGCAGTCACCGGGGCCGGCCTGCTGGCCTGCGGCGACGACGGATCCAACAGCAACAGCAGGAAAATCACCGTGTGGAGCCTGGAGGACGTGGCCGACCGGGTCACCGCCACCAAGGCGATCATCGCGGACTTCACCGCCAGCACCGGCATCGCCGTCGACCTGGTCACCGTCAACGAGGACCAGTTTCCCGCCCTGATCGCCTCCAGCGCCGCCGCCGGCGAGTTGCCCGACGTGGTCGGCTCGGTGCCGCTCGCCGGCGTCCGCACCCTCGCCGGCAACGAACTGCTGCACCCCTCGGCGAACGCGGAGGTCGTCGAGAAACTCGGCCGGCAGACCTTCTCGCCGCGGGCCCTGGAACTGACCGCCGACGACGGGAAGCAGCTCGCCGTGCCCAGCGACGGCTGGGGCCAACTGCTCGTCTACCGCAAGGACCTGTTCGCCGCCGCCGGGCTGCCCGCCCCCGACACGTACGAGAGGATCGCCGCCGCCGCGACGAGACTCAACACCGGCGGCGTCGCCGGCATCACCGCCGCCACCGCCCCCGGCGACGTGTTCACCCAGCAGTCCTTCGAACACCTGGCGCTGGCCAACAACTGCCAGCTCACCGACGACTCCGGGGCCGTACGGCTGGACTCCCCGGAGTGCGTCGAGGCGTTCCGGTTCTACGGCGACCTGATGCGCACCAGCTCGGTCCGGGGCGCGCAGGACGTCGACACCACCCGGGCCACCTACTTCGCCGGCAGGGCGGCCATGCTGGTCTGGTCGCCGTTCATCCTCGACGAGCTGGCCGGCCTGCGGAACGACGCCAAGCCGACCTGCCCGCAGTGCCAGGCCGACCCGGCGTTCCTGGCGAAGAACAGCGGCTTCGTCACCGCGCTCAAGGGCCCGAACGGCACCGCGCCGGCCCAGTACGGCGAGATCAACTCCTGGGCGGTGCTCGACGGCGCCGCCACCGAACCGGCGACGTCCTTCGTGGAGCACCTGCTCGGCGACGCGTACCCGCACTGGTTCGGCATGTCCCCCGAGGGCCGCTTCCCCGTCCGCAGGGGCACCGCGGTCGAGCCGGAGAAGTTCCTCACCGCATGGAACGCCAGCCAGGCCGGGGTCGACACCCGCAAGCCACTCGCCGAGGTCTACGGCGACGAGGTGCTCGCCGGCCTGCGCGGCAGCCCCGACACCTTCCGGCGCTGGGGCCTCACCCAGGGCCAGGGCAAGCTCGTCGGCGCGATCCTCGGCGAGCTGCCGGTGCCCAAGGCGCTGACCGACGTGGTCGCCGGCAAGACCGACGCCGCCTCGGCCGCCCGGCGGGCGAAGAAGGACGTCGAGGCGATCAAGGCGGGCGTCAATTGACCACCGCCCCACCGGGCACCGACCGCTCCCCCGCCCGGGAGCGACCGGCCCCGGCCCGCCGCCGCAGACCGCCGACCCTGCGCCGGCGCGAGTCCCGCGCCGGGCTCGCGCTGGTCGCCCCGACCCTGCTCGTCGTGATCGCCGTGATCGGCATACCCATCGTCTGGACCGTCGTGCTGGCCTTCCAGCGGGTCCGCCTGGCCACACTGCGCCGCACCGGGCTGTTCGGCGAACTCACCATGGACAACGTCGAGCGGGTGCTGAACACCCCCGGCTTCGCCGACACGCTCTGGACCACCCTGGTCTACAGCGTGTCCAGCACCGCCGGCTCGATCCTGCTCGGCCTGGTGGCGGCGCTGGTCGTCCGCCGGCCGTTCCGGGGTCGCACCCTGGTGCGCGCGTCGATGCTGCTGCCGTACGTGGCGCCGGTGGTCGCGGTCACCTTCGTCTGGCAGGTGATGCTCGACCCGCAGCTCGGCATCGTCAACGACTGGGGCCGCCGGTTCCTCGGCTGGGACACCCCGGTGCCGTTCCTGTCCCAGGAGTCGACCGCCCTGGCCACGGTCATCGCCTTCGAGGCGTGGCGCTACTTCCCGTTCGCCTTCCTGTTCCTGCTCGCCCGGCTCCAGGCGGTCCCCGGTGAGCTGGAGGAGGCGGCCCGGGTCGACGGGGCCACCCCCACCCAGCGGTTCCGGCACATCCTGCTGCCGCAACTGTTGCCGGTGATCGGTCTGCTGGGCGTGCTGCGGTTCATCATGACGTTCAACAAGTTCGACGACGTCTACCTGCTCACCGGCGGGGCCGCCGGCACCGAGGTGGTCAGCGTCCGGGTCTACGAGTTCCTGACCGCGCGTACCGACGTCGGCGCGGCGGCGGCGCAGGCGGTCGTACTCGCCGTGGTGCTCATCGTGTTCGTGCTGGTGTACCTGCGCTTCTTCGGCGGACGGAGGGACGGCTGATGGACCGGGACCGGATCGAGACGGTGGGCCTGCGCTGGCTGCGCCGGCTGGTGATCGCCGCGTTCCTGCTGGTCACCGTCTTCCCCTTCTACTACATGCTGGTGCTCTCGGTGCGCCCGATCGAGCGGCTGCTGCTCGACCCCGGCTCGCTGGTCGTGGGCCTCAGCGAGCTGACCTTCGACACGTACGCCGAGGTGGTCCGGGCCGTCGACGACGGCGGCCAGGGCTTCCTCACCCTCATGCGCAACAGCGGCCTGGTCGCCGTCACGGCGACCCTGCTCACCCTGGCCGTGGCGATCCCCGGCGCGTACGCGGTCGCCCGGCTGCGGTTCTTCGGCCGGCGGCAGGTCGACTTCCTCTTCCTGGCGGTCTACCTGTTCCCGTCGATCGTCATCGCGATCCCGCTCTTCGTGGTCTTCACCCGCGCCGGGCTGCGCGGCTCGCTGCTCGGCCTGGTGCTGGTCTACATCTCGCAGACCCTGCCGGTCTCGGTCTACATGCTGCGCAACTACTTCGAGACGATCCCGGTCAGCCTGGAGGAGTCGGCCGCGATCGACGGCGCCGGGCGGCTCGGCATCATCCGCCGGGTCAGCCTCCCCCTCGCCGCGCCGTCGATCATGGCCGTCGCCCTGTACGCCTTCATGATCGCCTGGAACGAGTTCCTCTTCGCCCTGCTCTTCCTGGTCGACAAGCCGCACCGGTGGACGGTGTCGCTGGGGTTGGCGCAACTGTCGGACGGGGTGGAGGTGCCGAAGACGGTGCTGATGGCTGGTTCGGTGCTCCTCACCCTGCCCATCGTGATCCTCTTCTTCGCCAGCGAACGCCTGCTCACCGAGGGGCTCACCAGCGGTGCGGAAAAGGGCTGAGCCGGGCGGGGTTGCCGCACGGTGGGCGCTGACCGAGGATGTGCCGGGTGGATGTCTCCCCTGACGCGGTCGTCGGCGACCCGCCCACCGCGGCCCCGCCCGCTGTCGACGTGCTACGCGACGTGGAGCCGGGCGACCTCGACGCGTACGTGCGGATGCGCTGCGATCCGGCCGTGATGGCAGAGCTGGGCGGCCCGCAGCCGCGTGAGCGCGTAGCCGCCCAGCTTCGGCGGGACCTCGAAACCGTCCGGGACGGCAGCGCCTGGATCAAAATGATCATCCCCGGCGGCGCCGCGCAGGTGGCCGGGACGGTGACGTTGTACTCCCACGCGGGAATCTCCGAGATCGGCTGGATGGTCGCCCCGGAGTTCCAGGGCAGAGGCCTGGCGGGAAGAGCCGTCCGTGCGGTGCTCGACCTGGCCCGGGCGGACGGCCGATGGGGTCCCATCCACGCCTTCCCGGCCACGACCAATGCCGCGTCGAACGCCATCTGCCGATCGGGCGGATTCGCCTTCGTCGGTGCGGAGCAGACGGCCTTCGGCGGACGCCTCTTCCGCACCAACCACTGGGTCATCGACCCGTCGGCCCAGCCTGACGGCTCGTCGGCAGGACGTCCACGCGGCGACGTCGTGCCGGCCTGACCAGGCACGGCTTCGCCGGCCCGAGTCGCCGACAGGGGCGTTCCCGCCGTCCGCCCCACCGCCGCGGGACCGTTGGGAACCCGGCTACGGTGACGGCATGGGAAACCCGACCCGATGGCAGACCGAGACCGGTCCGGAGCACTCGCAGTGGTACATCGACCGGTTCCGCCGGCTGGCCGCCGAGGGGGCCGACCTGGCCGGCGAGGCCCGGCTGCTGGACGCGATCGTCCCGCCCGGGTCCCGGATCCTCGACGCCGGCTGCGGCACCGGCCGGGTGGGCGCGGCGCTGGCCGCCCGGGGCCACACCGTGGTCGGGGTGGACGCCGACCCGGCGCTGGTGGAGGCCGCCCGCGCCGACCACCCGGGCCCCCGCTGGCTGGTCGCCGACCTGGCCGAGCTGGACCTGGCGGCGGACGGCGAGCCGGAACCCTTCGACGCGGCGGTCGTCGCCGGCAACGTGCTGGCCTTCGTCGCCCCCGGCACCGAGCCGGAGGTGCTCCGCCGGATCGCCGCCCACCTGCGCCCCGACGGCGTGCTGGCGGTCGGCTTCGGCACCGACCGGGGCTACCCGCTGACCGGGTTCGACGCCGACACCCTCGCCGCCGGCCTGCGGCTGGAGCACCGCTTCGCCACCTGGGATCTGCGCCCGTGGCGCGACGACGCCGACTTCGCCGTCACCGTGCTGCGTCGCCCCGCCGACTGAGCCTCCCCCGCCGGCTGAGCCCAGCCGTCGGCTGAGCCCGAGCCGCCAGCGCCGCCGGTGCCGGCTGCCGGTGCTGGCCGCCGGTGCTGGCCGCCGGTGCTGGCCGCCGGTGCTGGCCGCCGGTGCCGCCCCATCGGGGTCGCGGGGCCCGGACCGGGCCGCTCAGGCGGGGGCGGCGACGACCCGCGCAGCCGCCGGGTCGAGCGTGGCGCCGGCGGGCACCAGGGCGACCAGGCTGGCCGGCAGCCGCACCGGCCGGACGTCGCGGTAGCCGAGCATCCCGAGCACCTCACCGCCGGCCAGCACGTACCGCCGGCCCAGGTCGGTGACCACGGAGACCGAGCCGCCGGACGCGCCGGGCGCCGCGGCAGCCTCGACCACCGCTCCCCGGCCTGGCTGCACCACGACGTGGTCGGCGCGCACGCCGCCCCCGGCCGTCGGGGCGGTACGCGGCGCGGCGGCCAGGTCGGGCAGCCGGACGTCGAGCCGGACCTCCGCGACGCCGCCGTCGTCGCCGACCCGCGCGCACAGTCCCGCCCCGTCGGCGACGGCCAGCCGGGGCGGTGCGGTCGGTGGGGCGGTCGGCCCGGTCGGGGCCAGGTCGGGCAGCTTCGGCAGCGCCGCGAACCGCCCGAGCGTGATCGGTTCCGGTTCGCCCTGGCCGGTGCGGGCCAGCAGCAGGCCAGCCTGCAACTCGGTGATGCCGGCCAGGCCGTCGCGCAGCGCGACCGCGTACTGCCGGCCACCGCCGGAGTTGCGCACCAGGTAGACGTCGCCGACCCGCGCCCCGGACACCCGCGCGGAGCGTTCCCCCTGCGCGGGCAGGGCCAGCGGGGCGAGGTCGGCGCCCGCGGGCAGGCTGTTGAGCAGGGCCGGGGCCACCGGCACCGCGCGGGCCCGGGTGGCCGCCAGGGCGGCCAGCACCCGGTTGGGATCACGCACCAGGTAGCGACGCTGGTGCCAGACGAGGTGCAGCCCGCCGTCGGGGTCACGCAGCAGCAGCGCGTCCTCGCCCAGTGCCCGGCCCCCACCGGCGGTCACGCCGATCAGCAGCGCCGAGCGGGGCACCGACCGGTCGGCCTCGGCGGCGGCCACGGAGCAGACCGTCCACGGCGTGGTGGACAGCCGACCGCTGGCCGGCAGCGAGTCGGGGGCGTCGGCGATGCCCAGCGGCAGCCCGCGCGGCACCCCGTCGATGGCCCGACGGGAGACCAGCACCGTCTTCGGCCGCTCCGCGCCGATGATCAGCAGGGCCGACGCGTAGTTGAGCACCGGGTGCAGCTTCTGCTCCCGGAAGACGAACCGGGCGCCGGACTCCTTCTCCACGATCACCGCGCCCGGGTCGCGCCATGTCTTGCCGCCGCCCCCGGTGAAGAGGCCGTAGAGGGCGAAGCCGCCCAGGCCGATGGCGGCGACCAGCACGCTGGCCAGGCCAGCGCCGGCCAGCCGCCGGAACGGCGACTGCACCGGGTCGGTCTCCCGCATGACCAGGGCGGCGACCGCCCGCTGGACGGTGAACTGGTACGAGTGCAGCTGGTCCTGCCGCGACGGCATGGGGTCCCTTCCGGTGGGGCGGTCGGGGCACAGGATAAGCGTTCCGTCGATGCCCCGAGGACCCTGCGTCGCGGCGGCAGGTCACGGGCGCAGGATCAGTCGGATCGGGTTGCCCTGCTTGGCGTGCACCCGCCGTACCGCCTCCTCCGCGTCGGCCAGCGGCAACACGTCGCTGATCGACGCCGACAGGTCGAGCCGCCCCTGCCGGACCAGGGACACCAACTGCTCGACGTGCTCGGACTCGGAGCCGTAGTGGCCGAGCACCGCCTGCTGGAAGTAGTTGAACGGGCTGTCCGACGCGATGGTGACCGGTTTGTTGGCGATGCCCGCCAGCACCAACCGGCCCCGACGCCCGAGCACGGCCAACGCCTGTTCCCGTACGGCGGTCACCCCGGCGAAGTCGAACGCCACGTCCAGCCCCCGCCCGCCCGTCAATTCCAGCACGGCGTCGCGGAACGCGGGGTCGGCCGGGTCGAGCACCGCGTCGGCCCCCAGGGCCACCGCCCGGTCCCGTGCCGCCGCCAGCGGCTCCACCGCGATCACCGGGGCCGCGCCGACCAGGCGCAGCAGCTGCACGGCGTGTGCGCCCAGGCCGCCCACGCCCCACACCCCGACCGCCTCGCCGGGGCGGGTCCGCGCGGTGTCCGTCACCGCCGCCCAGGGGGTGGAGACCGCGTCGGGGATGATGCAGGCCTGCTCGAAGGGCAGGTCGTCCGGGATCGGCACCAACGTGTCCTGGCTGGCCACGGCGTACTCGGCCCAACCGCCGTCGTAGTCGACGCCCCGGGTCAGCACCGTGCCGCGCCGGTCCCGCTCCCCCGCCTGGAGCAGCACCCGCTGGCCGGGTTCCCAGCCCTCGACGTCGTCGCCGAACGCGTCAACGACCCCGGCGACCTCGTGCCCCAGCGTCACCACGTCGCCGGGCAGGTAGAGCGGGGTGAGGATGCCGTCGATCAGGTGCACGTCGGAGAGGCAGACCCCGGCCGCCTCGACCCTGATGCGCACCTGCCCGCTCGCCGGCTCGGGCACCGGCACCGACTCCATCCGCAGCGCCCGCTCCGCCAGGTGCAGCCGTCCGGCCAGCATGTCCGCCACTGTGCGTCCTCCCTGCCCGGCCCCGGCCGGGGCCCTCGACAGGCACGCATACCCGGCAGCGCGGCAGGAATGCGCGTGCCGGCGGCCGGGGCCCGCAACGCCTGCGGGTAGCATCCGGGCCCGTGGGCGTGCGATTCGAGGAACTGGCCTGGCGGGAGACCCCGATCGGCCTCATCAGCCTGCGCCGGCGCCGCGACCCGTCGCTCGGCGTCGAGGTGTACGAGGTCAAGCTCGACGACGAGTTCCTGATGTCCAGCCTCTTCCCCGTCGCGGAGATCGAGCTGGCCCGACTGGGCCTGGCCCCGCTGGCCGGGCAGGGGCTCGACGTGGTCGTCGGCGGCCTCGGCCTCGGCTACACCGCCCGCACCGCCCTCGAGGACGACCGGGTCGCCTCGCTGCTGGTGGTGGAGGCGATCGAGGACGTCATCGACTGGCATCGCCGGGAGTTGCTGCCCTTCGCCGCCGGGCTGGCCGCGGACCCGCGTACCCGGTTCGTGCGCGCCGACTTCTTCGCCGCCGTCGCCGACGGCACCGGCTTCGACCCGCAGGACCCGGCGCGGCGGTTCCACGCCGTGCTGCTCGACGTGGACCACTCGCCGCGCAACGTGCTGCACCCCGGCCACGCCGCCTTCTACACCCCCGACGGACTGCGCCGCCTCGCCGCCCACCTGCACCCGGACGGGGTGTTCGCCCTCTGGTCGGACGACCCGCCCGATCCCGACTTCGAGGCGACCCTCGCCGCGGTGTTCCGGACCGCGCGGACGCACGTCGTCCCGTTCGCCAACCCGCTGACCGGCGGGGAGTCGGCCAACACCGTCTACGTCGCCCAGCGCTGACGCCGGAAGCTGCGCCTCCTGGTCGAGAGCGCGGGAACCGGACAGCCCTGCTGGTCCACCTGGCGACCCTGGACGCCGAGGCCGCCGAACTGAACGGCGGCCCGCCGCCGGCTGATCTGGAGCGGCGCTTCCCGCACTGGCCGACGCCCATGCTCTGCCCCCTGACCGCCCGCCCCGGGCCCCTTACGATTCCACCGCAACGGACGCGGGGCGGGTGGCCCGCAGGCCGTGCGCTGGGCGTGTTCGTGCGCCGGCCAGACGCCCGGCGGCAGTACGACCAGTTGGGGAAGTTGCCGCCGACATCGACCCGAGATCTTGGACAGTTGTCGTTCCCGGAGGACGGTAACTGTCCAAGATCTATCCTGCCGGCCGCCAACCGGCGGCGATTCGGCCGCCCAGCACCGGACGTCTGGGCTGTGGTGACGACGCCGGCCTGTTCGAACGCCAGCCAGTCGAGCGCATCGGCCTCGTCGGGCCGGAAGGTCGGGGCGCACTTTCCGCTTCATGCGCCTCGGCGGCCGGCGGCCCAGCCCGGCCAGCGCCGACGAGCCGGCCAGCCGGTGGGCCGTCGCCGCCTTCCGGGCGTACGCGGCGTACACCCGTACCGCCGACTTCCGGGCGGCGCTGGACGCGGTGCTGGCCGACGCGGCGGCCCCGACCTCGACGGTGGTGTGCAAGGAGAGTGTCCGGTGGCACTGCCACCGGCGCGACGCGCCGAGGACTTCGCCGGTCGTGGCGGCATGGCCGGGTGCGGGCCGGGAAGGCGGACGGGTAGGCCGCGCGTCGCGGCCGGAACCACGGGAGGGTGGACATGCGAGCCGTACTCTGGGTCGTCGGTGTCGTCGCCGGCGCGCTCGTCCTGCTCGGGCTGCTCCTGGAGGCGGTCCGCTGGCTGGTGATCATCGGTGTGGTGGCGCTGGTCGTGGTCGTCGTCATGGGGGTGGTCAAGGGCCGGCAGACGGTGCGCCGTTCGGCCGGGCACCGCTGACGTCGAGCGCGGCGGCAAACTCTCCTCGTAGGTCGCGAACGGGCGCCCGTCGGCCGGGTAGGCGACCAGCCGGCCGTGGGCCATCGCCGCGACCCGTCTTCCGCCGGTCGGGCGGGGGACCCCGCCGCTACCTACGCGACCGTAGGTTACCGTTAGGTAGGACGACGGTGCGCCACGGGCGGAGGAGAGACATGGACCTGAGTGCGGAGCGGCCCTGGCTGCGCAGCTACGCCCCGGGCGTGCCGGCGACCGTCACGCCGTCTGACGAATCGCTGGTCGACCTGCTGCGCGACGCCGCCCGCCGGTTCGGCCCCCGGGTCGCCCTGGACTTCTTCGGCGCCACCACCACGTACGCCGACCTGGACGACCAGGTGGGCCGGGCCGCCGAGGCACTGCGCCGGCTCGGCGTCGGCCGGGGCGACCGGGTGGCGCTGGTGCTGCCCAACTGCCCGCAGCACGTCGTCGCCTTCTACGCCGCGCTGCGACTCGGCGCGGTGGTGGTGGAGCACAACCCGCTCTACACCGCCGGGGAGCTCACCCACCAACTCGCCGACCACGGCGCCCGCGTCGCGATCGTCTGGGACAAGATCGCCCCCCTCGTACGCGACACCACCGACGCGACCGCCGTCGAGACGGTGGTCGCCGTGGACCTCACCCGGGCGCTGCCCCGGCGCAAGCGCCTGGCGCTGCGGCTGCCGCTGGCCCGGGCGCGGGCCACCCGCGCGGCGATGACCGGGCCCGCGCCGGGGGCGCTGTCCTGGGAGCGGCTGGTCGCCGCCGCCGGGCCCCTCGCTGCCGACCATCCCGCCCCCGGACCGGACGACACGGCGCTGTTGCAGTACACGGGCGGCACCACCGGCACGCCGAAGGGCGCGATCCTGACCCACCGCAACCTGCGGACCAACGCGGCGCAGGGCCGCGCCTGGGTGCCCGGCCTGCGCGACGGCGAGGAGACGGTGTACGCGGTGCTGCCGCTGTTCCACGCGTACGGGCTGACGCTCTGCCTGACCTTCTCGGTGAGCATCGGCGCCACGCTGGTGCTCTTCCCCCGCTTCGACCTGGAGCAGACCCTGGAGGCGGTACGCCGCCGCCCGCCGACCTTCCTGCCCGCCGTACCGCCGATCTACGAGAAGCTGGCCCTGGCCGCCCGGGAACGCGGGGTGGACCTCTCCTCGGCCCGGTACGCCATCTCCGGCGCCATGGCGCTGCCCCCGGCGACGGTCGAGCTGTGGGAGTCGGTCACCGGCGGGCTGCTCGTCGAGGGCTACGGCATGACCGAGACCTCGCCCGTCGCGCTCGGCAACCCGGTCTCCCCCGCCCGCCGGCCGGGCACCGTCGGCGTGCCCTTCCCGTCCACCGACATCCGCATCGTCGACCCCGAGGACCCGTCGCGCGACCGGGAGCCGGGCGAGGCGGGCGAGCTGCTGATCCGGGGACCGCAGGTGTTCACCGGCTACTGGAACCGCCCGGCGGAGACGGCGGCGGTGCTGCTGCCCGACGGCTGGCTACGTACCGGGGACATCGTGGTGACCGACGCCGACGGCTTCGTCAGCGTGGTAGACCGGATCAAGGAGCTGATCATCACCGGCGGGTTCAACGTCTACCCGTCGGAGGTGGAGGACGCGCTGCGCCAGGTTCCCGGTGTCCACGACGCCGCGGCGGTCGGCCTGCCCGGCGAGCACGGCGGCGAAGAGGTGGTGGCGGCGGTCGTCCTGGACGACGGCTCCGACCTCGACGAGGCGAGCATCCGGGCGGCGTGCCGGCGGCATCTGACCGGATACAAGGTGCCCCGCCGGGTGGTCGTCGTCGAGGATCTGCCCCGCTCCCAGATCGGCAAGGTCCTGCGCCGCGAGGTCCGCGACCGGCTGCTCGCCGACCGCTGACAGCGCCCGGCTGCGGGCGGTCGGTCAGAACCAGTCGTCGCGCATCTCCAGGATGGTCCGGTCGAGGCTGTCCAACAGGTCGAACTGCGGGCCGGTACGGGGCAGTTCGTGGCGGAAGAAGTACCGGGCGGCCTGCCGCTTGCCGGCGTGCAGGTCGGCGTCCGGGCCGTCGCCGGGGCCGCCGGTCGCCTCGACGACGAGCACCTGCTCCAGCCATATCCAGGCGATCACGACATGGCCGACCGCCTCCAGGTAGACGCTCGCGTTGGCCAGCGCCACGTCCGGGTCGCCGGTGCTCCACAGCCGCCGGGTGACCAGGGAGACCCGGTCCAGGGCGGCGCCGAGCGACGCGGCCAGCTCGGCGACCTCACCCCCGGCCTTCCACGCGCGGGTGACCGTGGCCCGGGCCGTCTCCACCAGCAGCGCGAGCCCCGCCCCGCCCCGCATGGTGACCTTGCGTCCCAGCAGGTCCAACGCCTGGATGCCGTGGGTGCCCTCGTGGATCGGGTTGAGCCGGTTGTCCCGCCAGTGCTGCTCGACGTCGTGGTCCCGGGTGTAGCCGGAGCCGCCGTGCACCTGGATGGCCAGGTCGTTGGCGGCCAGGCACCACTGCGACGGCCAGCTCTTCGCGATCGGGGTGAGCACGTCCAGCAGCAGGCGGGCCCGCTCCCGGTCCGCCGCCTCCGGTGCCGTCTTCTCCTCGTCGAGCAGCCGGCCGCAGTAGAGGACCAGCGCCAGGGCACCTTCCACGTAGCTCTTCTGCGCCAGCAGCATCCGTCGCACGTCGGGGTGGGCGACGATGGGCACCTGCGGCGTGGCCGGATCCTTGCCGGCCAATGGGCGACCCTGCGTTCGCTGTCGGGCGTACGTGAGGGACTTCAGGTAGCCGGTGTAGCCGAGGGCGGTCGCGCCGGCGCCCACCCCGATCCGCGCCTCGTTCATCATGTGGAACATCTGTGAAAGGCCCTGGTGCGCCTCGCCGACCAGGTAGCCGACCGCGCCGGGGCGCCCGCCGGGCCGGTGCACGCCCTCCCCGAAGTTGAGCAGCGTGTTGGTGGTGCCCCGGTAGCCCATCTTGTGGTTGAGGCCGACCAGGACGACGTCGTTGCGGGCGCCGAGCGCGCCGTCGTCACCCAGCAGCACCTTCGGGACGATGAACAGCGAGATCCCCTTCACCCCGGGCGGGCCGCCGGGGATCCGGGCGAGCACCAGGTGGACGATGTTCTCCGACAGCTCGTGGTCGCCGCCGGAGATCCACATCTTGGTGCCGTGCAGCCGGTACGTCCCGTCGTCCTGCGGCTGCGCGCGGGTGGTGATGTCGGCCAGCGAGCTGCCGGCCTGCGGCTCGGACAGGCACATGGTGCCGAAGAAGCGTCCCTGCACCATCGGCCGGACCCAGGTGTCGATCTGCTCGGGGCTGCCGTGCGCCAGCAGCAGGTTGGCGTTGCCGAGGGTCAGCAACGGGTACGCCGAGGTGCCGGCGTTGGCGGCCTGGAACCAGGCGAAGCAGGCGGCCCGTACGACGTGTGGCAGCTGCATCCCGCCGACCGAGGCGTCCATGCCGGCGCCCAGCAGCCCGGTCTCGGCGAAGACGTCGAGGGCCTGCTTGACCTGCGCGATGGTGTGTACCCGACGGCCGTCGAAGGTGGGCTCGGCGAGATCGGCGGCGCGGTTGTGCGGGGCGAACCGCTCGGTGGCCACCCGCTCCGCGAGTTCCAGCACGGCGTCGAAGGTCTCCCGGGAGTGCTCGGCGTAGCGGTGCCGCCCGGTCAGCCGGGTCACCTCCAGCCAGTCGTGCAGCAGGAAGCGCAGGTCGCGACGGGAGAGCAGGTTGGACGACACGGGTCTCCTTCCGCCGACGGGCGTGCCGTCGGCCGCGGCGCGGCCCGGCGGTGCCCTCGCGCAGGTCATCCTGACTGATCCGGGCGGCCGGCGCACCACCCGCAGCCGCGTGCGCCGGCCGGGTCTGCAAACCCCGGCGCGTCGCCTGCCGCCGGCCGGCCGGCCCACCAGCTACGGCACCCGCGCTGACCGCCTCGCATCCCGCCCCTGGGGACCGGCGGCATCTAGAACTTCGGGCTGCCGCATTGGATACGAAACGGCATTGCGCCGCAATTCGGACAGGTTCTTGCCATGTCCATCGATGTCTCCCTATTCTCTGCGGGAAAGCGCTTTCCACGCCCGGGTCGACCAGACGATCCGCTCGCCGGCAGGCGAAAGGTCGGCAGCCTCGACGGCCCGCCGACCTGACCAACGGTGTGCGGCAACAACACTCAGCGATCGAAGACGAAGGTGAGGCGAGGATGAGACGACCAGTCGCACTGCGGCTCAAGGTGGCCCTGGCCACGACGGCCGTCGGGGCCGCGATCGGGGTGGCGGCCCTGCCGACATCCGAGGCGTCGGCAGCGGCCGGCAGCGCCACCGGCTACGCGACCCAGAACGGCGGGACCACCGGCGGCGCGGGCGGGCAGACCGTGCGGGCCAGCACGGGGACCGCGATCCACGCGGCCCTGTGCGGTCGGGCCAGTAGCAGCACCCCGATCATCATCGAGGTCACGGGAACCATCAACCACGGCAACACCAGCAAGGTGTCGGGAGGAAGCTGCAGCACCGCCGACGGCGTGATCGAACTCAAGCAGATCAGCAACGTCACGATCATCGGGGTCGGCAGCGGAGCCGTCTTCGACCAGTTGGGCATCCACATCCGCGATTCCAGCAACATCATCATCCGGAACGTGACCGTCCGGAACGTCAAGAAGTCGGGCTCGCCCACGTCCAACGGTGGCGACGCCATCGGCATGGAGAGCAACGTCCGCAACGTCTGGGTCGATCACGCCACCCTGGAGGCCTCGGGCGGGGAGTCGGAGGGGTTCGACGGACTCTTCGACATGAAGGACAACACCCAGTACGTGACGCTGTCCTACAGCATCCTGCGCAACTCCGGCCGTGGCGGCCTCATCGGGTCCAGTGAGAGCGACCGCTCGAACGGCTTCGTCACGTTCCACCACAACCTGTACGAGAACATCGACTCCCGCACGCCCCTGCTGCGGGGCGGCGTCGCTCACATCTACAACAACTCCTACGTGAGCCTGCGCGAGTCCGGCATCAACTCCCGGGCCGGGGCCAGAGCCAAGGTGGAGAACAACTACTTCCGGAACTCCAAGGACGTCCTGGGCACCTTCTACACCAGCGAGGCCGGCTACTGGCAGGTCGCCGGCAACACCTTCGACAACGTGACCTGGTCCAGCCGCAGCGGCGACAACAACCCCGCCGGTCCCAACCCGCAGTCCAACACCACCGTCAGCATCCCGTACTCCTACCGCCTCGACGGTGCCAACTGCGTGCCGGACATCGTCCGCCAGACGGCCGGCGCCAACACGGGTCTGCGGGAGTCGGACGGCAACTGCTCGCCGCAGACGCCCGCACCGACGCCGACCACCCCCACGCCCGGGCCGACCAGCCCCACACCGGGCCCCACCAGCCCCACACCGGGACCGACCCAGCCCGGCGGGACCAACCTCAGCATCGGGGCCGGCTCCGACGGCTCCAGCAAGGCCAGCGGCACGAGCTACGGCAACGTGCGGGACGGCAACCTGAGCACCCACTGGTCACCGGCCGGCGCGACCGGCGACATCTCGATCAAGTGGGGTTCCGCCACCACGGTGTCCAGGGTCGTCATCCGCGAGCCGTCGGGCACCCAGGGCAGCATCGGGTCCTGGCAGGTGGTCAACCACGGCAACGGCGCCGTCCTGGCCGCCGGCAGCGGGGCGGGCGTCATCACCTTCGCCGCGACCTCGCTAACCAAGATCACCTTCAGGATCACCAGCTCGACCGGTGCGCCGAAGGTCGCCGAGTTCGAAACCTACGCCGGGTAGCAGCGCGGTCCCGTTGTCCGCCCGGGACCCGCGGCTCCCGGACCGCCGGGCAGCAGCAACCACCCGGCATCGACGCCGTGACCACCGCCGCCACTGATCACCCGGGCGGGGGCGAGGGCCGTCAGACACGACGGCCCTCGCCCTCGGCCCCGGCCTCCGCCCCTGCCCCCGGCCCTCGCCCCCGGCCCTCGGCCCCTGCCCCCTGCCCCCAGCCCTCGCCCTCGGCCCTCGGCTCCGGCCGCTCACGGGCGGGCGCTCGCCAGAATCCGGGTCAGCTCACCTCGGCGAGCAGTCCGTCGACGAGGTCGCGCGGCAGCCCGTGGGTGTCGTGCAGGTCCCGGTAGTCCTCGTCGGTCAGCGGCCCCCGGGACCGGCGTCGGGAGACCACCGGCCGCCCGCGCCGCAGCAACTCCCGGAACCGCCGCTCCTCGCCGGAGAACACGTCGCGCACCTCGTCAACGGTGCCGGGCTGCCCAAACCCGTCGAGGGTGTGCCGCACCGCGCCGGTCGGCAGGTCGGACAGGGTCCGGGAGGCGTCGTCGCGCCACAGCGTGGTGAGCGCCCGGCGCAACAGCCGGCGCAGCACGTAGCCGCGGCCGGTGTTCGACGGTCGTACGCCGTCACCGATGACCACCACGCTCGCCCGCAGGTGATCGGCGACCAGGCGCAGCGACCCGTCCCGCAGACCCCACCCGCCGGAGACGCCGCGTACCCACGGCACGAGACCCGCACCCTCGAAGACCGAGCGGTGCCCGCCCAGCACCATCTCCAGCCGTTCGAGACCCATCCCGGTGTCCACGTTGGGCTGCCGCAGCGGCGACAGCCGGCCGTCGGGGTGCCGGTGGTGGCGCATCCCGACGTGGTTCCAGACCTCCATCCACCGGCTGTCGGTGCCGGGGGTGCCCAGGGGCGGGCCGTCGCCGGTCCAGACGAAGATCTCCGTGTCGGGTCCGCACGGCCCGGTCGGGCCGTTGGACCACCAGTTCTCCGCCCCGGTCAGCTCCACGGGCAGGCCCAGCTCGTTCCAGGTACGCAGCGACGGCTCGTCCGGGCCGACCTGCTCGTCGCCGCCGAAGACCGTCACGTGCATCCGGTCGTGGTCGATGCCGAAGCCGTCGCGCAGCAGTTCGTAGCCCCAGCGCAGGCTGCGCGGCAGGTCGTAGTCGCCCAACGACCAGGAACCCAGCATCCGGAACAGGGTCAGGTGGGTGCAGTCGCCGACCTCGTCCAGGTCGGTGGTGCGCAGGCAGCGCTGCACGTTCACCAGCCGTCGGCCCAGCGGGTGGGGCCGCCCCTCCAGATAGGGGGTCAGCGGGTGCATCCCGGAGGTGGTGAAGAGCACCGGGTCGCCCGGCGGCGGGATCAGGGAGCCGTCGGACACGAGTTCGTGGCCGCGTTCACGGAAGAAGTCGAGGAAGGTTCGGCTGATCGGGTCGTACGTCATGGTGGTGGCCTTTCCGGGTGGAGCGACCGGAAGGTCCGCCGCCGGGGACCGGCGGGGCTGACGCGACGAGAGAGCCGGCGGACCGTTTCCGGTCGCCGGCGGGAGATGGTGAGGTCAGGCGGCGACGACCGACGAGCGCGAAGCTCGTGCGGCCGCGGCGGCAAAGAAACGCCTGATCTCCATGCCCCCGACTGTACGCACACGTCGGCGCCGCCGCCCAGCGCGTTTTCGCGGGCGGCGGCGCCGGGACGGGCTCAGGCGCCCGCGGACACGAGGGCCGGGGTGGGACGGTCGTCGGCGCGCTGGGGCGTCTTGCGGTTCGGCAGTGAGAGCCGGAACACCTTCCGCCACGCGGAGAGGACCTGCCGGGGCAGTGAGCCGGTGGTGTACTTCAGCCCGTAGCGGTCGAACAGCGCCCGCACCTCGGGGGCGACCTCCTGGTAGCGGTTGCTGGGCAGGTCCGGGAAGAGGTGGTGCTCGATCTGGTACGACAGGTTGCCGGTCATGATGTGCATCAGCCGGCTGCCGCTGATGTTGGCCGAGCCGAGCATCTGCCGCAGGTACCAGTCGCCGCGGGTCTCGCCCTCGATCGAACGCCTGGAGAAGGTCTCCACGCCCTCCGGGAAGTGCCCGCACATGATCACCGAGTGGCTCCACAGGTTGCGCAGGAGGTTGGCGGTGAAGGTGGCGGCGAGCGTGTGCAGGAACGACGGTCCGGACAGCAGCGGGTGCAGCACGTAGTCCTTGAGCACCTGCCGGCGGATCTTGCGGCCGACCGCCTTGGCGCGGGCCCGGAACTCCGGCTTCTTGTGCCGGCCCTTGCGCAGGTTGCGCCCCAGCTCCAGGTCGTACGCGGCGATGCCGTACTCGAAGAAGCAGGCGTTGATGAAGTTCCACAGCGGCTGGCCCAGGTGGAACGGGTGCCACCGCTGGTCCTCGTCGACCCGCATGATGCCGTAGCCGAGGTCGTTGTCCTTGCCGATGACGTTGGTGTACGTGTGGTGCAGCTCGTTGTGCGAGTGCTTCCACTGGTCGGCCGGCGAGACGTGGTCCCACTCCCAGGTGGTGGAGTGGATCTTCGGGTCGCGCATCCAGTCCCACTGGCCGTGCAGGACGTTGTGGCCGACCTCCATGTTCTCCAGGATCTTGGCCACGGTCAGGCCGGCCGTGCCGACGATCCAGGCGGGCGGGAACAGGGAGAACAGCAGCACCACCCGGCTGCCCACCTCCAGCTTGCGCTGCGTCGAGATGACCCTGCGGATGTACGCGGCGTCCCGCTCGCCCCGGTCGGCGACCACCCGGGCGCGGATCGCGTCCAGTTCCTTGCCGATGGTCTCGATGTCCTCGGCACTGAGGTGGGCGATCGGGTTGACGGGCTTGTTCTGGATCGTGGTCACGTCAGGTGCTCCCGGTCAGTGGTCGATGTCGCAGGGGCCGGCCGCGGCCGACACACAGGTCTGGATGCGGACGCCGTCCCCGGGCACCGCCGTGGTCAGGTCCCCGTTGCGCAGGTCCCGGACCGCGCCCTGGCGCAGCGGCAGGACGCAGCCGAAGCAGATGCCCATCCGGCAGCCCGAGGGCATCAGCACCCCGGCGTTCTCGCCGGCGTCGAGCAGCGGGGTGGCGCCGTCGGCCTGGACGGTGACGCCCGAGCGGGCGAAGGTGACGGTGCCGCCCTCGCCGGGCGAGATGACGGTGGGCCGGAACCGCTCGGTGTGCAGCCGTTCGCCGCACCCCCCGGCGGTCCAGTGCGCCGCCAGGGCGTC